>DATJZM010000098.1:0-29960 GCA_035499135.1 Casimicrobiaceae bacterium | reverse complement strand
GGGGCCGTGGAGAAGTTCGCGCTGAACCTGAAGGGCGCTCCTTTCATCCGCCGGATTGTCGCCACCGCAGATGACTCCGTGCTTGCGGCCTCCGAAGAGGGGCTCGTCGGGTTGCGTATGGGCAAAGTGCAGCGCATGACGACTGAAAATGGGCTGCCATGCAGTGCGCTCTATTCTTTTGTCGAGGACAAGGAGAAACGCTGGTGGCTCTATACGGATTGCGGCGTCGTGGAGCTGGCGGACTCCGAGCTGCAGCGATGGTGGTCCGATCCGGGAGCGGTCGTGCAGACACGACTCTATGACCGGTTGGACGGAGCCCAGCCGAATGCGGCGTATTTCAACTCGGCAGCCTACTCCGCCGATGGACGGGTCTGGTTTGCGAACGGACAAGTCGTGCAGATGGTGGACCCGTCGGCGTTGTCTCGGAAAGCGCCGGCGGCCGCCGTGTACATCGAATCCGTAACCGTCGATCGAAGGGAACTCGCAGCGACCGAGAATCTTGCACTCGCACCTCGACCGCGCGACCTGCAGATCGATTACACCTCCCCGACCTTTGCGGCTCCACAGAAAGCAAGGTTCCGCTACCGGCTCGACTCCTATGACAGCGACTGGCATGAAGCGGGCGCGCGCCGGCAGGCGTTCTACACCGACTTGCCTCCCGGCAACTACACGTTTCGAGCGATCGCCGCGAATAGCGACGGCGTCTGGAACCAAACCCCCACCACGCTGGAATTCACCATCGCTCCGGCGTACTACCAAACGAATTGGTTCCGCGCTCTCTGCGCCATGCTGCTCTTGCTTCTGGCGTGGGCGGGCTACCAACAGCGCATCCGCCGGTTGCGTCGTCAGTTCGAGATGACGCTGGACGCACGTGTCGCCGAGCGCACGCGCATCGCGCGCGACCTGCACGATACGTTGCTGCAGAGCTTTCACGGGCTGCTGTTGCGGTTCCAGACCGCGTTCAACCTTCTGCCGCATCGTCCGGCCGAATCGAAGCAGGTCCTCGCGAGCGCCATCGACCAAGCGGCCGAGGCGATTACGGAGGGCCGCGACGCGGTAGAGGGACTGCGGACCTCGGCGATCGAGATGAACGATCTGTCCGATTCGATTCGTGCGCTCGGCGAAGAACTGGTGAAGGAGAACTCCGCCGAGGCCGGCTTGCGGATCGAGGTGCAAGGTACGCCGCGGGCTCTGCATCCGATCGTGCGCGACGAGGTCTTCCGCATCGTCGGCGAGGCACTGCGCAACGCGTTCCGCCATGCCGCTGCCAAGCAGATCGAAGTCGAGCTTCGCTACGACGAGCGGCAGCTTCGGGTGCGGGTTCGCGACGACGGCAAGGGGATCGATCCGGAGGTGTTGCGCGCGGAGGGACCGGAAGGGCATTTCGGGTTGCGCGGAATGCGGGAGCGCGCGAAGCTGGCAGGCGGGAAGCTCACGGTCTGGAGCGGGCTCGATGCGGGAACCGAGGTGGAATTAAGTATTGCCGGGCCGCGCGCATACAGCAGCCCTTCACCGGACCGGTCTTGGCTTGCCGGGAAGGCCTTCGGGCGGAGCGACACCGGCAACTCATGAGTGGCGATCCCCAACGCATCCGGATTCTCTGTGTCGACGATCACCCCATCGTGCGACAGGGCATTGCCGGGCTGCTCGCCGCGGAGCCGGACATGGCTCTCGTGGCAGAAGCGGCGAACGGACGTGAAGCGATCGCGCAGTTCCGCGCGCACCGTCCGGACGTCACGCTCATGGATCTGCAGATGCCCGAGATGGGCGGACTCGACGCGATCGGCGCGATCCGAAACGAGTTTCCTGACGCGCGCATCATCGTGCTCACTACCTATGCCGGCGACGCACAGGCGCTGCGCGCGATGCAGGCTGGCGCTCGCGGCTACCTTCTGAAGAACGCATTGCACAAGGAGCTGCTCGACACGATCCGCGCCGTGCACGCCGGGCGCAAGGCGCTCTCCTCGGAAGTGTCTTTCGAACTGGCGGAGCATGCGACGGACGACGCGCTCACGCCGGCGGAGATACGCGTCCTGCGGCTGATCGCGCAGGGCAACGCGAACAAAGAGATCGCCAGGGCGCTCGCGATCAGCGAAGAGACGGTGAAGGGCCAGGTACGAAACATCCTGTCGAAGCTCGACGCGAAGGATCGCACGCATGCCGCGATGATCGGACTCAAGCGCGGGATCATCCAGTTCTAACCAGGCTTTCCAGCCAGCCCTCCATCGGCGCCGGCCAAACCCGAAAGGGGGGAAGCGCCGCGCTCTTTCTAGGGTTTCGGCGTCGCCGGGTCGTCCCTAGACTCGGTGCGTGCGAAGACTCTTTTCGACGTTCGCCGATGGCGCCCCGGGCGCCGGGCTTCTGCTCATGCGCCTGGTCGCAGGCGGCGCGCTGCTGTTTCATGGCGTCGCTGCGCTGGTCGAGGGCCCGACCTCCGGCTGGATCGCGTTCCACGTCGTATGCAGCACCGTGGGCGCGCTCCTGATCGTGGGCCTGTGGACGCCGATCCTCTGCGCATTGGCAACGATCGACGCGGCGTTGCACGCTTTCATCGCCCCCGCGGACGCGGGGTTCTACGCCCTTCTTGCGACAATCGCTGCGGCGCTCGCCCTGCTCGGTCCGGGCGCCTGGTCCGTCGATGCGCGCCTGTTCGGCTGGAGACGCGTCGAAATCCCCGCCGGCCCAGGCAGAGCCCGCAGGAAGGGACCCGCGCCACCCCCCGTCTGAGGGTCTCGCGAGGCGCTTTCGAGGGGGCGCGACTGGCACTTCGTTAGTCCCACAAAGCACCGATCGAGCCGCAAATTGGCACTGAAGTGGGCTCGTGCACAACTTGACGTTGGCACCATAGTGCGATCACAGCAAACCCTGATCGCGAGGCCCTCGATGAATACCGGCAATGTCGTTCCGATGAGCGTGCATAGAGCAGCTACGTCCGGAAAGAACGCACAGCGACCCTTCCCGAATCCGGTACGCGTTCGCTTCGACGCATTCGAGCTCGACGAGGCGAATGCACGCTTGATCCGCGATGGAACGGCGCTCAGCCTCGCGCCAAAGCCGTTCAGCCTGCTCTGTGCGCTCGTGCGACGCCCCGGCTCGCTGCTGAGCAAGAACACGCTGCTTGATGAGGTGTGGGGCCACCAGTTCGTAAGCGAGTCGGTCCTGAAGACCGCCATCAGCGACCTGCGGACCGTGCTTGACGACCATCCTCGTGAGCCGCGGTTCATCGAAACGGTGTCGCGGCGCGGGTATCGCTTCATTGCGCTCACGACCGCGATCTCGAGCAGTACGCCACTGCCCGGCCTGGCGCCGATCCCCGGGATCGACTTTGCCGGCCAGCCTTCGTTCAATAGCTCATCGGAAGCGTGGCCGCGTGCGCGACGCCACGACGGTAATGCGCACGCGGGCAAGTCTGCTGTCGAGTCGCCTCTTCGACAGCTCAACGCGTCACGGTGCGAGACGGGTGCAGGGCTCCAGCGGCCGTTATTCGCGACGCTGGAGGAAGTGCGCTACGCGCACGGGTTGAGGCTGAAATTGCGGGCACGACTGCTTCACCGAGATGCACCGTCGGAACCCTTGTGGGTTGGTGCGGCTTGATATCCGGTTCGGTTGGCGATTGGCGTTCTACCAGTGTCCGAAGAGGAAACGCTTACGCCATGATGTTCACGCCGCCATCGACATACATCGTCTCGCCGGATATCCGCCGCGCGTACGGCGTTGCGAGGTAAGCACAGGCGAAACCCACGTCCATGATGTCGGCCAGCTCTCCGATGGGGGCCCGCTGCGCCGCTTCGTTGAGCAGAAGATCGAAGCCCTTGAGGCTCGAAGCAGCGCGGGTCTTGAGCGGCCCGGGCGAGATCGCGTGCACGCGGATGCCCCTACCGCCCAGCTCGTAGGCGAGGTAGCGGCACGAGGCCTCGAGCGCCGCCTTCACCGGTCCCATCACGTTGTAGTTCGGCACAACCTTGTTGGCACCGTAATAGCTCATCGCGAACATCGTTCCGCCATCCTGCATGAGCGGCACCGCCAGTCGAGCCATGCGTACGAACGAATGGCAGGACACATCCATCGCGATCTTGAAGCCTTCCGCGGAGCAGTCGAGCAGACCTCCCTGCAGGTCGGCCTTCGGGGCAAAGGCGATCGAGTGCACGACGATGTCCAGCCTGCCCCATTCCTCGGTAATCCGCCCGAAGACGCTTTCCAGCATGCCCGGTGTGGCGACGTCGAGCGGCATGAAGATCGGCGCCCCGAGCTCTCTGGCGAGCGGCTCGACGTAAGTCTTCGTCTTCTCGTTGACGTAGGTGAGCGCGAGGTCGGCGCCGAGCTCGCGGAACGCCTTCGCGCAACCGTAGGCGATGGAGTGCTGGTTGGCGACTCCGACCACGAGCGCCTTCGAGCCTCTGAGTGGGGCAGCCGGGAGTTCGCCGGACATCGCTTCCTCTCAGAGCAGAGTGCGCGAAAGCAGCGCCTGCGTGTGGCGTGCGATCATCAGCTCTTCGTTGGTGGGAATGACCCAGGCGGCGACGCGGCTGCCCGATGTGCTGATTTTCGGTCCGTTTGCCTGGTTCGCCGCCGTATCGAGCTCGATGCCGAGCCAGCTAGCGTCCCTGCACACGCGCTCGCGCAACGAGCGGCTGTTCTCGCCGATGCCTGCCGTGAACACGATGGCGTCGATTCCGCCTAGCGCCGCGGCGAGCGACCCGAGCTCGCGGCCGACGCGATATGCAAAGAGGTCGATTGCGAGCTTTGCGTCAGGCGCGCGGCTCGCTTCGAGCATGCGCATGTCGCTCGAGATCCCCGATACGCCCAGCAGACCCGACTGCTGGTAGATGAGCTTCTCGATGGCGCGCGCGTCCATCCTGAGTTCGTCCATCAGATACAGCATGACGCCGGGGTCGAGGTTGCCGCAGCGCGTCCCCATGGGCAGCCCGTCGACAGCGGTAAAGCCCATGCTGCTCGCGACGCTCCGCCCGCCGTCGATCGCGCACATGCTCGCCCCGTTGCCGAGGTGCAGCACAATGGCTTTGCCGCGCGCGGCCTTGGTGTCGTACTGCGGAAGCGTTTGGGCGATGTACTCGTAGGACAGCCCGTGGAAGCCGTAGCGACGAACGCCGCGCTCGGTAAGCCACTTGGGCAAGGCGAACAACTGTGCGACCGGCGGCTGCGCACGATGGAAAGCCGTATCGAAGCACGCCACCTGGACCAGCTCCGGCAGGCGCTTGAGCAGGAGCCTGATCGGCGACAGGTTGTGCGGCTGGTGCAACGGCGCCAGGGGCACGTACTTTTCGAGCGCCGACAGAATCCCCGCATCGACGCGCACCGGCTGCGAAAAATCGGTACCCCCGTGCACGACGCGATGGCCCACGGCAGCGAGCCGTAGCTGACCAAATTCCCCGCGCACGAATTCCACGAGATGGTCGAGCGCGCCCTCATGCCCGAGC
The DNA here is from genome assembly GCA_035499135.1 of Casimicrobiaceae bacterium. Lineage (GTDB taxonomy): Bacteria > Pseudomonadota > Gammaproteobacteria > Burkholderiales > Casimicrobiaceae > PALSA-1003. Next base: position 24,522 of record DATJZM010000098.1, on the reverse strand, counting down.
TTGGCACCTTCGCCCCAGGATCTTTCGGCGAGAAGCGCACCGGCGCTGTTCTTGGCGACAAAGCGCGGTGCCGTAAAGATGCCTTCGATCTGCCCCCGGGCCTTGAGTTCGAGCTCGCTGTCGGCTGCGGCGAACAGCGAGAACTTGATGCTGGAGGAACCCGCGTTGACGACGGCGATTGCGTCCGTCATGTTCAGGCTACCGCTTTGGTGCTTGCCTCCCGGCGCGCCTTGGCCATCAGGGCGGCGACCGCGCAGGATGCGAGCCGGGTCATGACCGAGTCGGCGCGGCTGGTGAGAATGATCGGAACGCGCGCGCCGAGCACGATGCCGGCTGCGTCGGCGTTGGCGAGAAAGGACAGGCTCTTCGCGAGCATGTTGCCGGCCTCGAGATCGGGCACCACCAGCACGTTGGCCCGACCCGCTACGGGCGAATCGATCTTCTTGATCTTGACCGACTCCAGGCTGATCGCGTTGTCGAGCGCGAGCGGTCCGTCGAGGATCGCCCCGGTGATCTGCCCGCGGTCGGCCATCTTGCACAGCGCGGCCGCCTCGATCGTCGAGGGCACCTTGGGATTGACCGTTTCCATCGCCGAGAGTATCGCGACGCGCACCTCCCCGGCGCCGAGCGCATGCGCGAGATCGATCGCGTTCTGGACGATGTCGACTTTCTCCTCCAGGGTCGGCGCGATATTCACTGCCGCATCGGTGACGATCAAGGGTTCCGGGTAGGTCGGCACGTCCATCACAAAGCAGTGACTGACGCGTCGCGCGGTGCGCAAGCCCGTGTCGCGCTTGACCACCGCACCCATCAGCTCGTCGGTGTGGAGGCTCCCCTTCATCAGCGCCTCGGCCTTGCCCTGGTGCACGAGCTCCACCGCCTTCTCCGCAGAAGCCTGACTGAACGGGGCGTCCACGATCGGCAGATTCGAGATGTCGATTGCAAACTCGCTCGCTACCGCTTCGATGCGCGCGCGCGGCCCGACCAGAATGGGCGCGATGAGGCCCATGCGGGCCGCGTCGACCGCTCCTTCGAGCGAGCTTTGGTCGCAGGGATGCGCCACGGCGGTGGGTGTTGGAGGCAGCAACCGGCAGGAGTCCAGCAGGCCCTGATACTTTTCGTGGGTTCGTTCCGGCGGTAGTGTCTTTTCGGCCATGGCTATTTCCTGATTGTCACGTCGCTGCCTCGAGGCTCAATACGACACGGCGAATGCCGTGCTCAGCCGTCTGACGCAGCGGCAGTTTCGAATGCTCAAGTACCTCGAGCATCTCTCGGTTGTCCTCCAGAACGTCCGCGAGCAACTCTCGAAGACCCAGGCCCCGGGCGACCTGAACGAGATGCTGCAAAAGCAGCGTCGCCGCGCCTCGATGCTGATACTCGTCGGCAACGATGAAAGCCACCTCAGCACAGCCTGCCCCGCGAGTGACGCGGACGAACTCACCGAGCGCGATGAGCTTCTCGCCAGTTCCTTCCCCAACCGTCAAGGCCAGGCCAACGTGATCGTGGAAATCGAGCTCGGTCGCCTCGCGGAGAGCGCCCGGCGTGAGATCCATCAGGTGGTGGAAGAAGCGCTTGTAGACCGTTTGAGGAGATAGCCTGTCGAACGCAACTCGCATGCGCTCCTTGTCCTCGCCTCGGATCGCGCGTACGCAAACCGCAGTCCCATCGCGCAGCACCGCGCGGGCGCGGAAGCCACCCGCATAGGCTTCTGCACTGGCGCTGCCTGCCGTATCGGGCACGTTACAAGGCGACGATTGGAAGCTTGCTTTCATGGTTCCGTCATCGATGAGGAAACCGCGTTCGCCTTGAGAGTGAGTCCAAATGCCACTGCCATTGCCCCCTGAAAAGTCAGGTCGACGGCGAGCGCGATGCCGAGGAGCCAGATCGTGCTGACGAGCGAGAGGTGGATGCACGCGAGTCCAGCGACGACGCTGACAAAACCCGATGCCGCTACCCAAGCCCGCCCGGGCAATGACGGCATGACCGCAGTCAACACGACGCGCGCTATTCCCGAGAAGAGCAGTGTGAGAGCCAGCAGCAACGCCACCAGCATCGAAGCAAGGGTTGGGTTGGCGATCGCGAAAATGCCAGACGCGCCGTAGAACACCGCGCTCAGAACCAGGAGGCCGATCCCTCTCCAGCGGGGGACCAGAAGCGTGGTCCCGAGCTGTACGAACGCTCCGATCAGCATGAACACGCCGACGGCAAACACCGAGCCGGTGCCCGCAGGCGGCAGATTGAGAAAGGCGAGCGCGCCAAGGACGATGAGCATCGCGCCCAGGACCACGAACCAGCCCCATCCGAATCCCGTCTCGCGGTCCAGCGTATCAGTATCGATATCAGCCATACGCGTGGAACCCGCGTCCTGTCTTCCGTCCGAGATAGCCGGCCGCGACCATCTCCTTCAGGAGCGGGGCAGGGCGGTACTTGGGATCGTTGAAATCGCGGTAGAAGACCTCCATCACCGCGAGGACCACGTCGAGGCCGATCAGATCGGCGAGTGCCAGCGGGCCAAGGGGATGATTGCAACCCAGTTTCATCGCATCGTCGATCTCCTGCGCGCTCGCGAGACCTTCCGAGTACGCGAACACGGCCTCGTTCAGCATGGGGCACAGCAGCCGATTGACGATGAAGCCCGGGGAATTCCTCACCACGATCGGCGTCTTGTGCAGACGCTTGACCAGCTCGCTGGCGGCCAGAACCGTCGCTTCGTCGGTCTGCAGCCCGCGGATCACTTCCACCAGGGCCATCACGGGCACCGGATTGAAGAAGTGCACGCCGATGAATCGCTCCGGGCGCTTTGTCGCCGCGGCGAGCTTTGTGATAGAGATCGACGAGGTGTTGGTCGCGAGAATCGCCTCCGGCTTCGCCAGATCGTCGACTTGCTTGAGGATTTTCACTTTGAGCGTTTCGTTTTCGGTCGCCGCCTCGATGATGAAATCGCACGTTCTGAGGGCGCCGTAGTCGGTCGTCGCGTCGATGCGGGCGAGCGCGGCGTCCCTGTCCGCTGCGGCGATTGCCGACTTCCTGACGAGCCTGTCGAGGCTCGAGGCAACGGCGTTGCGCCCGCGGCTGAGCGCGGCGTCGTCCACGTCGATCATCGTGACCGCGACACCCGCCACAGCGCAGGTCTGCGCGATCCCGCTGCCCATGGTGCCGGCGCCGACGACGCCAATCCTTTGCGATGTCATCTCCAAAGTCCTCTCTCTATCCGACAGGAAACCCGCGCTACGAGGCGTGCCTCGATCCAGAGAAGCTCACGGGCCCGCCTGCTGCGCGGGAACCGGTCCGAGCTGAACGTCCAGGCTTGCCTGCTTGCCGTTCCGCACGATCGCGATCGGGACGTGCGTTCCCGGCTCCGTGCCGATGGTGATGTTCATCACGTCTTGCGGATGCCGTATGTGCTTTTCACCGACCTGCACGATCGAGTCGCCGACCACGACCCCGGCCCGATCAGCAGGCCCGTCGCGGTCCACTGCCACTACGACCGCACCCTCGCGTCCTTGAGGCAGTCGCGCCGACAGGCCGAGCCACGATCGGGCGACCCGCCCCTTCGCCTTGATGCTCGCGGCGACCGTTTGCACGAGGTCGACCGGTATGGCGAAGCCGATGCCCTCCGAACCGCCGCTGTGCGACAGGATCAGGACGTTGATTCCCACCAGGCGTCCCGCCGTGTCGATCAGCGCACCGCCGGAGTTGCCGGGGTTGATGGCCGCGTCGGTCTGAATGTAGTTGTCGACCGGTCTCACGCCCCTGCGCACGATCGCGCCGACGATGCCCTGCGTCACCGTCTGGCCGACACCGAGAGGATTGCCGACCGCCAGCACGACGTCGCCAACGGCTACATCGTCGATATCAGCCACCGCGATGGGCGGCAGTCCTTCCGCTTCCACCTTGAGCAGCGCAATGTCCAGGTCGCGGTCGGCGCCGACGATGCGGGTCGAATACGACGTGCCGTCCGCCAGCGCGATCGCGAGCTCGGAGGCGTCCTCGACGACGTGATAGTTGGTCACGATATAGCCGTCGCGATCGATGATGACGCCCGAGGCAAGGCTCTTCCCCGGCGCCTTGGGGCTGATCGCGAGCAGTCCGGTTGCAGTATGGGCCGAGTGCACGGTCACCACGGAAGGGGCCGCGCGGGCAACGGCGTCGCGATAGCTCACGATGACGACGGGCGCCTGCGGAGATGTCGGAGACGAGTTCGCCAAGCCGGCTGGCGGAGCCGCATACAAGAGCGGCCCGCTGGTCGCTGCGACAGCGAGCGCAACCCGGATCAATGGAAACAACGATCGCTTCATTCGTCTTCGCCTAGTTGTCCAGGCCAGCTTAACGCCTCCGGGGCACCGAGTCGTCAGGGAAACCTCGTCATTCCGTCGGAATTCGACCTGCAGCCGGCTAGCGCGAAGCCGGACCGGGCAGGCCGGCAAGTCGCGCGCGCTTGAGGAACGCCGAATCCCGCCCGAGGATCAGCCGCACGAGATCCTCGAGAACAGGCTCCTCGATCGCCGTGCTGGGGAACTCCAGCGCCACGCGCTCGAGACGGTCGACGTTGACCAAGCGCACGGTCACGAGAGCGGTCTGATAATCGACACGAAACGAAACACGCGCCGGAATCACGGGCGGGACCGAGTAGATACACTTGCGCAACGTCCCGTCAGGTTCCGTCTCACGGCGGGTGGTGTACTCCAGCCCGAAGGCATCGAGGGTCTTCTCGGCGAAGGACACCCATCCAGGCGGGACCTCGATCGACAGCGGCTTGGACGCGGAGATTTCGTAGTACACGTTGAGCTCTTCGAGCACCGGAAAGCCGACGATGCGGCGCTCGTGCTGCCCTACCGAGCCGCGTGCGAACCGAGGCGAGTCGAAGACATAGCCATAGCCAAGATCGAACCGGTGATCGATGGGCGGCTTCAGGCCGTTGAGATACGTGATCGCCTGTTCCAGCCAGCGAAACGCCTTGCGCAGCCGTACATCGATGGCCTGAAAGCTCTCGACGTCGCCGCGCTCATCGGCCGGTTCGTGCACGGCTTCGTATTGGCTGCGCAACTCGTCGAGCAAAGAGCCACTTCTGTTCATGGTCGACCCCCTAATCCCAGCGGTATGAAAACCGCATCTCGCCAAAAGTGACGCCGCAGTTCGGCTCCTTGATGCGGCCGTTGGAGATGTGCTGTATGCGGATCCCGACGCCGTATTGCCCGCGGTCGCCGAAGTTCACGCCGGTACCCACCAGCTCCCCGAACTGAAACGCGGTGCTCAGTTGCCGCTCATCGATGCGCGTATGGGACAGCAGATGAACACCGATTCCGGCCTCCACGTAATAGGAGGCACCGGCTGCCGGTGCACGGCGTAACGCGACCACCGGGGTCAGTCCCACTTCCGATAGCGAGGAAGCGGAGTTCTCGTGGTTGCGCGCCCACCAATACGACATGTCCGCCGCCCAAGCTAGAGCCCAGGACCATTGCTCGCTCAACGTATCACCGAAGCCGCTTGGCACTAGCGCCTCGAGGCCCACAACGGCGACATGGTTGCCGGCGCCGACGATGCCACTTACGGTCCAGTCCGCAGTCTGCACGGGGCTCGAATATGCGCACAGACAGAGCAGCGTGCATCCGCCCAAGAGGGCCAGCGCGTTCGCCCACGCCCTCGATCGAGGCTCTCGCAGACGCTTAGCCACGAAGGATGCGCTCATCACTGTTCCGGTACCCGCCAGAATGCGCCGGCGATGTGCTCGATCGGCCGCCCGGGCTCGCCGGGCCGAAGGCCATATCGCAACAGGGCGATGATGTCGGCGCTCGCCCGCGGATTGGAGGTGAAGTAGCTGTGGCCGAAGAAATCGGTGGTGCCCTCGACCTCGATGATGTCCACCACGCGCAGCAATTCGATCGCTTTGATCTGATCCGGCGTGAGCATCCTCGTGTCGATGCGTCCGAGCCGAGCAATGCTTCCGAAGAGGTTGCTGGCCGCTGCAAGCGCCTTGTCGTCGGGCGAAACGTAGAGCGTCACGTTGAACCCCGGTGAGGGGGGAATGACGGCGCCCGGATCTGGACGCCTGCCGAACGGCAAGTCGGGGTCCGAGAAGACTTTGAAGATCTTCTGCAGCGCGACGTCGCCGTCGATGTCGGGAGCTATCAGGACTACGTTCCCAATATGGAACTCGTCTGTCGGCGAACTCCGGAGCATATAAGCTTCTGCGCTAAGATCCGCCAGCGCGGTGGCGAGCGTGTCGCTACCACGGCTGTGGGCAAGTAAATGAATCCGCTGCAGGCCGGGAGTTCCGGCGATGATGCGGATGGTCTTCACCAGGTCCTCGACGGCGTATTCGGACGACTCGCGGTCGACGTCGTAGCCGAAATCGGCGCCGCGCTGTCCTCCCGCGGGCCACGAGAAGATGCCGCACACGAAATCCCGTCCCAGGAAATGGCACAGCTCACCCATCGTGAGCGCCGCACTCTCGAAGGTGGTGCGGTAGCCGTGCACGAACAGCACGACCTCCTTGCGTGGCGCCAAGGCGAGCCGCCTGGCAATCTCGGCCTGCAACCCCTGTTTCGCCTTTTCATAGGCCTCGACCGTGGCGGGTAGACGTCTTACGCCATCGGGACCGACGGTAACTTCATAGGGGATGGGCGGGAAGCGACCGAGCTCCGTCGTCGGCCCGAGCTCGAGCTCGACCGGAGTCGTGCGCTCCGCCGTGGTGCTTTCCCGCACCAGCGCATCCCAGCCGACGTTTTCTTTGAACTCGATCTGCGCGGATCCGAACGCCATTGAACGTGACCGTTCGGCGGTATAGCGCAAAGCACCGCCATCTCCTGCCACCGCGCGATCGGTGATGTAGAGCAGATCGAGCGGGGGCCGTCGTTCTTCGATCGGCAAGCCGGCGAAGAGCGGTCTCGGATCCGTCCCGGTGTAGAGCACCGGGGTCGGCATCATCGGATGCGTCGCGCAGCCGGCCAGCGCGATTGCGAGCGCGGCAGCGACCAACCCCGTTCGCAGCGAGCCCGCGAACGATCGCGCCGCTCGTGCCTTGGCCGTCTTCAACCCGCCTTTCATGGTGCTCCACTATCCAGTGACAGGGCGGGTCATTGCAGGTTGACGACGATGCGCCCGTCGATCTTGCCTTCCTCCATGCGGGCGAATATGTCGTTGATGTTGTCGAGCTTGTCCCAGGAGAAGTGGGCTGAGACGAGCCCACTGCCCGCGAAGTCCAAGGCTTCTTCCAGATCCTGACGTGTGCCGACGATCGATCCCCGCACGGTGATGCGCTTCAGCACCAGGTTGAAGATCGGGAGCGACATTCGGCCCGGCGGCAAACCGACCAACGACATCGTGCCTCGAGATCGCAGCATGTCGAAGGCCTGTTCGAAGGCCTTGGGTGAGACCGCGGTCACGAGCGCGCCGTGCGCGCCACCAACCAGTTTTTGCATCTCGCCCGCGACGTCCGCAGTCTGCGCGTTGAGAACGATCTCGGCACCGAGCGACTTGGCGAGCTCGAGCTTCTCGGGGTGCACATCGACGGCGGCGACGTGCATGCCCATCGCCTTGGCGTATTGAACCGCCATGTGGCCGAGTCCTCCGATCCCCGAGATCACCACCCATTCACCCGGTCTTACCTCCGTCTCCTTGAGTCCCTTGTAGACGGTGACGCCGGCGCACAGGATCGGCGCCGCCGGGCCCCAGTCAAGACTGTCCGGCAGGCGACCGACGTACGTTGGATCAGCCAATGCATATTCGGCGAAGCTGCCGTTGATCGAATAACCGCTGTTCAATTGCGAAGCGCACAACGTCTCCCAGCCGGTGCGGCAGTACGAGCAGAATCCGCAGGCCGTATGCAGCCACGGAATCCCCACGCGATCGCCTTCCTTCACGCTGCGGACCGCACGTCCGATCGCGACTGCGATGCCCACGCCTTCGTGGCCAGGGATGAAGGGCGGCTTCGGCTTGACCGGCCAATCGCCCTTCACGGCGTGGAGGTCGGTGTGACAGATCCCGGTCGCGGCGATGCGCACGAGGATCTGGTTCTCGTTCGGCTGCGGAACAGCTATCTCTTCGATCGCGAGCGGCTTGCCGAGCTCGTGGACGACGGCTGCCTTCATCGTGCTGGCCATGACCTATCTCCTTTCCGACGGACGCCGATCTCAATACACCGAGACAAGCCATCCACGTTCGATTGATTTCGCCTCATCTCAGCGGGGCTTCATTGGGCCGGGGCAGGCGTCGGCGCCGCCGGCGGCAGGGCTTGATCCGCAGCGCTGCCTGCGTCGGCGCGTTGCACCTTGAACCACGCCGCGTAGAGGGCCGGGACGAAGAAGATCGTCAATACGGTAGCGACCGTAAGACCACCCATGATCGCGATCGCCATCGGGCCCCAGAACACGCTGCGCGCGAGCGGGATCATCGCCAGCACCGTGGCGGCGGCCGTCAGCATCACCGGTCGCGTCCGGTGGATGGCGGCTTCGAGAACGGCATTCCAGGGATCGAGACCAAGCTCCATCTCTTCGCGTATTTGGTCAACGAGGATCACGGAGTTCCGCATGATCATGCCGGACAACGCGGTGACCCCGAGGATCGCCACGAAGCCGAGCGGCGCCTGGAAGATAAGTAGCGCGGCGACCACCCCGATCAGTCCGAGCGGTGCGGTGAGGAGCACCATGAACATCTTGGAGAAGCTCTGCAGCTGCAGCATCAGGATCGTCAGGATCGTGACCAGCATCACCGGGAACACCGCGGCCAGCGCCTTGTTCGCCTTGTCGCTCTCCTCCACGGCGCCGCCGACGTCGATGCGGTAACCGAAGGGTAGTTTCGCCTGGATGTCCTTCAACTGCGGCACGATCGACTGCGTGGCCGACACGCCCTGCTCGCCGTCCTTGACGTCGGCGCGCACGGTGATGGCCATGTCCCGGTTGCGCCGCCACAGCACCGGCTCTTCCAGCACGTCGCGCACGCGCGCGACCTGCGACAACGGCACGACGGTTCCGTCACGCGTGTAGAGATTGATGTCCTTCAGCGTGTCGAGGTTGAGACGTTCCGAAGGCACGGCGCGGGCGACGATGTCGACCAGATCTTCGTGGTCGCGCCACTGCGACAGGGTCGCGCCGTTCATGAAGATCTGCGTGACGAACGCGATATCGGCCGGCGCGAGCCCGAGGGCACGCGCCTTGTCCTGGTCGATGTCGGCTCGCAGCGTGCGCACCGGGTCGTTCCAATCGAGCTGGACATCGCGCACTTTCGGGCTCGCCGCCACCACCGCCTCGACCTCGCGCGCGATCTCGCGGACCTTCTGCGTATCCGGACCGACGACGCGGAACTGGACCGGGAACCCGACCGGCGGACCGAGCTCGAGGCGCGTGACGCGGACCCACACATTCGGGAATTGCTCGTTGACGCTCGCCATCAGGCGCAAACGCACCTTTTCACGTGCTTCAAGGCCCTTGGTCATGACGACGAACACGGCGTAGCCCGGGTTCGGCAACTCAGGATCGAGCGCGAGATAGAAGCGCGGCTGGCCGGCGCCCGTGTACGCCGTGAAGAACTTGACGTCCTCGTCCTTGGCGAGCACTGCCTCCATCTTCTTGACCTGCTCGGTCGTCGCGGCGAACGAAGCGCCTTCCTTCAGTCGCAGCTCGACAATCAATTCGGGCCGGTCGCTGTTCGGGAAGAACTGCTGCGGCACGAGGCGGCTTCCCACGATGGCCAGCCCGAATGCGGCGACCGTGGCGCCGATGACCCACCAGCGCCGCTCGACGGCGCCGTCGATCAAACGGCGAAGCTTTTGGTAGAACGGCGTGTGGTACGGGTCGCCGCCGTCATGCTTCTTGAAATCCGGCAGCATCTTCACGGCGAGGTACGGCGTGATGACGCCCGACACGAACCACGAGAACACGACCGCCGTGCCGACGATCCAGAAAATGCCGCCTGCGTACTCGCCGGTGGTCGATTTGGAGAAGCCGATGGGCATGAAGGCGGCGACGGTGACAAGCGCACCGGTCAGCCGTGGCATCGCTGTCGCGGCGTACGAAAAGGCGGCCGCCTTCACGCGGTCCCAACCTTCTTCCATCTTCACGACCATCATCTCGACCGCGATGATGCCGTCGTCCACCAGCAGGCCGAGGGCGATGATCAGCGACCCGAGCGAGACCCGCTCGAGATTCCAGCCCATCGCGAGCATGACCAGCGCGACGACAGCCAGCACGATGGGCACGGAGAGCCCGACGACGATACCCGTGCGCCAGCCGAGGCTCACCAGGCTGACGATGAGCACGATCGTGAGCGCTTCCAGCAACGAGCGCTCGAATTCCCAGACGGATTCGCTGACGACCGTCGGCTGATCGGCGACGCGCTCGAGTTCGACGCCGTAAGGCAGCTCGGACTGGACCTTCGCGATCGTGGTGTCGAGCGCCTTGCCGAGTTGGACAATGTTGCCGTCGTCCGTCATCACGATGCCCAGCATCAGCACCTGCTGACCGTTATGGCGGATCGTGTAGCTCGGCGGATCCTCGTAGCCGCGCGTGATGGTCGTGAAGTCGCCGAGCTTGAGCTGGCGTCCCCCCGCCGAAATCGGCACGTTGCGGATGTCGTCCAGGCTGTTGAACTGGCCGCTCACCCGCACCATGACCCGGTCGGTGCTGGTGTCGATCTGCCCGGCTGCCTCGAGGGCGTTCTGGTTGCGCAGGCTCTCCGCGATCATGAGCGGCGTGATACCGAGGGCGGCCATGCGCTCGTTGGAGAATTCGACGTAGACCTTCTTGGCCTGCTTGCCGTAGAGGTCGACCTTCTTGACCATCGGCACCTTGAGCAACCGCCGCTTGATGTCCTCGGCGATGTCGGAAAGCTCCCACTGATCTATGCCGTCGCCCTTGACGGCATAGAGCAGCCCCGTGACGTCGCCGAATTCGTCGTTGAACATCGGGCCGATTACACCCTCGGGCAGTTCGCCCTTGATGTCGCTGAACTTCTTGCGTGCCTGATACCAGGCTTCGCGCTGGTCGGCGTGCGACGTGCCGCCCTTGACCGAGATGATCATGCCGGCGTAACCCTGCCGCGCATAGGTCTTGACCTTGTCGAAGTGATCGAGCTGCTCGAACTTCTTCTCCATCCGGTTCAGCACCTCGTCCTGCATCTGTTGCGCCGTCGCGCCTGGCCAGATGACGATCACCGCCATCGATGGCACCGAGAAGTTCGGGTCTTCGAGTTGCCCGAGCTTGGTGAAACCCAGCCCGCCGCCGATCATGATCGCAAGGATCAGGAACAGCACGATGGCGCGATGGTTCAGCGCCCATTCGGTGAGGTTGAAGGACTTCATCGGGTGGCCTGTTTGTTTTCGTTGGCTGCGACGCCGGTAAGGGCGACCTTCAGACCCGGCGCCATTTTCTGCACGCCCGCGGTGACGACGAGCTCACCCGCTCGCGGCCCGGAGACCAGCACCTCGTCGCTGCGGTATCCATGCACCGAGACGCCGATGAGTTCGACCTTCGCCGCAGCATCGCTGCCTTCCCGACGCACGACCCACACCGCAGGCTGTCCCTTGTTCTGGGTAATCGCGGCGGCCGGGATGGTCGCGACGGCGTTCTGGCCGACCGGGCGCTCGACCACGAGCGTTGCGGTAGCGCCGAGCGGCAACGCACGTGGTTCAGCCGGCTTCAGGCGGGCGCGAAAGGTTCGCGTCTGCGCCGCCGCCTGCGGCGACAGTTCCCGCAACACGACCTCGAACATCTGATCGGGCGCGCTCGCAAGCCATGCCTTGTAGCGCGAGCTCTTGAACGCGGCGAGGCCGTCTTCCGGCACGTTCACCACGACTTCCGGGTCGGCCTCCTTCGCAATCGAAACGATCGGCTGCCCTTCGGCGACGACCTGGCCCACCTCGAACTTCACGCTGGTGATCACGCCGTCCTGCGATGCACGCAGCGTCGTGTACTCGAGGCGATTGCGCGCGAGATCGAGCTTGCGCGCGTCCGCTTCCGCCGTGGCGCGCGTCGTTTGCGCGTTGCTCTGCGCTTTCTCGTCGTCGGAAGGACTGACCGAGCCGTCGGTCTTCAACGCGTTGAGGCGCTTTCGATCCGACTCGGCCTGCCGTGCCTGCGCTTCCGCGGCCGCGAGCTGCTGTTGCGCTGCCTCTACCGCGAGCTTGTAATCGGCGTCGTCGAGGGCCGCGAGGACGTCGCCTTGGCGCACCTTCTGGCCCACGTCGACCTTGCGGCTCATCACCTTGCCGCCGACGCGGAAACCTTGGTCGACCTCGTAACGCGATTGGACCGAGCCAAAGTAGCGGTCTGTTTCCGGAGTCCTGTCGTAGCGGATTTCCACCGTGCGGACTGCCCGCAACGGCTCGGGTGGCGGCTCGTGCGAGCAGCCGGACAGGATCGCCGCGATGGATATGGCGGCAAGCGTCATGGGGAGAGAGGGTTTCACGAAGATTCCTCGCATCGGTCGACTGGGTTCATGAATTCGGGGAATGCGCTGCATCGCCAGCGGTCGGTGTCGCCGCGGGCTCGAAAGCCTCCCAGCCCCCGCCGAGTGCCTTGTACAGTTGCACGCTGTCGAGCAGCAGCTGCGTGTTGCTGTCGTTGGCGCCGACTCTCACCGACAATTGCACGCGCTGCGCATCAAGCAGCGGCAAGAGGTCGATCTGGCCGCGATCGTAGAGCGACTGCGCGTGTCCAAGCGCGGCATCTGCCGACGCTGCCGCGCCGTTGAGCGACTGCGCACGTTGCCGTTCGTCCTGGAGCGCAACCAGCGCGTTCTCGACGTCCTCGAGCGCGCGCACGATCGCGTCCTCAAAGTGGAGGACCGCCTCCTTTTGGCCGCTTTCCGCGATGTCATTGATGGCTTGCGTCCGTCCGGCGTTGAAGATCGGCATCGCGATGAGGGCGGCGACGTTGGCGAAGCGCGCGGGGCCGAGCGCGACCCCGTTGAGATCGATGGACTCGCGGCCGAACACTGCGCCGAGGATGAGCCGCGGAAACCATTCCGCCATCGCCTGTTGCCTGCGCGCGTTGGCCGCGTCGACCTGCGCACTGGCGGCCAGCAGATCCGGCCTCCGCTGCAACAGGGCGGCCGGTTGTCCCGGATGTGCGGACGGAACGTTCGCCTGAACGTCCGACGGCGTGATGGTCGCGGCATTGAACGCCTGGTCGCCGATAAGCACCGCGAGGCGATGGCGCGAGACGGCGGTGAGCGTCTCGAGCGGCGGTATGGCCGCGCGCGCTTTCGCCGCTTCGGTCTGCGCGCGCTCGACGTCGAATGGCGTCGCGAGCCCGGCGCGTTGGCGGGCCGTGACGAGGCGCAGCGTTTCGTCCTGGGCGGCGGATATCGCGCGCACGGTTTCGAGCTGGCGCAACGCGCCGACGAGCGTGAAGTAGTTCGTGGCGACGTCGGTCAGCACCAGCAGGCGCACGCCGCGCGCGGTGTTCTCGACTGCGACCGTGTCGGCTGCCGCCGCCGCCGCGCCTGCCCGCAGACGGCCGAAGAGGTCGATTTCCCACGAGGCCCCGACACCGACCTGTCCCGCGCGCGTGTTCGCCGCTTCGGGAACGAAATTCTTGAGGACTGTGTCGTAATTGGTCGTGTGATTGAAGCCGTTGGCGCCGATGCCAACGGTCGGAAACAGCCAAGAGCGGCTGATCGTCTCTCCGGCGCGCGCGGCGCGCACGCGCTCGGTGGCGATCTTGACGTCCCGGTTCTCGTACGCGGCGCGGCGAATGAGCTGGGAAAGCACGGGATCGCCATATCTATCCCACCAAGCCGGCTCGGGCTCTTCGAAGGACGCCGGAGACGCTGCGAATCGGTCGGGCACATCCACCGAAGCGTGCATGACGGGCGTGGCACAGCCCACGAGAGCAAGGGCGAGCGAGGCCGCAAGCGCGGCCGCGATGTCTTGCCGAGACACTAGCGAACCACGCGTGGAGGGGAACGCCTGTTGCCGGGGCCCCGAGTCGATCGATTCGCACGCGCCGGTAGGGATGACGCCATCATCGTTCTTGAACAGACGGCGGAGACCGAATAGGCGAGGTATCGCGGCCATGGCGGCGATAAGTTGGATCGGGTGATTGCGTTGACTGAACATGGGATCAGCGTAGCGGACGGCGCGCAGAGAGTGGTCAGTGAAGCGTCGGCGTTCGGTCGGAATTTGGTGAACGTCGTGGCGTGGGCGCCACCAGCGCGACAGCTTTCCATATGGTCGCAACCATACCTAGACTCTTGCGCGAATCGATTTCAGCTCGGTCCGACACGCCTCGCCGAACGCTTTTATCGGGTCGGCGTCGGCCGAACGCGTCAGTTCGCGCAGCTCATCGAGCGTAAGATTGCGCGCAAAGTACCGCTCCGTGATGTACCGAAGCAGGCGCTCCGACTCGGTGAGAACAGGCTGCGAGGCGCGCAGGCGAATGCGGTTGATCAACGCGTAAAGGGGAATCAATGCCTCGGGCTTGTCGAGCTTGTGCGTAAACGCGTCCACGATCAGTTTGGCGCATTCGGCGATGAACTCGCCGTAGAGCATCTCGCGCTTCGCGATATCGCCTTGAATGAGCTCTCGTCTGCTGGCCGTCTTCTGGGCAACCCATGTAGTGGCAACCGTCGCCGAACCTCCAACGAGCGACCCCAGCACGCCCGACATCGCGGTCAGCACATTGGCATCCATCGCTTATTCTCCGAGGCAAGAGTTACGCCGGCGGCCATTTCCCTACTAGATCGCCGAAGGGCTTTCTCAATCGCTCGATGACATCCGCCTCGATCTGCGCGGTTTGCGCCTGTCCCACCGCATCGACCAACTTCTCGCGCATCTTGAAGTGCATCATCAGCAGGTTGTGCAGCTTTTCGAAAGCGAGGGGATTGTCGGTTCCGCAGACCGAGGCATCCTTCTTCCACACGCGCTCGATGATGCCGGGTTCGAGAACCTTCACCTGGCACAGCAGCGCCATCCGGGCGATCTCGAGATCGAGCTCGTCGAGATCTTTCATCCACAAGGCGCCAAGAACGTCGTCGTTCTTATCGGGCATGGGTTGCGACTCCTTTCGGTGGATCGGCGCGCCGCGGGTTGCGCGGTCGACGAGTCACCGAGCCGAGTGCACCGCGGATGCGCGCAAGCATTGCCTTCTGCTCGGCTGAGGGCTGGATGCGTTGCACCCGCTTGTCGGCGAGAACACGTTCGAGGAGGTTCAGCAGTCGGCCTTGGTCCTCCTGCGCGCTCAGGAGCGCGGGCAGTGTCTCGATTGCCTTGTCCGGCTCGTAGCGGGCGATGATTTCCTGCTCACCTTCGATGCGGCGCGCCTCGTCGGGCCGGAGGTCCGGCAACAAGTCGCGGTACTCTTCGATCAGCTCGTGCGCGAGCTGCAGCCGGGACAGCGGCAGCGGCTCGTCCTTGTGCGCGAGCAGGAAGGCGACGCGCGCGACTGCTTCCGCATAGCCGCCCTTGTCGATCGAGGCGAGCGCTTTCCTGACGAACGGAAGCTCGCGCGGATCGATCCGCGGCGCCTCCGCTTCGACGTCACGCTCATCGCCCAGGTAGAAGGCGAACAGGTTGCCGTAGATCTGGAAGAAGGTGGCCTCGGCAACGGCATCGCGCAGGTCGCGATGCCAATCGAGCGAGGCGCCTGTGAGCTCCGACGCGCGCGACTCCGCTTTGCGGGCCGGATCGTCCGGCCCGATGGCTTGCCGCTGCGCCTTCACCGCCTCTGCGGCCGGCGCCAGCCACCACAGCCAGGGGTTGAGGTCGGAGAGCGCCCAGCGCTGCCAGCGCAGCGGGTGAAACTCGCGCGACAGCTTCGCGCCGTACTCGTTGGCCATCCCCTTGACCAGCGGACGACCGAAGAGCTCGTAGGCGCGCTGGTTGAACTCCGAGACCGCGTTCACTGCTTCGAAGGGTCGCTCGTCGGCGCGTTTGAAGCGATTGAGCCGCGCGATGATCTCTTCGAGGCGCAGCTCGACGAAGCTAACCTCGTACGTCGGTTTGCCGTCACCGTCCTTCTTCTCCGCGATCTGCATCCCGTAGAGGCCCGGCGGTAGCGCCTCGATCGACTTCAGCACCGACGCGATCTGCGTTCCTTCCTTCTTCGCGACCTTGCCGGAGACGAAGATCCCGAGGTGACCGACATCCTCGTGCATCAGACCGACGATCACCTGCCCGCGGGCCTTGATCTCCTCCGTGCTGCCGTAGACGTCGGCGACCCAGTTGAAGGCCTGCTGCGGCGGCGTGATGTTGTCGCCGGCGGAGGCGAACAGGATGATCGGCGACTTGATGTCGCGCAGATCGAATACCGCACCGCCGGGACCCTTCGTCTCGCCTTTCCACAGCTTGTTGCCGACAAAGAGATTGCGCGTGATCCACTCGATCTCCTCGCGGTTCAGCAGGAAGTAGCCGCCCCACCAACGCTCGAACTCGAGAAACCGCTCCGCCTCGGTGTCGACGTTGGCGAACAGCTGGTAATACTTGTTCCAGAATGTGTTGGCTGGATTGAGGTTTTCGAAGTTCTGCACGAGATAGGCGCCGTCGAACTTGCCCGCGCCGAGATCCGAGGAAAGCGACGCGAGCCAGGTGCCACCGAGGAGCCCTCCGGCATAACGCATCGGGTTGTCGCCTTCGCCCTCACTCCAGGCGCCGCCCCAGTAGGACATCGGCGCGCCGACGATCACGATCGGGCCCGTGTCGTCCGGACTGGAAGCGGCCACCATCATCGCCGCCCAGCCCCCCTGACAGTTGCCGACGATTCCCGGTTTCGGGGCACCGGGGTGAAGCTCGCGCACGCGATGCACGAACTCGCGCTCCGCGTTGCACACGTCGATCAGCGTCTGCCCCGGCTCGGGATCCCGGAAGAACATGACGAAGTACACTGGATGGCCTTCGCGCAGCGCGATCCCTACCTGCGAATCGTCCTTGAAGCCGCCGATGCCGGGTCCGTGGCCGCCGCGCGGATCGATGATTACGAAGGGCTGGCGGCTGGGGTCCACCGTCACGCCCTTCGGAGGAACGATGCGCAGCAGCGCGTAGTTGACCGGACGCTTGAACGTGCGCCCGTCCATGATCATCTCGTAGTCGAAGTGCAGCACCGGCGGCAAGCCCTTGCGCTCGTGCTCGAGGAAGTTGTTGCCGCGCCGGCGCAGTGCGTCCCAGAAGAGGACCGAGCGCTGCGCGAGGTCGACGGCGTATCGAGCACCATTGGCCCACATCTGCCATGGCAGCGTCGGATTCGCCGCAAGCTCGGCGGCCTCATCCTCGTACGCCTTTTTCGCGCGTTGGCGGTAGCGCTCCAGCGCCACCTTCGTGCGGGTCTGCAGTACCTGCGCGACCTTCGCCGAGATGTCGTGACTCTGAGAAAGCTGTTTACTTGGAGTGCTCATCGCGTCTTCCTTTCTTGCTCGTCGCCCGTCGGTGTGCCGGCGTCCGTCGCTTCAATCTCGATTCGCGCCGGGGACAGGCTCGCCTCGAGATCGCGTGCAAGCGACTGAAGCAGGTCGTCGCCGGATGCAAAGTCGCGTTGCTGGCCGGTGACGAGGTTCTCGATCCTTCCGGCGAGCGCATCGGGACTCGCGTCGCCGCGAACTTTCAGGACGTACGCGCGCCGGGTTGGATACTTCGATTCAGGGTTGAGCGTCATGGGGCTGTCGGTAACGAAACTGAGTGACAGCCTAGAGAAGTTCATCTGGCGAGTGGTAAGCGAAAGGTCGACGTTCGGTCGGAATGTCCGTCACGAAATCGCGACTTTTCCCTTACGACATCGCTGAGCCAAGGTCCTACGATGACAGTGTGGAATCGAGCTCTATGGCCCCCGCTTATCATCAACGAACAAGCCGTGCGCCTTGGACGTTGAACGTCAAGCCATCCCCGGGATGGCTCTATGGCGCGCTGATCATCGCGCTGTCCGTCTGGGTCCTGCACAGCTTCCTTCAAGCTGTGCTGGCGGCCTGCGTGACGGCGATCGCGAGCTGGCCTCTCTACAAACGGTTCGCTGCCCGCGCGGCGCGGCACGCGGGGCGAAGCGCGACCTCTCTGATGTTCACGCTTGGGATGACGTTGCTCGTGCTGGCACCGTTGATGTTCGCGATCGGGGCGCTGGTCACCGAAGCCCAGGGAATGCTCATGGAGATCGCGGCTGCCGACAAGCGGGGAATCGGCGTTCCTCAGTGGCTGGAGAACGTGCCGCTGGTCGGGCACTGGGCCGCCGCTCGGTGGCAAGGCGAGATCGCGTACCCGGGGGCTCTCACGGTCTGGATGCAGCGGGCCGACACGACTGCGCTTCTGGGCTGGGCGCAGTCGCTCGGACAATTCATGGCGCGACACGCTTTCATCGTCGGCTTCACGATCCTGCTGTTGTTCTTCCTGTATCAGGAGGGTGAATCTCTGGCGGCGGGATTCCGACAGCTCCTTCGTCACCACATCGGCGAGCGGAGCGACGGCTATCTCGACCTCGCCACACGGGCCGTGCGCGCTTCCGTGAATAGCATGCTGGCGGTGGCGCTGTTCGACGGATGCGCAAGCGGAGTCGCGTACGCACTCGCCGGCGTGCCCAACGCCGGCGTTTGGGCTGCGATCACCGGCCTGCTCGCGCTCGTCCCATTCCTCGGTTATGTGGCGGTCATCCTGCTGACGCTGCAACTGGCGATCACGGGCGCCGCTTCGTTGTCGCTGCTCTCATTCGGGCTAGGCGCTGCCGTCCTGTTCTGCGGCGACAAGATCGTGCGGCCAGCGATCGCGAGCGACGGCATTCGCTTGCGCTTCGTCTGGGTCCTGATGGGCTGCCTTGGCGGCTTCGAGGTGCTCGGGCTCGTTGGGCTGGTCGTCGGGCCGGTCGTGCTGACTCTTGTGCGGGAGCTGTGGGAGCAGCGCGTCCGCGCTTTCTCGGGGAGTGACGGCGCGTAGCGTCACAAGGGCGGTTTGTCCGCCCCAAGTGCAGTTCAGTGAGCCCTTATGTTGTCGAGCAACGCGCGGGCGGTCGCAACGGCCGTTGTGTCGGCCGCCTCGGGAAGCTGCTCGACGAGCGCGGCGAGCGCGCGCCGGTCTTTGGATGTTGCGCCGTCGCTCTTGCAGAGCTCGAGCAGTGCTATCAACTCGAGCCAGGGCGCCTCCTGCGCTCTGGCCTCGGCGACGGCAGCTCGAACCGCCGTCTGCGCGCGACCTGCGTCGCCCCGGGCTCGGGCGATCGCGGCCTCGATCAGCAAGAGCTGCGGCAGATACACGCGCTCCGCGTGCTCGTTCGCGAATTGCAGCGCCCCCTCGAGCTCGCGTTGGGCGGCATCCAGGTCACCGGTCAGCAAGAGCGCTTCGGCGGCGTATCCACGCACCTCGCTCCCGCCGGCGAGCATTCCAAGCCTCGTATTTTCTTCATATGCCTCCCGAATTCGGCGATAACCATCGCGCGGTTGTCCCAATCGGGCATCCGCCCAACCCCGAAACCAATGGGAGGCGATTCGACCCTGCGCGAGCGCGAACTCATCGACGAGCGCGCGCATCTCGTCGGCAAGCGCCGCGACGCGTGCGGCATTGCCGAGCCGTACCTCGAGCAGCGCGTCGTACCAGATGGCAGCCAGGCGTGCCATCGGCTGTCCCAGCTGGCGGGCTCGTGCGTACGCTTGCTGCAGCCGGGTACGCGCCTGATCGACCAAGCCGAGGTGAAAAAGCGGAGGCCCGAGCATGCCCAGGAGCATGACTTGGGGATCGGCTATGAAGGTTTCTCCAGGCGCGAAGTCGAGCGACTCCGCCAGAGCGAGCCCACGCTCGATCCATGTCCGGGAGGCGAGCGAACGGCCCTGACGCTGGTCCACTTCTCCGTGGACGATGCACGCCGTAAGCAGGAGGGCTGGATCTTTCGTCGCTGACGAGAACGCCTCTGCCCGCTCGGCTACCGCAAGCGCCTCGGCATAATCGGTGCGCAGGCAAGAAACGAGGCCCAACCCGTGGAGCAGGCGTCCAAGCATTCGATGTCGCGGGACCTCGCGAAGCAGCGAGTACGCGCGCTCGAAGGCGGCCTTGGCCTCCAAGCCGAAGCCAAGGACATGGGTCGCCGCTATGCCGCGAAGCGTCGCCAAGCCGATCTCCAGCGCGTCTCGCTCGGTCCCCTCGAGCGCCTGCTGAAGGAGGCCCAGCGCGCGCTCGGTAAGGGCCATCGTCTCGGCCGGACTCAAGTGCGCGAGGGCGTCTTCCGCTGCTTCCGCGTAGTAACGCAGACAGGGCATCGGATCGCGCCCTCGCTCGAAGTGCATGGCGAGCTCCGCAGCCGCGACCGCGACGCCCGCGGCACGCTCGCGCTCGAGCGCAACGCCGACTTTGCGATGCAGTTGGACGCGCATCGCGACGGCTGTGCGCTCGTACAGCACCTGGCGGAAGAGAGCGTGCCTGAACGAATACGGCTTTTCTGGCGAATCGCTCGCTTCGGCAGCGCGAGAGGCCGCCAGCCAGAGCTGCCCACGTGCTAGCCGATCGCATGCGTCTCCAACGGCGGTGGCGTCAAGCTCGAGGACTTCCGAGACGGTGCCGGCCCGGAATTCGACCCCGCACACGGCAGCCGCCGAAAGCAGTGCGCGCTGATCGTCGTCGAGCTTGGCGATGTAGTGGTCGATGATCGCCGCCAGATTCTCGGGAACGGCCCGACTCGCGAGCTGCGCCCCGAGCGCAGCGTCGTCACCGCCTTGCGCCGCGCGTACGACGACCTCGCTCGTGACCGCGGCTACGAACAGTGGCAATCCGTCGGTCCGTTCGTGTAGCGCACGCACGAACGCTTCGTCGCCGGCGAGAGCTGGCGACCGTTGCGCCACGAAGTCTGCGACCTCGCTTTCGGAGAACGGATCGAGCACGATCTCCTCGCAGAGCCCGTGCAGGCGAAGCTCGTGACGCAATGAGTTGAGTGGATGATCCAGTGCAACAACCTCGGCGAGCCGGAAGCTTGCGAGCCACATCAGTTGCGCGCCGCCACGCCGCCTCGCGATGTAGTCGATGAGCTGAATGGTGCTACGGTCGCTCCAGTGCAAGTCCTCGGTCACCAGCAACAGCGGCCGGCGCTCGGCGTAGCGGTCGAACGCTTCACCTGCCTCGCGCAGCATCCGATCCGGGCTGGCGCCCGCAAGCTCTCGCCGCAGGGCGTCGCGTTCATCGGCGGTGCACAGCCAAGGCAGCTGCAGCAGCCAGGCTGGCGCGACGCTGCGGAGCAGGGCAGGGACCGTGCTGTCCCTGCGACACAGTTCTGCGAGGGCTTCCAGAACGGGAAGATACGGCTCACCGGCGCCGTAGTGCTCCACGCACTGGCCGCGTGCGCAGGCGATGTCACCGAGGCTTGCGACGAAATGGTCGATCAGCGTCGTTTTGCCGATACCGGGTTCGCCGGCAATCCAGACGATCGCACGCCTGCCGCCGCACGCGGCCTCCCACGCCCGGCGCAGAGTTGCCAGGGCATCCAAGCGCCCGATGAAGGATGACGTTTGAAGCCCGATTCCAGGAGCGATTGCCTGGACCGCTGATGCGGTGGGTATCGCGGCAGTCGCCGCGATGAAGCGATAGCCGCGCCGCGAAACCGTTTCGATAAATCGGGGATGCCGGGGATCGTCGTCGAGCACCGTCCGCACATCGCTGATGGCGGTCTTCAGTACCGATTCGCTGACGAACTGGTGGCCCCACACCTGATCCAGCAAAGCGTGCTTGGTGAGCAAAGATCCAGGTTGCCGCGCAAGCGCGCAAAGCAGTGCGAACGGCGTAGGCGCGAGAGCCACAGGCTTGCCATCGCACAGCAAGCGGGCGTTCGCCTCGTCCAGCTCGAACGCGGCGAAGCGTACCCGTACCGGATTCGACGCCGCCGGTGAGCGAGCCGCGGAGGTTCGTTCTACCATTCCGATTTCAAAGGCTTCGCAGATCCTGCCCGCCGGTTGGACCCTCGCATCCGCAACCCGTCGACGCCGCGTACTATCAACGTCGCCATTATTCACCCATGCCGATCATGTGCTCTCCAGTTCCACATGGACTCGACGTCCGATCGCGGTGGCGATATTGACCAGCGCATCGAGTGAGAAACGGGATACGCGGCCACGCAGCAGGTCGTTCATGCGTGGCTGGGTAATTGCACAGCGCCGGGCAGCTTCGGTTTGCGTCCAGCGGTTCTTCTCAACAATGGCGGCAATCTGTTGCATGAGCTCCGCGCGCACGCGCAGATTTGCCGCCTGCTCGGAGGTGTCGGCGAGGGCGTCCCACACGCTCGCGCAGGCCGTTGCCTTGGTCATCGTCTATCGTTCATCAAATCCCTGACCCGGGTCTCGCAATTTCGATGTCGGTCTTGGACGTGCGCGGGGTTTCTGCTGGAACGCATGCAAGACCACACCGGGAAATCGCGCAGGCACTTGAGCGAGGCCCCGAGAAACTGCACCGGCGTCATGTGCTTATTATACTGATATGAATATAGCCATCAAGGCCAAGCCACTTGCGAAGGGACCTTCGGTCTAGAGATCGGCGTGATAGCAGGGCCAGGTGGATGGTGCGCTTGACTGTCGTGGCACTCGCGCCCTGGCTGAGGCGCGGTCTTTGCTGAACGGTTCCAGTGTTGCGTCGTGAATCTGCCGCGGCTCAAGCTATCCGATGGAGCTTCACCCCACGGATCAACGATAATAGTCAGCCAGGACGCGCCTAACGATAGTACCTGCGGATCAGTGCGACATCGCGCCACCGGGCAACATGAGAAATCACCTCTTGCTGTTACCGCATCCGAGCACGGCCATGGGGCGGCCGAGGCGCCAAAACGCGCTGTAATGACCACCGAGCCTTCCGTGTCAGTGACAGGATGAACTGGGTCCAAGTCGCCTGGATCGTCATGATCGGCGCAAGCGTGATGCTCGGCGTCGTCCATCTGTTCGTCTGGCAGAAGCAACCGTCGCAGCACGTCAGTCTGCTGTTCTTCGTGCTCGCCGTGTCGGCCGCGACCTACGGCGCTTTCGAACTCGCAAGAATGCAAGCCGCGACACCCGCCAGCCTCGCCGCCGTCGTGCGCTGGTCTCACGTTCCCCTTGCGATGGTGATTATCTCGATCGTGGGATTCGTGCGCCTTTACTTCAACGCGGGCCGACTCTGGCTCGCCTATGCGGTCGTAGGCCTTCGACTCGCCGCTCTCGCGCTGAACTTTCTCACGGGCGTCAACGTGATCTTTCGGGAAATCACAGCACTGGACTATTTGCAGCTTTGGGGAGGCGCCGTCATGGTCGGGCCCATCGGTGTCCCCAATCCGTGGGTGATAGTGCCCCAGCTCAGCAATCTGCTGCTCGTCGCGTTCATCGTAGATGCCTCCATCACCCTGTGGCGCAGGGGCGGGACCGTGGCGCGTCGCCGCGCGGCCCTCGTCGGCGGCAGTCTTGCGCTTTGCATTGCCACGGCCGGCAGCTTTTCCGCGCTTGTCGTCACGGGAGTGGTTCACGCGCCCACCATCCTCATGCCCGGCTTCTTTATCGTCGTACTGGCGATGGGCTACGAGCTGGTGTGGGACCTCGTCTCCGCGGCACAGCTCGCGGCGCACCTCCGGGCAAGCGAGCAGCGCTTCCGTGCCGTGGTCGAAGCCGTCCCCAATGCGATCCTGCTGGTGAGCGAGGACGGGACCATTAAGCTCGCCAACGCGCAGGCCGAGGCCGTATTTGGCTATGCACGCGAAGCGCTTGTCGGACTGACGGTGGAAGCGTTGATGCCTGAACGTTTTCGAACATCGCATGTAGGACTGCGCCAAGGCTACGTCATAGACGCAAAGGCGCGGATGATGGGGACGGGGCGGGAGCTGTTCGCGCACCGCCGCGATGGCAGTGAAATACCCGTGGAGGTGGCGCTCAATCCGATGCACACGGAGAAGGGGTTGTCCGTACTCGTGTCGGTCGTCGACATCACGCTGCGCACGCAAGCAGAGCGGGCAGCGGCCCGCCAGCGCGACGAGCTCGCGCACTTGGCCCGCGTCGCGATGCTAGGCGAGCTGTCGGGATCGCTCGCGCACGAGCTCAACCAACCCTTGACTGCAATTCTAAGCAATGCGCAGGCGGCGCAGCGGTTTCTCGTGCAGAGCCCGCCGCGCGTCGACAAGGTCGCGGATATCCTCATCGACATCGTGAAGAGCGACCACCGTGCAGGCGCCGTCATTCAGCGGCTACGGTCCCTGCTTCGGAAGGAAGAGGCGCAGCGTCATCCGCTCGACATCAACGAGGTGGTCGAGGAATCGCTCCGCCTGATGCGCAGCGACTTGCTGAATAGGCAGGTCGTGGTCAGCAGCGAGCTGGCCCACGCGCTTCCTGCGGTGAGCGGCGATCGAAATCAATTGCAGCAGGTGTTGCTCAACCTCGTGATCAATGGGTGCGACGCGATGAACGGCCACCGTGCCGACAACAGGCTTGTGATACGAACGCAAAAGACCACGAACGGCAACGTCGAGGTTTCGGTGGCCGACAGGGGCGCAGGAATACCTTCGGCGGATCTCGAACGTATTTTCGAGCCGTTCATGACCACCAAATCGCACGGCCTGGGTCTCGGTCTGGCCATTTGTCGATCGATCGTCGAGGCCCACGGCGGGCGCCTGTGGGCAACCAACAACG
>DATJZM010000097.1:0-60295 GCA_035499135.1 Casimicrobiaceae bacterium | reverse complement strand
CTCTGCCTCGCCGTAGGCGTGCTCGCGGTCATAGTCCTCCATCGCAATCATGCCGAGCGCGCGTTCGCCGGTGAGGATAGGTAAGAAGACTGACGAATGGCTCTCCTGGGTTCCGGGAATCGTGGTCATGCCCTGAGCGCGGGCGTCGGCCCGTGTATGGGCAACGATGGGTCGGCGCGATTTTAGAAGCTTCGACCAGATGCCGTCAGGGCTCGGCTTCATCGGCGCCTTGTTGATCCGCTCGCCGCGCTTGTACTCGTATAGGTAGTGCAGGACGTCGTCCTTGGGGTCGTGCCAGCGGATGCTGAGATCCCCCGTCTTGAAGACGTCGCGCAGCTTGTCGCCGACCAGGTCGATGATCGCGAGAAATTCGAGCTTCGCCGACATCCCCTCCTGAATCTTGTTGATGACCGTGAGCTCGGCCGCGCGCTGTTCCGTCTCCTTCAGGAGGCGCTGCGTCTCGTCGAAGAGCCTCGCGTTCTCCAGCGCGACGCTCATGCTATTGGCGAGTGTCTGCAGGAGCCGGACATCGGAGTCGTTGAAGGCCTGTTCGTGTTCCATATCGGCGAGCGAGATCGTCCCTCGCGTCTGATCGCCGACGATGAGGGGAACGACGACGGTCGCCTTTTCCATCTCCGTGCCGGGCAACGCCGTGGACCCGTACTTTGCGTAGGCCGACGCCATGTCCCCGTTGACGACAAGCGTTTCGCGCGTGCGCAGCACATACGCCGCGAACCCGGTCTCGTTCAGCGGATGCGAGTCGATATTCAGCCGCCGCCCGTTCTCGTACGCGTACGGGTAGTGAATCAGCCCGGTCCGAGGATCGTAGACACGGATCCCCATGTCGCGGTTGCCGAAGATCTCGCGAATCTTGTCCCCGACCGCGTCGTAGATGTCCTGGATGTTGAGCTCGGCCGCAAGCGCCGCCTGCACGCTGTTGATGATCGCGAGCTCCGCGTTGCGCTGCTCGGTTTCCTTGAGCAGGCGCTGCGTCTCGTCGAACAGCCGAGCGTTCTCGAGCGCCACGCTCATGCTGTTGGCCAGCGTCTGCAGGAGCCGCACGTCCGAGTCGGAAAAGGCGTGTTCCCGCTCCACATCCATCAGACTGATGAGCCCACGGGCCTGCTCGCCAACGACCAGCGGCACGAATACGGCTGCCTTCTCGTCTTCGGTGCCCGGAAGCGTGAAGCTGCCGTAGCGCGCCGACACCTCGTCCATCTTCTCGTTGATGACGAGTGTCTCCCGGGTGTCGATGACGTGCCGCGCGAAGCCCCGTTCGGCGAGCCGACGACTGTCGATCTGGATACGCTTGCCCTTCTCATAGACATACGGGAAGTGCATCAGCTCGGTCTTCGGGTCGTAGATGCGAATGCCCATGTCGCGGTTGTTGAAGATCTCGCGAATCTTGTCCCCGACCGCGTCGTAGATGCCCTGGATGTTGAGCTCGGCCGCAAGCGCCGCCTGCACGCTGTTGATGATCGCGAGCTCCGCGTTGCGCTGCTCGGTTTCCTTGAGCAGGCGCTGCGTCTCGTCGAAGAGCCGCGCCTTCTCCAGGGCCGTACCGAGCGACGCGGCAATGGTCGTGAGCAGA
Organism: Casimicrobiaceae bacterium; assembly: GCA_035499135.1. Taxonomy (GTDB): domain Bacteria; phylum Pseudomonadota; class Gammaproteobacteria; order Burkholderiales; family Casimicrobiaceae; genus PALSA-1003. The sequence goes on along the minus strand of DATJZM010000097.1, from coordinate 58,704 downwards.
CGCAAGTCCGACCGATCGAACGCGTTCTCCCGCTCGTAGTTCTCAATCCCGATCAGGCCGAGCACGCGGTCGCTGCCGATGATCGGTACCGCAATCATCGACTTGCTGGCATCGGTCCCCGGCACGACGCTCTGACGCTGATCGCCGTATTCCTCCGCAGTGTTGATAATCACGGGCTCCCGGGTCCGAACCATGGTCTCGAACATCCCGCCCGGAACGGGTACCCGCGGAGCAATCTCCAGGTTCTTGCCGTGCTCGTAGTTGTACAGATAGTGGAGCTGCCCCGTCTGTTCGTTGTACCAGCGGATCCCGAGATCGGGTGTCGCGAAGACTTCGCGCAGCTTGTCGCCAACCATGTCGACGATGGCCTGGAAGTCGAGCTGCGCCGCGAGACCTTGCTGGATCGAATTGATGATCGCCAGCTCCGCGGCGCGCTGCTCGGTCTCCTTGAGGAGCCGCTGTGTTTCGTCGAAGAGCCGCGCGTTCTCCAGCGCGACGCCCATGCTCGCGGCTACCGTGCTGAGCAGCCGCACTTCAGCTACTCCGAACGCATCCTCGCGCTCGTAGTCCTCCAGCACGATAAGGCCGAGGACTTTGTCGCCACCCAGGATCGGAACGAAGACTGAGGACTGGCTGTCGTCCGTGCCCGGCAGCGCGCTAGTGCCAATGGCTTCCGCCTCGGCGCGATTTCTCAGGACGAGCGGCTGCCGCGTGTTGGAAATCCTCGACCACGGGCCGCCGACCAGGGGTTCCCGCGGCGCTACCGTCTGTCTATTGCCGTGCTCGAACTGGTACAGGTAATGCATCAGACCCGTACTGCGGTCGAACCAGCGGATGCCGATGTCGCCGGTATTGAACACTTCCCGCAGCTTGTCACCGACCAGATCCACGATGGCCTGGAAGTCGAGCTTGGACGCCATCCCCTGCTGGATGCTGTTGATGACCGCCAGCTCGGCGGCGCGCTGCTGCTCGGCCTTGAACAGCCGCTGTGTCTCGTCGAAGAGACGCGCGTTCTCCAGCGCGACGCCCATGCTGGATGCGATCGTGCTCAGTAGCCGCACATCCGATTCGCCGTAGGCATATTCCCGCTCGAAGGTCTCGATCGTGATCCCGCCGATCACGCGATCGCTGCCGATGATGGGTACGGAGATGCTCGACTTCGAGATGTCTGTCCCGGGAACGACGCCCACTTCGGCCGATTCGGCGACCGTGTTGATGACTCGCGGCTCGCGGCGCGAAATCAGGGTATCCCAGCCCAGCCTTGGAGGAGCCGGCGGAATCGCCAGTCGCTTGCCGTGCTCGAAATCGTACAAGTAATGGACGATCTTCTTCTCGTAGTCGAACCAGCGGATGCCGATATCTCCCGTGTGGAACACCTCGCGCAGCTTGTCGCCAACCAGGTCAACGATGGCCTGAAAGTCAAGCTTGGCCGCCATGCCCTGCTGGATGCTGTTGATGACCGCCAGCTCCGCGGCGCGCTGCTGCTCGGCCTTGAACAGGCGCTGCGTCTCGTCGAAGAGGCGCGCGTTCTCCAGCGCGCCCCCCATACTGGCCGCCACCGTGGTGAGCAGGCGGATCTCCGCCTCGCCGAATGCGTTTTCCTTCTCGTAGTTCTCGAGCAGGATCGAGCCGACGACGCGATTGCCTCCGACGATCGGCACCCCGACAACCGAGTAGCTGCGGTCGGTGCCCGGCACGAGCTCGAACCCCAGCGCGTCTTGCTCGGTGCGGTTGCGGGCGACGAGGACCTCGCCGTTGATTATCCGGTCCGACGCACTGCCGGGCTTGACCGGGAACGGGCCGTGATAGTGCCGCACGCCGTGCTCGAACACATAGAGCGGATGGGCGAGCCTGGCGGCTTCGTCCCACGACCAGATGCCGATGTCGCCCGTCTGAAAGACCTCTCGCAGCTTGTCGCCCACGAGATCGACGATCGCCTGGAACTCGAGCTTGGCCGCCATGCCCTGCTGGATGCTGTTGATGACCACCAGCTCCGCGGCGCGCTGCTGTTCGGCCTTGAACAGTCGTTGCGTCTCGTCGAATAGCCGCGCGTTCTCGAGCGCGACGCCCATCGTCGCGGCGACCGTGCTCAGCAGCCTGAGTTCGGCTTCGCCGTAGGCGTGCTCGCGCTCGAAGTTTTCGAGCGAGATGTCGCCGAGCACCCGGTCGCTGCCAATGATCGGCACGTTGATCATCGACAGGCTCTGATCGGTGCCGGGTATGGGACCGGTCATCCCGGCGCGTTTGTAGTCGTCGAGACAGGTGAAAATCGTCGGTTGCCGTTTGAGCGACCGCGTTTCGAACAAGCCTCCGGGGGTCGGCGGCCGGGTGATCACCGGCAGGCGCTTGCCATGCTCGTAGAAGTAGAGGTAGTGGAGAAGATGCGCGTTCTCGTCGTACCAAGTGATGCCAAGATCGGCCCCTCCGAAGACGTCGCGCAGCTTGTCGCCGACGAGATCGATGATCGCGTGGAAGTCGAGCTTGGAGGCTAGCCCGGCCTGAATCGAGTTGATGATCGCGAGCTCGGCATTGCGTTGCTCGAGGCTCGCGTTGGACGCAGTCAGCTCGGCAGTGCGCTCCTGGACCTTCTGCTCGAGGCCCTGTGACCACTGCGCGTTGTCCAGCGCAACCGCTGCCTGGCTCGCGAGCAGCCCCAGCATGTCGCAATCTGTGTCATCGAAACGCCCGTACACCCCGTCCATGTCGGCGTACAGATAGCCGAGCACCTTGCCCTGGACCACCAGCGGGGCGACGACTCGCGACCTCTGCTTCAGCGCAGGAGCGCTCTCCGGCGTGTGTACGAGGCTGACTACCCCCGTGCGTCGCGCGCTCGAAAGATAGGGTTCGATCGAGTCGAGGACGGTGCGTTCATCCTCGCCGGCGGGGACGAGCGCGTGCCCCAGCTCGCGCCTGCCATCGCGTTCCAGGACGAGCAGGACGCGCTCGCCGCCGCAAAGCTCCGTCGCCTCGTCCACAATGAATGCGTGGATCGCCTCCGCGGTATGCAGCGCATTGAGCCTGAGGCCCGTATCTGCGAGCCGCTGGAAGGGTTCCCGCACGTCGGATTCAATGTGCAGATGCGCGAGCAGACGCTTCTGCGAAAGCCTGCGCTTTGTGCCGTAAGCGAGCCACGCCGAGATGATTTCGCGGTTGACCGCAACCTTGTTCAGGTAGTTACGCCGCAGGCCGTCGTCGCGGAGGTTCGTGACGCGCTCGAGGAGAAGTTTGTACGCGCGCTCCAGCGCCTGCTCTGCTTCCCGGCCTTTGTTGTTCGCGGCCAGGGCCTGCGCGTGCCTCCACCAGATCTCCTGCCCCAGGAATGCGTCGGGTATCGCAAAAGACTGGGCGCGATGCATCGCGGTCGCCCGTGTCGTGGCCTCGAGCGCGAGACCCGGCTCACGGTTGAGCAAGTGGGCCTGGGCGAGCATGGTGAGAAATACGTTCTCTCGTCCCAGACTGGCGTCGTGGGCAATCTGCAGGGCAGCTTTGTAGTGATCCAGGGCGCGGCCGGGATCGCCTTCGGCAAGTGCCAGATGTCCCCTGTACTGGGCCACACCCGCATCGCTGTTGGGGTCGCTCTTAGCAGGCAAGGTCTCCGCGGACTCGCGCAAGTGCAGCCGGGCGGAATCGATGTCGCCAAGCGTGATCTCGGTGCGCGTAAGGTTCTGCAGGATGTAGGCCAGCTGCTGTTTCGCCCGCATCTCCCGGTGCAGGGAAACCAGTTCGTTCTGCAACCGATAGGCATGGCGGTACAGGCCAAACTCGCCATAATTCGCGGCCAGATTACCCAGCGCGACGCCCCGTCGCTCCGCGTAGCCGGCCGCTTCAAATGCCTGCGTTGCCTGGTGGAGTCTGCGCACCGAACCGGCTATATCCGGGTCCGACTGCTCCAAGATGACGAGCGCGTTGCCGATGCCGTAGCGGTCTCCCGTGCGATTGGCCAGCTCGAGCGCCCGCTCCCCGGCCAGGCGCGATTCGCGCCCCCGACCCAGCCGGCGATAGGCAAAGGCGACCACCCAGTTCGCCCGGCCCGCGCGAAGCGTATCGCCTGCCGCTTCGAAAATGGCGATTGCTTCGCGCGCCGTCTTCAACGCGACGTCGTGCCTTCCGGCGCGGCACAGCGCCTCCCCGAGGGAGAGCAGACTTTCACCGATCAGTCCTTTCCGCCGAGACTGGCGCGCTGCTTTCGCAGCTGCGACCGCCGCGTCGATGGCCTGGCTGAGATCGCCTTGCCGCATCTGCACGATCGCGCTCCGGTTGAGCGCTTGCGCCCGGAACGCCGGAGACCTGTCGCGGCTCGCAACCTGGATCATGCGCTCGGCGTCGCGGGCAGCGTGGTCGAGCTTGCCGAGTGCGATGTATGACTCGGCGCGCAGATCGAGCAGCGTCAGTCGCTCGGCGATCTTCGACCGACCCGCATGCTCGATAGCGAGAAGTGCCGCGGTGCACGCGTCGATCGCCTTCGCGTGCTGTCCGGTCCATGCGAGGTCGCGAGCAGCCGCTGCACCGTCTGGCGAGGACAGTTGCGCCGCGGGCGCAGGCTTGCCTTCCAGCCGCCGTCTCGCCGGCCGCTTGCGCGTCGCGGTATCCACAATTGCCATTGGCCCCCTCCTGTGCCGGAGTCCCGTGCGCCGAGCGCTGCGCACCCGGCAAACAATCAAGTGCGCATCTTACAACCCCCAGCTAAGAGCCCCATTCGCGGTCTGGCCTCAGAGGGGGAGAGTCGATGCGCACTGTCTTGCTGCGTCCGGTTTGCCCGCGAATCAGCTCGACGCTGCGTCTTCCGACGCCAAAGCTCGTAGCGAGGTACGCCATGAGCGCCTCGTTGGCGCGACCGTCCACGGCTGGCGCAGCGACGCGGATCTTGAGCGCAAGTCCGTGCGCGCCGACAACTTCGGTGCGCCTTGCGCCAGGCTGACAATGAAGCTCGAGCGTAATCGACCCATCGGCGCCGACGCGAAGCCACGCCGGCTTGCGCACCGTGTCAGCGGAAGAGCGAGCCAACGGTCTGCTCCAGCCACGCCACGGGTAGTATCAGCACGAGCTGCGCGAGCACGATCACGATGAGCGGCGAAAGGTCGAGCGTGCCGCCGAGCGGCGGCACGACGCGGCGGATCGGCGCGAGCAGCGGGAAGGTGAGCGCGTTTAGCACGCCCGCAAGCGGCCCGTCGGGCGCTATCCACGAGAGGAGCGCCTGCGCGAATACGGTAACGATGACGATCCACAGCGCCGCCTTGACGAGCTCGAGCACGGCGAGCACGGCGACGAGACCCGCGACCGCGCCCGAGGCGATGCCGGTCCCCAGCGCGATCAGCCCCGCCAGCCATAGCGCCTGGAAGAACCAGGCGAGCACGAGCGACGCCCAGTCGTAACCGCGATAACCGGGGATAACCCGGCGCAGCGGCTTCACCGCCCAGTCGGTCAGGACCGTCACCGCTTGCCCCAGCGGATTTCTGAACGGCGCGCGCAGCCATTGCATCATGAAGCGCAGGAGCACCGAGTACACGAGCAGCCCGCACACGATGTTGAGCAGGAACCGCAGCGCTTCGTTGAGCATCAGGCCTCGCCGCCGAGAATGACGCCGAGCTCCTTCGCCCGCGCGGCAGCCGCCTTGACCGCGGCGACGATCGCGGCCTTGACCTGGGCCTCGTCGAGCGTGGCGATCGCGCGCTCGGTGGTACCGCCCTTCGAGGTCACCTGCGCCCGCAGCAGCGCCACCTCGGAGTTGCTCTGCTCGGCGAGACGGATCGAACCGGAGAACGTCGAATAGGCCAGTCTGCGGGCCACCGCAGGGTCGAGGCCCAGCTCACGCGCGGCCTGCTCCAGGGCCTCGAGAAAGTAGAAAACGTAGGCGGGACCGCTACCGCTCACCGCGGTCACCGCGTCGAGCTCCTCCTCGCGCTCGCACCAGAGAATGCCGCCGACCGATTCGAGCACCGAGGCGGCGCGCGCGCGCCCGTCACCGTCGACGCCGGCGAGCGCGTGCAGGCCGGCGATCCCGACCCCGATGAGCGCGGGCGTATTCGGCATCGCCCGCACCAGGCGGCGGTAGCCAAGCAGCCACCGCGACAGGTCGGCGAGGCGGATGCCGGCGGCGATCGTGAGCACCACCTGGCGCTTGAGCAGGGTCGCGAGCTCGCGCGCGACGCCGCGGACCTGCTGCGGCTTGACGGCGATCACGATGACGTCGGCTTGACTCACCGCGGCGGACTCGACCGCGGCGAAGGTCGCCACGCCGAAGCGTGCAGCCAGCGTCGCGCGTGCCTCGGCATCGACGTCGACGACGGCGAACGCGCCCGAGGCATGGCCGCGGGCGATGAGACCGCCGAGCAGCGCCCGCGCCATGTTCCCGCCGCCGATGAAAGTAACGTTCATGCCGCTTCAACCTCCTCCCGGCGAGACCGCGGCCCGAAGAGCGCCGTGCCGATGCGCACCAGCGTTGCGCCCTCCGCGACAGCGGCTTCCAGATCCGCAGACATCCCCATCGACAGCGTATCGAGACGGATTCCCTCGGCACGAGCCGCCTCGCACCGCTCGCGCAGCAGCGCGAACTGCGCGCGCTGGCGCGCCGCATCCTCCGTCGGCTCGGCGATGCCCATCAACCCGCGCAGCGAGACGCGTGGCAGCGCCGCGATCGAGCGCAGAAGGGGCAACGCTGCATCGGGCTCCACACCGCTCTTGCTCGACTCGCCGCTGATATTCACCTGGATGCAGACGTTGAGCGCGGGCATGCGCGCATCGCGTGCAGCTGAAAGGCGCTCGGCGATCTTCAAGCGATCGATCGTTTCCACCCAGGCGAAGCGCTCCGCCACGAGGCGCGTCTTGTTGCTCTGTAGTGGACCGATCAGATGCCACTCGAGGTCGGGCAAATCGGCAAGCTGCTGCGCCTTGGCCTGCGCTTCCTGCACGTAATTCTCGCCGAAGGCGCGCTGGCCGAGCGCGTACAGTCCCCGGATCGCCTCCGCGCTCTGTCCCTTGCTCACTGCGAGAACGTGGATCGTCTTCGGATCGCGGCCCGCCGCGCGAGCCGCCCGTGCGATCCGCTCCCGGACATCTTGCCACGCCTTCTCGTATAGGCTCATAATCGAATGACGCCGGCATAGCCGACCCGCGGATGTAATCCACAGGTCGCTAGGGCGGTGGGGTCCGCCCTCCGATCGCGCGGCGAATGCAGGCGCGGCGCGCGGCGGCCCGCAGAGATTATAAATGGACATTGCCGAACTCTTAGCGTTTGCGGTCAAGAACAAGGCCTCCGACCTGCATCTGTCGGCGGGCCTGCCCCCCATGATCCGCGTTCACGGCGACATCCGGCGCATCAACCTGCCGCCGATGGAGCACGAGGACGTGCACGCCATGGTGTACGACATCATGAGCGACGCGCAGCGCAAGACCTACGAGGAGATGCTCGAGTGCGACTTCTCCTTCGGCATCCCGAATCTCGCCCGCTTCCGGGTCAACGCGTACAACCAGCAGCGCGGCGCAGCGGTGGCGTTCCGGACGATCCCGTCGAAGGTGCTCTCGCTCGAAGAGCTCGCCGCGCCAAAGATCTTCGCCGAGCTCACCGAGCGCCCGCGCGGACTGATCATAGTCACCGGCCCGACAGGGTCGGGCAAGTCGACGACGCTGGCGGCGATGACCGACCACGTCAACGAGAACGAATACGGCCACATCCTCACCATTGAGGACCCGATCGAATTCCTGCACGAATCGAAGAAGTGCCTGATCAACCAGCGCGAGGTCGGGCCCCACACGCTGTCTTTCGCCAACGCGCTACGCGCCGCCTTGCGCGAGGACCCCGACTACATCCTGGTCGGCGAGATGCGCGACCTGGAGACGATTCGGCTCGCGCTGACCGCGGCCGAGACCGGCCACCTGGTCTTCGCCACGCTGCACACGAGTTCCGCAGCGAAGACGGTCGACCGCATCATCGACGTCTTCCCAGCGGCCGAAAAGGACATGGTACGCGCCATGCTCTCCGAGTCGATCGTGGCGATCATCGCCCAGACGCTGCTCAAGACCAAGGACCAGCAGGGGCGACTCGCCGCGTGGGAGATCATGATCGGCACTCCGGCGATCCGCAACCTCATTCGCGAGAACAAGGTCGCGCAGATGTATTCCGCCATCCAGACCAGCCAGGCAATAGGGATGCAAACCCTCGATCAGTGCCTCACCGAGCTCGTGCGGCGCAACCAGATCAACATGGCGGAGGCGCGCACGCGAGCGGTGAACAAGGATCTGTTCGGGGGTTAGCGCGCCGTCAGGGGAGCCGTTCCATGGAACGCGAGACCGCAACCAAATTCATCCACGACCTGCTCGAGCTCCTCGTCAAGCAGAAGGGCTCGGACCTCTTCATCACCGCGGGCTTTCCGCCGGCGCTCAAGATCGACGGGAAGATCGGTCCCGTCTCGAAGACTTCTCTGACGCCGCAGCATACGATCGAGCTCACGCGCAGCGTGATGAACGACAAGCAGGCTGCCGAGTTCGAATCGTCCAAGGAGTGCAACTTCGCGATCAGCCCGCCGGGCATCGGGCGCTTCCGCGTGAACGCCTTCGTGCAGCAGGGGCGCGTGGGGATGGCGATACGCACGATCAACACGGTCATCCCGACCTTCGAGGAGCTGAACCTCCCGCCGGTGCTCAAGGACGTCTGCATGAGCAAGCGGGGAATCATGATGTTCATCGGCGCCACGGGCTGCGGCAAGTCGACGTCGATGGCGGCGCTGCTCGGCTACCGCAACGAGAACAGCTACGGCCACATCATCACCATCGAGGACCCGATCGAGTTCGTGCACGAGCACAAGAACTGCATCCTCACGCAGCGCGAGGTCGGCGTCGACACCGACAGCTGGGAGATCGCGCTGAAGAACTCGCTGCGCCAGGCGCCCGACGTGATCCTGATCGGTGAAGTGCGCGATCGCAACACGATGGACTATGCGATCGCGTTTGCCGAGACGGGCCACCTGTGCCTCGCCACACTGCATGCCAACAGCACCAATCAGGCGCTCGACCGGATCATCAACTTCTTCCCCGAGGAGCGCCGGGCGCAGCTCCTGATGGACCTCTCGCTCAACGTCCGGGCATTCGTGTCGCAACGGCTCATTGCGCGGCGCGACGGACGCGGCCGGGTGCCTGCCGTCGAGGTGATGCTCAACTCGCCGCTCATCTCCGATCTTATCTTCAAGGGCGACATATCGGGGATCAAGGAGCTCATGAAGAAGTCGCGCGAGCTCGGCATGCAGACCTTCGATCAGGCGCTATTCGAGCTGTACGAGTCGGGCATGATCAGCTACGAGGACGCACTGCGCAATGCGGACTCGCTGAACGACCTGCGTCTCGAGATCAAGCTCCACGGCAAGGATGCCAAGGCCCGCAACATCATGGCCGGCATCGGCAACCTGGACATCGTCCAATAGCTCGGCTTGGCCGCGCGGCGCGCCGCCGCGCCGGGCGGTCGCGGCGCGGCCTCCTCGGATGGTTTCGTTGGCCGAACCTCGATGCGTCGGCCGCGGCGGCCACTCGCTTGACGCTTGACGCTCGACCCCCACGCGTCGCGCGCGCGGGTCCCCTCTCGCTGCTCGGGCCGCTACAATATCGCCATGGCCGGCCTCGATTCGCGTACCCCGATCCCCACCGAGATCAAGCTCCACCAGGCCTCGCGCGTGCTGGAGCTATCTTTCGCGGACGGGTCAAGCTTCAAGCTCCCCTACGAATTCCTGCGCGTTTACTCGCCGTCGGCCGAGGTCCGCGGACACGGCCCGGGCCAGGAGACTCTGCAGACGGGCAAACGCGACGTGACCATCGCCGAAGTCGAGCAGGTCGGCCACTACGCGATCCGGCCGAAGTTCTCCGACGGACACGACACGGGCATCTATTCCTGGGACTACCTGTACGATCTGGGGGCGCGTCAGGAAGAGCTGTGGCAGAGGTATCTTGCGCGCCTTGCCGCCGCGGGCGCGAGCCGCGAAGCGGACCCCGACGCCCCGGCGCCCGCACCCGCGCACGCGTGCGGGCATCGTCACTGACTGCAAGCGACCGCCGCGTCGTCGCGCGCAACGCCCGCAGCATCGCATGACCGACCAGAGAACGCACTTCGGCTACCAGCAGGTTCCGCCCGAGGAGAAGGCGCGGCGGGTACGCGGCGTATTCGACTCGGTCGTGGGCAAGTACGACCTGATGAACGACCTGATGTCGCTGGGCCTGCACCGGGTATGGAAGCGTTTCACCGTCGCGATGAGCGGCGTGCGCGCGGGAAGCAGTGTGCTCGACGTCGCCGGCGGCACTGCCGACCTCGCACGGCTCTTCGCTCAGCGCGTCGGGCCTGCCGGCAGCGTCGTGCTGAGCGACGTCAATGCGGCGATGCTTGCCGCCGGACGCGATCGGCTGTTGAACGAAGGCCGGCTTTTTCCAGCCGTGCAGTGCAACGCCGAGGCGCTGCCGTTCGCCGCGCGCAGCTTCGATTGCGTCAGCGTCGCCTTCGGGCTGCGCAACGTGACGCGCAAGGAAATCGCGCTGGCCGAGATGCGGCGGGTGCTGCGACCGGGTGGTGTCGCACTCGTGCTGGAGTTCAGCCGTGTCGCCGAGCCCTTCCGGACAGCCTACGACTGGTACAGTTTCAACATCCTGCCGCGCCTCGGCAAGCTCGTCGCCGACGACGAGGCGAGCTACCGTTATCTCGCCGAGTCGATTCGCATGCATCCCGACCAGTCTGAGTTGAGGGAAATGATGCAACGCGCCGGCTTCGAGCGCGTCGAGTGGTTCAACCTGACCGCAGGGGTTGTCGCGCTGCACAGGGGCTACGTCCTGTGACGCTCGCGGCCGATCTCGCCAATCGCGCGCTCGCCAGTGAAGGATGGGCGCGCGAAAGGCTGGCGTCGCACGCCGGACGCACGCTTCAGATCACCGTCGGGCCGATGCGCGAGACGTTCCTGATCGAGGTCGAAGGACGGCTCGTCGCGAGCGCCGCTGCGCCCGATCTGTCGATCGAGATCGACCCGCTGCGGCTGCCAGCGCTGCTCGCCGAGCCGACGCGCTGGAGCGAGCTCGTGCGAGCCCAGGGCGACGAGGCGCTTGCGAAGGCCCTTGCCGAGCTCGCGCCGACCTTCCCGTGGTTCGTCGAGCGCCTGTTCTCGCGCGCCCTGGGGCCGATCGCCGGGCAGCAGCTCGCCGATGCGGGCCGGCGCCTGCTGTCGCTGCCGGAATACGCAGCGATGCGAATCGGCGAAAGCGTGGCGCGCTACGTTGGCGACGAAGCGAAGCTCGCCGTGCGCGCCGCTGAGGTCCGCGCCTTCGGTGCCGAGGTCGCGGACCTCACCGCGAGAACCGATGCGCTCGCGGTTCGGGTCGACGCGCTAGAGGGCTAGCTCCTTGTGCGTCGGGCGTGGTTGCAAAGGGTAACCTGCCGCTAACTCTTCGCGCAGTCGCACACCTCGCAACCCTGGTCGAAGATGATCCGCCAGGTGTCGGGTGCTTCGAGGCGCCAGATCGAAGTAAAGCGCCCGATCAGCTTTCCGCGCGGATCGTGCACGGGCCCGGTGCTGAGCGCGAGGTTGCCCGAATCCAATACCTCCACCCGATCGGGCGCCCAGGAGAACGGTGCTTCGGGCTGCTGAAAGAATTTCTGCCACACCGCGCTCACCGCCTGCTTGCCGCGCCGCGGCTGGGCCCCTGAAAAGAAGATCGTCTCATCGGACAGGAACGAATTGAAGGCCGCGAAGTTGCGGTCGGCCATCGTTTTGGCGAAGGCGCGCTCGGTGTCCGCGACCTGGCGCGCACGCTCCTCGTTGGTCGCCTGCCGCGGCGCGGTCGCGCAGGCTGCGAGCAGATACGCCACTGCGATGGCAACGACCGCGGAACGGATGGACTGATGCATGGATAGCCTCCCCGGGGACGAATTGTTTGCGGTGCTATCATCGCCCGGGCATGGCTTCCCTGGCGAACCGGCGCTTCGCCCGCCGCAAGGACCTCGGCCTCACCCGCAGCGAGTACGCAATTCTGCGGCGGCTGCGCACGCCACAGCAAGTGCAGCTCTTCGTAAGTGCGATCCCGGCCAATCACGAGATCGGCGGCGAGACGAGCCTGTCGGTGCGCGACGTGCTGCGGCAGCGCCGTGCGCACTGCATCGAGGGAGCCCTGGTCGCTGCCTGCACATTCTGGATTCACGGCGAGCCCCCTCTCATCGCGCACCTCGACTGCGAGGCTTCCGACTATCCGCACGTGATCACCCTGTTCCGCCGCGGCGGCTTCTGGGGTGCGATCTCCAAGCACAACGGCCCTCAGCTTCGCTACCGCGATCCCCTGTACCGCAGCCTGCGCGAGCTCACGATGTCGTACTTTCACGAGTACTTCGACAAGCGCGGGCGCAAGACGCTGCGCAGCTATTCTCTGCCGCTCGATCTGCGTCGAGTCGACCCTTCGCTTTGGGTCACGAGCGAGCGCGGCTGCTGGGAGCTGCACGATCGCCTCGACGCGTTGCGGCATTTTCCGCTGCTGGCGGCGCGCCAAGGGCGGCTGCTCTCACGCCGCGATCCATTCGAGAGGCAGGTCGCGCGCATCGAACAGCACCCGCGGCCTCCGAGATCCAAACGACGCAAAGGAAATCGACCATGACCATCTCCAGGCAGGGCATCATCGACGCCGGCCCGGGACTGCCCATCTTCAGCCGCGTGGTCGCGCACGGCGACACCGTCTACCTCTGCGGCGTAACACCCAAAGCCGTCGACGACATGGCGCTGTTCGCGGAGCACAACGCGGAGTGGAATGCCTGGGCCGACAGGGCGAACCCGCCGGTGCGCGCCTGCGTGGGCGCGCCGCTGTTTCGTCCCGAGTTGCTGGTCGAGATCATGGCAACCGCCGCGAGGTAGGTGGCGGTCGCGGGCATGCGCTGGTTCCGGCTCGCGAAGATCTGGTTCGTCGCGCTCAAGTACGGGCTCGACGAGTTCCTGCTCGGGCACGAGCGCTTCCGCTGGTTGAGGCCCGCCGCGCGCACCGTCACCTTCTGGCGCGACACGTCCGCGCCGCGCGCAACACGCCTGCGGCTCGCGCTCGAAGCCCTGGGGCCTATCTTCGTCAAGTTCGGGCAAGTCCTCTCGACGCGACGCGACCTGCTGCCGCCCGACATTGCCGACGAGCTCGCCAAGCTCCAGGACCGGGTGCCGCCGTTCGCCACCGAGCAGGTCTTCGCGACGTTGAGCCGCGTCTACGGCAAGCCCCCCGAGCAGGTATTCACGAGCTTCGACCTGCAGCCGGTGGCGAGCGCGTCGGTGGCGCAGGTCCACCTCGCGGAGCTCCCGGACGGAACGCCTGCGGCGGTGAAGGTGCTGCGGCCCAACATCTCCGCGACGATCGAAAAGGATCTCGCGCTCATGCAAACAGGCGCCTGGGCCGCGGAGAAGCTCTGGTCGGACGGCAGACGGCTCAAGCCGCGCGAGGTCGTCGCCGAATTCGACAAGACGATCCACGATGAGCTCGACCTGGGTCGCGAGGCGGCGAACTGCTCGCAGCTCAGGCGCAACTTCCTGCACTCGCCCCTGCTGCTCGTGCCCGAGGTCTACTGGGACTGGTGCAGCGCCGAGGTGATGGTGATGCAGCGCATGGCGGGCATTCCGATAAGTCACGTCGCGCGCCTGAAGGAGGCGGGCATCGACATACCCCGCCTCGCCCGCGCTGGCGTGGAGATCTTTTTCACGCAGGTGTTCCGCGACGGGTTCTTCCACGCCGACATGCATCCGGGGAATATCTTCGTTGCAACCGACCCGCCCAACTTCGGCAAGTACATCGCGCTCGATTTCGGCATCATGGGCACGCTGTCGGAGACCGACAAGAGCTACCTCGCGCAGAACTTCCTCGCCTTCTTCCATCGCGACTACCGCCGCGTGGCCACCGCCCACATCGAGTCAGGCTGGGTGCCGCCGGAGACGCGCGTCGACGAGCTGGAGAGCGAGGTGCGCGCGGTGTGTGAGCCGATCTTCGACAAACCGCTGAAGGAGATCTCGCTCGCGCGCGTGCTGATACAGCTGTTCAAGGCGTCGCGCCGTTTCAACGTCGAGATCCAGCCGCAGCTCGTACTGCTGCAGAAGACGCTGCTCAACGTCGAAGGGCTCGGGCGCCAGCTCGATCCCGACCTCGACCTCTGGGTGACCGCCAAACCCTTCCTCGAGCGCTGGATGCAGGACCAGATCGGCTGGCGCGCTCTCGAGCGTCGCCTGCGCGAGGAAGCGCCCTTCCTCGCCACCGCGCTGCCGCAGCTGCCGCGGCTCCTGTACCAGAAGCTCACCGCGCCGGCAGCGGTCTCCGACGAGGCCTTCCGCGAGCTCGCGGCCGCGCAGAAGGCGCGCAATCGCTGGCTCGGCGTGCTGGCAATGCTCATCGCGGGCGTGATCCTGGTGCTGCTGCGCCGTTCCCTCGCCTGAGCGCTGGGGATGCGCCGCGATAAAACGCTTGTAACTCCCGGGCCGCCCATATAACGTCTGTCACATGAGCCACATTCTCCACCGCAGCCTGCGCGGCACGCTGCCGCTCGCCGTCGGCGGCCGCGGCATCCTCATCAGCGACGCGGCGGGCCGCGAATACCTCGACGCCTCGGGCGGAGCGGCCGTGTCGTGCCTCGGCCACGGCCATCCGGACGTAGTGCGCGCGATGCACGAGCAGATCGATCGCATCGCCTACGCGCACACGAGCTTCTTCTCGACCGTCGTTGCGGAAGAGCTTGCCGACCATCTGATCGCGCACGCGCCGCCGGGCATCTCTCACACCTATCTTGTCTCCGGCGGCTCGGAGGCGATCGAGGCGGCGCTGAAGCTCGCCCGCCAGTATTTCGTCGAGATCGGTGAGCCGCAGCGGCGCCACTTCATCGCCCGCCGCCAGAGCTACCACGGCAATACGCTCGGCGCGCTCGCCGTCGGCGGCAACGAATGGCGCCGTCGGCAGTTCGCGCCGCTGCTGATCGATGTCGCTCACGTCGCGCCGTGCTACGAGTATCGCGACCGGCGCGCCGACGAGACGGCGGAAGCCTATGGCGCGCGGCTCGTGCGGGAGCTCGAGGATACGATCGAGCGCCTGGGCGGCGAGAACGTGATCGCGTTCGTGGCCGAGACGGTGGGGGGCGCGACCGCGGGCGCACTGGCGCCGGTGCCGGGCTACTTCCGCCGGATCCGAGAGATCTGCAATGCCCACGCCATCCTGCTCATCGCTGATGAAGTGATGTGCGGCATGGGTCGCACCGGGACCCTGCACGCCGTCGAGCAGGAGGGCATCGCCCCGGATCTGATGGCGATCGCCAAGGGGCTCGGCGGCGGATACCAGCCGATCGGCGCCGTGCTCGTCGGCGAGAAGATCATCAGCGCGCTCACGCAGGGGAGCGGCTTCTTCCAGCACGGGCACACCTACATCGGTCATCCGGTCGCCTGCGCTGCCGCGCTCGCAGTGCAGAAAGTGATCCAGCGCGACGATCTGCTCGCGTCCGTGCAGCGACAGGGCAAGGGATTGCGCGAGCGGCTGCACCGCGCATTCGAGAAGCACCCGCACGTAGGCGACATCCGAGGACGCGGACTGTTCATGGCGCTCGAGTTCGTCGCGGATCGCGCCAGCAAGGAACCCTTCGACCCGGCGCTGCGGGTGCACGCTCGCGTCAAGGCGGAGGCGATGGCGCGTGGGCTCATGGTCTATCCCATGGGCGGCACGATCGACGGCCGGTACGGCGACCACGTGCTGCTCGCGCCGCCGTTCATCGTGACCGATAATGAGCTCGACGAGATCGTCGGCCGGCTCGCCGGGGCGGTCCAGGGTGCGCTCGCGTCCGTGGTGAAAGAGCGGGATGCGAAGCGCCTCGCCGTGCCTGCATCTGCGCCGGCCGATGAAGGCAGCGTCGCCTGAGACTGCCCATGGAGTATCGCCTTTCCAGCAGCATTCGCTCACGGAGGGAGGGAATCATGAAAAGCAATGCCTTTCGCAGTACTTTGACGGTGACGTCGCTGGTGATTGTCGCGTTGGCAGCAGGGCTTCTTTCTTCCCCGGCGGCGCTGGCGCAGCAGAAGTTCGTCACCATCGGCACCGGCGGCGTAACCGGCGTGTACTACGCGGTCGGCGGCGCGATTTGCCGCCTGGTCAACAAGGACCGCGCGAAGACCGGCATCCGCTGCTCGGTGGAATCGACCGGCGGCTCGGTCTACAACGTGAACACCATCAAGGCCGGCGAGCTCGACTTCGGGATGGCGCAGTCCGACGTCCAGTACCAGGATTACAACGGCACAGGACCGTTCAAGGAGCCGGACAAGGATCTGCGCGCCGTCATGTCGGTGCACCCCGAGCCGTTCACGGTGGTCGCACGCAAGGAGGCGAACATCAAGACCTTCGCCGACTTCAAGGGCAAGCGCTTCAACATAGGCAACCCCGGCTCGGGAACGCGCTCGGCGATGGACGAGCTGCTCGCTGCGATGAACATGAAGATCTCGGATTTCGCACTCGCCTCCGAGCTCAAAGCCGACGAACAGGGCGCTGCCCTTTGCGACAACAAGATCGACGGCTTCTTCTACGGCGTCGGCCATCCCTCGGCGAACATCCAGGATCCGACGACAGCATGCGGCGCGAAGTTGATCTCGCTCACCGGCCCGGCAGTCGATGGATTGGTGAAGAAGTACTCCTACTACGCGTACGCCACGATTCCCGGCGGCATGTACGCGAATAATCCCGAGCCGACGAAAACCTACGGCGTCCTCGCAACGCTGGTCACCTCCTCGAAGGTGTCGCCCGACACGGTCTACATCATCACCAAAGCCGTGTTCGACAACTTCGACGAGTTCAAGAAGCTGCACCCGGCATTCGCCAATCTCGATCCGCAGCAAATGATCAAGGACGGCCTGTCCGCGCCGCTGCACGAAGGCGCCTTGCGCTACTACCGCGAGAAGGGCTGGATCAAGTAGGGCTCGTCCCGCTCGGAGGGCGTCACGATGAGCGAGACCGTCGACGTCCGCGAGCTGGTGCAGCAGGCGGACCTCGGCGGGCGCAAGCCCGTCGGGGCCGCGCGCACGCTGCTCACCGCCGTGTGCATCGGCTGGTCGCTGCTCCAGCTCTGGTACGCCTCGCCGCTGCCGTTCGCGCTTAACGTCTTCATTCTCAACGACACCGAGATGCGGGCCTTGCACCTCGGTCTCGGACTCTTTACCGGGTACCTCGCGTATCCCTTCCGCAAATCCTCCCCGCGCGACCGCATCCCGATTCAGGACTGGATCCTTGCGGCGGTAGCCGCGTTCTGCGGCGCGTATCTCTTCCTGTTCTATCGGGAGCTCGCGACGCGGCCAGGGCAGCCGACGCCTCTCGATTTCGCAGCGGCCATCGTCGGCATGGCATTGCTCCTCGAAGCCACGCGGCGCGTTGTCGGACCACCGCTCGCGATCATCGCGGGGCTGATGCTCGTTTACGCCTTCGCGGGCCCATGGATGCCGGAGATCGTGCAGCACAAGGGCGTGTCGCTCACCAAGGCGGTGTCGCACTACTGGCTCACCACCGAAGGCGTCTTCGGCGTCGCGGTCGGCGTTTCCGCGAGCTATATCTTCTTGTTCGTGCTCTTCGGGTCGCTCCTCGAGAAGGCTGGGGCAGGCAACTACTTCATCAAGGTCGCGTTTGCGCTCCTCGGTCACATGCGCGGCGGCCCGGCCAAGGCCGCGGTGGTCTCCTCCGGGATGATGGGCATGATCTCCGGCTCGTCGGTCGCGAACGTCGTGACCTGCGGCACCTTCACCATTCCCCTAATGAAGCGAGTCGGCTATACGGCGGAAAAAGCCGGCGCGATCGAGACGGCGGCCGGCGTAGACGGCCAGATCATGCCGCCGGTCATGGGCGCCGCAGCGTTCCTCATGGCTGAATACGTCGGCGTGTCCTATGTAGAGATCTGCAAGAACGCTGCCCTCCCGGCAGCGATCTCGTATATCGCACTCTTCTACATCGTGCATCTCGAGGCGTGCAAAGCCGGCATCAAGGGCCTGCCGCCGCGCCCGGGCTCCTCCGCGCTCGGGAGAATCGCGGGGATCCTGATGACGCTCGCCGCGCTCGTGGTCTTCGCCAACGTCGTCTACTACGCGCTTGGATGGATTAAGGAGGTCTTTCCAGGCGGCGGCCTGTGGATCGTGCTCGGCTTGATTGCGATCGTGTACCTGGGGCTCTTGCGCATCGTGGCCGCCGAGCCCGACCTCGTCGTCGACGATCCGGACGCGGCGGTGATCGAGCTGCCGCCGCTCAAGGAAACCGTGCTCGCGGGCCTGCATTTCCTGCTGCCCGTCGTGCTCCTGATCTGGGTGCTGATGGTGGAACGGCTCTCGCCCGGCCTCTCGGCGTTCTACGCGACCACCCTTCTCATCGTGATCCTGCTCACGCAGAAGCCGCTGATCGCATTCTTCCGGAAGGAAGCCGCGCCGCTGGCGCGCCTGCGGCTGGGAGTGCTCGATCTCATCGACGGGCTCGGCACCGGTGCGCGCAACATGATCGGCATCGCGATCGCCACCGCTGCCGCTGGTATCGTCGTCGGCACGGTCACGCTGACGGGATTCGGACTGGTGATGACCGATCTCGTCGAGACGATCTCCGCCGGTAACATGCTCGGCATGCTGTTCCTGACTGCGTTGATTTGCATCATCCTGGGCATGGGCATGCCAACCACGGCGAGCTACATCGTGGTGTCTACGTTGATGGCGCCGGTCGTTGTGGAACTCGGGTCGCAAAGCGGCCTGGTGGTGCCGCTGGTCGCGGTGCACATGTTCGTCTTCTATTTCGGGCTGATGGCCGACGTGACGCCGCCGGTGGGACTCGCCGCGTTCGCGGCCTCAGCGATTTCGCGGGGCGACTATCTACGCACCGGCTTCACCGCGTTCTGGTATTCCATCCGCACCGGTATCCTGCCGTTCATGTTCATCTTCAATACGGAGCTGCTGCTGATCGACATCCACTCCTATGCGCATCTTGCGCTGGTCATCGCCTCCGCGATCGTCGCGATGCTGGTATTCGCCGCCGCCACGCAGGGATGGTTCATCACCAAGAGCCGGTGGTACGAATCGGTGGCAATGCTGCTGGTAACGTTCACGCTCCTGCGGCCCGGTTTCTGGATGGACTTCGCCTTCCAGAAGTACGAACTCGTGCCGCCTGAGAAGCTCATGGAGTTCGCGGCCGCGGCGCCCTCGGACAGTGGGCTGCGCCTGCGCATCGAAGGCACAACGATCGAGGGCAAGAACGTCAAGAAGACGATATTCTTGCCCCTGGGCAACGCGGGCCCGGCAGCACAGCGCCTCAGCCGGGCCGGCATGACCACGCTAACCGCGCCGACCGGCGTGCAGGTCGCGGCGGTGAACCTCCACAGCGCGGCCGACAAGGCCGGCGTCGAGCAGGGCTTCACCATCACCGGCATCGAGACCCTCGCTCCGAGTCCCGCAAAAGAGTGGATGTTCCTCCCGGCGCTCGCCGTGCTCGGCGGCATCATGCTGATGCAGCGCCGGCGCGCAGTGCCGTCGGCGCGGGCAACGCCTCAGGAGGTATGAAACGCAGCGTCGGCGACACGGCGCCAACACGAGACGGGCGCGGGCGCCCGGTGAACAGCGGGGCGCGCCTCTCAGGCAGTTTTCTGCAATAATCCTTCACCATGCCTGATTCCGCGGGGCGGTTCGCGTGAAGATGGTAAAGCTGTTGCAGGTCGCTCTTGCGTGCTTTGCCTTGTCGTCGGGCGCGCTTGCGGCTGCGGCGCCGATCATGGTGCTCCCTGTCACCGGCGCGATCGGCCCTGCGACGGCCGACTACGTCACGCGCGGCCTCGCCCGCGCCGAGCGAGACGACGCCCAGCTCGTCGTGCTGCAGATTGATACCCCGGGCGGCCTCGACACCTCGATGCGCGAGATCATCAAGGCGATCCTCGCTTCCCGGTTTCCGGTCGCGGTCTTCGTCGCGCCGAGCGGCGCCCGCGCGGCTAGTGCAGGTACGTACATTCTCTACGCGAGCCACATCGCGGCGATGGCGCCCGGAACGAACCTTGGCGCCGCCACTCCGATCCAGATCGGCATGCCGTCGCCAGCCTCGCCATCGCCTCCACCAGGCGCTGAAAAGGAGAAGGGAAAGGTCGCGGAGGAAGGACACCAGGATACGCTGACGCGCAAGCAGACCAATGACGCGGCTGCCTACATCCGCGGCCTCGCGCAGCTTCGCGGCCGCAACGCCGACTGGGGCGAGAAGGCGGTGCGCGAGGCGGTGAGCCTGTCGGCCGACGAGGCGCTCGAGCAGCACGTCATCGATCTCACCGCGCGCGATGTGCCGGACTTGCTCGCCAAGCTCGACGGACGCAAGGTGACGACCGCCGCCGGCGAACGCGTGCTCGCGACCGCGGGCGTCACCCCGATCACGCTCGAGGCCGACTGGAAGAGTCGTTTTCTCGCCGTGATCACCGATCCGAGCGTCGCGCTGATCCTCATGATGCTCGGCGTCTACGGGCTGTTCTTTGAGTTCTCCAACCCGGGCTTCGTGCTTCCGGGTGTCGTCGGCGCGATCTGCCTCTGCCTGGGGCTTTTCGCGCTCAACATGCTGCCGGTCAACTACGCCGGGCTCGCGCTGGTGCTGCTCGGCCTGGGCTTTCTGGTCGCCGAGGCTTTCCTGCCAAGCTACGGGTCGCTGGGTGTGGGCGGGATCATCGCCTTTGTGATCGGCGCGGTGATGCTGATCGACACCGACATCCCGGGCTTCGGTGTGCCCTACTGGCTGATCGCCTCGCTCGCGCTGATCTCCGCGGGGTTCGTCTTCCTCGTCGGCGGAGTCGCCCTGCGAGCACGGCGGCGCCCCGTGGTCACGGGCCACGAGCAGCTCATCGGAAGCGTGGGCGTCGTGCTGGAGGATGCCGAAGCGGATGGCTGGGCGCGCATCCATAGCGAGCAATGGCGCGTGCGCAGCAGCGTGCCGCTCAAGCGCGGGCAGGACGTCCGCGTCACCGGACGCGACGGGCTCGTGCTCAGCGTGACACCGACCAACGAGGGTGCAAGGAGCTGACCATGCTATTCGGAATGGGTTTCGGTGGGTTCGTTCTCATCATCGTCCTGCTCATCCTCGCGTCATTCCGCGTCCTGCGAGAGTACCAGCGCGGCGTCGTATTCATGCTCGGCCGCTTCTGGAAGGTCAAGGGCCCGGGTCTGATCCTCATCATTCCCGGGATACAGCAGTGGGTTCGCGTCGACCTGCGCACCATCGTCATGGACGTGCCGCCCCAGGACGTGATCACGCACGACAACGTCTCGGTGAAGGTGAACGCGGTCATCTATTTCCGAGTGGTCGACCCTGCCAAGTCGGTGATCCAGGTCGAGCAATTTCTCCAGGCGACGAGCCAGCTCGCGCAGACGACGCTGCGCGCCATCCTCGGCAAGCACGCTCTCGACGAGCTGCTCTCCGAGCGGGAGAAGCTCAACCTCGACATCCAGAGGGTGCTCGACACGCAGACTGATGCGTGGGGCATCAAGGTCTCGACGGTGGAGATCAAGCAGGTGGATCTGAACGAATCAATGGTCCGCGCGATCGCCCGGCAGGCCGAGGCGGAGCGCGAGCGCCGCGCCAAGATCATCCACGCCGAGGGTGAATTGCAGGCGTCCGAAAAGCTGCTGCAGGCGGCGCAGATGCTCGCGCAGCAGCCGCAGGCGATGCAGCTCCGATATCTGCAGACGCTCGGCAACATCGCCGGCGACAAGAGCTCGACCATCGTCTTCCCCGTGCCGATCGACCTCCTGACGGCCGTAGGGGTGATCAAACCGTCGGAGCCGAAATCGAGCTGACGTTGGCTCGGCTGCATTCATCGGCCAAAAGGCGCACCCCGGGACGCCTGTCCCGTGGGACATTGCGCCGATGGAATCAGATTCCGCCCAGCGTGCGGCGCCCGCGGCGTATTGCTTCACCGTAGTCCTGCTCGAGGAGTGGTACGGAGCGCTGACCGAGCACGTCGACACGCTGCGACTCGCCTTCCGCGCGTGCCGCGACCGCTACCCGTTCACCATGAACGCCGGCGTCGTGCTGCCGGACCACATGCACTGCATCCTGACGTTTGCAAGCGACGATACGGCGCGAGATGCGCGCTGGCGACTCATCAAGGGGCTTTTCGAGCGCGTCTGCGGCGGAGGACGCGAGATGTGGGCGGCGGGGCACGATGAGGCACCGCTCGCCGGCGAGGCCGACGTTGCGTGCGCGGCCGATCGCATTCATTCCGATCCGGTTCGCCACGGCCTCGCGCGGCGGCCCAAGGACTGGCCCTACTCATCGTTTCACGCCTATGTCGCGCATGGGCTGCGCACGCCGTACTGGCACGAGCAGATCGACGATGGCGCCGTGCTTGCATACGCGCGGCGAGTCGCCTAGCTACTTCTTCGCCGGGGCCTTCGTTCCCACGATTGTCTGGTTCCAGACGATCGCCACGTCGGGCAGGCGCTTGACCAGGCGTTCCAGCGCCGTCTTCTGCGCGCGCGTCCGCACGCATCCGTCGAGAGTCACGAACTTGCGCGTCGTGGTGACCCACACGCTGGTATCGCGAAAGCGCCGGTCGTCTCGAATCGCGCTCGCGACCCGTTCATTGATCTCCGGGTCACGCTTGTAGGCTCCTCCGCATTCGCACGTGCCGGCGAGGCAGCACGACGTACCGCGCTCGGCACGCTCGTGCGCCGAGGTGCGCATCTCCTGCTCGGTCAGCGCCGGCGGCTTGGCCTCCGGACATCCGGGATAGCCGCCGGTTGCCTGCGCGAAAGGATCGAGCTGGTAGGTGCGCGGCTCCTCGGCGTCGCTGGCGGGCGTTGCCATGAAAAGCACCGCTGCCATGAGCAGCTGCGGCAACCGCCGGGCGGAAGAAGCGGTCTCGCGAGAAATCACGCCTCATTTTGCTACAATTCCCCGCTCACGCGAGGGGGGTTCGAGTCGACCGGCGATGGCGCTGCTAGAGATCCAGAACGTCACCCGCCGCTTCGGCGATTTCACCGCAGTCGACGACGTCAGCATCGGCATCGAGGCCGGCGAGTTCTTCACCCTGCTGGGTCCCTCCGGTTGCGGCAAGACTACGCTGCTGCGCATGATCGCCGGGTTCGATCTTCCCGATGGCGGACAGGTCCTGCTCAACGGCGAGGACCTCGCTGACCGGCCGCCTGAGCGCCGGCCGATGCGCATGGTGTTTCAGAGCTACGCGCTGTTTCCGCACATGACGGTCGAAGGCAACGTTGCTTTCCCGCTGCAGATGGCGAAGACACCCGCGGCGGAGATCGGCCCCAAGGTCGTCGCCGCGCTCGAGGACGTGCGGCTGCAGGGCCTCGGCAAGCGCTACCCGCACGAGCTCTCCGGCGGGCAGAAGCAGCGGGTGGCGATCGGTCGCGCACTGGTGACGCACCCGAGCGTGCTGCTGCTCGACGAGCCGCTCGCGGCGCTCGACGCGAAACTGCGCGAGGAAATGCAGATCGAGCTCATCAATCTGCAGAAGGAAGTGGGCATCACTTTCGTGTACGTCACCCACGACCAGACCGAGGCGCTTGCGCTCTCGCACCGCATCGCGGTGATGAACAAGGGCCGCGTCGAGCAGCTCGACGAGCCTTCGAAGATCTACGGCTTTCCGCGCACGCGTTTCGTCGCCGACTTCATCGGCCATTGCAACCTCTTCTCCGGGCCGGTGCGGGGACGCGCGGATGGCGTGCTGACGCTCGACGTACCGGCCATTGGCCCGGTGCGCATTGCCACGCGCTCGCCGCTCCCGCTCGGCCAGCCCGGGACGATCGCGCTGCGTCCGGAAAAGATCCGCATCGAGGCGGCTGCGCTGGCGGACACGCGCGACAACCATTATCGGGGCACGGTGCAGGAGCTGCTCTACATGGGAGACGTCACGGTGTACAAAGTCGGCATGCCGGGAGGCGCGCAGATCGAAGCCCTGCTTGCCAACTCGCAGAGCGGGCGCGCCCGCTTCTTCGAAGTCGGCGACACGGTCGAGGTAAGCTGGCCGGTCGACGCCGGCCACTTCATCGAGGAGTGAGCCGGGTGGCGCGCGGACGCGGGCGCGGGCTGGGCCGCTGGCTCGTCAGCGGCCCGCCGATCGCCTACCTCATCGTCTTCTTCGCGGTTCCTTCGCTAATCATGGTGCTCGCCTCGTTCCGCACGCCGGGCGAGTTCGGTGGGCTGGCACCGCTCTACGAAGACGGGCACCTCGACCTCAACCTCGAGAGCTACCTGCGCTTCTTCGAAGAACTTGTCTATGCGCGGATCTTCGTGAAGTCGGTGTGGTACGCCCTTCTTACCACGCTCTTCAGCCTCGCTCTGGCGTACCCGCTCGCCGCGCTGATCGCGCGGAGCTCCAAGCGCTACCGCGACCTGCTGCTGTTGCTCGTGATCCTGCCGTTCTGGAGCAACTTTCTCATCCGCATCTACGCGTGGATGATCATCCTCGGGCCAAACGCCGCCCTCGCGAAGACGGTGAACGGCGTCCTCGCGTGGTTCGGGCACGGGCCCGTGCCGCTGCTCTTCAGCTCCTTCGCGGTTCTCGTCTGTCTCGTGTACGTGAGCCTGCCGTTCATGGTGCTGCCACTCTATGCCAACCTCGAGAAACACGATCCTGCCCTGCTCGAGGCGGCGCAGGATCTCGGCGCGAGCGCCTGGCAGCGGTTCTGGCGCATCACATTTCCGCTCTCGCTCCCGGGTGTCTATGCCGGCGCTGCGCTGGTATTCATCCCGGCGCTCGGCATCTTCGCGATCCCCGACATCCTGGGCGGGCCGGAGGACAGCCTGATCGGCAACGTGATCAAGCAGCAGTTTCTCGAGACGCGCGACTGGCCCTTCGGCAGCGTGCTGTCCATCGTGCTCACGGTGGCGGCCCTCGCGATCGCCGGACTCGCCGCCTGGGTCGCCCGCGGCAATCTGGGCACGCCGTCGAGCCGGAGGGAAGAACGTGCCTAGCGCGCGCGGACCTCGCTTCGGTCTGTGGCTCGCCGCGGGGGCGGGCTACGCCTTCCTGTACGTGCCGCTCGCCATCGTCGTCGTCTACTCGTTCAACGATTCGCGCCTCAACGCCGAATGGGTGGGGTTCACGCTCGACTGGTACCGGACGCTCTTCGGCGACAGCGACATGATCGCGGCGGCCGGCAACTCGCTGCTGATCGCCACCTCGGCAAGCCTGGTCTCAACCGTGCTGGGAACAGCGGCAGGCGTGGCGATGCACCGCTATCCGACGCGGCTCCTGTCGTTCCTGGTGCTCGCGCCAATCGCCATTCCCGAAATACTGATGGGCGTGTCTCTGCTGATCTTCTTCGTGCTGGTCAACTTCACGCTTGGGCTCGTGTCGGTCGCGCTTGCCCATATCGCGTTCTGCATCGGCTTCGTGGCGATCGTCGTACGGGCCCGGCTCGCGGGTATGGACGAAAGCCTCACCGAGGCTGCGCGCGACTGCGGCGCGACACCCTGGAACGCCTTCCGCTACGTCACGCTGCCGCTCATCATGCCGGGCGTGATCGCCGGGGCGCTGATGGCCTTCACGCTGTCGATCGACGACTTCGTCATCACCTTCTTCACCGCCGGCGCCGGCACCGTGACGCTGCCGCTGCAGATCTACTCGATGATCAAGATCGCCGTCACGCCGGAGGTGAACGCCGTGTCCAGTCTGTTGATGCTGCTCACGCTCGCGCTTATCATCATTGCCTCGAGGGTCTCGCCGACCGTCCTTCGTTCCGAATAGGAGAAGCCGTCATGAAGAAGCCCGTCTGGTTGCTCGCTGCGCTCCTGCTCGCGGGTCCGGCGCTCGCCAAGGACGAGTTCCACCTGTACAACTGGAACAACTACATAGCGCCCGAGACGATCAAGCGCTTTGAGGACTTCTGCAAGTGCACGGTCGTCCAGTCCTACTATTCGTCCAACGAAGAGCTGCTCGCCAAGCTCGCGGCCGGCGCCAAGGGCTACGACATGCTCGTGCCGACGGCCAATGCGGTCGACGCGCTCATCAAGGGCAAGCGGCTCATGCCGATCGACAAGTCGCAGCTGCCGAACCTGAAGAATATCGACCCGCGCTATCTCGACACGCCGTTCGATCCAGGCAACAAGTTCTCGGTCCCGTATGCGATGTCGACGACGATCATCGGCTACAACGACGTGAAGATGAAGGAGCTGGGACTGCCTACCGACACCTGGGCGGTGATCTTCGATCCCAAGTACCTGGAGAAGGTGAAGGGCCGCGTCACCGTGCTCGACGACGAGAACGAGCTCTTCGCGGCCGCCCTCAAGTATCTCGGGTATTCCGCCAACGACACCGACGAGAAGCACTGGAAGGAGGCGCAGGCGCTGATCAACAAGGCCAAGCCCTACTGGGCGGCTTTCAACGCCTCCTCGTACATCAAGGAGCTGACAGTTGGGAACATCTGGCTCGTACACGGGTATTCCAACGACATCTTCCAGGCGAATCTCGATGCGCAGGCGGCAAAGCGCCCGTTCAAGATCCTCCAGGGCATGCCCAAGGAAGGCGCGGTGCTCGCGGTCGACAACATGGTGATCCCGAAGGACGCACAGCGCTCCGATCTCGGGCTCAAGTTCATGAACTTCATGCTCGAGGGCAGGAATTCCAGCGAGCTCACCAACCTCATCGGCTCCGGTAATCCGAACTTGGACGCCGTGAAGTACATCAAGCCCGAGATCCTCAAGAACCCGGCGATCTTCCCCAATAAGGAAGTCGCGGCCAAGCTCGAGCAGTTGCGGGATCTGACTGCGGCCCAACGCCGCCTGCGCAGCCGCATGTGGACGGAGATCAAGGCCGGGCACTGATGCCCGGGCCCGCGAGGGGGCCTTTCCAGCGCTGTTGCGCGGAGCTGGCAGCGGCAACGAGTCTTCGCCTTCCCGCGACGACGAACGGGCTGCGGCGTTCGGTGAGCGATGATGCGGCAGCTTACTGACTTCCACCTCACCTTGCGCCTGCTCACCGGCGCGCGGGCCGAGATGGCCAAGTTGCAATCGGTCCTCGAGGCGGCGCCGGACTACTTCGCGCGCGTGACCGGCTCGCCACCAGGGAGGGCCGAGGCGCAAAGCACCTTCACGGCGCTGCCTCCGAACAAGACCTACGAGGACAAGTTCGTCTGGGGGCTCTACGCCGACGAAGCGATGATCGGCTGCGCCGATGTCATCCGCGGCTATCCGACGTCCGAGAAAGCGATCATCGGGCTGCTGCTCATCGGCGAGCCGTGGCAGCGGCGGGGGCTCGGCCGCGCGTTCGCTGCGCTCGTCGAGCAGGCGATCGGCGCCTGGCCGGAGGTCGCCACACTGCGTGTCGGCGTGGTCGCGTCGAATCCGGGCGCCCTCGCGTTCTGGGGTAAGCTCGGTTACCGCGAGACCGGCGAGATCAAACCCGCCGGCGACGGCCTCGTGCGCGAAGTGATCGTGCTGGAGAAACCTTTCGCCCGCACCGCCAGCCGATGAGTCGAACGCAGGGCACACGATTGCCCCAGTATCTCGCCGGGCTCTACGGCCTGATGGTCGTCTATGCGAGCCTCCAGCCGTTCTCCGGCTGGATGGCCCCGCTTCCCGGCACGCCGTTCTTCCTTTTCGCAGCGGGCCCGCTTCGTTTCACCCGCTCCGATGTCGCGATCAACATCATCGCCTACTTGCCGTTCGGATTTCTCGTCGCGCTGATTGGAAGCGCAGGGCGAGCGACGGCGCGCCTGGCGACCGCCACTGGCGCCGCGGCGCTCCTGTCGTTCGCCATGGAGTCCATGCAGATGTTCCTGCCGACGCGCGACGCGAGTGTCGTTGATCTCGTCTCGAACACGCTGGGCGCCGCATGCGGCGGCCTTGCTGCCTTGGCGTTCAATCGCGCTCCGGGCGTGCGCCAGCGCATCGGGGAGTGGCGCTATCGCACGTTTCTCGGCGGTCGCAGCGGTGACGTCGGCCTTGCGATGCTCTGCATCTGGCTCTTGTCGCAGGTGAATCCGGGGATCCCTCTGTTTGCGGCAACGTTCGATCCCGCGCTCGAGCTCACGCCCGACCTCGCCGCCACGCTGCTGCAGGCGGCCCAGAGCGCCTTCAACGTGATCGGGGTCGGCCTGTTTCTCGCCCTGCTGCTGCGTCAACCCAACCGCTTCGGCGTGGCGGTTCTTACACTGATCGGCGTCGCATTGACGCTCAAAGTCGCGGCCGCCTTGCTGCT
The DNA here is from genome assembly GCA_035499135.1 of Casimicrobiaceae bacterium. GTDB lineage: Bacteria > Pseudomonadota > Gammaproteobacteria > Burkholderiales > Casimicrobiaceae > PALSA-1003. The sequence continues at coordinate 30,557 of DATJZM010000097.1, read as the reverse complement.
CCTTCGATCGGCTGTCTGGGACTCGTGGCTAAGACCGGGCGTCTCGCTGGGCATTGCGGCCGGCGCGCTGGCACTGCTCTTCGCCACGCGGCTGCCACGTCCCGCGCGCACGACGATGTGTGCCGTCGCGCTTCTGTCGTCGCTCGGCGCCCCGCTGCTCGTGCCCGACATGTGGCAGGCGCGTGCACCGCTGGCGTTGTTCGACTGGCCCTACGGGCAGCTCCTGAACTTCAATGGCCTCACGCACGCCGTGCTCGTCATCTGGCCGCTCGCCGCGAGTACCTACCTGCTCTGGCTCGCGGGACAGCCGGGATGGGGCGCCCGACCCGGACACGCTGCCGACGACGATCGCGTATAAAATGCGCTCGAAAGAGAGTCGCATGAGCTACTACAAGCGTCACGTCTTTTTCTGCTGCAACCAGCGCGATCCTCCCGAGGCCTGCTGCAACAACCATGGCTCTGCCGACATGCAGGCCTACGCGAAGCAGCGCATCAAGGAATTGCGTCTCGACGGAAAGGGGAAGGTTCGCATCAACAAATCCGGCTGTCTCGACCGCTGCGACGAGGGCCCGGTCCTCGTCGTGTATCCCGAGGCAGTCTGGTACACATACGTGGACCGGCACGACATCGACGAGATCATCGATTCGCACGTGGTCCACGGCCGCGTCGTCGAAAGGCTCAAGATTTGACGGTCCGCGGTGAACGGCGAAGCGTGATCGCGGGACCCGCGGGTGCGCTCGAGGTGGCGTTGAACCTTCCCGAGGCCGAGGCCCGCGCCCTCGCGCTCGTCGCGCACCCGCATCCGCTGCAGGGCGGCACGCTCGACAACAAGGTGGCGCAGACGCTCGCCAAGACCTTCGCTGCCCTGGGTTATGCGAGCGTGCGGTTCAATTTCCGCGGCGCGGGAAAGAGCGAGGGCGCCTTCGACGAAGGCGCGGGCGAGACGGACGATGCGCTCGCTGCCCTCGAGTTCGGGCGACGCGAGTTTCCCGCGATCGCGACGCGACCTCCCGTGCTCGCCGGGTTCTCTTTCGGCTCCTACGTGCAGTCGCGCGTGGCGCGCACGGTCGTTCCGGAGCGGATGGTGCTCATCGGGCCGGCAGTGTCGCGCTTCTCCGCCGATTCGCTCCCCACGGATACGATCGTGGTCCACGGCGAGCAGGACGATGTCGTGCCGCTCGCGGAGGTGCTGGCGTGGGCCCGATCACCACAGCTGCCGGTGATCGTGTTCCCGGGCTGCGGCCATTTCTTCCACGGGCGCCTGCCGCAATTGCAGCGGGTGATCGCAGGCATGTGGCAACGATGAATCCGCTCGATGCGCCGGTGCTCTCCGTATCGGGCTTGCGCAAGTCCTACGGAGGCAACGAGGTCGTGTGCGGGCTCGACTTCGTCATTCGTCGTGGCGAGTGCTTCGGACTGCTCGGGCCCAACGGCGCCGGCAAGACCACGACGCTGCGTTGCTGCCTCGGCCTCGTCGACCCCAATGCGGGCACGATCATGATGGTCAGCGAACCCGTACCGAAAGCAGCCCGCGAGGCGCGCATCCGGGTAGGCGTCGTGCCGCAAATGGACAACCTCGATCCCGATTTCACGGTCGTCGAAAATCTTCTGACCTACGGCAGATACTTCAGGCTGCCCGACGCTCTGATCGAGGAACGCATACCGCGTCTGCTCGAGTTCGCCGGTCTGGCGACAAAGGGCAGCGCCAACCTGCGGACGCTCTCCGGGGGCATGAAGCGCCGGCTCACGCTCGCCCGCGCCCTGATCAACGATCCCGAGCTGCTGATGCTAGACGAGCCGACGACCGGTCTCGATCCGCAGGCTCGCCACCTGATCTGGGACGGGCTGCGCAAGCTTCTTGCGCAGGGAAAGACGATCCTGCTCACCACGCATTTCATGGACGAGGCCGAGCGCCTTTGCACGCGGCTCGCCGTGATCGACCGTGGCCGCATGATCGCCTGCGACGCGCCCCGCGCGCTGATCGCGACGCACGTCGAGCCAGAAGTGATCGAAGTCTACGGGGACGAGGCGCGCAGCTGGGCGAAGGAACGCGGACGCGAGCTCGCCGATCGACTCGAGCTCGCGGGCGAGACCGCGTTCTGCTATGCCCGCGACGCGGCGCCGCTGCTCGCGGAGCTCGCGCACACGAACGGCGTGCGCTACCTGCATCGCCCGGCGAATCTCGAGGACCTGTTCATCAAGCTCACCGGTCGCGAGCTTCGCGACTAGCGGCGCGAGCCCGCAGCGAAGGGCCCCGCGAAGCGGGGATCGCGCATGGCGAGTCGACGCAGGCGGCCGACGCGCTAACGAAGAACTCTCGCGGCCGTGCAAGGAGCCGCGGCGCGAGCCCGCAGCGAGGGGCCCCGCGGGAGGCCGCGGCGAGAAAGCGTGCGCTAGCCGCGCGCCGCATTCGCGCGGCGACCCCTCGCGGACGCCGCGGCTACCGCCCCGAAGAACAGCAGCGCAGCCATGCCGATCGCGGCCTCGGCATAGAGCATCGCGCCCTCGTTCCAGCGCGTTCGTGCCCAGCCTTCGACGACCGTCATGTAGGCGATCGGTATGTTCGAAAGCGAGGCGAACACGTTGTACTTAGTTGCCGCGGCGCCGCGACCTATCGCCTCCAGCACCACCGCCGAGAAGCCCGCATAGGTGAGACCGGTGATCAATGCGTAGATGAGGGTGAAGACGACATACATCAGGTCGGTGCGCGCTGCGAGTGCCATCGCCACGGCGCAGAGCGCCTGGAGCAGGCCGTAGAGCACGTAGGAGAGCTTGCGGTCGATGCGGTCGCTCACGTATCCCCCCAGCACGCACCCCACCGCAGAGACGAGGCCGCTGACGACCCCGGTGGCGAGCGCCACGGTATTCGCGCTCGCGTGCCAGTCGTCGGCGACCGCTGCCCACAGGTTGGAGGCCGCACCCGTCCCGATGGGCAGAAAGCAGATGAGCAAGCCGAGGAAGCCGCGCCTGGACTGCGCCACTGACCACAGGTCACGTCCGACCTCGATCAGGTTGCGCCGGAGTCCCGCAACAGGCCGCATCGCCGGACCTTCGCCGATGAAGAAAAGCGCGATGCAGCACAGCGCGCACGCCGCACCAATCGCAGCCCCTGCGATCCACGGCTCGGGCAGAGCTTGCGCGAGCCACAGCGCCGCGCCGCCGCCGATGCCGTAGCCGCCGAGATTCCCGGCCTGATACCAGCCGCCGGCACGCCCCTTCCCTTTCTCGTCGGTCGCGTACGCGATAAGCGCATCCGCCGCGATCGCCTCGAAGGTATTGGCGAGGCTCGCCACGAACACGGTCAGCGTCAGCAGCGGCATCCCGGCTGCGCCTACGGGAACAAAGCCCATGCAGACCGCGCCGACCGCGGTGGCGATCGTTCCGAGCGCGTACCACGCCTTGCGGGTGAGCGTGGTGTCGACCAGTGGCGCCCAGGCGAACTTCCACGTGTTGGGCAGAACGCTGACTGCCACCAACTCCGCGATGTCCTCCGCGCTCACGCCGCCCTGCGCGAGCAGGTAGGCGAGCGTCACCGCGATGTACCCGCTGAGCGCGCCGAAAGGAACGTTCAGGAACAGGAATACCGCGGGGTGCGTCGTGCGCTCGCCGGCGCCGATTGCGACGTCGGAGCGCGCGATCATCGCAGCAGATGCACGTTCAGCACGTCCGGGAAGCAGCCGGTATCGCGGGCAGCAACCTGGAAGGCGAGGAAATAGGTCATCGTTTCGCGATTGGGCGGCTCCTCGGGGTTGACCGCGGTGTCGGTGACCACCACCCGTTTGAACCCCGCATGGTTGCCGGATCGGTCCCGGGCATCAAACTCGGCGCACATGCCGTTGCCTTTTGGACTCAACGCGGCGTTGCGCACCTGCATCTCGGGATCGGCGACGAACTGCCGCAACTGGGCCGTGTACCGCTGCAGCGCTTCTGCTGCCGCCTGAGCCGCGGCCGCCTGCGCCTGAGCCGCGGCCGCCTGCGCCGGAGCCGCGGCCGCCTGCGCCGGAGCCTCGCTCGCCTGCTCCACGGCGTTTTTCGCCCGTTCCGCCTCGAACTCCGAGTTGATGCGCTCGATGCGCTCTCCTGCGTCGGCGACTGCCGCCTCGTGCATGCGCCGATCCTTGGCCTGCTCTTCGGCAAGCGACTCGGCGACCGCGCGCTGCAACTCCGCCTTCTCCCGCTCGGCCTGCTCGCCCGATCTGCTACACCCCGCCAGAACGAGCAGCAAACAAAGTCCCGCGAAACAGACGCTCCAGCGTTTCAAGCCTCGACCCCCATGCGCGCGCCGCGCGGTCGTCCGGCGCTTCGAGACACGGCCGGCATCAACTTCAACTGCCCGCGGCGGGGCAACAATACTCTAAACAGTGGCGGCCCGCATGGACCGCGCCGGGAGCGGCGAAGCGAACGACCGCGGGTTATACTTCTTCCCCCTCGTTTTCATCGCCCGAATGCAAGCTGCCCTGCTGCGCGCCCCGGATCTGTCGCTTCGCTGGGTGCCCGTCTGGCGGCGCAACCTCCTGGTCTGGCGCAAGCTCGCGGTGGCCTCGGTGCTGGGCAACATCGCCGATCCGCTGCTCTACATGCTCGCGCTCGGGTACGGCATCGGCGCCTTCGTTCCCGAGATAGGCGGCATGACGTACATCGCCTTCATCGGCACCGGCATGGTATGCCAGAGCGCGATGTTCACGTCCTCGTTCGAGGCGATGTATTCGGCGTTCTCGCGCATGCACGTGCAGCGCACCTGGGAGGCAATCATCAACGCTCCGATCTCCCTCGACGACGTAGTCTTCGCCGAGTGGATCTGGGCGGCGAGCAAGAGCGTCATGTCGGTCGCGGCGATCCTGGTCGTGATCCTGGCGCTCGGCTTCGGCCATTCTTGGCTCTCGATCTGGGTGCTCCCGCTCGGATTCGTCGTCGGCCTCACCTTCGCCGGCTTCGGTCTGGTGATGAACGCGCTTGCGCGCAACTACGACTTCTTCACCTATTCGCTGACGCTGTTCCAGACGCCGATGCTGCTGCTCTCAGGCGTGTTCTTTCCCGTCGACCAGCTTCCCGAGGCGTTACGCGCGGTTTCTGCAGCCCTGCCTCTGTCGCATGCGATCGACATCTCACGGCCGCTGCTCGCCGGCCGGGTGCCCGATGCGCTCGCTCTGCATCTCGCGGTCCTGCTCGCCTACGCAGGCGTTGCCTACTACGTTGCCCTCGCGCTGACCCGGCGCCGTCTCCTCAAGTAAGGGGGCGGCCGTGCTCTGGGTCAAGTCGCTGCACATCGTGTTCCTGGTGAGCTGGTATGCGGGGCTGTTCTATCTTCCCCGTCTTTTCGTCTATCACGCGATGGCCACCGATGCGGTCGGCATCGAGCGCTTCAAGCTGATGGAGCGAAAGCTCTACTACGGCATCATGGCTCCGAGCGCCCTGCTTACGATTGCGAGCGGCGCCTGGCTGTGGCTGGGCTACGGCATCAGCGGCGGCTGGCTCTACGCGAAGCTCGCTATCGTCGCCGTTCTTGTCGCGCACCACGTCTGGCTGGGGAGGCTGATGCGGGCATTCCGCGAAGACCGCAATCGCCACGGCGATGTCTTCTATCGCTGGATCAACGAGATTCCCGCTCTGCCGGCACTGATCGCCATCGTGCTGCTGGTGTTGTTCAAGCCCTTCTGAGGCAGGCGGATGGAGCGTTACTTCGCGCCTTGCCCGCGCGGCCTGGAAAGCGCGCTTGCGGCCGAGCTCGGGCGACTCGCCGCGGTGGAGGCTGCAACCGTCGACGGCGGGGTCGCGTTTGCCGGCCCGCTCGAACTCGCCTATCACGCCAATCTCGAGAGCCGCATTGCGAGCCGCATCCTCTGGCAGGTGGGCGGCGCGGACTACAGGGACGAGCGGGATATCTACGAATCGGCCGCGGCGATCGACTGGCCGCGCTGGTTTCGTGCCGACCGCACGTTGCGCGTGGACGTCGCAGCGACGCGCTCACCGCTGAAGAGCATCGAGTTCGCTACGCTCAGGATCAAGGACGCCGTGTGCGATCGCCACCGCAGGAGCGGCGGCGCGCGGCCGAGCATCGACAAGGAGAGGCCCGACGTGCGCGTGGTCGCCTACCTCGCCGCCAGCAGGGCAACCTACTACCTCGATACCTCCGGCGAGCCGCTGTTCAAGCGCGGCTACCGCCGCGAAGGCACCGAAGCTCCCCTGCGCGAGAACCTCGCCGCGGGACTTCTGCTGCTCGCCGGGTGGACCCCCGGCACTACGCTGCTCGACCCGCTATGCGGAAGCGGAACGATCGCCGTCGAAGCCGCGCTGATCGCCCTCGACGTTGCTCCGGGGAGCAAGCGGAAGTTCGCGTTCCAGAAGCTCTCCTGGTACGACGGACCGACCTGGCAGAGGATCAAGCAGGCCGCGCAGCGCGGCGCGAAGCCTGCCGCGTTCGCGCAGATTCATGCGAGCGATGTCGACGGCGCAAGCGTCGCGCGCTGTCGCGCGCATCTCGCGGCCGCCGGCGTGACGGGCGCGGTCGTCGTGGAGCAGGCAGACGTGCTCGCGCGCATGGCCCCGGCTCGCTCGGGCATCATCGTGAGCAATCCGCCCTATGGCGTGCGACTCGAAGGCTCGGCCTCGCTCGCGGCGTTCTATCCGCGCCTCGGCGATGCGTTGAAGCAGCACTTTCCCGGCTGGACGGCGTACCTCCTGAGCGCCGACGCGAGGCTGCCCAAGCTGATCGGGCTCAAGGCGAGTCGCAGGATACCGCTCTACAACGGCGCCCTCGAATGCCGCCTCTACGAGTACCGCATGGTCGCAGGCTCGGCGCGGCGGGCGAGGCGGGTGATAGAATGACCGCCTCGCATCCGATGAGGCAATTCGATCGCGCGCCATGATGCTCCCGAGCCGACACTACGTTTCCGAGCACACCAAGTTCATGCGCGAGTTCATGAGGGAGCACGCCGACCTGCTGCAGAAGCAGCGCGAGGCGCGCGCGATCTGGTGGGACAAGACCCCGCGCGAGCTCGCCGAAGAGCACCGGATGGACCAGGGCCGCGTGGCGCAGTCGCCCTACGTGTACTCTGACAAATAGGATCAGCCCGCCAAGGGGCGTGCCTCGCCGTAGAGGAAATAGCGCGCGGTCTGGCGCACCGAAGACGCGAAGCCCAGCCGAGACAGTCGCGCGTTGAGGGCGGCCGGCTCGTAGAAGAGCTTCACGATGCGAAACTCGCGGCCATCGTTGAGCCGCCGCGTGACTACACCCGCCTCACGTTCTGGAACTGCGTGATCCTTCGCGGTCGATGTCGGATCGAACGCGGAGTCGATCAGATAGACGCTGCCCTGCTTCGCGAGCGCCTCCCGTACCGTCGCCCAGAACGCGTCGAAGCGCTCTTCGGGCACGTGCGAGAGCCAGAAGCTGAAGAAAACAGCGTCGTAGCGCTCGCGCGCCTCCCACGCGAAGAGATCCGCCTCCACATACTCGACATTGTGCGACGCTACGCGCTGGCGATTGATCGTCAGCACCTCGGGCGAAGCGTCGAGCGCCGTCAGCCGCTCGACGCGTGGTGCGAGCAGGCGGGTAAACAGCCCGGTGCCGCAGGCGAATTCGAGCACCGAGCGCGGCCGCGTCGCCTTGAGCCACTGATCGAGAGCGCGCTCGACTTCCGCGATCTCGGCATTCCAGCAGGAATTCCACTCGGGGCCGCGATCATAACGGCCGAGGCGAAACCACCACTCGTCGTACTCGCCGGCGCGGGCGCGGTAGTACGCGATCTGGTCGTCGAGGATTCGTTGCGTGCTCACGTGGTCATCCTGCGCACGCGGCGGCCCTCAGCGCCGCCGCAGGACCACGAGGTCCTGGAAGAGAATGTAGCCGCGCAGGATGTGCACGACCTCGAAGAACCGCCCCCAGACCCGGCGGACGTAATCGAGACTATGAGCGACGTCGGCGACATATTCACCGCCGTGATCGACGTGGCCGTCGAGCTGCGAGCTCTCCCCTCTCACCACGATGCCCCTGGCTTCGACTTCCTCGCACAGATGCCGGTGCTCCTGCGGACGCAGGCGAGAGAAATCAAGCGCGGTCCGCCCGTGGATCGTCGTCAGCAGCAGCGCTCCTCTGGCCATGACCCGGGAAAGCTCCTCGAGCCACCTAAGCTGCATCGGTTCGCGCAGGTGCGTGAACACCGAGATGCCGAAGACGAGATCGAAGCTCGCGCCGGCGAAGGGCAGCGGCGGGGCCATGTTGCAGGCGACGAATGTGCCGGCAAGGTGCGCACGACACCAGTCGACGTTGTCCTGATCGATATCGCACCCCGTGAGCGCGCCCGGCCCCGACTTCGGGAAGTGGCGCGCGAGTCGCCCGCAGCCCACACCCCAGTCGAGCGCTCGCCGGTATTCGTGCAGATGCCGTCCGGAGAGCGCGCCCACCGCCAGGTCGAGCCGCCGGTAGTCGGTGGCTCCAGAAATCAGAAAGCTCGCGGCATCGCGATCGCCGATGACGCGGAACCGCCGCTCCTCGTCAGGCAGGTCCGCATGCAGCGCGGGATCGGGCTTGTACCACGAATCCCTGCCGCGCTCGAGCGCCGGGGTTTCCGGATTGACGCGGCGGATCTCAAGCACGCCCCCCGGGTAGGGCTCGGCGAGATGTTCGATGCTGCCTTCGAAACCCGAAGAGGCTGCTCCGTCGCGCATCCAGAAGACGGTACCCACGTCGGGGCGCGGAAGCGGATAGCGAAGCGCGTCGAACCCTCGCCCGTTGACCGTGAACCAGCCCTCGTCGGGCGCCCGGCGCAGGTCGCCGGGCAGCGACCAACCGGCCGCGGAAAGCCGTCCGTCCGAGACGTCGAGCCGGTCGACGTACCACGGCTCTGCAACGAGCCGCCCCAGCGGAGGCGCCTCGGAATCTGCCGCCGCTTCCGGGCTTGCCGCGGCGTCGGCGGCGATGCTCTCGCGCAGGCGGCGTGTCAGGCGGCGCAGCAGTGTCGTCCCCATGATTGTCCCGCGCTCAACTGCTATAGTCGAAAAAGCTTGGTGCGCCGGCCGGCGCTTCGCGCGTCGATTCGAATGAACGCAGATTCCCATTCCATGATACTCGATCGGCCGCGCGGCTGCGTTCGTTCCTCGGGCTTGCGCGACGTGTGACGTGGTCAGGCGCTTGGCGCACCGTCTGAGGCGTGCCTGCAGCGATCTATTCGCGCGTCCCCGCCGCGCTTCCTCGCGCGTCGAGCCGGCGGACGGCTCCGGCGATGCGGCAGGGCGATCGCAGCAGTTGCCGCCGGGAACGATCGGCTTCGTCGACATGCCCGACGCCGAGGCAATCGTCGGTCCTCGTGCGATTCTGTCTGGCTGGGCGCTGGATCCCGTCGGTGTGCGCGCTGTCGAGGTCCGTCTCGACTCCCACCGCTTCGCCGCTCGCACCGGCATCGCGCGGCTCGACGTGGCGCGTGTGAAGCCGGGCTACCCGAATGGAGACCACGGCGGCTTCGAGTTCGTCGGCGACTTTTCGCCCCACGAGGCTCCTGCGGGAGTGAGCCGGCGCAAGCTCGTCGTTGTCGCCATCGCCGAGGACGGGCGCGAAACGAAGCTCGGCGAGCGGAGCTTGATCGAGGGCGCTGCGCTTCGACGCTGGCAGTCCGTCGCGCCGGCGGCAGGATCGGCGTTCCACCTTCTGCCGGCATTGTCCGACGCATGCGGGGACGGAGCGTATGGTCTCGAGAAGCGCTACGTGCCGTACCTTTCGCGCACCACACGCATCGGTATGCGCGTGCCGATTCTCTATCTGCGCACGACGCGGGGCGTGCGCGAGGACTTCGTCTTCGATCCCGATTTCGATCTGAGCATCCGGCAGGGAACGCGGGCGCTCGCCGACGACAACCTGTCCGGCGTGCTCGGCGTCGCGGTAAGCAAGAAGCTCCCGCTGCTGCTCACGCTGAACGGCGGCATCTGGGCCGATGCTTCGGGTGGCGCCCCGGAATGGGACCTCAACGATTGGCTCGAGCAGGATCCCGCCAACTGCCAGTGGAACGAGAGGGACGAGGTGATGCCGGACGATCACCTCAAGCACCTTCCGGGCTCGTTCGATGCACCCGAGCTCGCGCGCTCGCTCACTTTCAACGTCTACGCGAAGAGTGTCCGCCGGTACAAGAAGCGCAATCTGCAGAAGGTGGCGAGCCATATCGCACGGTTCATGCGACAGCATCCGGACCTGTTCGTCGGCGTGAGCGTCGACCCAGACACTTACTTGAATCCGTTCTTCGACGAGGCGCAGTGGTACGACTACAACCCGGGCTGCTTGAGACAGTTTCGCGAATGGCTCTCCGGCACTGGCCCCTACGCGGGCGCGCCGGAGCCGGACGTGCCGGACCTGCGCGCGTATCGCCGCGGCGTCGCACTGGCTCTCGAAGAGGTGAGGCGGCTTGCGCAGCGTGATTTCCCGACCTGGGAGGACGTCGACCCCCCGCGCGCGTTCTCGAGGGATCCGGCGCGTCCTTTCTGGACCGATCCGTGGGTTCGCGAGTGGGAGCTCTTCCGCCGGCATCTCGTGCACCTCCACTACGACGAGCTCGCGCGCTGGCTGGTCGAAGCCGGCATTCCCCGCGACTGTATCTGGTCAGCGCAGGGCTTCATGGCGCCAACGCACGACGGAATGCCGTTCGCGGTCTCGCTCGACAGTCCGGTCAAGGACTTCGACTCGGGCGGCATGACGATCGAAGGCAGCAAGCCTTCCGACGGGCACCTCGGCGCGCTCCTTTACGGCGCAGCGGCTTCCAACAGAATCGCGACGGAGAGCGGCAAGCCGCTCTTCAGCATCTTCGCCGCGATCGACCCCCGGTTCGCGGTCGTCGAGCTCAACACCGCTGACCTGCGCCATCCAGAGGTCCTGCCGACCTACGTCGACGGTTACCGCGCGTTCCGGGATTTGTGGAACGCCGGCGCGCGCTTCGTCTCGCCGATGGCGTGGAACGGATCGAGCGGACGCTACGCCGGGCAGCCGGACTATGTTGCGCGCACCGCGTGGCGCGAAACTCCGCTCGAAGATGCCGCCTGCGACTTCCTGCTCGATCGCGCCGGGCTGCCGCTCGAATCGCTGCTGTGGACCTTCGGCACGCCACGCCACGCCGACGACGACGGATGGAAGGCTTCGAGCGGAGCGATGTCTCCCGGTCTCGGCTCCCTGCAGCTCACCGCCGACGCAACCGGCCGCATCGCCATCGACTCTCCGCGCGACTTGCCGGCGCGCGCGACCAACGCGGAAACCTTCGTGCTTGCCCTCGACGACGCGAGCGCTGCGCGGGAGCTGCGCATGCTAGGACGAGAGCGCCCGGATGCGCGGTGGCAGGTTCTCGCCAGCGTTGGCGCGGGCGAGATGCGCGAAACGTCCGCCGGAATCGCGGCCAGATGCAGCGCTGCCGCCAAGGGACTGCACATCGATCAGCTGCGGCTCGAGCTGACGGTGGCGCCTGGCCAAACTGTCGCGCTTAGGCACGTCGCGGTACTGCTCGCGCTCGCGTGAGCGGAGTGGCTTCCGCGAGCGGAAAAGCTTCAACCCCAGGGACCTGCTACTTGTCGTCCAGCCGCGTCTCGACGTAAGCGCGATCTCGCGTCTGGCGTATCCAATCGTCGAACGCTTCGTCCGATTTGCGCTGGCGGATCGCGATCTGGGCCTGGGCGCGCTCCCGTTCGGCGGTGACGTCCTGTTTGCGCCGCTCCAGCACCTCGATCAGGTGCCACCCGAAGCTCGTGCGTACCGGTGCGGACACCTTGTTCACCTGCAGCCGATTCATCGCCTCCTCGAATGCAGGCACGGTGTCGCCGGGATTGAGCCAGCCGAGATCACCGCCCTTGGCCGCGGTCGCGTCTTCCGAGTTGAGCTTGGCGAGATCTTCGAACTTGGCGCCGCTTTCGATGCGATCCTTCAGCCGCTCGATCTTCGCCTTCGCGTCGCTATCCGAGGTGATCTCGTTCACGCGGATGAGGATGTGGCGGGCATGCGTCTGATTGACGACCGCCGGTTCGTTGTGGCTGCGCTTGTCGATCAGCTTCACGATGTGGAAGCCGGCCGCGCTTCGCATCACGGGTGAGACGTCGCCGACCTTCATGCTGCGCACGGCCTCGGCGAATATCGTCGGCAGCCGGCCGCCCGACCGCCAGCCGAGGTTGCCGCCGGAGAGCGCGTCCGCCGCATCGGAAAACGTTGCCGCGACCTGGCCGAAGTCGCCTCCGCTCTTGATGCTGCGCAAGGCCTCCTCGGCTCGGCGGCGCCTCGCCTCGATCTGCTCGGGCCTCGCCTGCTCGGGAACGACGACGAGGATGTGCGCCAGCTCGTATTCGGTCTCGCCACCGGGCTGCGCCTTGAGCATGGCGAGGTAGATGTCGACTTCGGCGTCGCTGACCGTGATGCGGCTGTCGACCTCGCGTTCGCGCACGCGCTGGACGACGATCTCGTTGCGGATGTCGTCGCGATACTTCGCGTAGGAGATGTTGTCGCGCGCAAGCGATTTGCGCACATCGTCGACCGTCATCTTGTTGTCTTCTGCGATCCGCTGGATCGTGCGCTCCACCTGCGCGTCGTCGACCTTGATGCCGTTGTCCTTGGCGTACTGAAGCATCGCGCGCTCGGTGATGAGCCGCTCCAGGATCTGCTTGTCGAGCACGTCGTTGGGGGGCTGCGCAACCTTCTGCCTCTTGAGCTGCTCGACGACGACGCGCTTGGCGTCATCGAGGTCGTATTGCGTGATCGCCTCGTCGTTGACGATCGCGATGACCCTGTCCAGCGGCTGCGACCGGACGGGTGCGCGCGCCTGCTGCTGCGCGCCAGCATTGGCGGCTGCGCCTGCGACGACGAGAAGTAGGAGGAAGCTGCGAAAGAACATGCTCAGAACTCCGGAAAATAATCGCTCGCCTCGCCGCCGACGGGTTGGAGCGTTGGATCGTTTACCTTCTGATAGCCGGGAACGCTGCGACGGAGAAGGTCGATCGGATTGGTCCCGATACGCGCCAGTCCGTTGAGCTCGAATTGGACGTAGATCGAGTTGTTGACCTGTTGCGTGTTCGTCTGCAGGCGCTGCGCTGCCGCCCGGAGAACCCAGCACCCTCCATTGTACTCGAGCCCGATTACGCCCTCCAGGGTCTTCGAATCGACGAGCGAGTAGTTCCAGCGCCCGATCGCGGACCAGTTGGCCGACAGCGGCCACTGCCCGGAGAGGTCGATCTGCTTCAGCTGCGTGATGTTCCCGCTGCTGTCGATATCCTGACGGTTGAATCGATAAGTCGCGTTGAGGACCTTTCCGGGCGCGGGCTGCCAGCGCACTCCGAAGTCGAAGCGTTCGGTGAGCTTCGTGCTCGGCTGGTAGTCGAGCGCGGCGGCCGCGGTCCACACGTCCGAAAGCCGGCTCTCGGCGGAGAGCAGGATGTCCGAGCTGTTCGAGGTGCGCGGCGGCTCGTTGAGAGTCACCTGCTGGCTCTCGAAGTAATACTGCTGGCCGATCGCGAAGCGCATCTTCTCCGCGCCCGTCACCGGGTCGAGGAAGCGCGAGCTGACCGCGACGGTAATCTGGTTGGCGTCGCCGATGCGATCGCTGCCCAGATAGCGGTTGGGCGTGAACAGGTGCGCGAAGTTGAAGTCGTCGGTCGCCGAGTCGAAGACGGGATAAGTGCTCTGGTTGCGAAACGGAATCTGCACGTAGTACACGCGTGGCTCCAGCGTCTGGATGAATTGCCTGTCGAGCCACTGCGTATCCTTCTCGAAGAACAATCCGGCGTCGACGCTGGTGATCGGCAGCACGCGGTTGAAGTTCGTCGGCGGCACGGTCGGGTTGTCGAGGTCGTAATGCGTCATGTGCAGCCCGGTCTGCGCGGTAAAAAACCACGCGTTTCCCCGCTGCGACCAGGACACGGTCGGATAAAGGACGGAACGCTCCCCGTTCGGTATGAGCGCGGCCTGACGAAAACGGACGAACTCGCCCGCCGCCGCCCAATCGAGCCCCGCCCATTCGACCGGCTGTACGGCGAGCACGACCTGCGGTTCTCGAAAGTACGGCGGCGTGATCGGGTTGTTGGGGTCCTGCAGCGTTTGATAGGTCTGCACTCGTGCGAGAAGGGAAATCGGTGCGTGGTCGTAAGCGACTCCGCCCTCCCGCGGCAGGTTCGTCTGCGAGGTGAGCGCCAACCGGTCGGACAGATCGGCAAAATACGTGTTGTCCGAGACCTTCTGCAGGTTGACGTAGCCGCCAAGCCCGCCGCCGAAGTTCTGGTTGTGCTTCCAGGCGAGCGCGTAGCGGTCGGCGTCGGCATCGAGCCGGTCGCGCGGCAGATCCTCCGCGTCGAATTCTCCCGCCGAATCCGTGAAGAGATAGCGGAACTGACCGCCGAACTGCACGCCGCGTCGGCTCATCGGTCGAAGGAGCAGGGTCGCGTCGTAGTTGGGGGCGAGGTTCAGGTAATACGGGATCGCGACTTCGAAGCCGCGCTGGTTGCTCGAGCCATAGATCGGCGTGAGAAAGCCAGACTTGCGTTCGTTCGAGAGCGGAAAGCTGAGATACGGCGAGTAGAGGATCGGCATGCCCTTGAAGACGACGGTCGCGTCGTGCGCGACGCCGACGAGCCGCGAGCGGTCCAGATCGAGGTCCCCCGCCGTGAGATACCAGTCGTCGTTGCCCGCAACACAGGTCGTGTAGCGCGCATCCTTGACGTCGTAGCGCTCGGGCCCGACAAACGTGAGTCGGGATGCGTCGCCCCTCGAGGCGTTCTCCCCGACGTGAAACTGGGGCTCGCTGATGAATCCCGTCTCGTCGTCACGCTTGAAGCGCGCTTCCGGGCCGGTGATCCAGTCGATCCCTCGCCGCAAGGTGACGTTGCCCTTGCCCCAGAACTCGTCCGCCTCTATGTCGTAGCGCAGCCAGTCTGCCAGCACCGTCTGCCGGCGCGTACGCAACTCGACCTGCCCTTCCGCCTGGACCCACTTCTGGCTTTCTCCTTCGAGGCGGTCCGCGCGCAGGAATACGGCCTCGTTTGGCGTCGCGACGGCTCCCGGCCGCGTCGACTTGAGCGGCGCCGGCTCCAGCGTGGGCGCGAGCTTGAGACGTGGCGGCGACACGGCCGGCTCGTCCTGGGAGACTTGTGCCAGCGCGGCCCCGGCGGTGAGAAGCGGGAGAAGCGCTGTGCAAACGAAGCCTGAGCGGCGCGGCATCAATGCTGACGCGGGCGAAAGACGAAGCGAATGCTAGAATTTTGCATTCTAGCTTAAACGGCTATGCGAACTGTCCGATGACCGGGGCGAGCACCGACGAGCGCTTCGAAGCGTTGCGAACGTGGCTCGCTGCGCATCTGCCGGCTCCGCTGAGGGAGATCGCGCCCGCATCGAACGACGCGAGCTTCCGCAGATACTTCCGCATCAGCCTGGCCCAGACCGTGGCCGTGCCGGACCGTGACGCGCAGGTGGCGACTCTGATCGTTGTGGACGCGCCGCCTCCGCAGGAGGACTGCCGCCCGTATATCGCGGTGGCGAGGCTGTTGCGCGACTCGGGCGTGCACGCGCCCGCGGTCCTCGCTTCCGATCTCGAGCGCGGCTTCCTGCTCGTCACCGACCTCGGCACACGAACCTATCTCGATGCACTCGACGAGGCGAGCGCGCCCAAGCTCTACGGCGAGGCCTGCGCTGCTCTGCTCCGACTGCAGTGCGCGAGCCGCGAGGGCGTGCTGCCGCCTTACGACGAAACACTCCTCAGACGCGAGCTGAATCTCTTCCCCGACTGGTACGTCGCGAGGCACCTCGGCGCCAGCCTTAGCGGCGCCCAGCGCGCAACGCTGGAGTCGACATTCCGGGTCGTCCTCGACAACAACCTCGCGCAGCCGCGCGTGTTCGTCCACCGTGACTATCACTCGCGCAATCTGATGGTAAGCGAGCCCAATCCCGGCGTGCTCGACTTTCAGGATGCTGTCTATGGCCCGATCACCTACGATCTGGTGTCGCTGCTGCGCGATGCCTATGTCGAATGGGACGAGGAGCAGCAGCTCGACTGGGCCGTGCGCTATTGGGAGAGGGCGAGGGACGCGGCCTTGCCTGTGCGCGCCGATTTCGCGGATTTCTGGCGGGACTTCGAATGGATGGGCGTGCAGCGTCAGCTCAAGGTGCTCGGCATCTTCGCGCGGCTGAGCCACCGCGACGGCAAGCATGCGTATCTCGACGATATGCCGCGCGTAATGCGCTACCTGCGCGGCGCCTGCGCGCGGTATCGCGAGCTCGCGCCGCTGCTCTCCCTGCTCGACGGGATCGAGAAGCGGCAGCCGGTCGTCGGATACACGTCCTGATGCGCGCCATGATCCTCGCGGCCGGGCTCGGCGAGCGCATGAGGCCGCTATCCGACGTCACGCCGAAGCCGCTGCTCGAGGCCGGCGGCAAGCCGCTCGTCGTCTGGCAGATCGAGAGGCTGGTCGCCGCGGGCTTCAGCGAGATCGTGATCAACATCGCGCACCGCGCGGAAGCAATCGAGGCTGCGCTGGGCGACGGGTCTCGCTTCGGGGCGACGATCCGCTACTCGCGCGAGCCGGAACCGCTGGATGTCGCAGGTGGCATCGCCACCGCGCTGCCCCTGCTCGGCAACGGCGTAGCGCTGGTCGTAAGCGGCGATCTCTACACCGATTACGACTATTCGAGCCTCGCCGGACGCGCGAATGCCTTCGCCAGTTCGACAGCGCCGCCGCACGCGCATATGGTGATGGTGGCGAATCCCGCGTATCACCCGGGCGGAGATTTCGCGCTGCTCGACGGACACCTGTCGCTCGAAGGGCGGCGGCTCACCTTCGGCAACATCGCCATTTATCGAACCGCCTTGTTTCGCGAACTCCCCCGCGGCAAGAAGGTGCCTATCCTTCCGCTGTATCTCGACTGGATCGGCCGCGGCTGGGTCTCCGGAGAACACTACGACGGAACCTGGGCCAACGTCGGCACGCCCACCGATCTCGAGCAGCTCGATGCTGCGCTGCGTTCCTCTACTAATGAAACTCTGCCTTCATGAATGCTCCGAACGAAATGGTCGCGGCGAATCCGCTTCTCGATTTCAGCGGCTTGCCCCGGTTTCCCGAGATCGCTCCGGAACACGTCGCGCCGGCCGTCGACGCGCTGCTCGCGCAGGCGCGCGCCACGATCGAGGAGCTCAAGTTCGCTGCGCCGACCTGGGTTAGCTTCGTGCAGCCTCTCGCCGATGCGGAGGACCGGCTCGACCGCGCCTGGGGCCAGGTCACGCATCTCAACGCCGTTGTCAGCACGCCCGCGCTGCGCGAAGCCTACAACGCTGCGCTGCCCAGGGTAAGCGCGTTTCACACCGAGCTCGCTCAGGACGAGCGGCTTTTCGCAGGCTTTCGCGCGCTCGCCGATGCCCCGGAGGCCGCTGCGCTTGACCCCGCGCAGCGCAAGCTTGTCGAGAATTCCCTGCGCGACTTTCGCCTGTCCGGCGCCGAGCTTGCGATGGAAGACAAGGCCCGCTTCAAGGCGGTCGACGAAGAGCTTGCCCGGCTCTCTTCGCGCTTCGAGGACAACCTGCTCGACGCGACCAACGACTACGCGCTGTACGTGGAGAATGCGGCGGAGCTCGCCGGTGTGCCGGCGGACGTCCTTGCCGCGGCCGCAGCGGCCGCCGCTGCAGACGGCCGGCCCGGATGGAAGCTGACCTTGCGCATGCCCTGCTACCTGCCCGTGCTCCAGTACGCGGAGAATCGCGACTTGCGCGAGTCGCTCTATCACGCGAATTCAGTGCGCGCGAGCGAGTTCGGTGTCGCCGATCTCGACAACACGCCCATCATCCGTCGCATCCTGGAACTGCGTCGCGAGCACGCGCACCTCTTGGGCTACCGCAGCTTCGCAGACGTCTCGCTGGTGTCCAAGATGGCGCAGACTCCCGAAGAAGTGCTTTCATTTCTGCGCGACCTCGCGGTGCGCGCCCGGGCCTTTGCGGAGCGCGACATGGCCGAGCTCAGGCAGTTTGCGCGCGATCAGCTCGGGTTGGAGAACCCGGCAGCGTGGGATCTCGCGTACGCCTCGGAGAAGCTCCGCGAGGCGCGCTACAGCTTTTCGGAACTGGAGGTAAAACAGTACTTTCCCGAGGATCGCGTGCTGGTCGGCATGTTCCGCACCGTCGAGACGCTATTCGGAGTACGGGTTCGCGAGGGTTCAGCGGCGACCTGGCACCCCACGGTGCGTTTCTTCGATCTCATCGACCGCGAAGGCCAGCTGATCGGGCAGTTCTACATGGACCTCTACGCGCGAGCGCACAAGCGCGGGGGGGCCTGGATGGACCACGCGATCAACCGCCGGCGGCATGGTACGCGCTTGCAGCACCCCGTGGCCTATATAACGTGCAACTTCTCCGCTCCCGTCGTTCAAAACGGCAAGTCGAGGCCGGCGCTTTTCACGCACGACGAGGTGCAGACGCTGTTCCACGAATTCGGCCACGGCCTGCATCTGCTGCTCACGCGCGTCGAGGTCCCAGGCGTATCAGGTCTTGAGGGCGTCGAATGGGACGCGGTCGAGCTCCCCAGCCAGTTCATGGAGAACTTCTGCTGGGAGTGGGACGTGCTGAGGCAGATGAGCGCGCACGTGGAAACCGGGGAGCCGCTGCCACGCGCCTTGTTCGAGCGCATGCTGGCGGCGAAGAACTTCCAGAGCGGGATGCAGATGCTGCGCCAGCTCGAGCTGGCGCTGTTCGACATGCACCTTCACTACGATTTCGATCCGGCGAGCGAGGCTGCGGTGCTCGAGCTGCTCCGTCGAATCCGCAGCGAAGTCGCGGTCGTCGAACGCCCCGACTACGACCGCGCTCCGAACAGCTTCAGCCACATCTTCGCCGCCGGGTATGCCGCCGGATATTACAGCTACAAGTGGGCCGAAGTGCTCTCTGCTGACGCCTACAGCTTGTTCGAGCAGCAGGGAGTGCTCTCCCCCGCCACCGGCGCGCGATTCCGCGACGAGGTGCTGGCACGCGGCGGGAGCCGACCGGCGCTGGAGTCCTTCATCGCCTTCCAGGGACGGCCCCCCCAAATCGACGCCCTGTTGCGGCATAATGGCATGTCAACGTCATGAGAAGACCCTGGTCAAGGAGGGCGTCATGGTCAGTGCGTCGAGCCGTATTCCGTCCATCGCCGGACTCGCGCTGATCGCCATTTGCGGCAGCGGACTGGCGATCTCGCAGGTCCAGCAGGTCTACCGCTACGTCGATCCGGAGGGCCGCGTCGTCTATTCCGACAAGCCGCCGCCACCCAACGCGCGCGACGCACAGGCGAAGCGCATCGGCCGCAACACCATCGAAACGAGCAACCTTTCGTATACCTCCGCTCTTGCGGAGGAGCGATTTCCAGTCACGCTGTACACCTTCGGGTGCGGCACGATCTGCGATACCGCGTCGGCGCTGCTCAACAAGCGCGGCGTGCCGCATACGGTTGTCGACGTCGGTCAGGGCGACGGCGCCGACAAGCTGAAGCGCCTCACTGGCGGCCTCGACGCGCCAGCGCTCCAGGTCGGCGATCAGTTCACCACCGGCTTCAACGAGAACCGCTGGCAGTCGATGCTCACGGATGCGGGGTACCCGCAGACACCGGCGCCGCGGACGGCTCCGGTTGGCCGCGCTCCTTCTCCTCCGCCGACGCCGGTGCCGAACGCCGCAGTCGAGGCCCCGCCTTCAACTTCAGCCAAGGGCGACTACCCCAAGTAGTCGTCAAGACAGACGCTAATTTCCGCTCGCGGCCGCGACGCCCGCCAGAGCGCGCGAGAGCAATGATTCCTTGGCGCGCTGCTCGACGCGGCGAGAGGCAACGATGGTGTGATCACGAGCGTAGGTTTCGTGATTGGCATCCACCTCGTTCAGACGGTAGACATAATTCACCATCATCCCGGCGGACTGTCGCATTCCGGTCGGCGAGACATCTCCCAGCCAGTTCAGCCGCTCCATTCGCGCGCCGTTGACGAGATGAAACCGTGCCACAGGATCGAGCGGCTCCTGCCCCTCTTTGGCGAGGAGCAGGTAGTGCGCGGCAAGCGGCAGCAGTTTCTCCCTCAGCGTCTTCGACAATGACTCGTCTTCGAACCACCGTGGCGTTTCGAACACCGAAGCGAGTCTCGAGATCTCGGCTTGCGCAGGATGCCGCTCGAGCGCGCGAGGCAGGCTGGCGAGCCACGCCCTCAGGCCGGGAATGGGCGAGAGGGTGGCGAAGGACTTGAGCCGCGGAAGCTCGCGACCCAGGTCCTCGACAACCTGCTTGATCAGGAAGTTACCGAAGGAGACGCCCCGCAGGCCCTGCTGGCAGTTGGTGATCGAATAGAACATCGCGCTGTCGGCACTCGCCGGATCGAGCACCGGTGACCCAGGGTCGAGCAGCGGCTGGACCCTCGCGCTCATGCCGCGCGTCAACGCCACCTCGATGAAGATGAGCGGCTCTTCGGGGAGGGCGGGGTGGAAGAACGCGTAGCAGCGCCGGTCCGCCTGTAGGCGTCGCCGCAGATCGCTCCAACCCTGGATCTGATGCACGGCTTCGTATTGAATGAGCTTTTCGAGCACCAATGCTGAGGTGCGCCAATCAATGCGCTGCATGCTCAGGAACCCGCGGTTGAACCATGAGCGCAGCAGATGGGTGAGGTCCGCCTCGGTACCGAGCCATTGCGGATTGGCGCCCAGATCGTGGAGCACCTGACGGTGCATGTCCACCAGCGAGGCCGTGCCGCCGGGTGCCATATTTAGGCGCCGAAAAAGCTCCTGACGAGGCGGCTCGACAGCCTGCTGCAACAAAATCAGATTTGCCTGCGACGACTCCTCTCGATACGCTTGCGCGCATCGCTCCACCATCCGGGGATCGGGCGAAAATTCCGTCGCTAGGAGATCGAAGAAGACCGCCGCCGCAGGAGCGGCGAGCGCTCGATACGCGGCAAGTGCTTCCCGCGCGACTCGGGCGCCTGAGACTTCGCCCCGCTCCGACATCAGCGCATGACAGAGCTCGATGGCGCGGCGTGCCGCACGCTCGGCAGCGCGGGAGGGCGCCAAGCGCCGGCGGCCTGCCCGCGGCCCGAACAGGCGGTTGATGAGGGACGGGGTCTTCACGCCTTCATGCTAACGGACTTTGTTCTCAATAGAATATCTCAGCGCTCAAAACCACCTCGGGGTTGCATTGCATTGCGCGGTGGGGATACGACGCATCATCGCTTCGACTACGACCCCGACTCCTGCACGAGGTTCGCCCCGCGATCGATCCGCCGATCAACATGCCCCCCGCCAACGGTCCGATCTACCCGAGCCGTGGCCGGAACGTGGCAGCGGCGACAAAGGTGTTCGAGCGCCGAACTCGGACGAAGACGAGTCTGGCAAGCGCCGGTTGGCGCCTCAGAGAGCCGCGGTTACAATGAAGGCTGCCAGGGGGTGCACCTCGGAGAGGCGGCCGGAAAACAAACCGTCCCCCGTATTAATCTGGAGGAGACATTCATGGAGCGATTGACAAGAATCGGCGTGCTGGCTGTCGCCGGTGTGCTGTTTGCCGCATCAGCGAGTGCGGCGCCGGTGATCTTGCGCGCCTCGCATCAGTTTCCTGGCGGCAAAGGCGACGTGCGCGACGACATGGTGCAGATGATCGCGCGCGACGCGAAGGCGGCCGGCGTCGATCTCGAAGTTCAGGTCTATCCGGGCGCGTCGCTCTTCAAGCCGAACGACCAATGGAATGCCATAGTCAATGGTCAGCTCGACATTACGCTCTTTCCACTCGACTACGCGAGCGGCAAGGTTCCCGTATTCAGCGCGACGCTCATGCCGGGCTTGATCCGCAGCCAGGAGCGCGCGAAGCGCATCAACGACTCGCAGTTCATGAAGGATATCCGCGCCGAGATCGAGAAGCACGGCGCGATCGTCCTCTCCGACGCATGGTTCGCGGGCGGCATGGCGTCCAAGAAGGGCTGCGTTGTCCAGCCCAAGGACATGCAGGGAATGAAGTTCCGCGCCGCTGGTCCGACCTTTGCAGCCATGTGGGAAGCCGCAGGTGCCAGCATCGTGAGCCCGCCCTCCAATGAGATCTATAACGCGTTCCAGAGTGGTGTTGTGAACGGCACCGACACCAGCCTCGGCACTTTCGCTTCGATGCGCCTGTACGAAGTGACCGACTGCCTCACGGCACCCGGCAGCAACGCCCTGTGGTTCATGTACGAGCCGGTGCTGATGTCGAAGAGGAGTTTCGACAGGCTCGACAAGAAACAGCAGGAGGCCCTCCTCAAGGCCGGCAAGGCTGCGCAGGCGTACTACGAGGCGAAGGCTGACGAAGTCAACAAGGAAGCGATCAAGGCCTTCGAGGACCACAACGTGAAGGTGGTGACGTTGAGCGATGTCGATTACCAGGCGTGGCTCAACGTGGCGAAGACCTCGAGCTATGCACGCTTCGCCAAGGACGTGCCCGACGGTCAGAAGCTCATCGACGAAGCGCTCGCCGTCAAATGACCCGCCGCGGGGGGGAGGAGCGCGCCCCCCGCCGTGATCGCGGGCCGGAATCACGTAGCGGCCGGATCGCGGGCGCGCGCCCGCCAGAGCGCTCCGAGAGAGGGGCGCTCGACACCTACGTCGCCATCATGAGCGCGCTTTCGCGCGCGGCAGGCATGGTCGCGGCGGGCCTCATCGCTCTCGCCGTGCTCGTCGTCTGCGACATGGTGATCGAACGGTATTTGCTCAACCGGACCACGATCTGGCAGATCGACGTGGTCACCTACAGCATCGTCGCCGCGACGTTCATGGGCAGTCCCTACGTGTTGATGCTGCGGGGCCACGTCAACGTGGATGTTCTACCGTTGCATCTGGGTGCGCGCGCACGCTACTGGCTCGACCTGGTCACGTCCGGGGTCGCGCTCTCCTTCTGCGTCGTACTTTTCGTGCTCTGCAGCCGCTTCTGGTATCAGGCGTATGCCGAATCATGGCTGTCGAACACGGTGTGGCGTGCGCGCCTCTGGATTCCTTATCTATCGATGCCGATAGGACTGGGACTGCTGGTGCTCCAATACATCGCGGGGCTGTTGTGTGTCGCAACGGGTCGCTCGCCACCGTTCGGGATCAGGAGAGGCGAACAGGCCGAAGATTTGGCCCTCGCGCAGGCGCGACAGACCTTGGAGGACGCGCCATAACTCCGACCGGCCAGGGGACGCTCGTGCTGATCGTCACCCTGCTCATGCTGCTCTCCGGCATCCCGGTGGCGTTCGGCCTGGGCGCGATTTCGATCGTCTTCCTGTTGCTGTTCCAGGGCTTCGACGCGCTGCGCGTCGTCGCCGAGACGTTCTGGTCCGGCCTCGACGAATTCACGCTGGTGGCGATTCCGATGTTCGTGATGATGGGCGCGGCGATTGGTTCCTCACCCGCGGGGAAGGATCTGTACGAAGCGCTCGACCGCTGGCTCTACCGCCTGCCAGGCGGCCTCGTGATCTCCAACATCGGTGCCTGCGCGCTCTTCGCAGCCCTCACCGGTTCCTCGCCGGCCTGCTGCGCGGCCATCGGGAAGATGGGTATTCCAGAGATGCGTCGACGCGGCTATCCGGACGACATCGCGACCGGGTCGATATGCGCCGGCGGCACCCTGGGGATCCTCATTCCCCCGTCGATCACCTTCATTCTCTACGGCATCGCCACAGAAACATCGATCGGCCGGCTGTTCCTGGCGGGTGTCCTGCCTGGTCTGATGCTCACGGGGCTTTTCATGCTGTGGACGCTGTTCATCATCTGGAAGCGCGGCTTCCGGTCGCACGCCCCGGGCTTTCGCTACACCTGGTCGCAGAAGCTCACCTCGATTCCCAAGATCGCACCGTTCGTGGCGATCATCGTCGGCGTGATGTGCGTTCTCTATGGTGGGGTAGCGACCCCATCGGAGGCAGCAGGCGTCGGCGCGGCGTTGTGCGTGGTGCTCGCCGTAGTCATCTATCGCATGTGGCGACCCAAGCAGTGGTGGATCATCCTCCGCGACACGACCCGCGAGTCGGTCATGATCCTGATGATCATCGCCGCCGCCGTCCTGTTCGGCTACGTGCTCACCTCGCTGTACCTCACTCAGACGCTCGCTCAGACGATCGCGGCGGCGCACGTCAACCGCTGGGTGCTGATGGCGATGATCAACGTCTTCCTTCTGGTCTGCGGCTTTTTCATTCCGCCTGCCGCGATCATTCTGATGACGGCGCCGATCCTCTACCCCATCATCAGCGCCGCGGGGTTTGATCCCGTGTGGTTCGGTGTCATCCTGACAATCAATATGGAGATCGGTCTCATCCACCCCCCCGTTGGGCTGAACATCTACATCGTCAGCGCGATCGCACCCGACGTGCCCGTTACGCGCGTGATGTGGGGGACCATTCCCTATGTGGTGTGCATGATGCTGGCGATCGTCATCCTGTGCTTCTTCCCGGAAATCGCCACATGGCTGCCCGACCACATGATGGGCGGCCGGCATTGAGCACGGTGTCGGCCGCCAAAGCCACGCCGTGAAGCTCGCATCCTGGAACGTCAACTCGCTCACGGTGCGCCTGCCGCGCTTGCTCAACTGGCTCGCGGCCACGCAACCCGACATCCTCGGCCTGCAGGAAACGAAGCTCGAGGACGCGCGCTTTCCCGCCATGGAGCTCGAGGCCGCCGGCTACAAGGTCGTCTTCCGCGGCCAGCGTACGTACAACGGCGTGGCGATCCTGTCGCGACTGGCACCGACCGACGTCCGGCCCGACATGCCGGAGTTCCCCGACGATCATAAGCGCGTGCTCGCGGCGACGGTCGGTGCCTTACGCTTCGTGTGCTTCTACGTGCCCAACGGCCAATCTGTCGGATCCGACAAGTACCAGTACAAGCTGCGCTGGCTGGCGGCGGCAACCGAGTACATCCGCGGCGAACTCGCGCGCCATCCGCAGCTCGCGGTCGTGGGCGACATGAACATAGCACCCGAGGATCGCGACGTGCACGACCCGGATCTCTGGCGCGGCCAGGTGCTGTGCACGGAGGCGGAGCGCAAGGCGTTCCGCGACTGGCTCGCTCTGGGATTGAAGGATGCGTTCCGCCTCTTCGATCAGCCGGAGAAATCGTTCAGCTGGTGGGACTACCGGCAGCTCGCCTTTCCGAAGAACAACGGCCTGCGCATCGACCACATACTGCTTTCGCCGGCGCTCGCAGCAACGTGCACCTCATGCCGCATCGATCGCCAGGCCCGCAAAGGCGAGAAACCCTCGGATCACGCTCCAGTCGTCGCGGATCTCGGACCTAACTGACCGGCAGGCCTTCAGCGCTTGTCCGGATCGAGCTTGAGCTCCCGGATCTTGCGCGTCAGCGTGTTGCGTCCCCAGCCGAGCCAACGCGCGGCCTCCATGCGGTGCCCGCCGGTGTGCTGCAGCGCGCGCAGGATAAGCGTCTTCTCGAACTCCCGCTCCAGGCGCTCGCCCACCGCGTGCTCGCCGCGCGCGAGCGCCTGTGCCAGTGCGTGATCGAGCACCTCCTGCCAGTTGCTCTCGGGCTGGCTCGCGTCGCCTTCAGCCGCCGAACGCAGCTCGGGGGGAAGATCGCCCACGTCGATCCTGGCGCCCGGTGCCATGACGGTCAGCCAGTGACAAATGTTCTCGAGCTGGCGCACGTTGCCGGGAAACGGGAACACCGAGAGCATCTGCAAGGCGGGCTCCGACAGCGTTTTCGGGTCCACCGCCAGGTCGCGCGCGCTCTTGCGCAGGAAATGGCGCGCCAGCGGCGCAATGTCTTCACCGCGCTCGCGCAGCGGCGGCAGGCGAAGGCGCACAACGTCGAGCCGATGCAGGAGGTCCTCGCGAAACAGGCCCTGGCGGACGCGCTCGTCGAGATTCTGGTGGGTGGCGGCGATGACCCGCACGTTGGCTTTGAGCGGAGCATGGCCGCCCACACGATAGTACTCGCCATCGGCCAGTACGCGCAGGAGGCGCACCTGGAGATCCGGTGGCATGTCGCCGATCTCGTCCAGAAAGAGCGTGCCGCCTTCGGCCTGCTCGAAGCGACCGCGTCGCGCGCTCTGGGCTCCCGTGAACGCGCCGCGCTCGTGTCCGAACAGCTCGGATTCCAGCAGGTCCTTTGGAATCGCGGCGGTGTTGATGGCGACGAACGGTCCGCCCGCGCGGGGGCTGTGGCGATGCAGCGCGCGCGCCACCAGCTCCTTGCCTGTCCCGGATTCGCCCGTGATCAACACGGTCACGTTCGATTGCGACAGCCGGCCGATCGCGCGGAAGACCTCCTGCATCGCCGGCGCCTGCCCGAGCATGTCGGCCGAATCGGCGGCCACCGGAGCGGCTGGCGCGACCGGACCGCTCTCCGCGCTCGCGCGGCGGATGAGCGCAATCGCGTGATCGACATCGAACGGCTTGGGCAGATACTCGAAAGCGCCGCCCTGAAACGCGGCCACGGCGCTGTCGAGATCCGAGTACGCCGTCATGATGATCACTGGAACGTCCGGATAGCGCTGCTTGATCTCGCTCAGCAGCGCGAGCCCCGACCCGCCGGGCATGCGGATGTCCGACACCAGCACCTGCGGGCGGCTTTGCTGC
Source organism: Casimicrobiaceae bacterium (assembly GCA_035499135.1). Classification (GTDB taxonomy): domain Bacteria; phylum Pseudomonadota; class Gammaproteobacteria; order Burkholderiales; family Casimicrobiaceae; genus PALSA-1003. Next base: position 4,045 of record DATJZM010000097.1, on the reverse strand, counting down.
AGCGCCTGCAGCATGTCGCCCGCAGAAGCGAAGGTCCGGTAGGCGATTCCCTCGCGCGCGAGCGCCTTCTCGAGAACCCAGCGTATGGACCGGTCGTCGTCCACGATCCAAACCGGCTTCACCGTATTGCCCCGCGCGTACTGATCTTCATAAGCGTGCATGCTTGTCAATCTCGTCACTCTACGCGCCGGGGCGATTGAACTCCAGCGGCAGAAGAATCGTAAAGATGGTGCGACCTGGTTTGCTTTCGCACTCGATCGTACCGTTGTGTTGTGCGATGAAGGTCTGAGCGATCGTCAACCCGAGTCCACTGCCTCCTTCGCGGCCCGATACGAGCGGGAAGAAGATCTTGTCGCGAATCGCCTCGGGCACCCCCGGGCCGTTGTCCTCGATTGCCACCGCGAGCGCGAGCTGGTAGCGGCGCTTCGCGAGGGTGACGCTTCTCGCGACGCGCGTGGTGAGGCGTATCTCGCGCGGGCCGGCGACTTCGCGCAGCGCCTGCGCGGCGTTCCTCACGATGTTCAGAATTGCCTGCGTGAGCTGCTCGGGGTCGGCGTCGAACTCCGGAAGGCTTATATCGAAGTCGGTAGCGAACGCCGTGTCGGGGAATTCCGCTCGGACTACGCTGGCAACGCGCGTCAGCAGCTCGTGGATGTTCGTCCTGCGATAGGTCGGCAGCCGGTGCGGCGTCAGCAAGCGGTTGACGAGCGTCTGCAGACGGTCTGCCTCGCGGATGATCACCTGCGTGTACTCGATGAGCGGCGGGCGATCCAGCTCGTGTTCCAGGAGCTGTGCGGCGCCGCGAATGCCTCCCAGCGGATTCTTTATCTCGTGCGCGAGACTGCGGATCAGCTCGCGGTTCGCCTGTTGCTGTTCCATCAAGCGCTCCTCGCGAGCGATCTTGAGCTGCTGATCGATGTGTCGAAACTCGAGCAACAGGGCGGTGCCACCGGCCTCCACCACCGACACGGTGCAGGAGAGGTGCAGGCGCGGCTTGTCGACGACGCCGAGCTCGAGTTCCTGTTCGGTATAGGAAGCTCCGGTTGCGAGCGCCTTGTTCACCGCGAGAAAAAGCGCCGGTGCATCGCCGAACAGCGCCCGCGCGGAATGTCCGGCGAGCTGTCGTCGGGACAGCTCGAAAAGGTTTTCCGCCCCCGGATTTGCGTAACGAACGACGAGATCCTCGCCGAGCAGCAGAACCGCTGTCGCGAGTAGTTCCAGCCCCGGATACGGGCTGGCGCCTTCGTCGGCGGGAGAGAAAAGCGGTGGCGGGCGGAGCATCCTGGCGCGGGAGCAATGCAGCGACGATAGTAGCAAGTTCTGCGCCCGCGATACGCTTTGCCCCACTCTACTTCGTCGCCGCCAGTTCCTTCTTCAGCGCGTCGATGTTCTTCTCGTGCAGACTTAGCGCCTGCCTGAGCTTGGCGACCCGGTCCGCATACTTCTGGGGAGCCCCCTTCTCCTCTGGAAGCGCCATCGGCGCACCGTTGGCATACGCAACCCGCGCCTCGGCGAGCAGTTTTTCCTCGGTGGAGAGCTCTTCGGTCAGTACCTTGCGGCGAAGGTCGTCGCGACTCTTCTGCGTGTTCGCGTCTACCTTTGGAAATCCTGCCGGAGTCGGCGTCTTCGCCGCGCGCTCGCCGCTCGAGCCGCTGCCGCCCACGCCACAGGAGAGCTTCTTCCAGCCCGCCTCCGGCGCAACGTTGGTGTAATGGAGGTTCCCGTCGCGATCGACGTATTTGCAGATATCTGCCGTTGCCGGAGAAGCCGCAAGCACCAGTGCGTAGCAAGCGAAGGCGCCGGCGCACCACATCGAGCGGGTTCGTCGCGAAGAGCGCAGCATGGCCGGTCGAGTTTACCAAATGAACGGAGCAGGCCGTCGCCGACCCGCCCCATCCTTAACGCCGCAGCTGCCGTTTGGCTGACCGCCGCTGCCTCTCTACGGCGACTCGCCTCGCACGATCCCCGCGCCACGCGCGGGGCCCATGCTACAAGCTGTAGTACATCTCGAACTCGATCGGATGCGTGGTCATGCGGAAGCGCGTGACCTCCTCCATCTTGAGCGCGATGTAAGCGTTGATCATGTCGTCGGAGAACACGCCGCCACGAGTCAGGAAGGCGCGGTCGCGATCCAGGTTGTCGAGCGCCTCGTCGAGCGACGCGCAAGGATGCGGCACTTTCGCCGCTTCCTCAGGCTCGAGGTCGTACAGGTTCTTGTCCAGAGGATCACCGGGGTGCACCTTGTTCTGAATACCGTCGAGACCTGCCATCAGCATCGCGGAGAACGCGAGATACGGATTCGTTGTCGGATCGGGAAAGCGCACCTCGACGCGTCGACCCTTCGGGTTGCTCACGTAGGGGATGCGACACGCCGCGGAGCGATTGCGGGCCGAGTAGGCGAGATTGATCGGCGCCTCGAACCCGGGCACCAGACGCTTGTAGGAGTTAGTGCCGGGATTGGTGATGGCGTTCAAGGCTTTCGTGTGCTTGATGATGCCGCCGATGTAGTACAGGGCAAGCTCGGACAGCCCGGCGTAGCCGTTGCCCGCGAAAAGATTCTGCCCGCCCTTCCACACCGACTGATGCACGTGCATGCCCGAGCCATTATCGCCAACGATCGGCTTCGGCATGAACGTCGCCGTCTTGCCGTAGCTGTGCGCGACCATGTGCACGGTGTACTTCAGGATCTGCATCCAGTCGGCGCGCTTCACCAGCGTGTTGAACTTGGTGCCGATCTCGTTCTGACCGGCCGCCGCCACCTCGTGGTGGAACACCTCGACCTCGACCCCTTGCTCCTCGAGCGCAAGCGCGATCGCATTGCGAATGTCCTGCAGCGTGTCGATCGGCGGTACCGGAAAATAGCCGCCCTTGACGGGCGCGCGATGCGCCATGTTGCCGTCTTCGTACTCCTCTCCCGACGACCAGGGCGCTTCCTCCGACTTGATCTTCACGAAGCAGCCCGACATGTCGACGCCCCAGGTGACCGAGTCGAAAATGAAAAACTCGGGCTCCGGACCGAAGTACGCGGTGTCACCGATGCCGGTGGACTTGAGGTAGGCCTCTGCACGCTTCGCGAGCGAGCGGGGGTCGCGATCATAACCCTTGCCGTCAGTGGGTTCGATCACGTCGCAGGTGATGTTGAGCGTCGTCTCGTCGGTGAACGGATCGATGCGCGCCGAATCGGCATCGGGCGACAGCAACATGTCGGAGGCCTCGATTCCCTTCCAGCCGGAAATCGAAGAGCCGTCGAAGGCGTGACCGTTATCGAACTTGTCCTGCGTGAAAATCTTAGCCGGAACCTGAACGTGCTGCTCCTTGCCGCGGGTATCGGTAAAGCGAAGGTCGACGAACTTGACCTCCTTGTCCTTGAGCATCTTCAGAACATCGGCCGGTGCAGCCATGCTGGTTTCTCCTCTGGATACGTGAGTGAAGCCGGGGAAATTGAGGCCGGAAGGCGGGATTTCTTGCGAAAGTACGAAAAGCAGAAACTATGCCATAAGGAGGAGGCGCTGACACGGGGGCTTTCGAGGGAACGAAGGGGTTTTCGCGCGCATCGCGGCATTCGCCGGCACCTTCTTGGGGCGGGCAAGCAAGGCTTTGCGACTCCGTGGTGCAGCAATCAGCGGTCGAGCACCCTCACGCGGCTGGCTCTGCCTCCCCCTCCGTGCTAGAGTGAAGGCCGCCACGCGAGGGAGCGCGTGGTCCCCATTGGCTTTTGACTGGTGCCCTCAGGCGTGCCCACAGACGAGTCCCCTAAGCGAGCTGACGCCGTCGTTGCTGCGGCGCGCAAGCGCGCCGACGGGGAGGGGCTGTCCTATTTCGGTGCAGTCACGCCAAGCGAGGCGTATACGCTTCTCACCGCCGATCCGGCTGCCGTCTTGATCGACGTCAGGACGCGCCCGGAGTGGGACTATGTGGGTCGCGTGCCGGGCAGCACCCTTATCGAATGGAACACTTATCCCGCCGGAACCCGCAATCCCTCGTTTCTTGAAGAATTGCGCTCTGTTGCGGCCGACCGCGAGGCGCCGGTGCTATTCATCTGCCG
>DATJZM010000096.1:0-2717 GCA_035499135.1 Casimicrobiaceae bacterium | reverse complement strand
TGGAAGCCGAGTCCTCGACGATGTAGACGCTCGTTGCCGCCGCGCAGCACATGAGCGCAGTATCGGCAGCGGCACGGCCACCGCATATCGGCGGGCGCTTAAAGCAACCGTCGGGGCCGTCCGAATCCGCGGGTAGGCGCCGGTCGGGGTAGGGGTCGGAATCGTCCTACCCTTGCGGGGGATCAGACGGAAGGCTGCGAATCGTCCGTCAGGTGATGGCTCAAGGCGTAGCGGATGAGCTCCGCCTGGGTGGTCATGCCCATTTTCTGCATCAGCCGCGCCTTGTGCGTGCTGACCGTCTTGACGGAGAGGTTGAGCGCAGCAGCGATCTCGCCCACCGCCTTGCCCGACACCAGCATCCGGAAGACCTGATATTCCCGGTCGGAGAGCGACGCGTGCGGCGGACCCTCGGCGGCAGGCATGGCATCGAGCGCAAGCTGCTGCGCCACCTCGGCGCTGATGAACGCGCCGCCGGCGGCGACCTTGCGGATCGCCGTGACGAGCTGCGTCGACGCGCTGTCCTTGGTGAGATAGCCGGATGCGCCTGCCCTGATCGCGCGCACGGCGTACTGCTGCTCGCCGTGCATGCTCAGCACGAGGATGCGCAAGCGCGGGCGCTCGGCCCGGACGAGCTTGATGAGCTCCATGCCGCTGCGCCCCGGCATTGACAGGTCGAGAAGCAGCAAGTCGAACTCGCTCTGGCGCACCTGCTGCATGACCTCGTTGCCATCCACGGCCTCGCCGACGATCTGCATATCCCCGGCGGCGAGCAGGAGCTGCTTGAGCCCCTCGCGCAGGATCGTGTGATCGTCGGCGATGACGATGCGGATCACGGTCGCGGCGCCTCCGGCTCGATGGGCAGACGCACCTCGACGATCGTCCCGCGCCCGGGCCCGCTCGTCACGTGAATCTGTCCGCCGAGCAGGTGCGCCCGCTCGCGCATGCCCAGCAGACCGCGCGAATTGGCGCCTCGCGGCGCGTCGGTCGCGAAGCCGATTCCGTCGTCGGACACGGTAACTGCCAGGGTCGAATCCTCGCGCGCGACCTTCACGACGACGTGCTTCGCTCGCGAATGGCGGGCGACGTTGGTGAGCGACTCCTGCACGATGCGGAACACCGCGGATTCGTGCGCGCTTGGCAGGCGCAGCTCCGGGTCTTCGACGTCGAGCCTGCAGGCGACGTCGTGGCGCTGGCTGAAATCCTCGGTGAGCCACTCTACGGCCGGAAAGAGGCCGAGGTCGTCGAGCATCAGTGGGCGCAGGTCGGACGCGATGCGCCGCGCCGAGGCCACGGTATCGTCGAGCAGGGCCTCGATCTTGAGGAGCTTGCCGGCGGTCGCGCTGTCGCTGGAGACAAGGTTCTGACGTGCCGACGCGGCGATCATCTTGAGCGCGGTCAGTGACTGGCCCAGCTCATCGTGCAGCTCGCGGGCGATGCGGCTCTGCTCCTGCTCGCGCGCTTTGTGCGCCGCCGTGGCGAGCTCGCGCAGCTCGTCCCTCGATCGCCGCAGCTCTGCCTCCGCACGAACGCGCTGGCTCACGTCGCGCAGGATCACGTTGAACACCTTGTGCTCGCCTTCGCTGTGCTGCGAGATGGAGGCGTCGATCGGAAACTCCTCCCCGGTCGAGCGCAGTGCAGCGAGCACCATCCGCTCGCCCATCCGCCGCGAGGTCACGCCGGTGGCGCCGAAGCGCGTGACGTGGTTGTGATGCACCGAGTGGAAGCGCTCCGGAATCAGGAGCTCGAGCGGCCGGCCGATGACCTGTGCGCTCGTCCAGCCGAAGGCCTTCTCGGCGGCCGCATTGAACAGCACGATCCGCTGATGCTCGTCGACTGCGACGATCGGATCCATCGCCGACTCGACGATCGACGCGACCCTCGCGTCGGAATCGCGCAGCGCGAACTGCGCCGCCACCTTGGCGACCGCCTGGCGGTAGAGCAGGAATGTGGCGATCAGGAGGACGACCGCGCTCATCCCCGCCGCGATGGCGAGCATCTCGGTGCGATACCACTCGGCCCACGCCGCGATCAGGGCGAGCACGACGGTGAAGAGCGTCAACCCGAGAATCGGACCGAAAACGGCGAGTAGCTGGGTGGCAGCGCTGCGCGAAGCATCGCGCGACGCATGCGGCTCTCGGCGCGTTGGCGCGGTCACAGGCGTATCCGGCGGCTTTCTGGCCAATTTGCTCGACGGTGTACGGTTCGAACGCTATGCGGCGGGAATGCCCGCGCGCAATCCTGCGGCGAATCTTACAACGCCGGAGCTATCCCCGCCGGTTGCCGGGGCGGCTGCCATGCGGCGAGTCTCGGGTACTACGGACCCTGGGGAGCGTCATTTGCCAGCCACCGACGGATCATCGTCGAGCGCAGCTCCGAGGCTCGCGGCCCGTCGGGCCCGCCTTCGCTGAACGGATGGCCCAGGTCGGCGAGGATGCTCGCGTGCGCGTTTCCGCAACCCTTCATGCGTTCGATGAACGGCTCCGCACGCTCGGGCGGAAACAGCGAGTCGTAGCGGCCGATGAGCAGAGTGACCTTCCTGCATGTGGCCTCACTCATGTCGACCGGGTCCAGAAGCTTGTCCCTGCAAAGCTTGGACAGGCTCGACAGTCGGGAGACGACGCTGTCGAGGAATATCGAGGTGACCCTTTCGTTGTCCGCGGCGCGACTTGCTATCAGCGAACCGAGGGACACTCCGTAGATCCGTATCTCGTCATAGC
>DATJZM010000095.1:0-50732 GCA_035499135.1 Casimicrobiaceae bacterium | reverse complement strand
CCGCCTGGCGCCACTCGATTGTGACAGTCACGATGCGCGTGACTACCAGCGCTGCGATCGCGGTAACTGCGGCAGCGTAGGTCACCGGGCTCCACGCGCCCGGTTTCATTCTCAGGGCGCCGGTAATCATGAGGGCAAGGGCGACAAACAGCCTATGGTCTCCTCTCTCCTGGCCGAACAGCACTTGTGGCATCGCGAAATAGAGTCCCAGGAGCCCGGCCACGGGCAGGAGCATCGCCCTCGAGAACTCGAGCTTCCGCCGGGCGAGAAGGATCAAAATCGCAATCGGAAGCACAAACCTCAAGCGGCTGTCGAGCGTCCAGCTGTAGGCCGGAATCAGGTTCACGAAGGCCCCGAAAAGGAGAACAAGTTTTCGCTCGATCCCGCCGTACATGTTTTCGGAAAGGCCCTCGGTTGACGGTCCGAAAAGCAGAAAGATGCATAGCGGAATGACGCATTGGAGGACGAGTGAAAGGAGAGTGAGCCACTGCGAGGCGTCCAGGTGGAAGGGCGCGTGTGGTTTTCTGGCAGAAACCTCGTCGATATGACAACCCAGTTCGTAGGCGGCTGCGGCAATGCCATAAATGACGAGGCCAAACAGGTGACTAAGGAACAGCAAAGTTGCCAAGAGAGGAAAAACCGATAGTCGGATCCACGGTGGTCCATCGCGGGCTCGGATCCACAATGCTAGGAGGCAGAGGGCGAACCCGACTGCGAACAGATAGTTCACGAACCCGAGGGTGACCGTATTGTTGTGAATGAAGAGAAGGCCGAGCAGCGCGATCAAGGATGCCCGACCGAAGAGCGCCCAGTTCAACGCGAGCGGCGCCAGAGCGAGCAACAAGAACATGAGTGTGAGGAAGACCTTTCCGGCTGTCGCGATCGGCATGAACGTCGCCAGAACCTGGACTATGGCATCCATCGCGAGATATGGAGATGCCGTCCAGGTCGCCACGTAATACGTCTGCAGGTAGTCGGAGGTGGGCAGGCGCTCAAGAATGTACTGACGCGCAAGGTGGTTCGGATAGTCCATCATGGGCGGGATATCGACCGCCCAGAGCGGGATGAAAACGATCGCCAGAACAAGCGCGACCGCGAGGCCCTTGACGAAGGCAAGACCGGAGAAGTCGGTTGTCGTCGAAGTCGTCATTCGTGCTTTGAACGCAGCCTCGTGCATCTCAGCAGTTGCAAGAAGCGCCGTCTCCGACGCGACCGCCGGAGCCACGGCGGATAAGCAGCGCAGCCAAGAGAGTGCACGGTACGCGCGTGGAAACTGGCTGAGCCTTGCCCGAATACGAGCTAGAGATTGCAGAACATCAGCTCGAACTCGACGTCGCCGTCGTAGACCGAACCGCGATCCATTCCGTTGACGCCGACGAAGCGAATGTTGAGCGCGTACTTGTTGGCGCTGATCTCCGGGACACACTGCAGGTCCGCACCGAGCGACAATCGCAACAGCTGGGCGACCTTCGTCGTCGTCAGCATCGACTGGAATACGCCGCGATACGCGACCTGGCGGCTCGTCTTCCCGTTGTCGCGCAGCAGCCGCAGAATGATCGCGAGACCGGAATGAATCGGCAACAGCGGTGCAAGCCACGCCTCGAGATCGCGCTGACGCGTCTCGGGCGCCAGGTGCAACCAATAGTGGTATGCGGGCAGATCGAACTCGCAGACGCCGCCGGGGATGGCGGTGCGCTGCTTGATGGCCATCAGCCATTCGTTGTCGCGCAGGTGCTGACCCACCTTGCCTGTCTGCGCGAGGAGCTTCGATGCGACCTGATCGATCTCGGATAGCACCGCATCGAGTGCATCGGCCGCGATGGCCGGGTTGTGCTTGAGAGGCATGAGGAGCTGTCGCTGTCGCTCGAGCTCCTGCAGCAGGTCGGTCTTGAGATCGGCGCGTCCGGCGACGTCTACGATCTCGAACAGGGCGAGAAGCGCGGCGTGATGGTCCGTGGGCTCGTCGCGCACGGTGAAGAACAGGGCCTTGCGGTAGAGGTCCTCGAGGCGCATCAGCGTGCGGATGCGCTCGTTCAGCGGGTGCTCGTAGCAGATCACGTCCGGGACCGAGGGTCGGGTGACGTCATTGTGCACCAACGGCGCCGCGCGGGGGACGATCTGCCTGCGCCAGTCGGCCGTTCAGCCCGCAGGGCGAGACGCGGCCAGCTCGCGGTAGCGTTGGTCGAGCGCCAGCACTTGGGGCGCGATCGCATCGAGCTCTCCTGCATTGTCGACGACATCGTCCGCTGCTGCGAGTCTGCGCTCGCGCGGCCACTGCGTGGCCATGATCGAGCGCACCTCCTCCGGGGAAAGCCCGCTGCGCGCGACGGCGCGCAGAACCTGCTGCTCTGCGGAGCAATCCACGACCAGAATGCGCTCGACGATCGAACGCAGCCCGCCCCGCTCGAGCAGCAGAGGCACGACGATCAGGCCGTAGGAACCCTTCCAGGCCTCCACCTCCTTCCGCGCTTCCGCTCCGATCAGGGGGTGCAACGCTGCTTCGAGCCGCGCTCGCGCTTGCGCGTCGGCGAAGACGAGGCGGCGCAACGCGGCGCGGTCGATTTCTCCGTCGGCTCGCACGGGCACCTGCCGCAGGGCCGCTCGAATCGCCGCATATCCGGGTTGTCCGACCGCCGAGAGCCGGTGTGCGAGCGCGTCTGTATCGACGACCTCGATCCCCAGGTTGGCGAACGCATTGGCGACCGCCGTTTTCCCGCTGCCAATTCCGCCGGTCAGACCGACGACGTAAGGCACGTTCAGCCCGGAAGGTACAGGGCCATCAATGGCCGGCCGAAGAACAGCGCGATAGCTCCGGCGATCGCGAGGAAAGGCCCGAACGCGAGGGGAACCTGGTGATCGCGACCCTTGAAGACGACGAGGCTCATTCCGATCGCCGCGCCGACGAGTGAAGACAGCAGAACGATCAGCGGGAGCATTTGCCAGCCGAGCCAGGCGCCCAAAGCCGCGAGCAGCTTGAAGTCGCCGTAACCCATGCCTTCCTTGCCGCGGATCAGCTTGAACGCCCAGTAAACAGCCCAGAGAAAGAGGTAACCTGCAACGGCTCCGATCACGGCGCTGCGCAGAGTCACGCCCGGCATCGCTCCGGCCGCGTTGGCGATCAGCCCGGCCCACAAAAGGGGCAGAGTGATGTCATCGGGGAGAAGCTGGGTCTCGAAGTCAATGAAAGTCAGGGCGATCAGCGTCCAGAGCAGCACGCAGGCGGCGAATACGGTGAGGGTTGCCTGAAACTGCAGCGCCGCTGCAACGGTGAGGGCGCCGGTGAGCAGTTCGACGACCACGTAGCGGGGCGAAATGGGGGCCTTGCAGGCCGCACAGCGACCGCGCAGGGCGATGAAACTGAATACGGGGATGTTCTCCACCGCCGAGATAGGGTGCCCGCAGGCAGGGCACTGCGAGCGCGGCCTGATTAGGTTGTACGGCGGCAGTTCCGGTGGCGCTTCCCCGGCGAGCTCGGCGCATTGTGCCCGCCAACCGCGATCGAGCATCTTCGGCAGGCGGTGAATGACGACGTTGAGGAAGCTCCCGACGCACAGTCCCACGATGCCGGCGACGACCGCGGCCGTTCCGGGGTCGATCGCGAGCCCCGCCATGGATGCGGCAGGCGCGCTTAGATCACCGAGCCGAGCTTGAAGATCGGCAGGTACATGGCGACAACGAGGCCGCCGATCACGACGCCGAGAAAGACGATGATGATCGGCTCGAGCAGGCTCGACAGCGCGGCGACCGCGTCGTCGACCTCGCGCTCGAAGAAGTCGGCAACCCTGGACAGCATGTTGTCGAGCGCGCCAGATTCCTCGCCGATCTGCGTCATCTGCAGCACCATCGTCGGGAACAGTCCGGTGTTGTGCATGGCGTTGGTCAGGCTCGTGCCGGTGCTGACCTCGGTCTGGATTCGCTTGGTCCCCGCCGCGAACACGGCGTTGCCAGCGGCCCCCGCGACCGCGTCCAGCGATTCGACCAAAGGCACGCCTGCCGCAAACATCGTCGACAGCGTGCGGGTCCAGCGGGCGATGGTGGCCTTCTCGATGACTGCTCCGATGACCGGAATCTTGAGCGAGAGCCGGTCGAGCATGTAGCGGAATGCCGCCGAGCGCCGGTGCAGGAAGAAGAAGGTCACGACCGCCGCCACGATGATCCCGACCATCACAAACCAGTAGGAGACGAAGAAATCCGAAATGGCGATCACCATCAGCGTCGGCGCAGGCAAGTTGGCGCCGAAATTGGCGAAGACCTGCTTGAAAGCGGGCACGACCCAGACCATGATGACCCACACGACCGCGATAGCGACGGTGACCACCGCGATGGGATAGAAGAGCGCCGACTTGATCTTGCTCTTAATGGCGAGAATCTTTTCCTTGTAGGTGGCGAGCCGGTCGAGGATCGCATCCAACATCCCCGAGGTTTCGCCGGCGTTCACCAGATTGCAGTAGAGCGCATCGAATTGGCCGGGGTGCTCGCGGAAGGCCTGCGACAGGCTGGAGCCCGCTTCGATCCGGCTCTTGATGTCCATCATCAGCCGAGCGAACCGCGGGTTGCGGTGGCCGCGGGCGACGATCTCAAAGCACTGCAGCAGCGGGACGCCAGCCTTTAGCATCGTCGAGAGCTGTCGCGTGAAGAAGGTGATGTCCCGTTCGTTGACTCGGCCGCCACCCCTGAAGGTCTGGCGGCGCAGCTTGGTGATGCGAATACCCTGGCGCCGCAGGCTCGAGTTGACTACGGCCTCGGATGCGGCCTTCGTCTCGCCGCGCACGTGACGGTTGTTGCGGTCGACGCCTTCCCAGAGGAAGGTGTACTCCTTCACTTCCCGACGCTGAGCGATCGCAGTGGCCATGGTGGTCCTGTCCCTGTTACTCGTTGGTGACTGCTTCGATCTCTTCGAGCGAAGTCACGCCTTGCTTGACCTTGAGCAGCCCGGACTGGCGCAGGTTCTTGACGCCTTCCTTCTGTGACTGCTCGGCGATGTCGAGCGACGTGCCGTTGCGCATGATGAGCTGCCGCATCTCATCGGAGATCGGCATGACCTCGTAGATGCCCACGCGGCCCTTGTAGCCCGTGTTCCGGCACTCGTTGCAGCCGACCGGACCGAACGCCTGCCAGGAGCCGTCGAGGTCCTCTTCGCTGAAGCCCACCTGCAAGAGCGCCTCGGGCGGAATGTCTTCGGGCTTCTTGCAATGCGGGCAGAGCTTGCGGCCGAGGCGCTGCGCGGTAATGAGGATCACGCTGGAGGCGATGTTGAATGCGGCTACCCCCATGTTGGCGAGCCGCGTCAGCGTGGCCGGCGCATCGTTGGTATGCACCGTCGAGAGCACCAGGTGGCCCGTCTGCGCTGCCTTGACCGCGATGTCCGCGGTTTCCAGGTCGCGGATCTCGCCCACCATGATGATGTCGGGGTCCTGGCGCAGGAAGGCGCGCAACGCCGTGGCGAAGGTGAGCCCCGCTTTCTCGTTCACGTTGACCTGGTTGACTCCGGCGAGCTGGATTTCGGCCGGATCCTCCGCGGTCGAGATGTTGATCCCAGGCTCGTTCAGGATGTTGAGACAGGTGTAGAGCGACACCGTCTTGCCGCTCCCCGTCGGGCCCGTGACCAGGATCATGCCATAGGGCCGCTTGATAGCCTCCATGAGCAGCTTCTGCTGCTCCGGCTCGTAGCCCAGCGCCTCGATCCCGAGCTTCACGCCTGCGGAGTCGAGGATACGCAGCACGAGCTTCTCGCCGTAGAGCGTAGGCAGCGTGCTCACCCGGAAGTCGATGGCCCGGTTCTTCGACAGCACGAGCTTCATGCGGCCGTCCTGCGGCACCCGCTTCTCCGAGATGTCGAGCCGGGAGATCACCTTGATGCGGGAGGCGACCTTCTCCTTGATCGCAAGCGGCGGCTGCGCCACCTCCATGAGCTCGCCGTCGAGGCGGTAGCGGACGCGATAGAACTTCTCGTAGGGCTCGAAGTGGATGTCGGACACGCCGGCGGCGATCGCATCGAGAAGGATCTTCTGTATGTAGCGTACGACCGGCGCGTCGTCGACGTCCGGATTCGCCTCTTCCGTGGCGGCCTTGGCGGCATCCTCAAGGTCGGTCGTGAGGTCGACCTCGCCGACCTCGAGCTTCTCCTCGATGGTCTTGCTGTATTCGGCAAGGATCTGGCCGAGCTTGTCGTCCTCGACTACGACCGGATCGATAACCAGGTTGGTCTTGAACCGGACCTCGTCGAGTGCCTGCAGGTTGGCCGGGTCGGAGACCGCGACGAACAGCCGGTTGCCTCGCTTGTGGAGGGGCAGAACGCGGCGCGTGGTGGCCATCTTGGGGTCCACCAGACCCTTCTCGATGTGCGCTACATCAAAGCCGCTCAGATCCAGCAGAGGGGTGCCGAACGCGCGCGACGCGAAAATGGCCACCTGCGCGGCGGTCATGCGCCGGCTGGTCACCGTCTGTTCGACGAAGCCGACGTTGGCCGCCTGCGCTTGATTCTGGAGGGTCTCGGCGTCGTATTCGGACAGCAGCCCGTGCTGCACCATCGCGCGCGCGAGGCCGCTTATGTTACGGGGCGCTGCATGCGTCGCCATGCTCTACCCGGTCGCCGGACCATTCCATTGGCATAAAAGTTAACCAATCGATGATGCCTGCTCGCCACTGGTTTGTAAAGCAGACGGCGGGTTCCGCCCGACGGGCGGAAGGAGCCTTGCGACTTTTACGGCACGGTCCTGAACTTGGAGGACTTCGATCGCCTGACCTGCGACGCGCAGTTTTGCGCCCGCATCGGGAATTTCGCCCAGCTTATCGACAATAAGCCCGTTGAGCGTCTTCGGGCCTTCGAGCGAGAAGGCGGTGCCGAGGCTGCGGTTCAGCATGCGCAAGGGCGTCATTCCGTCGACGATCACGCTGCCGTCCGCTTCGCGCTGGACTGTCTCGACGCTGCTCGGAGACTGGGTCGTGAATTCACCCACGATCTCCTCCAGGATGTCCTCGAGCGTAACCAGCCCCAAGAGCTCGCCATACTCGTCGACCACCAGGCCGAGTCGCTGCTTCGCCGCCTGGAACTGCTGCAGCTGCGCGAGCAGCGGCGTTCCGGCGGGAATGAAGTACGCCGGTCGGACGATAGTGCGCAAGCGTTCCGCGTCGACCTCATCGGCGTGCTGCAGGCGCAGCACCTGCTTGAGATGGATGATGCCCACGATGTTGTCGAGCTCCTCCTCGTAGGCGGGCAGCCGCGCGTGATAACTGTTTGCGAGCTGCTCGGCAAGCGCCGCGGGCTTGGCGCCAAGATCGATCGCCTCGATCTGACTCCGTGGCGTCATGACGTCGTCCACGCTCACGCTGTCGAGATCGAAGAGATTCACGAGCATGGCGCGATGCTTGCCGCGGAAATAGTGGCCTTCGAGGACCAGACTGCGCAACTCCTCCTGCGAGAGCTTGCCGTGCGGATCCGTCTCCGGGCTAAGCCAGAGCAGCCTCAGCAGCCCGCGCACGACGAGGTTGACCGCCCACACTGCGGGGTAGGCGAGGCGGAGAAGCGGCGCGAGGGCAAAGCTGAGCGGCGGCGCGATATGGTCAGCGTATGCCGCGCCCACGACCTTGGGCGTGATCTCCGAGAACACGAGCAGCGCGAGCGAGATCGCGATCGTCCCCAGCGCCAGCGCAACCTCGCCCTCCCCGAAGAGGCGCTTGGTGATGACCGCCGTCAGCGTCGCCGCGGCGGCGGCGACCAACGTGTTCCCGAGCAGGATCACGCCGAGAAGCTTGTCGGTTTGCGCGAGCAGCGTGAGGGCAAGCTTCGCACCGCGCTGCCCTTGCTTTGCGCGATACCGCAGGCGGTAGCGATTGACCGCCATCATCGCCGTCTCGGCGATCGAAAAGAAGCCGGAGATGAGCAGCAGCACCGCAAGCGCGATGAACAGGCTGCTGAGGGAGAACTCGTTCATGCAGACCTGCGCCGATTCAGCGGCCGAGGATCACTTCGAGCACAAACTTGCTCCCCAGATATGCGAGGAGCAGGAGCACGGTTCCGCAGATCACCCAGATGAGCGCGCTGCGCCCGCGCCATCCGTAGCGATGCCTTCCGACGAGCAGCGCGCCGAGGACGAGCCAGGCAAGCAGGCTGAAGACGACTTTGTGCGTGAATCTGAACGGCTTGCCGAAAAGCTCCTCGGAGAAGATCGCCCCGCTTGCGAGCGTGAACGTCAAGAGCAGATAACCGGCGTCGACCAAACGGAACAGGAAGCGCTCGAGCGTGAGCAGCGGCGGCAGCGCGTCGGCGCGCGGATCCGGCAGCCCGCGGTGCAGTCGGCGCTCGAGTCCCAGGAGGACGAGGGCCTGCAGCGCGGCGACGATGAACAAAGCGTAGGCGATCAGCGCCACCGCGATGTGCACGGCCGCCAAGGGCTCATCGGCGAACGAGAAGCGGTGCGGATTGGCCAGCAGACCTGGCAGCGGGGCTGCGATCGCCGCAACTGGCAGCGTCACTGCCGATACTCCCGGCAACCTCCCGCCGAGGCCCACGCTCCACGCGAGCAGAGCGGCGAGTCCGGCGACAAGCGATGTCGCGTTGGCCATGCTCAGATCGATGCCCTCGCGCGCGAACAGGGCGCTGCCGAGGATCGCGGCGTGGCCCGCGAGCGCGAAAGGCGCAGCCCAGCGCGACACGGCGCGCGCGCCAAGCGATTGCGGCAAGCCGGGCTGAGCGAGGCGCTGCCACTCGGGAAGCGCCGCGATCAGGTAGGCGATCGGGACGAGCAGGTAGAGTAGAATCATGGGCTGCGACGTGCCCTGCGGCGCAGTTTACACCAGCGCTGCGGCCGGTCTCCCGGCGCGCCGAAGACTCCGCACCCGCTCCCGGCGATGCTCGATCATCTGACTCAGCGACTCGGCCGCGTCGTGAAGATGCTGCGTGGCGAGGCGCGCCTTACCGAAAGCAACATCGACGAGGCGCTGCGCGACGTGAGGCTAGCGTTGCTCGAGGCGGACGTCGCGCTGCCGATCGTGAAGCAGTTCATCGCTGCCGTGCGCGAGAAAGCGCTGGGCCAGGAGGTCGTGGGGTCGCTCACGCCCGGGCAAGCGCTCATCGGCGTGGTGCAGCGCGAGCTCACGGCGCTGATGGGCGAAGCGGCCGTGCCGCTCGACCTCGCGACCGCACCGCCGGCAATCGTGCTGCTTGCGGGTCTGCAGGGCTCCGGCAAGACCACATCGGCAGCCAAGCTCGCGCGGCGCCTGCGCGAGGATCTGCGGCGCAAGGTCCTGCTCGTGAGCTGCGATGTATATCGTCCCGCGGCGATGGCGCAGCTCAGAACGCTCGCCGCGCAGGTCGGGGTCGAATACTTCGAAGCTTCGCCGGGAGCGAAGCCTGTCGAGATCGTCTCCGCCGCGATTGTCTGGGCGCGTACGCACTATTGCGATACGGTGATTGTGGACACCGCCGGTCGCCTGGCGATCGACGAAGAAATGATGCGCGAGATCTCCACGCTTCACGCTGCGCTGAGCCCGGTGGAGACGCTCTTTGTCGTCGATGCAATGCAGGGTCAGGACGCGGTGAACACCGCGCGCGCGTTTGCGGCGGCGCTGCCGCTGACCGGCATCATCTTGACCAAGCTCGACGGCGATGCCCGCGGCGGCGCGGCCCTCTCCGTGAGGCAGGTGACAGGCGCTCCCATCAAGTTCGCCGGCGTCTCCGAGAAGCCGGACGGCCTCGAGGTGTTCCATCCCGACCGAATGGCAGCGCGCATTCTCGGCATGGGCGACATGCTCACCTTCATCGAGGAAGCGCACCGACAGGTCGATCGCGAGCACGCAGAGAAGATTGCACGCAAGATCAAAGCCGGCAAGAGTTTTGATCTCGACGATTTCAGGTTGCAAATCGTCGAAATGCGCAAGCTTGGCGGCGTGCAGGCGCTGCTCGACAAGCTGCCGGCCGAGCTTGCCGCTGCCGTGCAGGGCGCGCCGGCCGCGCAACCGGATGATCGTGCTATCCGGCGTCTCGAAGCGATCATCAATTCCATGACGCCGGCCGAACGCGCGCACCCGGAGCTGCTGAAGGCTTCCCGCAAGCGCCGCGTCGCAGCCGGCGCAGGCGCGTCGGTCCAGGAAGTCAATCGGCTGCTGAAGCAGTTCGAGCAGGCGCAGAAGGTGATGAAGGTCGCCGCGCGCGGCGGGCTGCAACAGATGCTGCGCGGTTTTCGCGGAGGACTGCCTGGACTACGCTGACGGGGGGTGGAACATCCTTGCCACCCGGGGCATTTTCGTCTTATAATCAACGTCTTTTTGTTTCTTCGGGGAATTGAGATGGTTGTCATTCGACTCGCCCGCGGTGGCGCCAAGAAGCGGCCGTTCTTCAACATTGTCGCAACCGATTCGCGTAATCGGCGCGACGGGCGATTCATCGAGCGACTGGGCTTCTACAACCCGATCGCCGGCGAAGGCGAAGAGGGACTGCGCATCGCGCTCGACCGGATCGATCATTGGCGGCACAACGGTGCCAAGCTCTCCGACACCGTCGCCGGTCTCGTGAAGAAAGTGGCTGCCGCGAAACCGGCGGCGGCCGCCAAGGCGGGCGAGTAGATCCGGACAACGAGCGCGAGCCGCCCGAGGCGGTGGCAGGGCGCGACGCCGCGCGCATGATCGTGATGGGACGCGTGATCGCGGCGCACGGCGTGCGCGGCTGGATCAAAGTCCGGGCTTTCACATCGTCGCCCGACGCGCTGATCGCGTATCGCAGCTGGTGGCTTGCCCGCGATGACGAAACGTGGCGTGAATTCCCCGTCATGGAGGCACGAGCACACGCAGGGATGGTAGTTGCCGGCCTCGAAGGGCTGAGCGCGCGTGAGGAGGCCGCGCGATGGAACGGCGCGTGGGTTGCGATACCGCGAAGCGCCTTGCCCGCAGCCGATCCGGGCCAGGTGTACCTCGCTGACCTCGTCGGTCTGGAAGTGGTGAACCGGGAAGCGAGGAGCATGGGACGGGTGGCCGCGGTCATGGAGACGGCAGCGCACCCGGTGCTCCGGGTCCAGGACAAGGAGCATCCGGAGCGGCTGATCCCGCTCGTGGATGCGTATGTCGACGCGATCGACCTCGCCGGAGGGCGCATCGTCGTCGACTGGCGAATTGATTATTGAGGCGGCGCGCCGCGTGGCCCGTGCAGGCGATGCAAATCGAGGTCGTCACGCTCTTTCCCGAGCTGGTCGAGACGGTCGCCGGCTTCGGCGTCGCGGCTCGAGCGCGCGAGCGCGGACTGTGGACGCTCGGTACGCACAACCCGCGCGACTTTGCGGCGGATCGCCATCGCACGGTCGACGATCGTCCCTATGGCGGTGGGCCCGGTATGGTGATGCTCGCCGAGCCGCTCGAAAAGGCGATACGGGCCGCGCGCGCTGCGCTCGGCGCGAGCGGAGTGACGGCGCCGCGTGTGATATACATGTCGCCTCAAGGCGAAGCGCTGACCCATCGGCGCGTCGCGGAGCTGGCGGAGCAAGCCGGCATGGTGCTCGTGGCGGGGCGCTACGAAGGGGTGGACGAGAGGGTGCTCGAGCGCATGGTCGACCTCGAGCTCGCGATTGGCGACTTCGTCGTGTCGGGGGGCGAACTGCCGGCGCTGCTGCTGATCGATGCCGTAGTGCGGCTGTTGCCGGGCACGCTGAACGACGCGCAGTCGAGCGTTCAGGAATCGTTCGTGGACGGGTTGCTCGACTGCCAGCACTACACCCGCCCAGAGATCTACGAAGGGCGGACGGTGCCGGCCGTGCTTCTGACGGGCGATCACGCGGAGATTGCGCGCTGGCGGCTGAAGCAGGCGCTGGGGCGCACGTGGCTGCGGCGCCCGGAGTTGCTCGCGGCGCGCGGGATGAGTGAAGAGGAAGCGGCGCTGCTCGAAGAGTTCAAGCGCGAGCAAGGCGCAACAGCGTCTTGAGAATGGAGAGAGCTAGGATGAACATCATTGATCAGCTGGAACAGGAAGAAATGGCCCGCTTGGGCAAGACGATTCCGGAGTTCGCGCCCGGCGACACGGTGGTTGTCAACGTCAACGTGGTCGAAGGCGAGCGCAAGCGCGTCCAGGCCTACGAGGGCGTGGTCGTAGCGAAGCGCAATCGGGGACTCAACTCTTCGTTCGTCGTGCGCAAGATGTCGAGCGGCGAAGGGGTGGAACGCACGTTCCAGACCTTCTCTCCACTCATCGCGAGCATCGAGGTGAAGCGCAAGGGGGACGTGCGACGGGCCAAGCTCTACTACCTGCGGGGGCGCTCGGGGAAGTCTGCCCGTATCCGGGAGAAGCTGGCGCAGCGGGAGGGCAAGCAGGAAGAGTAGACAGGCTGGCTTCCGCGGCCGAGAGGCCGGAAGAAGGGGCGGCCTGCGTGCCGCCCCTTCTCCTTTACGTGACGCGCAGCGGCAGCGTTTGCCGCCCAGCGACCAGCATGAAACGTTCTCTGTGCAGCCGACGGCGCTCGACTTGCAATGCGCGCCCAATTAACCGAAGATTCCAGCGTCGAAATTCGCCTCGTAATGCCGCGCGAGGGCCATGAAAGCGACGCTCTACGAAGCCCTGGGGATCGCGCCCGCAGCCTCGGACGAGGACGTGCGCGCGTCATTGCGTCGCCTGATCCGGAAGTATTACGCGAAGACCCGCGACGGACAGGGCAACGTCGAAGAAGCGCTCCGGTTCATCAATCATGCCAGCCGCATACTCGGCGACCCCGAGCAGCGGCAGCGCTACGATCAGGAACTCGCGGTAAGCGCCGAGGGCAGCACCGAACAGCGCATCGCGCAGTTCGTGACCAACGTTGCGCTGGAACCGAACGCCAACGCGGGGACGGCCACCCAGGCAGGCGACGAGGCGATCGACGCGCCCATCGACGCCGCTGACGAGCGCCTCCTCACGAGTCCCTCGGCCAGCGAGAAGGCGTTTCACCATCCGGGGCTCACCGAGCGAGTGGTCGCATCTTTCGGGCGCTCGATGCCGGGGCGCATCGCCCTGTGCGTGCTGTTCGCGGCGTTCATCGCGGGCGCGATCGTCTTCGTCACGCCGGCGGACGCGATCCTCGTGGCCAAGCAGGTCCTCGTCTGGCTCACGCTCACCCTGCTTGCGC
Organism: Casimicrobiaceae bacterium; assembly: GCA_035499135.1. Taxonomy (GTDB): domain Bacteria; phylum Pseudomonadota; class Gammaproteobacteria; order Burkholderiales; family Casimicrobiaceae; genus PALSA-1003. Next base: position 37,650 of record DATJZM010000095.1, on the reverse strand, counting down.
TCACGATGGTTTACGGCGTGGTGCATGGCATCGCGTTCATGCGGCGGCGGCGTGTCGCGACGGCACCGGCGCTCGTCCCGCAGACAGACTTGGCGATACTGAACTGGCGGCGCGAGAAGAGCGTCTTCCTCGGCACCAACGCACCGCAGGAGGACGCGAGCTGGATCTTCCAGCTGCGCATGGCGGAGCTCGAGCGGGCGAAAGCGGGCCGCACCAGCGAGCCCCGACCGTGGAACCGGCTTGCTGCGCGCCTGTTCGACTACGCCATTTGGGGGCTGATGCTCGCGTTGTTGCTGTCCGAGCTCCACGGCGCCGGATTCATCGGTGATCAGGCGGCCTTCTGGGTGGGACATCCGCTGTTCGCGCCGATGCTGATCACCGCGAGCTGGGTGCCGCTGGAGGCGTTGCTCATCGCATCGCTGCAGCAGACGCCGGGGAAGTGGTTGTTCGGCGTATATCTGCAGTTTTCGATCAGCGACGCATACGCGAGGCGAGACATCCGCTCTCAATTGCAGCGAGCGCTGCGGCGCGCGTTCCGCGTCTGGTGGGAAGGCATTGCCTGCGGCTTTCCGCTCTTCGCACCAATCCTGATCTCGGTGTCATACGAAAAAATCGCGCAAAACGGCGAGACCGACTGGGATTTTGCCGAGGACTGCCTGGTAACTCACAGCCCGCCGGGCGCGCTCAACACCGTCACGGGCGTGGTCGGCCTCGCCGCCATGTTGTGGCTCTACGGTGTGGCGTGGCACGAGCCGATGGCCGAGTCGATCGCGATGGTGAGGGGGGCTCTGGCGAGCTGGGTTCCGTCACCACCGTCGCTGCTGTCGTACGGCTTGCAGGGCGACGTCGGCAAGATCGGCTCGATCATCCGTGGCGGCACGGCGCCCTCCCAGCCTAGCCCGCCGCCGATAAAGGGACCGGCGGTCAACGATGCCGATACGGTCGCGCTGTTCGAAGAGAGGCAGGCACGCCTCGCGCTGCTGCGCGGCGAGGGTCCACGCATGCTGCGAGCGGGCAACTGGCGACGAGCCGCGGAGCTCTGCCAAGCTTGGTCGGATCTCGAGTTTTGGAATCCGGAGCCCTGGCGCTGCCTGGGCTACGCCATGCAGGCGCAGGGCTATCATCAGGACGCGATCAACGCTTTTCGCAAGGCCGCGCAGTACGATCCGAGCGATCGCACTCTTGACGCTGCAATCGACAAGAGTCAGAAGGGCATCGTCCTCGACTTCCTGAATCGCTACCGGCATTAGCTGCTGCGCCGGGCGGGACGCGGCGTGCTGCTCGGGGCCTCAGGCGGCCGGTTGCGCCTGCTGTGCGCCCTGCTCCGCCTGAACTTCCCGCCGCACCGCGTCCATATCGAGCGCCTTCGCGGCGGCAAGCACCTCATCGAGCGACGCCGCGGACAAGGCGCCGGGCTGCGCGAATACGATGATGTTGTCGCGAAAGATCATCAGGGTGGGTATGGAGCGGATGTGGAAATACGCCGCGAGCTCCTGCTCCTCTTCGGTGTTGATCTTGGCAAAGAGGATGTCAGGGTAGCGGGCGGCGGCAGCCGCGAATACAGGAGCGAATGCGCGACACGGCCCACACCACGGCGCCCAGAAATCCACGACCGCGAACGAGTGGCCGTCGATAGATCGGGCAAAGCTCTCCTTGGTAAGCTCGCAGACTACGGGTGCTTCCGCGGTCATCGCAGGATTCCTATTTCCGGCGGAGGAGGAAGACGAAAACCCCTGCGTGCTCGCGCTGCTGCAGCAAGGTGTGTCCGGTTTGCCGACAGAAGGCCTCGAAATCCCGCACCGAGCCAGGGTCGGTGGCGAGGATGCGCAGCACCTGGCCGCTCGCCATGTCGTTCAGGGCCTTCTTGGTGCGCAGGACCGGCAAGGGGCAGTTCAACCCCTTGGCATCGACTTCCCGGTCAATCTGAAGCGTCTCTTGCATGTGGCTGCGCCTGGAAGCGGCGTCGCGCGGGCGGAACGTCGAGTGAAGTATAGCAGCGGAAACGCGCCCCTACCGTCCCCGAACGCGCGCGAGCAGCCGCGTCGTCGAGCGTCCGGGGACAAGCGGAATCGCTTCGAAGCGCCCGCCCCATCCGATCACCTCGGCGGCGCCGACCGTCGTCTCGATCGTGTAATCACCGCCTTTCACGATGATGTCCGGACGGCACGCGATCACCAGCGCGAGCGGCGTGTCTTCGTCGAACGGGATCACCAGATCCACCGCCTCCAGCGCGGCGAGCACCGCGAGCCGATCCTCGAGGGGATTGATCGGTCGATCGCCACCCTTGCCGAGGCGACGCACCGAGTCGTCGGTGTTGACGCCGACGATCAGCGATCCGCCGAGCCTGCGCGCGCGATCGAGATAGCTGACGTGCCCGCGATGAAGCAGGTCGAACACGCCGTTCGTGAACACGCGCGGCCGTGCGAGCGTTGCGAGGCGCGCCTCGAGGCCATCCCGCGTTGCGATCTTCACGGCAAAGCCAGCCTCGGACGGCGCTCCGCGGCTAGCGGTCATCCGTTGACGTACTCGAAGACCTTGACCACGCGCTGCACGCCTTCGGTCGTGCTGGCGATCTGCGCTGCAGCCGCTCCTTCCTCGCGAGTGACCACACCCATGAGGTAGACGACGCCGCGCTCGGTGACCACCTTGACGTGATTGATCTGAAACTTGTTTTCCTCGACGAAGCGGGCCTTGACCTTCGAGGTGATGAGCGTGTCGTTGCTGCGCGAGCTGAGATCCGTCACCGGGCCGACCACCAGCTCGTCCTGCACGGCACGCACCTTCGGCGTCGAGCGCACGAGCTGCTCCACGTCGGCCTTGGCCGACTCGGCGGGCACCTCTCCGGTCAAGAGCACGATGCCGTTGTAGCTCGTGACGTTGATGTGGAAGTCACCCTTGAATCGCTCCTTCAGTGCGAGCGACGTCTTGTCCTCGATGACTTCATCGTCGAGCTGGGCTCCCGTCGTGCGGCGATCCGTGGCAATGGCAGCGCCCGCCGCGACGCCTCCCGCAACCATGACCGGGACGCAGCTCGACAGCGCGGCGGCGGTCGCTATGAGCGCGGCGACGGCAACGCAGTCCCGGACGAGGCGCAGATTCATCGTTCGTCTCCAAGAAGGTTCGCGTCGATCACGTCGCACATGCAGTGGATCGCCAGGATATGCAGTTCCTGGATGCGCGCCGTCACGCTGTGCGGCACGCAGACGTGGACATCGTCCGCGCTCAGGAGTTCGCCGACGCGCCCGCCGCCCTTCCCGGTGAGCGCGACGATCCGCATCCCCCGCTCGCGGGCAGCATCGACCGCCGCGACGACATTGGCCGAGTTGCCGGAGGTCGAGATCGCGAGCAACACATCGCCGGCTGCGCCGAGCGCGCGCACCTGCTTCGCGAAGACCTGGGCGTACTCGTAATCGTTGGCGATCGCCGTCAGGATGGACGTGTCGGTCGCGAGCGAGATCGCGGGCAGCTCGGGGCGCTCGCGCTCGAAGCGGCCGATCATCTCGGCCGCGAAATGCTGCGCATCGGACGCCGAGCCACCGTTGCCGCAGGCGAGGATCTTGCCATCGCCAAGCAAGCATTCGGTCATGAGCGCCGCCGCGCGTGCGATCTCCGGTGCCAGCGTCTCCGCGGCGGCGAGCTTGAGCTGAGCGCTGTCTGCGAAATGGCTCCGGATGCGCTGCGTCGTGTCCATGGTTAGGGCGGCATGCGCGGCCTCGACGCGGCGCAACCGCTGGCCTGATTGTAGCAATTTTCCGATCCGAGGCTTCAGGTGCTCGCGATGTCGCGCAGCCACTCGATTCTCGCGGATGCGAGGTTATCGAGGAGGATCGCATCGAAGCGACAAGGCGGCTCGCGCCCCAATCGGCCGAGGTAATGGCGCGCGGCATGCGTGAGCCGGCGCCGCTTCGCTGCGGTGATGCTCGCTGCCGCACCGCCGAATGCGCTGCCGCGGCGCAGTCGAACTTCGACGAAGACCAAGGTGGATCCGTCCCGGGCGACGAGGTCGATCTCGCCGCCCCGGCAGCGGTAATTGCGAGCGACTATCTCGAGGCCGCGCGCCTGCAGGAAGCTCGCCGCGAGCGCCTCGGCCGCCGCTCCGCTGTTCATTGCGGCGGCTGATAGAGCATCGGCTGTCCGTCACGAACGATCATGACGCGGCCCTCGCGGCTGAAGATCCGCGAAGGCAACAGCGACAGGTGCCCGGTCGCGCCGTCGAATTCGATTCGCTGCGGGGGCTCCGGATTGGCGAGAAGCTCGCCAATCACGAATGCATCCAGGCCGAGCGCGTAGAGCCGGTCGAGCACGGCGTCGCCCCCGTCCTGGCGCGCTAGGCGTGCGAACGCGGGGTTGGAAGGGTCGGCGAGCCAAGGGATCTCGACGTAGCGGACACCATCGAGGTCGAGCAGCATCTGCGGCGGGAGTGCGTCGGTGATCTGGCTGCTCGCGTAAACCGGACCGGGGGGCATGAACGACTTCGCCAGCGAGGCCTGGTCGCTGCCTACCGCGAGCAGTATTGCGTCGGTGGGCCTCGCCGCGAGCTCGCGGCGCAGAACGGCCAGGACCTCCGGATTCGAATCGAATCGATATTGGCGAGGCGTGCCGCCGCCCGCCCGCTGCCACACGGCGATGAAAGCGTTGGCGAAGCGTCGCTGCAGCGGAGAGTCGCTCGCGACGACCGCAATGCTGCGCGCGCCGTCATCGTAGGCGCGTCGCGCGAGCACAGCCGCATCTCCCTCGACCGCGAGCGCCAGGGCATAAGCATCGGGTGGCAGAGGCGCACCGTCCTCGAGTTGGTTGAGCGCGAGCATGCGAGGCCGCTGCGGCGCTAGCGCGAGAACGGTCTTGAGGTCGTCGCGGGTGAGCGGTCCGACGATCAGCGCCACGCGCGCTTCGGTCGCGGCGGCAACCGCATTGAGCACCCCGTCGCCGGCATAACCGATCACCTGTACGCGTCCAGCGCCGCCCGCGGCGTCGGCGGCGGCGAGAAAACCGGCGCGAACCGCTTCGGCTGCGCGACCGTAGGCAGGAGACTGCAGGGGTAGGAGCAGGGCGATCCGATCGTTACCCGGCTGATAGGCGGTCGCAGGCGGGGGGATCGCGACGTGGGGCTGGGGTGCTGGAGCCGGCTGTACCGGGGCCTCTGCCGGCTTCGCCGGAGCCTCGCGTGTGGGGGCGGGCGCCGAGGTTGCGGGGCTCGGTCGCGAACCGGACAATGATCCCGGACTCGCGCAGCCGACGAGCATCAGGGCAACCGCAAGGAGAGAAGTTTCCGCGATGCGCATGCGAAGGAAGGAGCAGACCTTCAAGGGGGCTAGCATCGCGGCGCCGGGGAACGCTGCGTCACCGGGGATCGAGCCGGCATTATATGTTGTCGCCACGCCGCTCGGAAACCTGCGCGACATCAGCGAGCGCGCCCTCGACGTGCTCTCGCGCGTCGACGTGGTCGCGGCCGAGGACACGCGCGTCACCGGCATCCTGCTCGCGCACCATGGCATCGGCACGCGAATGCTCTCCCTGCACGAGCACAACGAGCGGGCGCGCGCCGATCGCATCGCGGCGCTGCTTGCGGGCGGCAGGAGCGTGGCGCTGGTGAGCGATGCCGGCACTCCCGGCGTAAGCGATCCGGGCGCCGTCGTCGTCGCTGCGATTGCCGGGGCCGGCCACAGGGTCGTGCCGATTCCCGGGCCGAGCGCTGTCGTAGCTGCGGTATCGGCCGCGGGGCTGGCTGCCGAGGAATGGCTGTTCTGCGGATTCCTGCCGGCGAAGCCGACTGAGCGCCGACGTGCGCTGGAGCGACTCTCCACCTGCCCGTGTGCGCTCGTCTTCTACGAGGCGCCGCATCGCGTGCTCGCGAGTGTCTCCGCCATGGCCGAGGCGCTCGGCGCTGTGCGCCTGCTGATCATCGCGCGCGAACTCACCAAGCGCTTCGAATCGATCCACCGCTGCCCGCTCGGCGACGCCGCTGCATGGCTGACGGCGGAGCCGGACCGGACGCGCGGCGAGTTCGTGCTTATCGTCGACGCGCCGGCCCCTACTGCGTCGACCGAAAAGGAGAACGATGCTCACGACAGCCTGTTGACCGCTCTGCTGGCGGAGCTCCCGCTCGCGCAGAGCGTGCGCCTCGCGGTCGCCGCCACCGGCGCGCCGCGCAAGGAACTCTATCGGCGCGCGCTGGCCCTGCAGGCGCGTCGCTCGCAGTGAATTCGATGCCGCAGGTGCCCAGGGCATGTCCTGAGACCCGGCTCGTGCGCAAGCACGTCGCTTGCCCGGATCTGCCGGAGATCGCCGCGAGCTAGGGGGCGCGAAACCTGACGCGCCGGTGTGACCCATCGCAGAAGGGCTTGTTCTGCGACTCGCCGCAGCGGCACAGGAGCTGGCGGTTGCGCACCTCGTAGGTAAACCCGTCCCAGGTCTCGACCGGCACTCCGCCCAGCACCCAGAGCGGGCCATCGGGAATGAGCGCGATCGCGGGGTCGAAATGCTGCTCGACCGGGACGGACGAGCCTTCAACGTGATACTGCAATCGCCCCGAAGGGCAGTTCGCGATCTGGCGCTGCAAGCGTTGTCTGATCGCGGGGTCCGCTGCGTTCGCGATCTCGCGCCAGACACCCCCGTGCGGATCGCAGAAAGCGTAGCCGGCGCAGAGCGATTCGTCGTCGGTCAGCGTGATGCCCGCGCCCTGGTAGACCTTGTGCCGCGTGCTACCGGGTGCTCGATCGGCCGTGCAGCGCCCATCGAAGCCGAGCTTCCGGTGCGTGCCGTCGCAGAACGGCTTGTCGCCCGAGTGCCCGCAGCGGCACAAGACGTAGGTTGCCCGCGCCCGATGTGTCCTGCCGGAGCTCCAGTCGGTGGCCTCGCCGTTTTCGTCGAGGAGAGGCTGGCGAACGGTGAGGGCGATCTTTCCGGTTGCGATATAGGGCCCGTCCTGCGCCACCTTGATCCCGGGGCTTGGTTCGCGCGGATGCTCTTCCAACGACTGGCTCATGCGTTTGCTGCTGCGGACTGGCTGTGCGGGATCCCAGAAGCATTATAGGTGCCGACGAATCCTTCGTTGACGCATCGCGAGCTGCAGGCCACACTGCGCCGCTGACGCGAGGAACCGCTCGCGAATCCCGCTTCGTGGCGAGCTTGCCATCGGGAGGAGGCCATTGTGAACGCAATACACAGATTCGTCGCTGTCGCAGCCCTCCTGACGGCGACGACCATGCAAGCGGCGCTAGCCGACGACACGCTGAAGCTCGCGGCGGGCCAGCGCGGCAACTGGGACACGTCCGTCGCCGAGGTCGGGCAGCGCGCGGGCATCTTCAAGAAGCACGGACTGGTTCTGGAGATCCTGTGGACCCAGGGCGCCGGTGAAACCCAGCAGGCGGTGATCTCGGGCAGCGTGGACATCGGCGTCGCCCCCGGAATCATGGGCGTGCTTTCCGCATTCTCCAAAGGCGCCCCGGTCCGCATCATCGGGGCCCAAACGACCGGCGCTCCGGATCAGTTCTGGTACGTACTGGCGAGCTCGCCGATCAAATCGCTCAAGGACACCGAGGGCAAGACGATCGCGTACTCGACCAACGGCTCGTCGACTCACGGCGTGGTGACGGCGTTCATGAAGCAGTACGACCTCAAGGCGAAGCCTACCGCAACCGGAGGCCCGGCGACGACGCTCACCCAGGTGCTGTCCGGCCAGATCGATGTCGGCTGGTCGGCTCCGCCCATGGGACTGCAGCAGCTCGACGAAGGGAAGATCCGGATCATCGCGACCGGCAACGACGCCGCGGTGTTCAAGGGTCAGACGGTGCGCCTGCTGATCACCACCGCGCAGGTGCTGCAGGCGCGCAAGCCGGCGATCGATCGCTTCATGAAGGCCTACCGCGAGACCATCGACTGGATGTACTCCGACGATCCGGCGGCGCTGCAGACCTACGCCGACTTCGTCGGTGTTCCGCTGGCGATGGCGAAGCGCACGCGCGACGGCTTCTTCCCGAAGTCGTCGCTGGACCCGGACAAGATCGTCGGCCTGGACACGATCGTGCAGGATGCGGTGACCCTGAAGTTCACGGCGGCGCCCCTGACCAAGGAGCAGATCGCGGAACTCATCCAGATTCCGCCTCGCTGAAGCTCCCCGGGCGGGCAGCCTTGATCTGGCTCAAGGCGACCGCCCCGGGCGGGATGGCAGACTCGCGTCATGCCTCCAAGTCACTTCGCGCCGGTGCACTCGGCTGTCTGCTTCGACGCGGAGCTGATCCGCAAGTACGATCAGTCCGGCCCGCGCTACACGTCCTACCCCACCGCTGATCGGTTTACCGAGGCGTTCACCGCCGAGCGGTTCGTCAACGCGCTTCTGGGTCGGCAGAGCGCAGCCGGCGGGGAAGCGGGGGCGCTCTCACTCTACGTTCATCTGCCCTTCTGTGACACGATCTGCTACTACTGTGCCTGCAACAAGGTCGTCACCAAGGACCACGGCCGGGCTGCCAAGTACCTCGAGTACGTCGGGCGCGAGATCGAGATGGTCGCCACGCTGATCGAGGATTCGGCGCGTGTTGAGCAGATCCATTGGGGCGGCGGGACGCCCACTTTCCTTTCCGCCCAGGAGATGACTGCCCTGATGGCGATGCTGCGCGGGGCTTTCGCCGTTGCGCCTGAAACCGAGACTTCGATCGAAGTCGATCCGCGCAAAGTCGACGAGAGCATCATTGCGCTCCTCGCGAACCTCGGATTCAATCGCATGTCGGTCGGCGTTCAGGATTTCGATCCGGCGGTGCAGCGGGCGGTCAACCGGATACAGAGCGAGGAGCAGACTCGTTTGGTCATCGATGCCGCGCGCGCTCACGGATTTGGCTCGGTCAACGTCGACCTGATCTACGGGCTCCCGCGGCAGACGCGGTCGGGCTTCGCGGCGACTCTCGACAAGGTGGCTGCCTCCTCGCCCGAGCGCATCGCCCTTTACAACTACGCGCACGTGCCTCATCTGTTCAAGCCGCAGAGAAGCATCGACGAAGGCGAGCTGCCCGGGGCGGCGGAAAAGCTCGCGATACTGGAGCTCGCGATCGAGCAGCTGACAGCGGCCGGTTACGTGTACATCGGGATGGATCATTTTGCGAAGCCTGGAGACGAGCTCGCCGTCGCGCAGCGTGGCGGCAAGCTGCACCGCAACTTCCAGGGCTACTCGACGCATGCCGATTGCGACTTGCTCGCCTTCGGCATCTCCGCCATCAGCAAGGTCGGCGGCGTCTATGCCCAGAACGTGAGACAGCTCGATCAGTACTATGCGCGGATCGACGCGGGGGTATTGCCGACGCTGCGTGGCGCGGCGCGGGACGCGGACGACCTGCTGCGCGGGGCGGTGATTCAGAGGCTGATGTGCGATTTCGCCCTGGACTTCGGCGCGATCGAGGCGGCCCACGGCGTCCGCTTCGCGGAGTACTTCGGGCCGGAGCTCGCGGCGCTCAAGACCCTTGCTGCAGACGGGCTGGTGGAACTGCCGGGCGCGGGGATACGCGTCACGCCGCGCGGACGGTTGCTCGTGCGCACCGTGGCCATGGTGTTCGACCGCTACCTGCGCGAGCAGCGCGAGCGCGGGCGCTATTCGCGGGTCATCTGACTCTCTGGGGTGGGGGGAGACCCATGCAGGCGATAAGAATCATCCACGACGAGCACCGCTCGCTCGCAGCCGTGATTCACGGAATGCTCTACCTCGTGCGCGAGATACGCGAGCGCGGCGCCAAGCCGGACTTCAATCTTCTGGGTGCGATGATCTACTACATCGATGCCTTCCCGGAGCGCTTCCACCACCCGAAGGAGGATCGCTACCTGTTTCGTCTGCTGCGCACGCGCTGTCGCGAGGCCGGACCACTGATCGATCGGCTCGAGACCGAGCACCGTGCGGGTGCGGAGAAGATAAGGCTGCTCGAGCAGGCGCTCGCACGATATCAGCAGGGGGGCGCGAGCGAATTCTCCGCCTTCGCTGCAGCGGTGGACGCGTACGCCGCGTTTCACTGGGATCACATGCGCGCCGAGGAGAAGGAGCTGATCCCGCTTGCCGAGAAGCATCTGACCGTCGGGGACTGGGAGGCGATCGATGCGGCGTTCACGGGCCACACGGATCCCCTGTTCGGTGCCGAAGCGGGCTCCGGATACGATGCGTTGTTCCGGCGGATCGTCAACCTTGCCCCACCGCCCATCGGGCTCGGCCCAGCAACCTGAACGTCACAACACAGGTAACTCGGTAACGCTAGACACGGGGATCTGAGAGAAGGGGGCCCCGGAACGGAGGCGGCGCGAAGGGCGAGGAGTGAACCAGGGGAGCGCCGCCCCGCCCGGGTACCAGGTCCAGTGCAAGGCTCGTGCCAGCGGCCGGGCGCAGCAAGCCTCGCGAGTAAGCCTGATTTCGAGAGACTTAGCGAGTACGCTCGCGCGGGCGCGAGCGTCAATCGACGCGCAGCGTCACCTGGCCGTCGCTGCGTGTCAGCCGCGGTCCTTGCGCGCGATTACGCCTTCGCCGGCACCGCATCCGCCGCAGTCGCGGGGCCGAGGGCACGGTGGTGCTCGGCTCCAAGCAACATGTAGACTGCAGGCACGACGAAGAGCGTGAACAGCGTGCCGATCGAAAGGCCCGTGAAAATGACGAGGCCCATGGCATGGCGCCCTGCAGCGCCCGCGCCCGCCGCAATCACCAGCGGGATCACGCCGAACACCATAGCCGCCGTTGTCATCAGGATGGGTCGCAGCCGCACCGCGGCGGCTTCCTCGATCGCTGCCCGCTTCGTTCTGCCCGCGAGCTGCAGCTGGTTCGCGAATTGGACGATCAGAATCCCGTGCTTGCTTACCAACCCCATCAGGGTCACCAGCCCTACCTGCGTGTAGATGTTCAGCGTGGCGAAGCCGAGATTGATGAAGATCAGCGCGCCGAAGAGCGCCATCGGAACCGAGACCAGAATCACGACCGGATCGCGGAAACTCTCATACTGGGCCGAGAGCGCGAGAAACACGATGATGATGGCGAAGAACAGGGTCACGACGAACCCGCTCGACTCCTGGATGTACTGGCGAGACGGCCCCGAATAGTCGACTTGATAGCCGCTCGGCGCGACCTCGAAGACTGCTTTGCGCATGAAGTCGAGCACCTCCTTCTGCGACAGGGAGGGTGCGTAAACGCCGAAGATGGACCCGGAATTGAGCTGCTGGAAGTGATTGATACCCTCCGGCACGGTCTGCGTCTTCTGCGTAGCGACCGTCGCCGCGGGCAGCAGCGAGCCGTCCGGCGTGCGGATGTAGTAATCGAGCACCTGCGAGGGATTAAGCCGGTCTGTCTGCAGCACCTGCGGGATCACCTTGTACGAGCGACCGCCGAACGAAAAATAGTTGACGTAGCCGCCGCCGAGTGCGGCGGACAGCGCAGCGCCGACGTCCTGCTGGCTGAGCCCGAGCGTAGTGGCCAGGTCGCGATCCACGACGACCGTGGTCTGTGGCTTGTCGAGCTTGAGATCCGTGTCGACGTAGAAGAACATGCCGCTCGCGCGCGCCTTCTGCAGCACGGCCTGCGCCACATCGTTCAGCCGATCGTAGGACTCTGTGGTCTTGATCACGATCTGCATCGGCAGCCCGCGCGACCCGGGCAGCGACGGAAACTGAAACGCGGCTACGGTCGCACCGGCGATCGTGCTCCACTTCTGCTGCAGTTCCTGCTGCAGCTGGGTGGCGCTGCGCTTGCGCTCGTTCCACGGCTTGAACAGCACGCCGCCGAAACCCTGGTTGACCGTCGGCGAGCCGGTGATCTGGAAGATCTGGTCGTACTCCGGCGTGGCCTTCGCGATATCGAACACCTGCTTGGAATAGACGCTCATCTGCTGCGGCGTCGCATTCGGAGGCCCCAGCACCTGCATCAGCACGATGCCCTGGTCTTCCTGCGGCGCGAGCTCGGACTTCGAGGTCATGAAGAGGTAGACCGTGCCGCCGAGCAACAGCACGCCCATCACGACGATTACGATCCAGGTATCTAGCATGCTGTGCAGCGCGCGCTGGTAGCCGTGATGCACGCGGTCGAAGACGCGGTCGACCACCCTCACGAAGCGGCCGCTCTCCTGCTCGGCGCGAAAGATCCGCGAGGTCATCATCGGCGAAAGGGTAAGCGCGATGATGCCCGACACTGCAACCGCGGCGGCCACGGTAAACGCGAACTCCGTGAACAGCGCACCGGTGAGGCCGCCCTGGAAGCCGATAGGCACATACACCGCTATCAGCACGATGGTCATCGCGATGATCGGCCCGCCGAGCTCGCGGGCGGCGACCAGCGAGGCCTCGAGCGGCGACTTGCCCTCCACTTTCATGTGGCGATCGACGTTCTCGACCACGATGATAGCGTCGTCGACGACCAGCCCGATCGCGAGCACGAGCGCCAGCAGCGTGAGCAGGTTGATCGAGTAGCCGAGGAGCAGCATGACGAAGAAGGCACCGATCAGCGACAGCGGCATCGCGACCAGCGGGATCGCTACGGCGCGCAGGCTGCCGATGAACAGGAAGATCACGACGCTGACGATGAGCAGGGCCTGAATGAGCGTCTTCTCGACTTCGTCGATCGAGCTGCGGATGAATTTGGTGCCGTCGTAGACGATCTCTCCGGTGATGCCGTTCGGCATGTCCGCCTGGATGCTTGGGAACACATCGCGCACGCGCTTGACGACCTCCAGCACGTTGGCGTCCGGGGCGACCTTGATGCCGATGAACACCGCGTTGCGTCCGCTGAACGCGGTGGTGAAATCGTAGTTCTCCGCTCCCAGCACGACGTTGGCGATGTCCTCCAGGCGCACGATCGCGCCGTCCTTCTGCTTGATCGCCAGCTGCTTGAATTCGTCCACGGTGTGCAGGCTCGTGCCCGCGGTCAGCTCCACGCTGACCATCTGGCCCTTCGTCGTGCCGAGGGCCGCGAGGTAGTTGTTGCTCGCGAGCGAGGCGCGCACATCGCTCGCGGTTACGCCGTAGGCCGCCATGCGCTGCGGATCGAGCCAGGCACGCAGAGCGAACTGCCTCGCACCCAGTATCTCCGCCGTCTGCACTCCCTCGACCGAGTCGAGCTTCGGCTTGACCACGCGGACGAGGTAGTCGGTTACGTGGTTGTTCGCCAACACGTCACTGAAGAAGCCCATGTACATCGCGTCGATCGTCTCGCCAACCTGGACGGTCAGCACGGGTTGCTGCGCCTCGGGAGGCAATTGGTTGCGCACCGAGTTGACCTGGGTGTTGATCTCTGTCAGCGCCCGGTTGGCCTCGTAGTTGAGACGTAGCGTGGCCTGGATCGTGGACACGCCGAGCGAGCTGGTCGACGACAGGTAGTCGATGCCCTGCGCCTGCGCGATCGCAGCTTCGAGCGGCTGGGTGATGAAGCCCGCCACGGTCGCCGCATCGGCGCCGTAGTACGCAGTGCTCACGGTGACGACCGCGTTCTGCGTCTTCGGGTACTGGCGGACCGCCAGGCTCGTGAGCGCCTTGAGGCCAAGCACGAGGATGAGCAGGCTGACGGTGGTCGCCAGCACGGGCTTGCGGATGAAGATGTCGGTGAAGTTCACGGCGGGTGTCCCTATTTTTCCTGCGGCGTCGGGTTGGGGCTGTTCGCAGGAAGCACAGTGTTGTTGATGACCACCGGCGAGCCGTTCTTGAGCTTGACCTGTCCGCTGGTCACGACCTGAGTGCCTGGCTCCACGCCCTTGAGGACCGCGATCTGGTCCCCGCGCGAGGGCCCCGTGGTCACAAAGACCTGCTGCACCGTGAGGACCGCATTGCCCTTGTCGTCCTTCTTATCCGACTCCTTGACCACGAAGACGGTGTCGCCGTAGGGGTTGTAGGTGATCGCGGTCTGGGGCAGGGTCAGGTAGCGTTGCTCATCGCCGGAGTTCAGCTTCACCGTCGCGAACATGCCGGGCAGGAGCTGCCGCTTCGCGTTGGGAAGAGTGGCTTCGATCTGCACGTTGCGCGTGCTGGTGTCCACCTTCGGGTTGATGGCGTTCACCTTTCCCTCGAACGTGATCCCCTTGTACGCGTCCGTCGTCAGCGTCACTTTCTGGCCGATCGCCACCTGCGGCAATTGCTGCTGCGGCAGATTGAAATCGATGTAGATCGGATCGATCGTCTGCAACGTGACGAGCTTGTCGCCGGCGTTGAGATACTGGCCCGGGTTGACCGTGCTGATCCCGAGTTTGCCGGCGAATGGCGCGCGGATGGTCTTCTTCTCGACCAGTGCAGCCTGCTGGGCCACCTGCGCTCGTTTGCTCTTGAGGTCGCCTGCGTCGGTATCGACCTGGGCCTTGCTGATCACTTCCGCTTCGAGTTGCTGCTTGTCACGCTCGTAGACGGTCGCCGCCAGGTCCGCAGCCGCCTCGAGCGAATGCAGCTGGGCGATGTCGGAATCGGCGTTGAGCTGCGCGAGGACCTGGCCTTCCTTCACTTCATCGCCCGACTTGAAGTGAAGGCTGCGGACCAGCCCGGCCACCTCGGAAGTGACGTCCACGCCGCGCACCGCGCGCAGCGTTCCCACTGCGGAGAGCTGCGGTTGCCACTGCTGATAATCGACCTTCATCGCCGTCACGGTCGACGTAGGGATCGGGGCCGACGCCATGTACTTCTGCATCATATAGCCCTTGAACCAGTTGAAACCCACCAGACCGCCGAGCAGCACGCCGACTGCCACGAGCATGATCACCATGCGCTTCTTCATCGCTGATTGCTCCGTTCGTATTCTTTCCGCGCGAGGGCGGTTCAGTTCACCTTGCTGCTCTGCGAAGCGCTCGCGGCGCTGTCGACCTTCCACCAGCCGCCGCCCAGCGCCTGGAAAAGCGCGGCCGTATCGGCGTAGCGGCTCGCCTGCGCCAGGATGAGTCCCAGCTTCGCCGTGTCGTATTGGCGCTGGGCGACCAGCAGTGCGACGTAGCTCGTGCCTCCGAGCTGGTATTGCCGCCGCGTGAGCTCGAGCGTGTCGCGGGCCAGCGCTTCGGCTTCACCCTGCGCCTTGACGGTGCGCGCATCGGCCTCGAGCGCGCGCAGGACGTCGGCGACGTTGCGGAATGCCTGCAATACGGTGTCGCGATACACGCCGTCGGCGGCATCGTAGGCGGCGATCGCTGCGCGGCGCTCGGCCTGGAGCTGGCCGCCATGGAACAGCGGTTGCAGCAGGCCTGCGCCGATGCTCCACAGGCTCGGCCCCGCGAACAGGCTATGCAGCTGATTGCTTTGCGCGCCAAAGGCGCCGTTCAGCGTGATCTGCGGATACAGGTTTGCGGTCGCCACACCGATGTCCGCGCTCGCCTGATGCAGAAGCGCTTCCGCGGCCTGTATGTCGGGACGCTGACGCACGAGCTCCGAGGGAAGGCTCACCGGAATGTCCTCGGGCAGGTGCAGCGAATCGAGGTTGAACGCGGGGATGGCTGCCTCGCTCGGCACCTGTCCGATCAGGGCAGCGAGCTGATGGCGCGCCGCCGCAAGCAGGCTTTCCAGCGGCGGCAGGGTTGCGGCAGTTTGCGCGGCTTGGGCCTGCTGCGCGATGAGCTCGAGCCGGCTGGCGCCGCCCAGCTGGAACTGTCGCATCACACGCCTCACCTGATCGTCTTCCGCGGCGAGAATCTCCCGCGTGGACTGAATCTGCGCGCGGATCGCCGCTTCCCGGATGGCCGTGGTGACGATGTTGCCCGTCAGTGCGAGGTAAGCGCCCTGGAGTTGGTAGCGCTGGAAGTCGACCTGCGCCTGCAGCGATTCCAGCTCGCGCCGGCTGCCGCCGAACGCGTCGAGGGTGTACGAAACCGTGACCGACGCGTTGTACAGGTTGAAGAGGCTGGTACCAGGGGCGCCGAACGACGCGTTGGAAACCTTCTCCCGGGAGGCCGAAAGGTTGGCGTCCACACCCGGGTAGAGCAAAGCTCCCGTCTGCGCGTTCAGGTTTTCCTGCGCCTTGCGCAGCGTTGCCTGCGCGACGGCAAGGGTCGGGCTTTCGGCGAGCCCCTGGCGGATCAGGGCATCGAGGGGCTCGGACCGATACAACGACCACCACTGCTCCGGCAGGTTCTCTGCACCCGGCACGAAGCGCTGCTTCCCCCCGGCCGCAGTGGACGACGAAACGGTCTCCGCCTCGAGCGGGCGCTCCGTATAGCGAGTAGCCCGAGGCGCATCGGGTTCGCGGAAATCCGGTCCGACCATGCAGCCCGAAAGGGCCACCGCCGCCAATACGAGCAGAACGCGACGCGATGTCGACACGTTGATGAGTCCCCTAGTCATCGTTGCGCTGGCTCCGCTTCCTTTGCCGTCCAGCAGCTCGTTGTTCCCTTGCGGAAGATCGCCCATCGTTTCACGCGTCCGTGCGGGGCTCTTTCCTTGCCTAGTCGATCGGGCGAGGCCGAAATCGACAGGCGATTGTGGGTACCGGCGAGGCGAACTTCGAAACACCGACCACCCGGCACTTTTTACAAGAGCCCACAATACCCACGAACAGACCCGGGATTTGATGCATGGAACCCCGCCCGGCCCTTGCCTGCAGACTCGCCAGGCGCAATAAGGTTTCCGCAACCGGTCGAGAGTGGGCCCGGCTGGATTCGAACCAGCGACCAAAGGATTATGAGTCCTCTGCTCTAACCTGCTGAGCTACAGGCCCGGCGCGCCGCCGCGAATTATATCCGACGCGAGGCTCGCCTCGCCGCAACCGACAACGCCGCAGCCGACCCGGCACCGCTTACCTCACGTTCGCCAGCGCACGCGCAAGCGCCGCGCGGTCGGCACTCGACAGCGTGCGCGAAAATTCTCTCTGCGCCTGTTCGAGCCTCTGCGCTCCCGCTGCTTGTCGCTCGACGCCGAGCGGCGTTGCGATCGCGAGCACGCCACGCCGGTCGTTGGGGTCGTCGACGCGGCGCACGAGCCCTTCGGCCTCCAGCCGGTCGACGAGCTGGGTCATGTTCGAGCGCACGCAGGTCATCCGCGCGGCGCACTCGCTCAAGCTCAACGGCCCGCCGGAACGCACGAGGTGGGTGAGGACTCCGAACTTGGGCAGGGACAGCCCCACGGCCTCGAGCGCTTCCTCGAGTTGTCGCTCGACCGCCTGACCGGCCCATAGCAGCGACAACATGACGTGCGCGCCCCCATGTTCCGCGGTCTTTCCACCGCTCGGCGCGCGCAGCGTTTTCTTATTCACTAATGAACTATACATGGCTGTCAATTCAGCGTCAACCAACACCGAAGGCGTGCCCGTTACCGCGGTTGTAGACTCGCGGCAACGATGGCCATCACGCACTACCTGCGGCCACTGCTCGCGCCGGCTTCCGTGGCGGTCTGCGGCGCCTCCGGACGTGCCGGGTCGTTCGGGCGAATCGTCTACGAGAATCTCCTCAGCGGCGGCTTTCGCGGGGAGCTGTTCGCCGTGAACCCAGCCCACTCGAGGATCCTCGGACAGCCCGGGTTCAAGTCGCTCGCGGCGATCGCCCATCCGGTCGATCTCGCCGTCGTCTGCGCGCCGAGCGCCGCCGTTCCCGCGATCCTCGCCGAGTGCGAAGGCCGTGTAGGCGGCGCGGTCGTGCTCTCCGGCGCGCCAACGCTGAGCCCGCCGGAATACCGCCGATGGCGGCGCGAGATCGAGGCTCGGGCCCTCGCCGCGAAGCTGCCGGTGCTCGGCCCCGCAAGCTTCGGCGTCATGCGCACCGCGTCGGGGTTGAACGCGAGCTATAGCGCCGAAGCAGCATTGCCGGGACGCCTCACGCTGATCTCACAGTCCGGCGCAGTCGCTGCCGCGCTGCTCGACTTCGCGCGCACGGAGCACATCGGCTTCGCGTCGGTCGTGGTGCTCGGCTGCCTCACTAATGTGGATTTCGGCGAACTGCTCGACTTTGCCCTCAACGACGCGGAAACCGATGCGATCCTGCTCTATATCGAGACGCTGCGCGAGGCGCGCCCCTTCATGTCCGCGCTGCGCGCCGCCGCGCGGACCAAGCCCGTCGTCGTCCTGAAGGCGGATCGCCACTCTCCGGGGGAGCGCGACTCTCCCACGCCGGACCAGGTCTTCACCGCCGCGCTGAAGCGGGCGGGAACGTTGCGCGTGCGCTCGTACATGCAGCTTTTCGCCGCGGCCAGGCTGCTCGCCGTCGGGCGGATCCCTCGGGGCAATCGGCTCGCCGTCGTGACGAACGGTCGCGGGCCCGGCTTGCTGGCGGCCGACTGCGCGCGCGATCTGGGCGTCGAGCTTGCGGAATTCGGCGAGGCCACACGCGCCGCGCTCACGGGTTTGCTCCCGACGAGTGCTGTGCCGACGAATCCGGTGGACGTCGGCGGCGAGGCGTCTCCGGAGCGCTTCGGCGGCGCGGTCAAGGCAGTGCTCGGCGATAACGGGGCCGATGCCGTGCTCGCACTCCATGTCGCATCGCCTGCGGCTCCACCGACAGACACCGCGCGGGCGGTCGCTGCGGCCGCCGCCGGCGCCGACAGGCCCGTGCTCGCTGCATGGCTCGGGAGCGTCGATCAAGTACCTGCGCGAGCAGCACTCGAGGCGAGCGCCATCCCCGACTTCTATACGCCGGAGAACGCAGTCGAGGCGTTCTCGATCGTTGCTGCGTACCGGCGCAACCAGGAGTGGCTGCTCGAGGCGCCGCCGTCGCAGCCGGAGATCGAAGCGCCGGATCTCGCCGCCGCAGCTCGCGTGCGCAAGGCGGCGCTCGTTTCCCCGCGCCCGATGCTCACCGCCGCCCAGTCGGGGCGGCTGCTGCAGTCGTTCGGCATACGCCTGCCTCGGCAGGCGAGAGTCGCGAGTGCTCGCCAGGCGCTCGCCAGGACGGGACTCGGGTTCAGGGTTGCGGTCTATTCCGACCCTGTCTTTGGCCCCGTGATCGCGCTCGGTGCCGCCACCACTCCGGGACGCGGGATGGCGCTCATGCTCGCGCCGCTCAGCCGCCGGCTTGCATGCGATCTGATCGCCGCCGCGCGCCTTCCGGGGCTGAGCGCTCCGGTGCATCTGCAGGACCTCCTGCTTCGCGTCTCGGCGCTCGCCTGTGCGCTGCCTTGGGTGGCGCGCCTGATTCTCTCGCCGGTAAGGATCCGCGCTGCTGGACTCAGCGTCGAGGCCGCGCGCATCGAGATCAATCACCGCGCGGCAGCAACCGTCGACGGCTACCGGCATATGGCGATCCATCCCTATCCCGCCGAGCTCGAGACCACGGTGTCGCTGCGCGACGGCACACGCCTGCAGGTGCGGCCGATCCGTCCCGAGGACGCGGATCTCGAGCGCGCATTTGTCGCGGGCCTCTCGGAGGAAACGCGCTACCGGCGCTTCATGCAGAATCTGCCGCAGCTCACGCCGCAGATGCTGGCGCGCTTCACGCAGGTGGATTACGACCGCGAGCTCGCGCTGATCGCGCTCGGATCGGTGCGGCGCCGCGAGAGGATCCTCGGAGTGGTGCGCTATGTCGCCAACCCCGACCGCGAGAGCGCGGAATTCGCCGTGGTGGTGTCCGACGCATGGCAGGGACGAGGTCTCGGACGGGCCCTGATGGAACTGCTGATCGCTCGCGCGCGAGCGCGCGGCTATTCGCAGCTCGTCGGCAACGTGCTCGCCGTCAATGCGCCGATGCTCGGGCTCGCCGCGAGCCTGGGTTTCGCCCACGCCATGGATCCCGAGGACCCCGAGCAGATCATCGTCACCCTCGACCTGCGCCGCGGCGCCCCCCGCGGATCCCGCTAGCGCACGCCCGCGGTCAGCCCTCGCCTTCGAGGAAGCTGCGCAGCTTCTCGGAGCGCGAGGGATGGCGGAGCTTCCGCAGCGCCTTGGCCTCGATCTGCCGGATGCGCTCGCGGGTGACGTCGAACTGCTTGCCGACTTCCTCGAGCGTGTGGTCCGTGTTCATCTCGATGCCGAAGCGCATGCGCAGGACCTTCGCCTCGCGCGGCGTGAGCGTATCGAGGACGTCCTTGCACACGTCGCGCAGGCTGGCATTGACCGCCTGATCGACCGGCGCGACCGTGCTCGCGTCCTCGATGAAATCTCCAAGATGCGAGTCGTCGTCATCGCCGATGGGCGTTTCCATCGAGATCGGCTCCTTGGAGATCTTGAGGATCTTGCGGATCTTCTCCTCCGGCATCTCCATCTTCTCGGCCAAGAGCGCCGGATCGGGCTCCTGCCCGGTCTCCTGCAGGATCTGGCGCGAGATGCGATTCATCTTGTTGATCGTCTCGATCATGTGCACGGGGATGCGGATCGTGCGCGCCTGATCCGCGATCGAGCGCGTGATCGCCTGCCGGATCCACCACGTCGCGTAGGTCGAGAACTTGTAGCCGCGGCGGTATTCGAACTTGTCGACCGCTTTCATGAGGCCGATGTTGCCTTCCTGGATCAGGTCGAGGAACTGCAGGCCGCGGTTGGTGTACTTCTTGGCGATCGAGATCACCAGCCGCAGGTTCGCCTCGGTCATCTCGCGCTTCGCCTTGCGCGCCTTCGCCTCGCCGGTCGACATCTGCTTGTTGATCTCCTTCAGGTCCTTCAAGGGGATCATCACCCGCTTCTGCAGGTCGAGCAGCTTCTGCTGCTGCTCGACGATAGCCTGGCGATACTTGGCGAGCGACTCGCTGTAGTTGTGGTCCTGCGCAATCTCGCGGTCGATCCAGCGCAGGCTGGTCTCGTGCTCGGGGAACTTCTTGATGAAGTCCGGCCGCGGCATGCCGCCCTTGTTGACCACGAGGTCCTGGATCTTGCGCTCAATCTGGCGAATGTTGTCCACCTCGCAGCGCACGCTGTCGCACAGCCGCTCGACCTGGCGCGCGGCGAAGCGAATCTGCATCAGCTCCGCCGAGATCTTGCGTTGCAGGTCGAGGTACTTCGGCGCCTTGTGGCCGTCCTTCTGCAGCACACCGAGCATGCGGGTGTAGAGCCGGCGGATGGTGGCGAAGCGCGCGAGGCCCGCCACCTTCAGGCGCTCGAGATTCTCTGCCGCGATCGCGCCGCTGTCGGCTTCTTCCTCGTCGAGCTCCTCGAGGGCTTCCTCGTCGTCCATCGTCTGGAGCTGCTCGTTGAAGTCCATCAGCCCGTCGACGACGTCGTCGATCTTGAGCTCGTCGCGCTCGATCTTCGAGGCGAGCTCCAGGATCTGCGCCACCGTCATCGGGCAGGCGGAGATCGCCATGATCATGTGCTTCAGGCCTTCCTCGATCCGCTTGGCGATCTCGATCTCGCCCTCGCGGGTGAGGAGCTCGACCGAGCCCATCTCGCGCATGTACATGCGCACCGGGTCGGTCGTGCGGCCGAACTCGGAATCGAGGGTCGACGCGGCCGCCTCGGCAGCCTCTTCGTCGACATCCTCCGCCGCCGTCGACGGCGCGGCTTCCGACATGAGCAGGGTCTCGGCGTCGGGTGCCTCGTCGTAGACCTGGATCCCCATGTCGTTGATCATGGAGATGATGCCCTCGATCTGCTCCGCGTCCAGGATGTCGTCTGGCAGGTGATCGTTGATCTCGGCGTAGGTGAGGTAGCCCCGCTCCTTGCCGAGCACGATGAGATTCTTGAGCCGCGTCTTGCGCGCCTCGGCTTCCGCGGGCGTCAGCTCGACCTTGCGCAGTTCCACGCCGCCGTTCTTGCCGCTGCGGGCCTTGCCCTCGGCCAGCGCCTTCTCGGTCCGCCGCGCGGAGAGCCGTGCCGCGATCTCGCCGGCACTCGGCTTGCCCGGGATCCCGGGGGCGCCGGGCCGCGCAGCGGCCGGTTGCTTTCCGGGAGCCGCCTTGGGGGCCAGCTTTGCCGCAAGCTTTGCCGGGAGCTTGCCGGTTGCGGGCTTGCCCGTCGCAGCCGGCCTGCCCTTCGGCAGCGGGCGTTGCGCGGGCTTCGCCGCGGCCTTTTTCGAGGCGTGCGGGCGCTTACCGGCAAGCCGGCGCGCCGCCGGCTTGCGCGGCGCCGCCTTGCGCTTCGGCTTCGCCGGGCGCTTCGTGCGCAGTTTCTGCTTTCCGCCGCCCTTGGCTTTGCGAGCTTTTTTGGCGGGTTTGGAGGATTTCTTAGTCATGGTCATCCTGCAATTTGGGCCGTGCAACCTTCACCTCGGCATCGGTTACCGAGACAATGGGGGCGGATGAGAAAACTTCAAATTATAACATCCTTGTCAAATACCCTGCGATTTCAACGCCGTGGACGGAGTCGCTCCTGGACCAGCCGGCGCTGGCGGGCCCTCTCGGCTTCTTCCGGGGGCAGCCCCGGAGCGCCGGGCCGTTCTCCGGAATCAGAGGCGCCCCGGCGGTGTTGCACCATCCAATAGCGTTGGACCCCTTCGCTGAGCTGGATTTCCAGCGGCTCGCCGGAGAGCCCCTCGCTCTCGCCCGCAGTGAGCGCGGCGAGCAGGACCGGTTCGTGGGGACTCTGGGCGAAATACTGCATGACCCCTTGCGTGGTAAGCGGTCCCTCGGTCGCCGCGCAGAACTCGGCAAGCGCGGTAAGCGCATCTCCCTCCGGGCCCGCGTCCTCGGGTCTGGGCAGCACGATCTTGCGGATCAGTTCCGGCTCGAGCAGAGCGCACTTCATGAGGCCTCGCAGAAGCGACGGGCTGCCGCGCCCCGGCGCGGGAGCAGGCGCGCGCGGAGCGCTCGTCGCGCGACCGGCGGGGAGCAGCGCTCCGAGCTCGGCTTCGGGCAAACCCGATACCTCCGCGAGCCGGCGTCGCAACAGCGTCCGCAGGAGCGGCGCGGCCACCTGCACGAGAAGAGGCTTGGCGGCATTGAGCAGCGCGGCGCGTCCCTCGGCGGAGACCGGCGGAAAGCGCCGGATCAGCTCCGCCACCAGAAACTCCGACAGCGGCGTCGCGGAATCGATCCGCGACTCGAAGGCTTCGCGCCCGTGCCGCCGGATCGCGTCGTCGGGATCCTCGCCGTCGGGAAGAAAGAGGAATCGCGCCTGCTTGCCGTCCGCGAGCACGGGCAGCGCGTTTTCCAGCGCGCGCCAGGCGGCGCGGCGGCCCGCTTCGTCGCCGTCGAAACAGAACACGACGGTGTCGGTGAGGCGAAAAAGCTTCTCCGCGTGCACGGGTGTGGTCGCAGTACCGAGCGTGGCCACTGCATATTCGACGCCGTGCTGCGCCAGCGCGACGACGTCCATGTAGCCTTCGACGACGACCACCTTCTCCGCCGTCCGAACGGCTTGTCGAGCCTGAAACAGCCCGTAGAGCTCACGCCCCTTGGCGAAGACGGGTGTCTCCGGTGAATTGAGATATTTGGGCTCGCCGCCGTCGAGCACTCGGCCGCCGAATCCCACGACGCGTCCGCGCGTGTCGTGGATGGGAAACATGATCCGATCGCGAAAGCGGTCGTAGCGCTTTCCACCCTCGCCGGTTATCACCAGCCCCGCCGTCTCTAGGCCCTTGCTCTGGTAGTCGTCGAACGCTCCGGCCAGCGGTTGCCAGTCGTCTGGCGCGTACCCGATGCCGAATCGCGCGGCGACCATACCGGTGAGGCCGCGCTGCTTCAGGTACTCGATCGCCCGCGGGCTCTTCTTGAGCGCGGCGCGATAGAACTGCGCTGTCTTGAGGAGCAGTGCCGTCAGATCCTCGGCCTCGGCGCGCGCCGGGGCATCCGCACTCTGCAGGCGTGGGACCTCGAGCCCGACATCGCGCGCAAGCTCTTCGACCGCCTCGGGGAAGGGCTTTCCTGCGTACTCCATGAGGAACCCGATGGCAGTGCCATGGGCTCCGCAGCCGAAGCAATGGTAGAACTGCTTGGTCGGGCTGACGGTAAAGGAGGGGGTCTTCTCGCTGTGGAACGGACAGCAGGCAGCGAAGTTAGCGCCCGCCTTCTTCAAGGGCACGTGCCGATCGATCACCTGGACGATGTCGACTCGCGCCAGCAGCGTCTGTATGAAATCGTTTGGAATCATGGACTTGTTGACCGTCGACCACGAACCGACGGGGGCTCGGTCACAAAGCCCATGGCGACATTATAGGCGACGATTGAGCGGCCGACCGGGCGGTCAACCGGTCAGGCGCGCCTTGACCCGTGCTGAAACCTGCGCCATGTCCGCGCGTCCCGCGAGTTGCGGCTTCAGCGCCGACATCACCTTGCCCATCGCCGCCGCGCCGCTTGCACCCGCGCTCGCGATCGCCGCGTCGATGAGCGCATCGATCTCGCCGCCGGACAACCGCTGCGGCAGGTAGGTCTGCAGAATTTCGATCTCGGCGCTTTCCGCCGCCGCGAGCTCGGGCCGACGGCCGGCCTCGAACTGGGCGATCGACTCGCGCCGCTGCTTTATCATCCTGTCGATAATGGCCGCGATGTCCGCGTCAGAGAGCGCGACGCGTTCGTCGACTTCCTTCTGCTTGATCGCGGCGAGCAGCAGGCGGATCGTCGACAAGCGGGCCGTTTCCCTGGCCCGCATGGCGCTCTTCATGTCCTCGGTGATTCTGTCCTTCAGCGGCATCGGTTTCCTCGAGCGGAGGCGCTTCTTCGGAGGCGAGGCGATACAAAAAGCGAAGGGGCGAACCGCGTCGCCCCCTTCGCTGTTGCAGCGCCCAGCATGGCGCTCTAATAAAGCTTTGGCGGTAGCTGCTGGCTGCGCAGGCGCTTGTAATGGCGCTTTACCGCGGCGGCGAGCTTGCGCTTGCGCTCCGCCGTCGGCTTCTCGTAGAACTCGCGGGCGCGTAGCTCGGTGAGCAGCCCCGTCTTTTCGATCGTCCGCTTGAAGCGGCGCAGCGCTACCTCGAACGGCTCGTTCTCGCGGACGCGAACGCTGGGCATGACGTGTGAATCCTTTCCCGTCGGGATCAGGTAAACGAAAAATTATAGCGTCCGCGGGCATCGCGCGCAAGGACGCTATACTGCCCCGAGAGCCTACGAACGAAGCGAGAGCCATGAAGGTGCTGGGCATCGAAACCTCGTGCGACGAGACCGGACTCGCCGTTTACGACACGGAGCGCGGGCTGCTCGCGCACGCGCTGCACTCGCAGGTCGCGCTGCACGAAGCCTATGGCGGGGTCGTGCCCGAGCTCGCCTCGCGAGACCACATTCGGCGTGTGCTGCCGCTCGCCGAGCGCGTTCTCGCGGAAGCGGGCTGCGGCCTCGGCGACCTCGACGGGATCGCCTACACGCAGGGTCCCGGACTCGCGGGCGCGCTCCTGGTCGGGGCGAGCGTTGCCTCCGCGCTCGCGTATGCGCTCGGCAGGCCGGCGCTCGGCGTGCACCACATGGAGGGGCACCTGCTCTCGCCGTTGCTGTGCGAGCCGAAGCCAGCTTTCCCGTTTCTCGCGCTCCTCGTCTCGGGGGGACACAGTCAGTTCTTCGCAGTTCGCGGCGTCGGCGAGTACGAGCTGCTCGGCGACACGCTTGACGACGCGGCGGGCGAGGCCTTCGACAAGACGGCGAAGCTGCTCGGACTCGGTTACCCCGGCGGGCCAGCGCTGGAGCGTTTCGCAGTGCAGGGGCGCCGTGGCGCGATCGAGCTGCCGCGACCGATGCTCGACAGCGGCGACCTCAACTTGAGCTTCAGCGGACTGAAGACGGCCGTGCTCACGCTCGTGCGCAAGGAACCGCTGTCGGAGCAGCGCAGGGCGGACATCGCGCGAGCGTTCGAGGACGCCGTGGTCGAAGTGCTCGTCGCCAAGGCGGTCGCTGCTGCTGCGGCAACGAACTTGCCGCGGCTGGTCGTCGCGGGCGGCGTGGGCGCCAACCGCTCGCTGCGTGAGCGCCTCGCGGCAGCGATGAGCCGGCGCGACGTCGAGCTTTACTTTCCCGCGCTTGAATTCTGCACGGACAACGGGGCGATGATCGCGCTGGTCGGCGCGCTCCGCCTGCAGTGCGCCGAGGCGAGCTACGCCTTCACGGTTCGCCCGCGCTGGGAGCTCGCATCGCTCAAAGCTCCGGGCATCGTCGCGGCAACCGGGTGATCCGCCGGTCGCGCCGCGCGAGCGCCAACGCGGTGCTCAATGGCCGATCTTTCGCTCGGTGCCGGCGAGCAGCTTGCGGATGTTCTCGCGATGCCGCCAGAAGAGCAGTGCGACGATCGGGAACAGCACCCATGCTTCCGGGCGGTTGCCGATGAAGTAGAGCGCGAGCAGGGGCGCCGCTGCCGCCGCGCCCAGCGCGGCGAGCGAAGAGATGCGAAACGTTGCGGCGAGCACGCCCCAAACGACCAGCAGCGCAACGGCGAGCTGCCAGGAGAGCGCGAAGCAGACGCCGGCGGCCGTCGCCACTCCCTTGCCGCCGGAGAAGCGGTGGTACAGGGGGAACAGATGTCCGATGACGACCGCCAGCGCGGCCGCGGTGGCGGCGAGGGACGCATCGCCCCAGCTCGCGCCGAGGCGCTGCGCGAGCCACACTGCGAACCAGCCCTTGACTCCATCGCCGACGAGGGTCAACGCCGCCGCGCTCTTGTTGCCGGTGCGCAGCACGTTTGTCGCACCGGGATTTCCCGAGCCGTAGCTGTGCGGATCGGGCAAGCCGTAGAGCTTGCTGACAACCACGGCGAAGGACACCGAACCCAGGAGATACGCTCCCGCGGCGATGAGCAGCGTGGCGAGCGAGGGATTCATCTACAATGTGCGCGGTCAACGGGCGGGCGCGCTCATTCTACCAATGCCGCTCAACACCATCTTCATTCGCGAGCTTCGGGTAGAGACGCGCATCGGCGTGTATGCCTGGGAGCGGCATCGTTCTCAGCCGCTGCTGATCGATCTCGAGCTGGAGCTCCCGTCGACGAAGCCTTTCGTCAGCGACGAGTTCGCGGATGCGCTCGACTACGCCGCGATCGTGAAGCGCGTGCGTGCGCTTGCCGCCGATCATCCGTACCACCTGCTGGAGCGATTCGCAGAAGCTCTCGCCGAGTTGCTGCGCACCGAGTTCGGCGCGCCCTGGACGAGGGTCAGCGTCGCGAAGCTCGCTCCGATCGAAGGCGTCACCCGCCTCGGCGTCGCGATCGAACGCGGCGAGCGGCGGTAGCATCCCTTGATCGCTCGCAGCGGCCTCCCTGGGCGGATTGCTTGAGTGATAGGTCGAGCGTCGGCCGCGCGGCCACTCGCTTAGCGCTCGACCCCACGCGCTCCACGCGCGGGTCCCCTCTCGCTGCTCGGGCCGCTACCCGCGCGGATGGTGCCGGGCGTGGAGTTGCTTGAGGCGCTCGCGCGCGACGTGCGTGTAGATCGTCGTGGTCGTGATGTCGGCGTGACCGAGCAGGAGCTGGACGACGCGCAGGTCGGCGCCGTGATTGAGAAGGTGCGTCGCAAAGGCATGCCGCAGCGTATGCGGCGAAAGCTTGTCTGACGAAATCTGCGCCGTCCCCGCATGGCGCTTTATCGTTTGCCAGAACGCCTGGCGGGTAAGCGGGCCGCGCCTAGTCGTGAGGAAGACGGCCTGGGTCCTCGCGTTCTTCGCGAGCGTGGGCCGCACCTCGGCAATGTAGCGCTTGAGCCAGGCGATCGCTTCCTCCCCGAGCGGAACGATCCGTTCCTTTCCCCCCTTGCCGACGACGCGAACTGCGCCCGTGTCGAAACCGATCTGGCCGAGCTTTAAGCCCACGAGCTCTGAGACGCGCAATCCGGTCGCATAAAGCGTCTCCAGCATCGCGCGGTCGCGCAGTCCAAGCGGGGTCTCGACATCCGGAGCGCCCAAGAGCGCCTCGACCTGCGCCTCCGATAGCTGCTTCGGCAAGCGCCGCGGCAGCTTGGGAGATCTTATGCGCAGCGTCGGGTCGATCGCCAGTGTTCCCTGCATCGCCTGCAGGCGGTAGAAGCGTCGCAACGAGGACAGGCGCCGGTTGATTGACGCTACCCGTGCCTTGGAGCGGAACTGTGCGGCGAGAAAGGACTCGATGTCGCCACGCTCCGCAGCGAGGAGGCCCTTGCCGCCGCGCCGTTCGAGCCAGTCCGCCCACAGCATGAGGTCGCGGCGATAGCTCGCGAGGCTCGCTGCGGCGAGCCCGTCCTGGAGCCAGACCTGGTCGCAGAACGCGTCGATCAGCGCGGGCGCCGTCTGCATCGCTCGATCCTAGCGTCCGAACCGATAGCCCTCGTGGGCGAGCAGCCAGCGCTTGATCGCAATCGGGTTGCCTTCGACCGCGCCCATGAAGCCGCCGAGCGCGCCACTGCTTCCGACTACGCGATGGCAGGGAATAACGAGCGCGATGGGATTGGCGCCGCAGGCGCCGCCGACCGCCCGCGGCGCAGTGTGCATGGCGCGCGCCAGCTCGCCGTAGGTCCTCGACTCGCCCACGGGAATTCGGCCGAG
Organism: Casimicrobiaceae bacterium; assembly: GCA_035499135.1. Lineage (GTDB taxonomy): Bacteria > Pseudomonadota > Gammaproteobacteria > Burkholderiales > Casimicrobiaceae > PALSA-1003. The sequence continues at coordinate 9,465 of DATJZM010000095.1, read as the reverse complement.
CGCATCCCAGATCCTGCGGCGAAACGGCGTCCCCCGCGGAGCGAGCGGCAGCGTGAAACGCCACTGCGGATCCTCGAGGTAGCGCTCGATCTCGCGGCAGGTGCGCTCGGCGATCGCGTCGGCGGCCTGGCGCTCGCGCTCGCGCAGGCTCAGATACTCGATGCCGGTCACGACTTCGCCGTCGGTGCGGATGCCGAGCACGGCGAACGGCGTGCGCAGACGTGCAGAATGGATCGCGCCGCGCACGGGGATCAGAACCCCCTCATTTGCCGGGGTAGCGCCGTCACGAGCTGCGGGAAGAAGTAGACGAGCAGCGTGGCCGCGACCATGAGGCAGAGCATCGGCAGGGCGTGGCGGGCGATCCAGGTGATCTGCTTCTTGGTCATCCCCTGGAGCACGAAGAGGTTGAAGCCAACCGGCGGCGTGATCTGCGCCATCTCGACCACGAGCACGATGAAGATGCCGAACCACAGCAGATCGATGCCGGCGCGCTCGACCGTGGGGAGGATCACGCCCATCGTCAACACGACCATTGAGATTCCGTCGAGAAAGCAGCCGAGGATGATGTAGAAGATCATCAGCGCCACGATCAGAGCGAGCTGCGACAGCCCCAGGCCGCCGATCCACTCCGCGAGGTGCCGCGGCAGACCGATATAGCCCATGACAAGTGTCAGGAACGCCGCCCCGGAGAGAATCAGGGCGATCATGCAGTAAAGGCGGGTGGCGCCGAGCAGACTCTCGCGAAACGTTCGCCAGCCGAGCGAGCCCTGCACGGCGGAGATCGCGAGCGAGCCGACAACACCGAAGGCGGCTGCTTCGGTGGCGGTGGCGATGCCGGTGTAGATCGAGCCGAGCACGAGGCCGATCAGCACCACGACCGGAATGAGGTGACGCGACGCGTAGAGCTTCTGCGCAAAGGTCGTGCGCTCCCGCGCTGCCGGAACCTGGTCGGCGTTGAGCAGCGCCCAGACGACGATGTAGCCGGAGAACAGCGTCGCGAGCACGAGCCCGGGCAGCACGCCCGCGATGAACAGCTGCGCGATCGACACGTTCGCGGTCACGCCATAGACGATCATGATGATCGACGGCGGGATCAGCAGGCCGAGCGTCCCCGCGCCGGCGAGCGTGCCGATGGTGATGCCCTCCGGATAGCCGCGGCTCCTGAGCTCCGGCAGCGTCATCTTGCCGATCGTCGCGCAGGTCGCGGCGGAGCTGCCGGACACGGCGGCGAAGATCGTGCAGCCGATGATGTTGGTGTGCAGGAGGCGGCCGGGAACGCGCTCGAGCCAGGGTGCCAGGCCGCGAAACATGTCCTCCGACAATCGCGTCCGAAAGAGGATCTCGCCCATCCAGACGAACAAGGGCAGCGCCGTGAGCGTCCACGACGACGCCGTGCCCCAGATCGTCACCGCCATCGCGTCGCCCGCCGGTCGCGACGAGAAGAGGTCCATCCCGATCCATGCCACGCCGGCGAGCGCGAGGCCGATCCACACGCCGCTGCCGAGCAGCACGAACAGCGCCGCGATCAGCAGGGTCGTGACGAGCAGGTCCATGGCCTATTCGATGTGAGCCGGTTCGTCGCCGGGCTGCTCGCGCGGGTGCCTTCCGGAGAGCTCCTGCACGAATCGATCGAGGAAGGCGATCGCGAACACGACGGTCCCGAGCGCCATCGAAAGCTGGGGCAGCCACAGGGGGGTGGCGTCGTTGCCGGTGGAGACGTCGTGCAGCACGTAGGATTGCCAGGCCAGGCGGACGCTGAAGTAGGCGAAGGCGATCGCGAGCACCGCCGCTGCACCGAGCGACCAGCGCTCGAGCGCGCGCCGCGAGCGCGCTCCGAGGCGCTCGAGAATGAGAGTCACGCGGATGTGCTCTCCACGCATGAGTGTGTGGGCCAGGGCGAGGAATCCGGTCCCGGCCATGAAATAGCCGGCGTAGGCATCGGTGCCGCGAATCTGGAAGTTGAGCAGGCGCCCGAAGATGCCGGCGAGCACCATGGCCAGCGTGCCTATCAAAAACAACGCCGCCAGATATGCGGCGGCGTCGTAGAGGCGGTCGAGCCAGCGACGCATCTCACATCTTCCGGTACGCGTCCACGATGGCCTGCCCGTCGGGCCCGGCCTGCTTGGTCCATTCGGAGGTCATCGTGTCGCCGATCTTCTTGAGCTCTCCGGCGAACGCAGGGACCGGCGGCGCGACCGTCATGCCGTTCTTGGCGAGCTGCTCGAGGTACCACTTCGTCTTTTCTTCTGAGGTCTTCCAGCCGCGCGCCTCGGCGTCGGCCGCCGCCTTGAGCACGGCGTCCTGCGTCGCCTTGTCCAGCGCCGAGAACTCCTTTTCGTTTACGAACACGATGTTCTTTGGCAGCCACGCCTGGGCGTCGTAGAAGTACTTGACCTGTTCCCACGCCTTGGTGTCGTAGCCGGTGGCGCCGGAAGTGATGTTCGCGTTGACCGCGCCGGTCGCCATCGCTTGCGCGAGCTCGGAGGCCTGGATCGTCACCGGTTGCGCGCCGGCGAGTTCGGCGATCCGCGACGTGGCGGGGTTGTAGGTGCGCATCTTCAAGCCCTTCATGTCAGCGAGCGAGCCGAGCGGTTTGCTGGAATAGATGCCTTGCGGTGGCCATGGAACCGCGTAGAGCACCCGCATGCCCTGCTTGGCGAAGCGCTCGTCGATCGCCTTGCGCGAGGCCTTCCACAGCTTGGCGGCGTCGCCGTAGCTCGTGGCGAGGAACGGGATCGAATCCACGCCGAACACGGGGTCCTCGTTCGAATAGGCCGAGATCAGGACTTCCCCGATCTGCGCCTGATCGGTCTGCACGGCGCGCTTGATCTCGTTCGCCTTGAACAGCGAAGCATTCGGGTGAACGGTGATCTTGAGCTTCCCGCCCGTCGCCTTGTCGACGTCGGCGACGAACTGCGTGATGTTCTCGGTATGGAAATTCGTCGCCGGATAGGCGGTGGGCATGTCCCATTTGGTCTGCGCGCCCGCGCACAGCGCGGTGCCGAGGCCGACCGCGGCGAGCAGTGCCTGGATTCGCGTCATGACTCCCCCTTGGTTCGCAACAAGGCCTGAAGCTAAGTCACGCCATGCGCCGTGTCAATCGCGCGCGATTTTCGGGCACAATGGCCCGCGCCGCGGCGCTCGATAGCCCGGCGCCTGCCAGCGAGCAACACGCGCACTACACTTGCCCATGACCTCGTCCTCCAGCCGCGCGCCGCGCTGGCAGTTCTGGATCGACCGCGGAGGAACGTTCACCGACATCGTCGCGCGCCGCCCCGATGGCACGCTCGCGACCCACAAGCTGCTCTCCGAGAACCCGGAGCGTTACAGGGATGCGGCGATCGCCGGAATCCGCGAGCTGCTCGGTGTCGACGCCGGGGCGGCCGTGCCCGCGCAGGACGTCGAGGCGGTGAAGATGGGCACGACGGTGGCGACAAACGCGCTGCTCGAGCGCAAGGGCGAACGGACGGTGCTGGTCATCACCCGTGGCTTCGCCGACGCGCTGCGCATCGCCTATCAGAACCGGCCGAAGCTCTTCGTGCGCAAGATCGTGCTGCCCGCGCTGCTCTACGAGCGGGTGATCGAGGTCGACGAGCGCATCGGCGCGCACGGCGAGACCGTGCGCGAGCTCGACCTCGCAGCGGCCGAGCGGGAGCTCGCGCGGGCCCGCGCCGACGGCATCGGTGCCTGCGCGATCGTACTCATGCACGGCTACCGCTACCCGCAGCACGAGCGGCGGCTGGCGGCGCTCGCCCGCGAGCTCGGCTTCGCGCAGGTGTCGACGAGCCACGAGGTGAGCCCGCTCATGAAGCTCGTGTCGCGCGGCGACACCACCGTCGTCGACGCGTATCTTTCGCCGATCCTGCGCCGCTATGTCCGCGACGTGGAAGCGGAGCTTCCCGGAGTGCGCCTGCAGTTCATGCAGTCCTCCGGCGGTCTCACCGATGCGCACCGCTTCCAGGGCAAGGATGCGATTCTCTCGGGGCCTGCCGGAGGGATTGTGGGGGCGGTCGAGGTTTCGCGGCTCGCCGGGTTCGATCGCATCATCGCTTTCGACATGGGCGGCACCTCGACCGACGTCACCCACTACGCAGGCGAATACGAGCGTGCCTTCGTCACCGAGGTTGCGGGCGTGCGCCTGCGCGCGCCGATGATGCGCATCCACACGGTGGCGGCGGGGGGAGGATCGATCTGCAGCTTCGACGGCGCGCGTTTCCGCGTGGGCCCGGAATCGGCCGGCGCGAACCCCGGGCCGGCGTGCTACCGGCGCGGCGGGCCGCTGACGGTCACCGACTGCAACGTCATGCTCGGCAAGATCGATCCGGGCCTTTTCCCAGCCGTGTTCGGACCGAGCGGCAACCTTTCGCTCGACGGCGCGATCGTGCGCGAGAAGCTCGCGGCGCTCGCGGGCGACATCGCCACGGCTACCGGACACGTACGCACGCCGGAACAGGTCGCCGAAGGCTTCCTGCAGATCGCCGTCGACAACATGGCGCATGCGATCAAGCACATCTCCGTGGAGCGCGGATACGACGTCACGGAATACACGCTGTGTTGCTTCGGCGGAGCGGGGGGACAGCACGCGTGCGCCGTCGCCGACGCACTGGGCATGAAGCGCGTATTCATTCACCCGTTCGCCGGCGTGCTCTCCGCCTACGGCATGGGACTCGCCGAGGTACGCGCGCTGCGCCAGGAGGCAGTGGAGACGATACTGTCCGACGCTGCCCTGCAGGCCGCCGGACCACTGCTCGCCAGGCTCGCCGATATGGCGCGGAGCGAGCTCACCGCGCAGGGCATCGCCGGCGATAAGGTCGACGTGCGGCGGACGGTGCATCTCAAATACGACGGGACGGACACCACCCTCGAGTTGCCGCTTCCGGCGGAGGGCCGAGACGCGAGCGGCGCCGGCCTGGTGGCCGAGTTCGAGCGACGTTACCGCGAGCAGTACGGATTTCTCATGCCGGGAAAGCCGCTGGTGATCGAGGCGGCCGGCGTCGAGGCGATCGGCGCGACGGCGAAAGCCGGAGATGCCGTGCCCGTTTTCGCGCCGCGCCCCGCGGGCCTCGCGCCCGTCAAGCGAAATCGCGTGTTCACCCAGGGGGCGTGGGGCGAGGCGCCGGTGTATGTCCGCGCCGACCTGCGCCCCGGCGACCGGATCGCCGGGCCTGCCGTGATCGCGGAGCAGAACGCAACGACCGTCATCGAGCCCGGGTGGGCCGCCACGCTCACCGCGCGCGACGATCTCGTGCTCGAGCGCGTTGTCGCGCCGGAGCGCGCGCACGCGATCGGCACGCAAGCCGATCCCGTGCTGCTCGAGGTGTTCAACAACCTGTTCATGGCGATCGCCGAGCAGATGGGCGTCACGCTCGCCAACACGGCCTACTCGGTCAACATCAAGGAGCGACTCGACTTCTCCTGCGCCCTGTTCGATGGCGAGGGGAACCTGATCGCGAATGCGCCGCACATGCCGGTTCACCTGGGCTCGATGGGCGAGAGCGTCAGGACGATCATCGAGCAGCGGCTGGCGACGATGCGCACCGGCGACGTGTTCGTGCTCAACGCTCCCTACAACGGCGGTACGCACCTCCCGGACGTGACCGTCATCGCGCCGGTGTTCCTCGACGCCGAGTCGCGGCCGGAGTTCTACGTCGCCTCGCGCGGCCACCACGCCGACATCGGCGGCATCACGCCGGGCTCGATGCCGCCAGACTCGACGCAGGTCGACCAAGAGGGAGTTCTGCTCGACAACGTGCAGCTCGTGGCGGAAGGGCGCTTTCTCGAAAACGAAATGCGCGCGCTGCTCGGTGCCGGCCGTTACCCGTGCCGCAACGTCGAGCAGAACCTTGCCGATCTGCGCGCTCAGGTCGCCGCATGCACCAAGGGCATCGACGAGCTGAAGAGGATGGTCGGGCATTTCGGCCTGTCGGTGGTGCGTGCCTACATGCGACACGTGCAGGATAACGCCGAAGAGTCGGTGCGCCGAGTCCTCGAGGTGCTCACTGACGGGCATTTCGAGTACGAGATGGACAGCGGCGCGAAGATCGTCGTGACGATTGCGATCGACAAGGCTCGCCGCACGGCACGGATCGATTTCACGGGGACGAGCCCGCAGCAGCCGACGAACTTCAACGCGCCTTCGGCGGTGTGCAAGGCGGCCGTCCTCTACGTTTTTCGCACGCTGGTCGAGGACGAGATTCCGATGAACGCCGGCTGTCTCAAGCCGCTCGAGATCGTGATTCCCGAAGGATCCATGCTGAGCCCGCGCTACCCCGCGGCGGTCGTGGCCGGCAACGTCGAGACCTCGCAGGCGATCACCGACACGCTGTACGGTGCGCTGGGCGTTCTCGCCGCCTCCCAGGGCACGATGAACAACTTCACCTTCGGTAACGCGAGCTACCAGTATTACGAGACGATCTCGGGCGGGGCCGGCGCCGGCCCGGATTTCGACGGCGCAAGCGTGGTGCAGACGCACATGACCAATTCGCGGCTGACCGACCCGGAGGTGCTCGAATGGCGTTTTCCGGTGCGGCTCGAAGCGTATCGGATCCGCCGCGGCAGCGGCGGTGCCGGCCGCCATCGCGGCGGAGACGGTGGAGAGCGATGCGTACGGTTCCTCGAGGCGATGACGGCCGTGATGCTCGCCAACCACCGACGCATCGCGCCCTTCGGTGTTGCAGGAGGCCAGCCCGGCGCGCTTGGCAGAAACTGGGTCGAGCGAAGCGACGGGCGGCGCGAGGAATTCGGTGCGACGTGCGAGGTCGAAATGCACCCCGGCGATCTGTTCGTCGTGCAGACACCGGGCGGCGGCGGCTTCGGGCCGCCGCCCGCCTGACGGCCGATGCGCCTCGCGCGCCTCGCGCGGGGAGAGCATAATTCCTGCCCTGTCGAACACGGCACTCGTGCGCGGGCTCAATGCGAGCTCCGTCGCGCCAGGCAATCTGCGAGGACCTCATGGCAAGCGTCTACGATTTCTCGGTCAAGGACATTCACGGCAAGGAGCAGAAGCTCGACCGCTACAAGGACAAGGTGATGCTCATCGTGAACGTCGCGAGCAAGTGCGGGTACACGCCGCAGTACAAGGGCTTGGAGCAGCTCTACGAGAAGCTGCACTCGCGCGGGCTCGAAGTGCTCGGATTCCCGTGCAACCAGTTCGGCGCCCAGGAGCCCGGGACAGAGAACGAGATCGAGTCCTTCTGCGAGCTCAACTACGGAGTCAGCTTTCCGCTCTTCGCCAAGATCGAGGTCAACGGCGACGGCGCAGACCCGCTCTACAAGTACCTGAAGAAAGCGAAGCCGGGACTGCTGGGCACCGAGGCCATCAAGTGGAACTTCACCAAGTTTCTCGTCGACCGCAAGGGCAACGTCGTGGAGCGCTACGGCTCGAACGTGGAGCCGCAGGCGATGGCCGACGACATCCAGAAGCTGCTGTGAGCGCCGCGCGGCGAGCGCTGGCCGCGCTCGCGCTGGCGCTGCTCGCGGCGACCGCCGCGGCGGCGGACATGAGCAAGACGCTGCGCGTGGCGTTCGCGGCGGCGGAGACCGGATTCGACCCGGCGGTCGGCGGGGACATCTATTCGGCCTACGTGCAGCGCGCGATCTTCGATCCGCTCTACAAGTACGATTACCTCGCGCGGCCGTACAGGATCGTGCCGAATGTCGCGGCGGCGATGCCGGAGATCAGCCCGGACGGCAAGACGTGGACGATCAGGGTAAAGCCGGGAATCTACTTTGCCGACGACCCGGCCTTCAAGAACGCAAAGCGCGAGCTCACCGCCGCCGACTACGTCTATTCGTGGAAGCGCATCCTCGACCCGGGCATGCGCTCGAACAATCTGCAGGTCTTCGAAGGCAAGATCGTCGGCGCGGAGCCCATCGTCTCCGCGGCCCGCGAGGGCGCCAAGTTCGACTACGACGCGCCGATGGAGGGATTGCAGGCGGTCGATCGCTACACCATCCGGCTCAAGCTCAATTTCCCTTCCTACGATCTGCTGGCCGAGCTGACGACCTCGCCCACGGCGGCCGTGGCTCGCGAAGCGATCGAAGCCTATGGTGACGAGAAGCACTGGACGATGGCCAATCCGGTCGGCACCGGCCCGTATCGATTGAAGGAATGGCGGCGCGCGCAGAGGATCGTGCTCGAAGCGAACCCGGGCTTTCGCGACGAGACCTTTCCCGAAAGCCCCACGCCAGAGAACCGCACGCTGATGGCCAGGATGCGCGGCAAGAAGCTGCCGATCATCGGGCGCATCGAGATCAGCATCATCGACGAATCGAACCCGCGGCTGCTCGCGTTCCAGAACCGCGAGCTCGACTACGTCACGGTGCCGGCGGATCTCCCTCGCAATGTGTTGGGACCGGACAACAAGCTCAAGCCGGAGCTCGCCGAGCAGGGGATCGTTCTCGAACACGGCGTGCAGCCGGCGATCACGTACACCTTCTTCAACATGGAGGATCCGGTCGTCGGCGGCTACACGAAGGAGAAGATCGCGCTGCGCCGGGCGATCGGCATGGCGTTCAACGTGGACGAGGAGATCAACATCATCCGCCAGGGCCAGGCCGAGCCCGCGACGCAGCCGATTCCGCCGAACGTGGCCGGCTACGACCCGAACATCAGGGACCGGCAGAAGTACGATCCGGCGGCCGCAAAAGCGTTGCTCGACAAGTTCGGCTATGTCGATCGCGATGGCGACGGCTGGCGCGACCTGCCCGACGGCAAGCCGTTGAAGCTCGTCATGGGCTCGGACACCTCCGCCCTCCTGCGGCAGTACGACGAGCTGTGGCAGCGCAGCCTCAAGGCGGTCGGGATCCGCATCGAGTTCGTCAAGCAGAAATGGCCCGATCTTCTCAAGATGGCGCGCTACGGCCAGCTGCAGATGTGGTTCCTCGGCAACATCAATACGACGCCCGAGGGCTTCGCGTTCATGTCGCTGCTCTATGGACCCCATGCCGGCTTCTCGAACCTGGCCCGCTTCAATCTGCCGGAGTTCAACAGGCTCTACGAGAAGGCGCGCACGCTGCCCGATAGCCCCGAGCGGACCCTGGTCTTCCGCAAGATGTCGGAGCTCGTCAACGCCTACTCGCCCTGGATGCTCAACGCCTATCGCTACGAGAACGTCCTGTATCAGCCGTGGATGCTGGGCGTGAAGTACAGCGTATTCGACTGGCATGCCTGGAAGTATTACGACATCGATCTCGAGCGCCGCCAGCGCGCCGGGAAATAGCGGCGTGAGCCCGCAGCGAGGGGACCCTGCGAGCGGAGCGAGCGGGGATCGCGCGCGGCGAATCGACGCGGGCAGCCGACACACGGGCGCGCCAGTAAGCGAGGCCATGCAAGGAGGCTGCGGCGTGAGCCCGCAGCGAGGGGACCCTGCGAGCGGAGCGAGCGGGGATCGCGCGCGGCGAATCGACGCGGGCAGCCGACACACGGGCGCGCCAGTAAGCGAGGCCATGCAAGGAGGCTGCGGC
>DATJZM010000094.1:0-3709 GCA_035499135.1 Casimicrobiaceae bacterium | reverse complement strand
GTCATCTTCGGCCGCGAGGATTCCTTTTTGAACCTTTTCGCGCGCCTTGAGGCCATCCTGCCCGTCATGGTGCTCGCTTGTCCCGATGCGCGGTTCCAGCCCGTGTTCGTCGGCGACGTGGCGCGCGCCTTCGTGCAGGCGATCGAGGACGATCGAATGCACGGCCAGCGCTATTCGCTCTGTGGTCCGCGGCAATACAGTTTGCGCCAGCTGGTTGCCTATGCGGGAGAGCTCACCGGACACGATCGGCCGATCCTGCCACTGGGTGCCGCCCTGTCGAAGCTGCAGGCGACCGTACTCGAGTTTCTGCCAGGGAAGATCATGAGCCGCGACAACCTCGCCTCGATGCAGCTGCCCAGCGTGTGCGCGCAGGCGTTCCCGCCCATTTTCGGCTTCGAGCCCATGGCGCTGGAAGCGGTGGCTCCGGAATATCTCCCGGGGCAGCGCGATCGCTACGCAGGGCTGCGCGCCCACCGACGCCGTTGATTCCGCGGCAGGCACTCGGGCGTCGCAGGGGTCTTGCATGAAGGTGTACCGCGTCGGCGGCTCCGTGCGCGACGAGCTTCTTGGCCGGCCGATCGCCGATCGGGATTATGTCGTCGTCGGCGCGACGCCGCAGGAGATGCAGGCGCAGGGTTTCCGGCCGGTGGGGCGCGACTTCCCGGTTTTTCTGCACCCGGAAACACACGAGGAGTACGCGCTGGCGCGCACCGAGCGCAAGCGGGGCCGCGGGCACCGCGGATTCACATTCCACGCTTCCCCGGAAGTGACGCTCGAGCAGGATCTCGGCCGCCGCGATCTCACGATCAACGCCATGGCGCGTGGCGCGGACGGTGCGCTGATCGATCCTTACGGCGGCGCGGCGGATCTCAGGCGGGGCATTTTGCGCCACGTCGGTCCGGCATTCATCGAGGATCCGCTGCGCGTGCTGCGCGTTGCGCGTTTCGCAGCGAGGCTCGACTTTACTGTCGCGCCGGAAACCGCAGTATTGCTGGCGACGATCGTGGCGAGCGGCGAGCTCGCAACCCTCACCGCGGAGCGCGTATGGCAGGAGCTGGCCACGGCGCTGATGGAGGCTCACCCCTCGCGATTCCTCAGCTTGCTCGATCGCTGCGGCGCGCTGGCGCAGCTCATGCCGGAGGTCGCCGCCGCGCTCGCTGTCCAGTCGTCGCGTGGCTCGTCGGGCGGCCGGGTGTCGGACCTTCGGCTGCTGCGCGCGTTGGATCTGGCGGCGGCCGCAGGCGATGCGCTGGCGGTTCGCTACGCGATTCTCGCCGGCGATCTCGACGCAGGTATGCGCGGGCTCGCTAGCCCGGCGCGGAACGAGCTTCTTGCGTCCGCATTGAGCGCGCGCCTCCGGGCACCAAAACAATGTCGCGAGCTGGCCGTCCTCACCGCGCGACATCGTCTCGAGATCGATGGCGCGGCGGAGCTCGGCCCCGCGGATCTGCTCGATCTTCTGCTCGCCGCGGACGCAGTGCGCAGACCTGCTCGGCTCGAGCAGCTGCTGCGTGTCTGCGCTGCGCTCTGGGCGGCAGGCCGGGGCCGGCGCGAGGCAGCGTATGCCCCGACGGCTGAGCTCCGGGCTGCGCTTGCAGCTGTAAGGCGCGTGGATGGCGCTGCGCTCGCGGGTGGCGGTGAGAAGCGCGCCGATCTGCCACGAAGGCTGCGCTCGCTGCGCCTGAAGGCCCTGCGCGAATGGAGGCGCTCGCCTCGCCGCCCGTGAATGCCGTCAGAAGAAGTGCGTCATCCCGAAGACGATCCCGGAGGGCTTCGCGCCCGTCGTGATCGCGTATTCGTTGATATTGAAGGTATAGAAGGCGTTCGCAGCATTGTTCAGCCGCACGTAGCCAGCGTACAGCAGCGTGCGCAGCGACAGCGCGTAGGTGTACGAAACTTCGAATTGGTCGCAGCTGGTGTCCGGCCCTCTCGTCACCATGCCAACGCCCGTGCCATCCGGCGCGCTGCCCCCGCCGTTGCCGGCGCGGCCCCAGAAGGCATAGAAGCTTCCGCCGCCGACCGGGACAGTCGCCGAGAAGCCCCAGAAATTGCGGGTTAGCGACCCGGCGAGCGTCCCGTAATTGAGTCGCTCGTAAATCCCGGCGACGCGCGTGCCGGGGTTCGCGACCAGGCTGCCGATGTCGTAGGCGGCGGCGACCGAGAACGCGTGATCGTTCTGTTCCGCGCTGCGCACCTGGTGGTTGTATTCGTAGGCCAATCCGATATCGAGCGGCCCGCTGCTGTAGAAGGCCCCGGCACTGAGGACGTTGGCGTGGCGCACCTCGGAGGCGTGATCGCCGTTGTCGCCGCCATTGAATCCGCTCGTGTTGCCTGAGGAATCCCGTGTCGAATACTGCAGCTCAGCGGAGAAGCCACCGAGCAGCGGCGTCTCGTAGCGAATCGAATTTCCGAGTCGAGCATCGAAGCCCCCCTGCGACTTCGGGAGCGGGCCCTGAGCCCACAGAGCAGCAGTGGACAGAATCGAAGTCGTCAACGTCGGTGCGTTGCCGAATATGGGCACGATATCGTCGTAGGGCGTGAGGAATTTGCCTGCTTTCACCGTTCCCCAATCGCCCTGCAGCCCGACAAACGTCTCGCGGCTGGCAAGCCCGTTGCTCGAACTGTTGCCGGTATCGGCCTGTACGTGGGATTCGAGTTGAAAGATCGCAACTTGCCCACGACCGAGGTACTCCGTGCCGCGCACGCCAATGCGCGAAGAGTTGCTGCTGATGCGCGTGACCGTCGGGTTGCTCGTCTGAGCCGACAGGTCCGACCCGGTTGGGCAATTCGTGCTCGCGAATGCGATCGCCGACGGGCAGGTCGTCCCCTTCACGAACTCGAGATCGACGTTGAGCTGGCCGTAGAGGGTGACCTTGGCGATCTGAGCCTGAGCGACCGTCGACCCTGCAGCCATGCCGAGCGCGAGGGCGGAGACGGCGAACCGCGCTCTCATCTACAGATAGTACGCAGTGGCCGTCATCACCCGTGCCGCCGCGCGCATCACCAGGCGCACCGGCAGGGGCAACTCGATTCCCCCAGCGTCACGGGCGTTGGCACCGTGTCGGGCTTCGTCGTCGCGCATCGCGGCGACGATAGCCCGGCTCCTGGCGTCGCCCGGGGGCAGGCGTTCGAGGTGACCCGTGAGATGTTCCTCGACCTGGCGTTCCGTCTCGAAAACGAATCCCAGGTTCGTGCGGTCGCCGGTAACCCCCGCCGCCAGGCCGATCGCGAACGAGCCGGCATACCACAGCGGGTTGATCAGGCTCGGCCGGCTGCGTAGTTCCGCAAGCCGCTGCTGGGTCCAGGCGAGATGTTCCTCCTCCTCCGCGGCGGCCGAGGCGAGACTGCGACGCGTTGCCGGATCCCGGGCCGTCAACGACTGTGCGTGATAGAGCGCCTGAGCGCAGATTTCGCCGGTGTGGTTCACGCGCATGAGTCCTGCCGCGTGCTGCCGCTCGGTCTCTGTGAGCGTCGCTTCCGGGCGTGCGGCGGCCGGGTTCGGGCGCACGCTGGCGGCCGCTCCGGAGACCGTGCGCAGGGCCCGGTCGAATCCAAGGATCAACGCGTCGATCATGGTTTGGCCGGAAGTCCCCGCTGCGCCGCAGTCTCAGGCATCAAGCGCATTCTGCCGCAAGCACAAAAAAAACGGGCGTCCATCGGACGCCCGGATGATCACTTCAAACCCAGCTAAACCTGGGAACTGCTGCTT
>DATJZM010000093.1:0-23208 GCA_035499135.1 Casimicrobiaceae bacterium | reverse complement strand
TCTCGATCGCGATGACCGTGCCCTCGAACAGCCGCTCACAGCTCTCGAGGATCCGCTCAAACACCGGCGATGTATCGGCAATCGAGCTGCTGATCGCGGCCAGCACTTCTCCCGATGCCCGCTGCTGCTCGAGCGCTTCCTTCGTTTCGTTGAACAGCCTCACGTTCTCGATCGCGATCGCCGCCTGGTCGCCGAAGGTCCGCAGCAGAGCGATCTCGCGCTCGTTGAAGGGACGTACTTCCTGGCGCCGTAACAGGATGGCGCCGAAGGCGCGCCCTTCGCGCAGCAGCGGAACCACGACCACGGTGCGATGCCCGAAGCGCTTGGCGATGTCACGGCTCAGTGGATACTCGGCTGCCTCGGCCAGCAAGTCGGGCACCTGGATGGTCTCTCGCTCGAGCACAGCGCGGCCGGTGATGGAATCGCGGTTGATCGGCAGAGTGTCGACGTGGCTGACCGGGTCCGGCGAGGGCCCCTTGGAGGCGAGGTGGCGAAGCACATTGCCCTCGATGAGATACATCGACGCGGCCGAGGCATCGCACAGGCGCGCCGCGCGCTCGGCGATGGCATCGAGGACCGGCACGACGTCGGTATGCGAGCTGGAGATCACGCGCAGGATTTCAGCAATCGCTGTCTGCCGCTCGAGCGCTTCCTTCGTTTCGTTGAACAGACGCACGTTCTCGATCGCGATCAGCGCCTGGTCGCGGAAGGACTCGGCCAACGCGATCTCCTTATCGGCGAACCCACCGACGCGCTTCTTCGCAAAAGCAAGGAGGCCGATGCACTCGCCGCCGCGGACGAGGGGCAGGAGCATCCCACCGTTAATGCCGACACTCGCGCGGAGCGCGCGTTCATGCTCGGGCAGGTCGATCGCCGACCAATCCGGAAGATGCAAGGTCTTCTTCTCCACCACGACCCGCGAGGGAAAATTGGCGCCCGGGTCGATGGGAATGTCCTCGAACTGCGTCACGTCCATCGGACCGGTTGACGTGGCCGCAGCGACGTGCGAGATGGTGTCGCGGTTACAACGCATCACGAATGCCATGTCGCTCGCTAGGAGTCGTGCGGCGGTAACCACGATCGCCTCGAACACTGGTTGTACATCGGTCGGCGAGCTGCTGATCACGCGCAGGATTTCGGCGGTGGCAGTCTGGCGAGCAAGTGCCTCGTTCGTTTCGTTGAAAAGCCGCACGTTCTCGATCGCGATCGCGGCTTGGTCGGCGAAGGTCTTCACGAGCGAGATCTGCTTCTCGCTGAAAGCTCGCTTCTCCATCCGCCAGAGCTGGATGGACCCGATCGCCCGGCCCTCGCGCATCAGCGGAACCGCGAGCGCAGTGTGATGCCCGATTCGGCGCTGCAGATCCCGACCGACCGGGAACTCGTCCTCCGGGGCGGTTGCCAAGTCTTCGATCTGCACCGGTACGCCGTCGACGACTGCGCGGCCGGCCACCGAGCCGCGGCTGAGGGGTATGTCTTCGCCTTCCTGCATGTGCCCGGTGCTACCGACCGAAGCGGCGCAACGAAGCACGTCGCCGGCAACAAGAACGATCGTCGATTGGGCCGCGTCGCAGAGCTTCATTGCGCGCTCGGCGACCGCGCTCAGCATCGGCTTCACGTCGCCTGGAGAGCTGGAGATCACGCGCAGGATCTCGGCGATCGCCGTCTGCTGGTCGAGTGCTTCCTTGGTCTCGTTGAACAGCCGGACGTTGTCGATCGCGATTGCCGCCTGCTGCGCGAAGGTTTGCACAAGGGCGATCTCATCCGCGGAAAATGCCACCGGCTCGCGACGGTAAAGAAAGATGCCCCCGTAGGGTCCGGCATCGCGCACCAGCGGCACCGCCAGCACAGCACGGAAATGCAAAGCTTGCTGATTCTCACGCGCGTCTGGGAATTCGCTGTCGATCAACGGCTCGGCATCGGCGTAGTGGATGGTCGCCCGGTCCAGGATGGCCCGGCCGGTGATCGATGTGCGCCGAAGCAGCACCGGCTTCACCTCGACGACTGATTCGCCACCGCGGGAATAGAGCGCCTTGCGGCGCAGCATGTCTCCGTCAACCGCGAGCACGCCGCTGATCTGGGCGTTACAGAGATGCGCGGCGCGCTCCGCCACCGCGTCGAGCACCGGCTGCACGTCGGTCGGCGAGCTGGAGATCACGCGCAGGATCTCGCTGATCGCCGTCTGCTGCTCGAGCGAGTTCTGCAGCTCCTGCGTGCGCTCCTCGACCTTGCGCTCGAGGCCTGCGTAGGACTCCTTGAGCTGCGTCGTCATCCGATTGAAGCGGTTGGCGAGGGCTTCCAGCTCGTCTCCTGTGTGAACCTCGATCTTCTGGTCGAGATCGCCGGAGCCGATGCGCTCGGCGCCTTCCTCCAGCGTGCGGATGGGACGGACCATGCCGCGGGCGAGCGCCAGCGCGCCAAGCGCGGAGAGCACGAGGCCGGCAAGCAGCAGCAGGCCCGTGCGCACGATGGAAGCGTTGAGCTTGGCATAGACCTCCGCCACCGGCTGCTCGACGAACACGTACCAGTGCAGCGACTCGATCGGCGCTACCGAGGCCAGCACCTGCGTCCCGGCGAGATCGGTGGAAACCAGCGTCTGGTCATCGTCCTTGCCGGAGCCGAGCGCGGCCTTCACATGGGCAAGCTGAGACAGATCCGTCTTGCGCAGCACGAGGCCGATGTCCGGGTCCGCGACCAGGAAGCCGCTGCCGTCCACGACATAAGCCTTGCCCTTCTCGCCGATCTTGATCCGCGACACGACATCCCAGATGAACTTGAGATTCACGTCGGCTACGATCACCGGGCCGCTGTCTCCGCCGGAGCGGAGCGCGATCGTCATGTAGGGCTCGGTCTCCTTGCGAAAGTAGACGGGACTGAACCAGGGCTGGGAGCGCTTCGCGTTGCGGAACGCGGGCTCCTGCGAGCGGTCCTTTCCCTGGCCTGGCGCAGCGATGGAATCCATCCCGAGGCGGGAGACGCAGATCTGCTCCCTGCCGGCAGGGTCGAGCTGGCAGATGTCGGTGATCTCCGGCGCCTGGCGCAGCAGCTTGAGAAACTCGATGCGCCTCAGCTCGACATCGCTCGCATCGAGCTGGGGCAGGGCGGCATAGGCCAGTTGTCGCTCGATGCCCGCGATGTACTGCTCGATCCGGGAAGCCGCCGCGAGCGCCTTCTCGTGCTGCAGCAGGGCGAGCGACGCCTTGGTCTCCTGATACGTGAAGTAGATGCTGATCGCGCCCGAGGCGAGGAGCGCGATGGTCACCAGCGAGAGGATCAGCAGCAGATACTTCCGGAACAGTCGACCGCGGCTCGTGCGGCGAGGCAGCGGCGATGTGCCGGTTCCCAGCGAGACGGTGGCCATGGGCTTACGCGGCCGACCGCGAGGCGCGGAGCCTGGCATCGGTCAAGCCGGTCGGGCGTGGCGGCCTGAACATGGTGTTCCACGGTACCCGATCGCGGCCGAGGAGCGCAACCTCATCCGTTCAGTGGATCGCTTCGTTTGACGATCGGAATCGTCTGCGTTGCCGCCTTCGCCGCACGCGTCGACGGAATGCAGGTTCCGACGATCGCGCTCGCCTTTCCTTTGACCAGGGAGGCCGCGGCTTCGGGAAAATCCGCCGGCGAATCGCCCACCCAGCGCGCGTCGATCACGATATTCCGGCCGTCGACATAGCCGAGCTCGCGCAGCCCGTCCCTGAGGGCGTTGATGAATGCGGCATTGCTCCGCGGCGAGCCGGTCGACAGGTACCCGACGTGGGGAACGTTGACGCATTGCTGGCCGTGAGTCGCCAGCGGCCAGGTCAACGCGCTTGCACCGAACCCGAGAAGGAGTTCGCGCCGAGTCGTCATGCAGGTCCCCTTGCCCGAGTTTGCCTTCGGGCGGCGGAAAGCGTCAATCGAGAGCGCCTGCCGCCGATTCGCCTCCGAATCAGCGCGTCCGTGCCTGCATTATCATGTACGCAGTCAGTGCCGCTCGGACGATGCCCGCCAACCTGAGCCCGGAGTACAAGGCAGCCGAGGCCGCGTACCGCAAAGCGCGCGAGCCGGGCGAGCGGCTCGACTGTCTGCGCGAGATGCTGCGCACGATTCCGAAGCACAAGGGCACCGAACGCCTGCAGGCGGACATCAAGTCGCGCATCAAGGAGCTCGGCGACGCGCAGGACACGAGCAGGAGGGGAGGGGGCCACGGCGCCCCGGCCGTGGTCATCCGCCCGGAAGGCGCCGCCCAGATCGCGCTCATCGGGCCGCCCAATACGGGGAAGTCGCTGCTGCACGCGCGCCTCACTGGATCGGGCGCTCACGACGCGCCCTATCCTTTCACCACGCAGTTCCCGCAACCCGGGATGATGCCATTCGAGGACATCCACTTCCAACTCGTCGATATGCCGCCGATCGCGGTCGAGCATCCCGTGCCATGGCTGCAGGCCGCGCTCCAGGCGGCAGACGCCGCGCTGCTCGTCGTCGATCTCGACGACCCGGCGTGTCTGGAGCGGGTGGAGCAGGTGCACGCGATCTTGCGCACGAAACGCGTTACCCTGACCGAGCGCTGGGACGAGCCATCGCAACAGCCACTGGAAGCAACTGACAGCGACGAGCCCGACCCGTTTGCAGTGCACCTGCCAAGCCTGCTCATCGCAAACATGGCCGACCGGATTGCCAACATCGAGGCCGAGCTCGAGGCGTTTCGCCAGATGTCGGGCTTGCGCTATCGCGCGCTTGCCGTCTCGGCGCTCTCCGGAGATGGCCTGACGGAGATCGGTGCAACGCTGTTCAGCGAGCTGAAGATCGTGCGCGTGTACACGAAGACACCGGGTCATCCGGCGGACAAGGCGCGGCCCTTCACGGTGCGCAAGGGTCAGACGGTGCGCGACGTGGCGCGGCAGGTGCACAAGGATCTCGAACGCTCGCTACGCTACGCTCGCGTCTGGGGCCACTCGGGCTTCGAGGGCCAGCAGGTCGGGGCCGATCACGCGCTCGCCGACCGCGACATAGTCGAGCTGCACGCGTAAGTCAGTCATCCCGGCGCAGGCCGGGATCCAAGTCCAAAAACCTGATTAGGCCCCGGCCTTCGCGGGGGCGACACGCGGTTGTTTGTGTCGCGCGAGAAACTCCGCCAGTATCGCTGCCGTGTGTGATCCGCCGGGCCGGGCGGCAAGCTGCTCGGGCGAGCCCTGCACGACGATGTGCCCGCCGGCGCTCCCGCCTTCCGGGCCAAGATCGATCACCCAGTCTGCATCGGCGATGACGTCGAGGTTGTGCTCGATCACCACCACGGTGTTGCCGGCGTCGACCAGGCGATGCAGCACGCGGATCAACTTCTCGACGTCAGCCATGTGCAAGCCGACGGTGGGCTCGTCGAGCACGTAGAGCGTGTGGCCGCTCGCGATGCGCGCTCGGCCCGGAACGGGTCCCAGCAGATCGGTGCGCACCTTGGCGAGCTCGGTCACGAGCTTGATGCGCTGCGCCTCGCCGCCGGAGAGGGTAGGGCTCTGCTGGCCGAGCGTGAGATAGCCCAGACCCACGTCCTGCAGCAGCCGCAGCGCGTGGTGAATGGAGCGGTGCGCGGAGAAGAGATCGACCGCCTCGTCCACACTGAGTGCGAGCACTTCGCCGATCGACTTGTCGCGCCAGAGCACGGCGAGCGTCTCCGGGTTGAAGCGCGCGCCGTTGCATGCTTCGCAGGCGACCTTCACGTCGGGCAGGAAGCTCATCTCGATCGTCTTCAATCCCTGGCCCTCGCATTCCGGGCAGCGTCCGCCGGCCGTGTTGAAGGAGAAACGGCTCGCGCTGTAGCCGCGCATGCGCGCTTCCGTCGTCTCCGCGTAGAGACGTCGGATCGCGTCCCAGAACCCGACGTAGGTGGCGGGGCATGAGCGCGGCGTCTTCCCGATTGGCGCCTGATCGACCTCGAGCACGCGCTCCACTGCGTCCCAGCCCGAGATCGCCTTGCAGCCGAAGAGATCGGCGGCCTTGCGCCGGCGGCGCGTTCGCGTGAGCTCGACGAGGTTCGCATAGAGCACTTCGCGCGCGAGCGTGCTCTTGCCGCTGCCCGACACGCCGGTGATCACGCTGAGCCTGCCCAGCGGGACACGCACGTCGATCTTCTTGAGATTGTGCAGGTGGGCACTCTTCACGAGGATCGCCGGGTCGCGTTCCCGCGTAAGGCGCCGCGGCACGAGGGGATGGGCGAGCGGCGAGGCGAGAAAGCGGCCGGTGACCGATTGCGGCACCCGCATGAGCTCCTCGGCCGTGCCCTGCGCTACCACCCGACCGCCCTGACCGCCGGCCCCCGGACCGAGGTCGACGACGTGGTCGGCACGGCGGATCGTCTCCTCGTCGTGCTCGACCACGACCAGCGTGTTGCCCTTCGCCTCGAGCTTCGCGAGCGTGTCGAGGAGCACGCGGTTGTCGCGCGGATGCAGCCCGATCGTCGGCTCGTCGAGGATGTAGCACACGCCGCGCAGGTTCGATCCGAGCTGGGCGGCGAGCCGGATGCGCTGCGCCTCGCCGCCCGAGAGCGTGGGGGCGGAACGGTCGAGCGCCAGGTAGCCGAGCCCGACATCGTTGAGGAATGCCAGGCGCGAAGCGAGCTCGGCGAGCACGTCGCGCGCGATCTCGGCCTCACGGCCCTCGAGCGTGAGATCGGCGAAGAAGCTTTCCGCGTCGGCGACCGACAGTCGCGCGAGCTCGGCGATCGAGCGGCCGCGGAAGCGCACGGCGAGCGCGTCGCGATTGAGGCGCTGGCCGCTGCAGTCAGGACAGAGATGCTCCTCGCCCTCGTACCACGCGTTCCACCAGATCTCCTCGCCGGTCTGCTCCTCGTCGAAACCGCGCAGCTTCAGCCCCGTGCCGAAGCAGCTCGGGCACCAGCCATGCTTCGAGTTGAAAGAGAACAGCCGCGGGTCGAGCTCGGGAAAGCTCCGGTAACACACCGGGCAGGCGCGCCGCGTGGAAAAGATCTCGACGTCGTTCACATTCGAGGCTCGCGCACGGCCGGCGCCGCGCGGCGCATGGACGTGAACCAAGCCCTTGCCGAAATCGAGTGCGCGCGAGAGCGCCTCGCGCAGTGCCGCCTCCGACTTCGCCCGCACGTCGATCTCCGCGACCGGCAGCTCGATCGTGTGCTCGCGAAAGCGGTCGAGCCGCGGCCAGCGCTGCGTCGGGAGGAGCTCGCCGTCGACGCGCAGCGCGGCGAAGCCCTTGCGGCGCGCCCACTTGGCGAGGTCGGTGTAGTAGCCCTTGCGCGCAACGATGAGCGGGGCGAGCAGCGAGATGCGCTGCCCGCGGTAGCGGCGCAGCAGCGCGGCAGCGATGCTGTCCTCGCTCTGCGGAACGATCGGCGCATCGTGCTCGGGGCAGTGCTGCGTGCCGAGCTTGACGTAGAGCAGCCGCAGGAAGTGATAGGTTTCGGTGAGCGTGGCGACGGTGCTCTTGCGGCCGCCGCGGCTCGTTCGCTGCTCGATGGCGACGGTGGGCGGGATGCCGAAGATCGCGTCGACGTCGGGGCGCGAAGAGGGCTGCACGAACTGGCGCGCATAGGCATTGAGCGATTCGAGGTAGCGCCGTTGCCCTTCGGCGAAGAGGATGTCGAAGGCGAGCGTGCTCTTGCCGCTGCCCGAAACGCCGGTCACCACGGTGAAGCGGTTGCGCGGCAGGTCGAGGTCGATGCTCTTCAGGTTGTGCTCGCGCGCATTGTGGATGCGGATCGCCGCGTGATTCGACGCCGGCCTCGGCGGCCGTGGCGGCAGCGCTTCGCGCACCGCCGCCGCGTACTCCTTCAGAGCCGCGCCTGTGTGCGAAGCGGCGCAAGCCATCACTTCCGGGACGCTTCCCGCGATCACCAGCCCACCGCCTGCATCGCCCCCCTCCGGACCCAGATCGATCACCCAGTCCGCAGCGCGGATGACGTCGAGGTTGTGCTCGATGACGACCAGCGAGTGGCCGGCCGCGATGAGCTGACGGAACGCGGCGAGTAGCTTCGCCACGTCGTCGAAGTGCAGCCCGGTCGTGGGTTCATCGAAGAGGAAGAGCTTGCCGCGCATGTTCTTGGCGGATGCGCTGGGCACGGCGAGCGCCTGCACGAGGTGGCCGGCGAGCTTGAGCCGCTGCGCCTCCCCGCCGGAGAGCGTCGGCACGGGCTGGCCGAGCTTCATGTACTCGAGGCCCACGTCGACCAGCGGCTGCAGCGCGGCCGCGATCTGCGCATCGCCTTCGAAGAAGGCGCGCGCCTGCGCGACGGTCATCTCGAGGACGTCGGCGATCGATCGGCCATCCAGCGTGACTTCGAGGACCTCGGCGCGGAAGCGCCTGCCGTCGCAGTCGGGGCAGCGCAGGTACACGTCGGAGAGAAACTGCATTTCCACGTGCTCGAAGCCGTTGCCGCCGCAAGTCGGGCAGCGCCCCTGTCCCGCGTTGAAGCTGAACGTTCCCTGCGTGTAGCCGCGCTCGCGCGCGAGCTCGCTCGTCGCGAAGCGCTTGCGGATCGCGTCGAAGGCGCCGACGTAGCTCGCCGGGTTCGAGCGCGTCGTCCGGCCGATGGGCGTCTGATCGACCATCACGACCTCGGCGATGCGCTCGTGGCCGCGCAGCTCGCGGTGCGCGCCCGGTGCTTCGGTGGCTCGGCCCTTCGCCCGCAGCAGCGACGCGTGGAGCACGTCCTGCACGAGCGTCGACTTGCCCGAGCCCGACACGCCAGTGATGCAAACGAGCCGACGCAGCGGAATCGCGACGTCGAGGTCCTTGAGATTGTGTTCCGTCGCTCCGAGGAGCTCGATGCGATCGTCGACTGGCGGCGCCGGCGGGACGCCGGCATCCGCGCGCTTGCGGCCGTACAGATAGTCGGCAGTCAGCGACCCGGACGCGGTGGCGAGCGCCTGCGGCGTCCCGAAGAAGACGATCTCGCCGCCGCGCTCACCAGGACCGGGGCCGATGTCCAGAATCCGGTCGGCGGCGAGCATGACCTGCGGGTCGTGCTCGACAACCACCAGCGAGTTGCCCGCGTCGCGCAGGCGCTGCATGACCCCGATCACGCGCCGGATGTCGCGCGGATGCAACCCGATCGAAGGCTCGTCGAGCACGAAAAGCGTATTCACGAGCGAAGTGCCGAGCGCGGTGGTCAAGTTGATCCGTTGCACTTCGCCGCCGGAGAGTGTGCGCGACTGCCGGTCGAGTGTGAGATAGTCGAGGCCGACATCGGCGAGATAACCGAGGCGGGCGCGAATCTCGCCGAGCAGCAGGTCCGTTGCTTCGTCGAGAGGGGCTGGCAGCGTCAGTCGCGAGAAGAACGCGCGCGCCCGCTCGATCGGCAGCAGCATGAGGTCGTGGACGGTGAGGCCCGGCAGGCGTGCGAGCATTCCGTCGTCGAAGACCGCGCCGGCGGGGCGGAAGCGCTGCGCCGGATCGAGCACGCGGTCGGCGTCTTCCTTGCTGCCGAGCCGCCAGAGCAGTGCGTCGGGTTTCAGCCGCGCTCCCTTGCACGCGGTGCACGGCGTGTAGGCTCGATACTTCGACAGCAGCACGCGGATGTGCATCTTGTACGCCTTGGTCTCGAGCCAGGCGAAGAAGCGGCGCACGCCGTACCACGTCCCCGGCCATGACTTGCGCCAGCTCACCCACTCTGGCTCGCCTTCGAGCACCCACGAGCGGACATTGGCGGCGAGGTCGCGCCACGGCGTATCGAGCGGAATGCCGCGCTTCTTGGCGTATTTCTCGAGGTCGTCCTGGCATTCGCGGAAGCTCGGGCTCTGCCACGGCTTCACCGCGCCGTCGCGTAGCGTCTTCGAGGCGTCGGGCACGATCAGCCCGTAATCGATGCCGATCACCCGGCCGAAGCCGCGGCAGGTCTCGCAGGCGCCGAGCGGAGAATTGAAAGAAAAGAGGCTCGGTGTGGCGTCCTGGTAGTGAATGTCGCAGTCGGCGCAGTGCAGATCGGTCGAGAAGCGCCAGGTCGGCTGCGCGGCCGCTGCAGGCGTCTCGACGCCGTCGGCGGCTACGTGGACGTCGACGCGACCCTGACCCACGCGCAGCGCCGCCTCGATGGCCTCGATCACGCGCGCGCGCTCGACGCTGGAGAAGCGGAAGCGATCCTGCACGACGTGAAGCTGCTCGCCGTCCCGCGCATGGATGCGCGTGTAGCCCTGCCGCTCGAGGAGTTGCACGACTTCCGCTTCGGCGAAGTTGTGCGGCACCCGAACCGGGAAGCTCATGACGAGCCGCGGATCGCGCGCGTCGCGGCTGCGCTCGGCGAGCGCCGCGAAAATCGAGTCCGGCGTGTCACGCGCCACACGCTGTCCACAGCGACGACAGTGAAGCTGCGCGGCGCGGCCATAGAGAAGCTTCAGGTGATCGGCGAGCTCGGTCATCGTGCCCACCGTCGAGCGCGAGGTGCGCACCGGATTGGTCTGGTCGATGGCGATCGCCGGCGGAATGCCTTCGATGCGCTCCACGCGCGGCTTGTCCGTGCGATCGAGGAACTGCCGTGCGTACGGCGAGAAGGTCTCGACGTAGCGCCGCTGCCCTTCGGCGTAAAGCGTGTCGAAAACGAGTGAGGACTTGCCAGATCCCGACACCCCGGTGACGACGATCAGCTCGTTCAGCGGCAACTCGAGCGACAGGTCCTTGAGGTTGTTCTGGCTCGCGCCGCGGATGACGATGCGATCGGTCATGGAGATAAGTGCGCAGGTGGCGCTGCCGCGTCGAGCTTCACGGGCCGCGCCGCTGGGTTGGATTCCGGACTACGCCCCGCCGCGCTGCTCTGCTTCGGTGCCCTCGAGCTGCGAGAAGCGAACCGGCAGGATCTCGCGGGTGGTCACGGCGCCAGCGTCGCTCTTCTCGACGAGCAGCAGCTGCTGCGAGCCGGAGAGCCCCGCGGGGATCACCATCCTGCCGCCGGGCTTGAGCTGCTGGAGCAGAGCGCCGGGGATGAGATCCGGGGCCGCCGTGACGATGATCTTGTCGAACGGCGCGTGCTCCGGCCAGCCATAGCAGCCGTTGCCGAGCTTGAATTCGATGTTCCGGTAGCCCTGCCGCCCGAGACGCATCTTCGCCTCGCGTGCGAGCTCCTCGATGATCTCGATGCTGTAGACCTTGCCGGCAAGCTCGGCCAGCACCGCGGCCTGGTAGCCGAGCCCCGTGCCGATCTCGAGCACCGACTCATCCTGGCCGATGTCGAGCAGGTCCGTCATGAGAGCGACGATGAAAGGCTGCGAGATTGTCTTGTCGTAGCCGATCGGCAACGGCACGTTGGCATAGGCGTAGGGTTGCAGCTCGACCGGGACGAAATCGTGGCGCGGAACCTTGCCGAGCGCTTCCATCGCCGCGCTGCCCAGCGCGGCCTTGCCGATTCGCGCGCTCACGTAGATCGTCTCGGCGGCGATCTCCATCAGCATGAATTGGCGCAGCTTGACGAAATGCTCTGCGCTCATGGGGTCGGGCACGGCGGAACGGGTATGCGCAAAGCGACCATTCTAGGGTGAAACGGGATCGGGTGGTCGGTTAGAATGCGCGGCGCGAGTATCGTTCCCATGAGCACCGAACTGCTTCCCAGCGTCGAGATTGAAACCGCGCCCAACCCGGATGCGAGCGTGATCTGGCTGCACGGGCTCGGCGCCGACGGAAACGATTTCGTTCCGATCGTGCCCGAGCTCGGGCTGGCACCTGCCCCCGCCGTTCGGTTCGTGTTCCCGCACGCGCCCGTCCGGCCCGTGACGATCAACAACGGCATGCGCATGCGGGCGTGGTACGACATCTCGGCTGCCGACCTGCAGAATCGCGCCGACCTCGCCGGCGTGCGCCAGTCGCAGGCTCTGGTCGAGGCGCTCATCGAGCGGGAAAAGGCCCGCGGCGTGGCGAGCGCGCGCATCGTGCTCGCGGGTTTTTCGCAGGGCGGGGCGATCGCTCTCTACACAGGACTGCGCCACGCGCAGCGCCTCGCGGGGGTGATCGCTCTGTCGACGTACCTGGTAGCCGCGGACAGGCTCGCTTCGGAAGCGGGCGCCGCCAACCGTGGACTGCCGATCTTCATGGCGCACGGCACCGCGGACCCCATCGTGCGCTACGCGTGGGGTGAGGCCTCATGTCGCACGCTGGAGGCGGCGGGCTACCCGGTGGAGTGGCACAGCTACGGCATGCCACACTCCGTGTGCATGGAGGAGATCGCGGCGCTCGGTGCCTGGCTCAGGCGCGCATGGTGAGGCGCGCGCCGTCGTCGCGGACCACGCTGAAGCCAAAGCGCGTGTAGAGGCGTCGCGCTGGATTGCATTTTAGGACGATCAGCTCGACGAAGCCGTTCCTGCTGCGCGCCATCTCGAGAATGGCGGCGAGGATCGCGCTGCCCAAGCCGCGGTTGCGCTCCGCGACCACGACTTCGATGTCGCGCAGGAACACGCGGCGCCAGCTCTGCGTGAGGCAGATGCGCCCGACGAGTTCGTCGTCATCGGCGAGCCGCGCTCCGTCGCGGACGATGAGGACGTTGCGCGCCGGCGCATAGGTATCGGCGAAGTACGCGCGCTGCCAGCTCTCGTCCCAGCCCCAGGTCGCGTCAACGTATTCGCGCATCGCCTCGCGGTGCAGCTCGAAGAGGCGCTCCTCGTCGTCGCGCGAGGCGCGGCGCAGCGCGAGCCCGCGGAAAGCCTCCGCGCCTGCGAGCGTCCTTGCCAGGGGCTCAATCCACCTTGCCACGTGGGGGTGCCTCGCGCGGCGCATCCTTGGGGCGGATGCCGCGGCGGCCGAGAGCGTCGCGCAGGAGAAACTCGATCTGCGCGTTGACGCTGCGCAGCTCGCCCTGTGCGAGCCGCTCGAGCGCGGCCCACACGGCGGGATCGAGCCGCAAAAGGAAAGCCTTCTTCTCCGCCATGCCGAGTCAGCGCCGTCCGACCGGCAAAGCGCGCATCGATCGCGCTCGAGGCTGGCTCATCCGGGGAGCCGGAAGCGCCGCCAGAAGAAGAACTGCGCCGCGAGCACGGACACGGCCAGCGCGCCAATGAGCGCCCAGAGGATGCTGCTGTCGAGGCGCGGCGGCGGGTGCGCATTGGCTTCGACCACGAGCAAGTGCAGGCCGATCAGGAATGCGGTCACCAGGCAGCCGAGCAGAGCCCCCGATGCGGCGAGGCTCGCGTAGGTTTCCTCCCGACGCTCCGGCGCGAGCCAGTACTCGCGGGCGGGAATGTTGACGAGACGCGGTGCAAGCCGCGGAAGCACGGCGCAGACGAGGAGGATGATCGCCGAAGCGCCGAAGATCGCCACCGCCATGAAGGCGAGATAGGTACCGCGCGACATGAAGCCGCCGGCGTTGCCGGCGAAGTTGAAGCTCGAGGCGACCCGCGGGGGAAGGTTCTCCGCAGTCGCGTAGAGGATCGCTCCGGCCGCGATCAGGAGCGCGACCAGCAGCAGTAGCGGCAGCCGGCGCATGCGCGCCTCAGCCTCCGCGTCTGGCGGACCTCGCAGCGAGTATCGCCAGCGCGAAGCCCATGCCGGCCCCGAGGGCGAGCCCCATCGGGCTGTTGCCGAGCGCGGTGCCGATCGCCGTGCCGGCGGCGGCACCGATCGCGGTCCATGTGCCGGTATGCCTTGCTCTGATGATGATCATCGCTGTCTCCTTGGGGCGAAAGCGTGCGCGAGGCGCTCAGTTGTAGAGCGTGCCCGTGTTGATGACCGGCTGCACCTCGCTCTCGGCGCAGAGCACGGTCATCAGGTTGCTCACCATGGCCGCACGGCGCTCGTCGTCGAGGTTCACAACTTGCTTCGCCGAGAGCTCCTTCAGGGCCATCTCGACCATCGAGACCGCGCCGGTGACTATCTTCTGGCGCGCCGCGATGATCGCCTCGGCCTGCTGCCGGCGCAGCATCACCTGCGCGATCTCCGGCGCATAGGCGAGATGCGTAAGGCGCGCCTCCTCGACCACCACGCCCGCCTTGTCGAGCCGCTGCTGCAGCTCCATGACCAGCGCGCGGTTCACGATGTCGGCGCTCGCGAGGAGCGTCGGCTGCCGCGGCGACGCGCCCGACGGCGCAGACGCGGAGGGCGCGATGCCGTCGCCCTCGTCGTAGGCGAACGACGAGGCGAGGTGGCGCACGGCCGCCTCGCTCTGCAGCTTCACGTAGTTCTCGTAGTTGTCGACGTCGAAGGCGGCCTTCGCCGTATCGTCGACGCGCCACACCACGACCGCTGCGATCTCGATCGGATTGCCGCGTTTGTCGTTGACCTTCAGGCGCTCGCCGTTGAGATTGCGCGCGCGAAGCGAGATCTTGCGCCGCGTGTAGAAGGGATTGGTGCCGCGCAATCCCGCCACGCGCGTGGTGCCGCGATAGCTGCCGAAGAGCTGCAGGATCGCCGCCTCGTTGGGCTGAACGGTGAAGAGCGCAGCCAGGACGAGCACGCCGGCCACGACCAGCGCGATGAAGACAAGGATCGAGCCGATCAGTCCGGCGACCGACGGCCTGCCGGCCGTGATCGTGTATACGAGCTCCCAGATCGCGAGCGCGATGAGGGCAATGCCGATCGCGAGAGTGAGGAATCCGTTCCAGGTGGCGCGTTCGCGTTCCTCATGCGCGCCTTTTCCGTGCGTGTTCGCCATCGCTTGCATGAGCCCTCCCGTGAAGGCGCCCCGCCGTCTCGACGGCAGTCGAGCGATAGCGAAATGATATCACAATAATATTGACAGTCAATGACCCGCTCTGGCTCAGCGCTGGTGCCGGCGGGGCCGGGCCCAGGGACGACGCCGGAACCGGCAACGCTGCTGCTGGTCGCGAGCGCGCTCGGACTGCTCGGCTTGTCGAGGCGCACGAGGGCAGCGAGGTCGAGTTAAGGATCTCGCGGCGCAGTTCCGATTGCTCGCTCACCGCGTTGCGCTTCTCGCGCCCGCGCAGCCTCGGGTCACCGGATCACCTGAGGGTGTATTGACGCAAAAAAAGAGCGGACGGTGTTAACCGTCCGCTCAAAACGGCGCCGCGAACGCGAGCGGCGCCGGGGTTGGAGTCGCGCCTGGCGTTCAGCCGAGCGTTACCGGGACAAAGATGCGCGCGTCCTCGCGCTGCACGAGCAGCGCGACCGTCTTGCCCGATTTCTCGACCAGGGCCTTCAACTCGCCGACGCTTTTCACCGGCGTGTTGTTGACGGCGACGATCACGTCGCCCGGCCGAATGCCGGCGCGCTCGGCGGCGCCCGCGACGTCTTGCACGAGAAGCCCGTGATCGAGGTCGCTGCCGCGCATCTCTTCAGGTCGCAGCGGACGCACCGCGACGCCGAGCTTCGCCTTGCCCAGCTCTTCCCTGTCGCCGGCGCTCGCCACAGTCTCGCCCTTGAGCGAGCCGAGCTTGGCGGTGAGCTCCTTCGTCTCGCCATTGCGCCACACCTCGAGGGTGACCTTGGTCCCGCCCTTGAGGGCGGAGACCATCGGCGGCAGCTCGCTCGAGCTCGACACATCCTTGCCATCGAGCTTGAGGATGACGTCGCCGGGCTGCAAGCCGGCTTCCGCGCCGGGGCTGCCCTTCTCGACCGAGGAGACGAGCGCGCCCTTGGGCGCTTTGAGCCCGAAATTCTGCGCCAGCGCCTGGTTGACTTCCTGGATGGTGACGCCGAGGCGGCCGTGGCTCGCATGGCCGGTCTGCACGATTTCGTCCTTCACCTGCATCGCCACGTCGATCGGCACGGCGAAGGCGAGACCCTGGAAGCCGCCGCTGCGGCTGAAGATCTGCGAGTTGATTCCGATCACCTCGCCCTTGAGGTTGAACAGCGGCCCGCCCGAGTTGCCGGGGTTGACGGCGGCGTCGGTCTGGATGAAAGGCACATACGAATCGCCCGGCAGCGAGCGCGACTTGGCGCTCACGATGCCGGAGGTCACGGTGTTCTCGAAGCCGAACGGCTGGCCGATGGCGACGACCCACTCGCCGACCTTGGTGGACTTCGGATCGCCGATGCGCACGTACGGCAGGTCGTGCGCGGCGATCTTGAGCACCGCGATGTCCGTGGTGGTATCGACGCCCAGGACCTTGGCGGTGAACTCGCGCTTGTCGGTGAGCTTGACCGTGACTTCGTCCGCGCCGTCGACCACGTGCGCGTTGGTGAGGATCACGCCGTCCGCATTGATGATGAAGCCGGAGCCCACGCCGCGCATGAGACCATGTCCTTGGGGCTGATCAGGCATCTGGAACGGGAACGGCAAGTTACGGAAGAACGGCGGCAGATCCTCCTCGTCCGGTGCGTGGAAGCGCGGCGCCTGTGCCGATGTCTTGGTGCCCTGCACGACGCTGATATTGACCACGGCCGGCCCGTACTGCTCGACCAGGGCGCTGAAATCGGGCAGCGCGGCGAGGTTGGCTTGCGGAGCGGCGGTCGGCACGGTCGCGGCGACTGCCGCGTTGACCGGCTGCACCGTCGCGTGTTCAGCTACCGTCACGCCAAGCGCGAACGCGCCAGCCACCGCGAGCGCAATCGCCGTCTTGCGGATATTCGTCTGCATCGTCGACTCCTGTGGTTGCACGCCGGGTAACGCCCGGCACGCGACCAAGATAGGGAGCGAGACTTAAGCGAGACTTAAGAAGCGCGCGCGAAGCGCACTGCGACGCCCAGGCCGCGGCCGTCGAGGCCGTCGCCAAGCTCCACCGTCGCACCGTGGCGCTCGGCCACGCTCTTGACGATGGCGAGCCCCAGGCCGCTGCCCGGAGCGGAGGCGCTCGCGGCACCGGGCTGACCGCGGTAGAAGCGGTCGAAGATGCGCGCACGGTCGGCCGGGGCGATGCCCGGACCGCTGTCACGCACCGTGAGCACGACGCTCGTGCCCTCCGTCGCAATGCCGACATCGACTCGCCCGCCGGAGGGCGTGTAGCGCAGCGCGTTGTCGATGAGATTCGATACGAGGGCGCGCAGCGCATCCGGATCGCCTTGCAACGGTGCCGCCCAGCCCGAGCTCAAGCCGAGGTCGACTTGTCGTGCGTCCGCGAACGGCGCGAGCTCGCCGATTACCTCGCGGGCGAGCTCGGAGAGATCGACGCCGACGGGCGTGCGCTCGGCCAGGCCCGGCTCCTCGCGCGCGAGTGTGAGCAGCTGCTCGGATAGCCGGGTGGCGCGGGCGAGCCCGGATTTGAGCTCCGCGAGCGCCTGGCGCCGAGCGTCTTCGGTCGCGGCACGCTCCGCGAGCTGTGCCTGCAAGTGCACCGCCGTGAGCGGCGTGCGCAGCTCGTGCGCTGCATCGGCGATGAAGCTGCGCTGCGCCGAGAGAGCCTTGTCGAGGCGCTCGAGCAACCCGTTGAGCGCGTGCACGATCGGCTCGACCTCCGCCGGCAACCCGCGCTCGGAGAGCGGCTCGAGCAAGCTCGGCGAGCGCCGCGCCACGGCGGCGGCGACCCGCTCGAGGGGCTGCAGCCCGCGGGCGATGATGAACCAGATCAGGAAAGCGAGCAGCGGAATCACGACGAGCAGCGGAGCGATCGTGCGCAGGGCCATGCTCGCCGCGAGCTCGCGTCGCGGGCGCATCGGCTGCGCGACCTGCACTACCTGGTTGCCGGCGAGCACGCTGAACACGCGCCATTCGCCCGAATCGGTGCGCAGGTTCGTGAAGCCGAGCTGCGCGTACTGCGGAAGCATGCGCTGAGGCTGGGAAAGATAGAGCTGCACGCCGTTGCGGTCCCAGATCTGCACCACGAGCGCATCGTCGCCGTTGTCGACGCCGGGCAGCCCTGCCGGTGCTGCCGCGAACGGCGCGCCGCTGAGCGAAGCGGCCATCTCCCGCAGCTGGTAGTCGAACAGCGCGTTCGCCTCGTCGCGCGCCCGCAGGTAGATCCCCACCGCGGCGGCGGCCACGCCGAGCAGCAGCCCGAGCAGCAGCCAGACGAGCAGCGCGCGGCGGATCGATCTCACGACGCCCTGGCTCGCGAAAGCATCCAGCCCACACCGCGCACGTTGCGGATGAAGTCGGCGCCGAGCTTGCGGCGCAAGGCGTGCAGATGCACCTCCACCGCATTGCTTTCCACCGCGTCCTCCCAGCCGTAGAGCTTCTCCTCGAGCTGAGCGCGCGAGAGGATCGCCCCGGGGCGCATGAGCAGCGCCTCGAGCAGCGCGAACTCGCGCCCCGACAGCGAGACCGGCTCGCCGCCGCGCCGCACCTCGTGAGCCGCGGGATCGAGCTCGATGTCGGCGTACCGAAGCACGGGCGCGGCGCGGCCCGCGCTGCGGCGGAGCAGCGCACGCAGGCGCGCCGCCAGCTCGTCGAGCTCGAAAGGCTTCACCATATAGTCATCTGCCCCCGCGTCGAGTCCGGCGACTCGATCAGCGAGCGCGTCGCGGGCGGTGAGGATCAGCACGGGGCGCGCATCGCCACGCCGGCGCATCGCCGCGAGCACCTCCAGGCCGGCGCGCTTGGGCAGGCCCAGATCGAGCAGCAACGCATCGTGCACGCCCTCGGCGAGCGCGAGCTCCGCGTCGCGACCGTCGGCGACCCAATCGACGGTAAAGCCGTCCTGGCCGAGGCCCTGTCGCACGCTGGCGCCGATCATCGGGTCATCCTCGGCCAGAAGCACTCGCATGACAGCTGCGCCTCGCGCTCAGCCCTTGTCCTTCGGCTCGAAGGCGAGCGAGGCGGAGTTCATGCAGTAGCGCAAGCCCGTGGGCTCGGGACCGTCCTCGAACACGTGTCCCAGGTGCGCATCGCAGGCTGCGCAGAGGACCTCGCTGCGGTGCATGAAATGGCTGTTGTCGTCTTGCGTGCGCACGTTCTCGCCGGCGAGCGGGGACGAGAAGCTCGGCCAGCCGCATCCGGCGTCGAACTTGGCATCCGCTTCGAAGAGCGGCGTCCCGCAGCACACGCAACGGTACGTGCCGTTCTGCTCGTTGTTCCAGTACTTGCCCGTGAACGGCCGCTCGGTTCCCTTCTGGCGCGTGACGTAATACTGCTCGGGGGTGAGGCGGTCCTTCCATTCGGCGTCGCTCTTTACGACCTTCTTGACCATGGGTTCTCCTCGATGGGGCGCCTGCGGGCGCAGGCGCCTGGCGTTCGTCGGTGAGGCGAACAACACCTTGCGCGCGGTCCTTATATGGGGATGATTCACCTTTCGAGTGGGGAGTTTACCGGCGCGTTCCAGGATGGGCGTCCCCTGTAAGGTAAAATCACCGTTTGTCCCCTTCGCGCCTCCCCAGGTGACCTCCGCCTCCTCGAGCCCCGAGTCCGCTGCCTTCCGCCGCGACGTCCGCGTGATCGGGCTGGTGGGTGCCGCGCATTGCCTGTCGCACTTCTTCCAGCTCACGCTGCCCCCGCTCTTTCCGCTCATCAGGGCCGAGTTCGGGGTGAGCTACGCCACGCTCGGAGGGCTGGTGAGCGTGTTCTACATCGCGAGCGGACTGTGCCAGTTCGGCGCCGGGTTCGCGGTGGACCGATTCGGCGCGCGGCCGGTGCTCTTCAGCGGGATCACGCTGCTCGCCGCCGGCGCGCTGCTGTGCGGGCTCGTGCCGGGCGTGTACTGGCTTTTCCCGCTGGTGGCGCTGATGGGACTCGGCAACGGCGTCTTCCACCCCGCGGATTTCGCGGTGCTCAATGCGAACGTCGCCCCCAGGCGCCTCGGGCACGCCTACAGCACGCACGGAATCGGCGGCAGCCTTGGTTACGCGCTCGCGCCGGTCGTGAGCTTCGGCCTGGGCAGCGCGCTCGGCTGGCGCACCGCGCTGGTCAGCCTTGGCGCGCTGGGGCTGGTCGCGCTCGGACTGCTCGCGCTGCAGAAGGGCGCGTTCCGCAGCCGCGCGCAGGGAACGCCGGCGCCGCGCCACAGCCTCGCCAGCAGCATCGAGCTGTTCCGGCAGCGGCCAATCGTGCTCTGCTTCCTCTACTTCTGCATCCTCACGCTCGCCACGATCGGCATCCAGACCTTCGCGGGCACCGCGCTCAACGCTGCTTACGGAATCACGATGGCGCTCGCAACCTCCGCCCTCTCCGCGTATCTGCTCGGCAGCACGGGAGGCATTCTGGCCGGTGGTTTTCTCGCCGCGCAGACCGCTCATCACCACCGCGTGGCGGCGGGCGGGCTCCTGGCCGGAGCGCTGCTCATGCTTCTGGTCGCCTCGACGCCGGCGATCAGCGCATGGGTGCTACCGCTGTTCGCGCTGATCGGCTTCGTCCTCGGCGCGACCGGCCCGTCGCGCGACATGATCGTGCGGGCGGCCACCCCGGCCGGAGCGTCAGGCCGGGTTTACGGATTCGTCTACTCGGGGCTCGACCTCGGCGCGACGATCGCTCCGGTGGCGATAGGAGCGCTGCTGGATCACGGTATGCCGCGGCTCGTCTTCGCCGCGGTCGCGGTCTGCCTGTGCCTCGCCATCGGTACCGTGCTGCAGGTCCGCAGGAACGCGCCGGCTCGAAGCGCGCCGGCCGCAGCCGAGTAAACCAGGCGCGCGGTGGATCTGGGCATAGCCGGCAGGAGCGCGTTGGTCTGCGCCGCGAGCAAAGGTCTCGGTCGCGGCTGCGCGGAAGCTCTTGCTCGCGAGGGCGTGCGCGTGACGATCTGCGCGCGCACCGAGAGCACGCTGCGCCGGACCGCCGCCGAAATAGAGGCCGCGGCGGGAAGCGCAGTGCAGTGGGTCGCCTGCGATATCACCACGGCGCAGGGGAGGGCCAGCGCGCTGGCTGCCTGCCCCCAGCCGGACATCCTGGTCAACAACGCCGGCGGACCGCCGCCGGGGGATTTTCGCGACTGGGACCGCGACGCGTGGTTGCGCGCGCTCGACGCGAACATGCTCACGCCGATCGAGCTCATCAAGGCAACCATCGACGGCATGATCGAGCGCGGCTTCGGACGCGTGGTCAACATCACCTCCTCGGCGGTCAAGGCACCGATCGACATCCTCGGGCTCTCGAACGGCGCGCGCAGTGGCCTCACCGGCTTCGTCGCGGGGCTCGCGCGCAAGGTCGCGCGGCAGGGGGTGACGATCAACAACCTGCTGCCGGGTCCCTTTGACACCGACCGGCTGCGCGACAACATGGCCACGCGGGCCAAGGCAGCCGGCAAGCCGGTCGAGGAGATCGCCACAGCCGCGCGGCAGGCGAACCCGAGCGGGCGCTTCGGCACGCCGACGGAGTTCGGCGCGGTTTGCGCGTTTCTGTGCAGCGTGCAGGCCGGCTACATCGCCGGTCAGAACATCCTGATCGACGGCGCCGCCTACCCCGGGACGTTCTAAGTCAGGCGCCGATCGCGGCTTCGATCTCGGCGAAGGTGCGGCCGATGTCGTGCTCGACCTGCGGCGCGATGCCGAGCTGGCGGGCGATCTGCGTGAGCGAGAAGATCCCGCGTACGGTCTGCCGGGCGCCGCCGGCCTGCTCGGGAACCTGCTCGATCACCAATGCATGCTGGCGGCCGGAGAGCCGCAACGTGGCGACGACGTCGCTCACCGTTGCGTGCAGCACGTCGGTCAGATCGATCACTTCGAGACGGTTCGCCGGGGTCATGATGTCCCGAACCAGCACCTTGTCGTGGCTGATCCCTTGCTGCTGCGTAACCTGGATCGGCTTCTCGCCCAACACGTCGGTCGCGGTGACGATGCCCGCTATGGCACGATCCTCGTCGACGACGAAAAGGGCGCGGACCCCGCGCGTGATCATCGTCCGGTTGGCTTCGTCCACCGTCGCGAAGCGGGTGGTCGTGACCGCGGTCACCTTCTTGAAGTCCGTCATCACGTCGATCGCGGGCGAGCTCGGCTGGACCTGACGCACCGCGGCCGGCCGCGGCAGAAAGTACTTCGTGCCCGCTGCCGTCCTCGACTCGCGCAGGGGCCCGCGCTCTTCCTCGGCGACGGCGCGCGGCTCTTTCCGCGGCCAGGCCTTGCTCGCGCCGCTCGTCCGGAAGAACATCAGCTGCAGGAAATGATCGCCGGGCCGCGACTTTCTCTTGCCCTTGTCCGACGCTTCCGCGTCACGCTCGTCCTTCATCAACCACCTTCGATCGCTGGCCCGTTCGATTGTTCCGATCATAAGTGAAATCCCGCCGCGCCGACTAGTCCTGAGGCAGCCGATGGCTGGCGGGCGCCGCCGTGAGAGAATGCGGGCTCACCCCCCTGCCGCCGGTGCGCCCGAGCGACAGCCACCTCTGGGCCGAGCGCTACGACAGCACTATCGACGACATCTCGCCGCCCGTGCGATGCTGCTCGATCCGGACAACTACAACCTCATGTACAACGTCGGCTGCAGCATGATCAAGCTGGGGCAGGTGGACGAGGCCCTCAAGCTGCTCGAACCCGTTTTCAATGTCGCTCAGACGCAGAGCCTGAACTGGTGGCAGACCGATTCCGATCTCGACCCGATGCGCGGCGACCCGCGCTTCAAGGCTATTCTCGCGCGGGCAGAGGCGCGGCTGCAGAAAGACTCCCGACCATGATCGAGCTCTATTACTGGACGACGCCCAATGGGCACAAGATCACGATGTTCCTCGAGGAAACCGGGCTCGAGTACCGGATCGTCCCGGTGAACATCGGCAAAGGCGAGCAGTTCGCCCCGGCCTTTCTCGAGATCTCGCCGAACAACCGCATTCCCGCGATCGTCGATCACACCCCGCAGGATGGCGGAGCGCCGGTCGCGATGTTCGAATCGGGGGCGATCCTGCTCTATCTCGCCGACAAGGTGAATCGCTTCGTGCCGAGCGAATTCCGGGCACGGCTCGACTGCATTCAGTGGCTGTTCTGGCAGATGGCGAACCTCGGTCCGATGGCGGGGCAGAATCATCACTTCGGACTCTACGCGCCCGAAAAGATTCCCTACGCGATCGATCGCTACGTGCGTGAGACGGGGCGGCTCTACGCGGTGCTGAACAAGCACTTGGCGCACCGTGAATTCATCGTCGGCGGATACTCGATCGCCGACATGGCGTGCTATCCGTGGATACGCCCTGAGCGCCAGCAGCAGAAGATCGAGGATTTCCCGCACCTCAAGCGCTGGAAGGAAGCGATCCAGGCGCGACCCGCAACGATTCGCGCCTACGATCTCGCGAAAAAGGTCAACCCTGCGCCGGCGCCGACACAGACCGCGGAAGAAAAAAAGATCCTGTTCGGCCAGAGCAAGGACACGGTGCGCTGAGTCGTCGCCGCGAGCCGGCGCCTAAGTGTGGAGTCTCAACAGGTTGTCCCCATCGATGCTCAAGCGGCTGATGGGCGGACGCCCGGCCAACGCTGAATGTGGTCGGTGCCAGTTATAGCGATGCAGCCACTCCGGCAAATACGCAGTTCGTTCGCGCGAATGGCGAT
>DATJZM010000092.1:0-7293 GCA_035499135.1 Casimicrobiaceae bacterium | reverse complement strand
CGAGCCAAACGGAGATCATCTATGGCCTTCGCCATCAAGGTCAACGGAAAAATGCATCAGGTCGACGTCGACGGCGACACGCCGCTCCTGTGGGTGCTGCGCGACGTGCTCGGCATGACCGGCACGAAGTTCGGCTGCGGCAGGGCGCTCTGCGGCGCCTGCACCGTGCACGTCGACGGCGCTCCGACACGGTCTTGCATTACGGCCGTATCCGCTCTGGGCGGAAAGAACATCACGACGATCGAAGCCATCGGAACGACGCCCGCCGGAAAGAAGATCCAGCACGCCTGGCTCGATCTCGAAGTCGTTCAATGCGGCTACTGTCAATCGGGCCAGATCATGTCGGCTTCGGCGCTGCTCGCGAAGAACCCGCATCCTTCGGATTCCGATGTCGATGTCGCGATGTCCGGTAACATCTGCCGCTGCGGGACCTATGTCCGAATCCGACAAGCGATCAAGCAGGCCGCGCGATCGAGCGCAAAGGAAGGATGACCATGATCCTCGATCACCTCGCTTCCCGAGGCGCGGACCCGGATCCTTCGCCAGCGCCCGGGGATCTCTCGCGGCGGAGATTCCTGCAGGCCGGAGCGGCGGTGGGCGGAGGTCTATTGCTGAGTCTCAGTCTGCCGTTCGCAAGATGCGAAGCCGAAGCGGCTGACGCGGGCGGCTTCGCGCCCAACGCGTTCATCCGCATCGGCCGCGATGGACGTATCGTGCTGACCATGCCCTACGTCGAGATGGGCCAGGGCACCTACACCTCCATTCCGATGCTGATCGCCGAGGAACTAGAGGTCGATCTGAAGCAGGTGCAACTGGAGCATGCTCCACCCGACGAAAAGCTCTACGCCAATCCGTTGCTGGGCGTGCAGGCCACTGGAAACTCCAACGCGATGCGCGGGGCCTGGCAGCCCCTGCGCGAGGCGGGTGCGGTCGCGAGAACCATGCTCGTCTCGGCGGCGGCAAAGCGCTGGAATGTCGATGCGACATCCTGCCGCGCGCTGGACGGGCAGGTGCTACACGTGCCGACGGGCAGACGGCTCAAGTATGGCGAGCTTGCCGCCGATGCAGCCCGCCTGTCTGTGCCCGAAAAGGTGGCGCTCAAGCGGCCCGAGGATTTCAAGCTCATCGGCACGCCGGCGAAACGCCTGGACGCGCCGGGCAAGGTCAACGGAACGGCCCTCTACGGCATCGATGTCCGGCCACCCGGCGTGAAGATCGCAACCCTGGCGCAATCGCCCGTCTTCGGCGGTCGAGTCAAGAGCGTGGACGACACGGCGGCCAAGGCCGTCAAGGGCGTGCGGCAGATCGTGCGGCTCGACGACTGCGTTGCTGTCGTAGCCGACCATATGGGGGCGGCGAAGAAAGGACTGGCGGCCCTCAAGATCGAGTGGGACGACGGGCCACACGCCGAGCTGACCACCGAGGACATCGCGCGCGAGCTCGAACAGGCAACGCTCGGTCCGGGCGCGGTCGCGCAGAACATCGGCGACGTCGACAAGGGAATGGCGAGCGCAGCTACCAAGGTCGAGGCGATCTACCAGGTGCCGTTCCTTGCGCACGCCACTATGGAGCCGATGAACTGCACGGTTCATGTTCGCAAGGACGACTGCGAGATCTGGATCGGCAGCCAGGCAGTGGCGCGCGTCCAGGCCGCGGCGGCGAAAACGGCGGGCCTGCCCTTGGACAAGGTCGTTGTGCACAATCATCTCATCGGCGGCGGCTTCGGCCGGCGGCTCGAGGCCGACGGCGCCGTCCGCGCCGTCGAGATCGCCAAGCAGGTCGAGGGTCCGCTGAAGGTTGTCTGGACCCGTGAGGAAGACATCCAGCACGACATGTATCGGCCCTATTGGCTCGACCGGCTGTCCGCCGGTCTCGATGCGAAAGGGATGCCGGTCGCCTGGAGCCATCGCTTCGCGGGCTCCTCGGTGATCGCAAGGTGGCTCCCGCCCGGGTTCAACAATGGCCTCGACCCCGATTCGACAGAGGGCGCGATCGATCTGCCGTATGCGCTGCCGAATCTGCGCGTCGAGTACCTGCGGGTGGAACCCCCGGGCATTCCGACTGCGTTCTGGCGCAGTGTCGGGCCGTCTCACAACGTCTTCGTGACCGAAGGCTTCATCGATGAGCTGGCGGTCGCCGCGAAGCAGGATCCCGTCGCCTATCGACTCGCGCTCCTCGACAAGGCACCGCGTGCTAAGGCCGTCGTCGCGTTCGCCGCGGAAAAGGCCGGCTGGGGGCAGCCCCTTCCCTCAGGCGCCGGCCGTGGCATATCACTGCAGTTCGTTTTCGCGACCTACATGGCGCAGGTCGCCGAAGTCGAGGTGGCGAAAGACGGCCTGGTTCGCGTCCGGCGCGTCGTCTGCGCGGTGGATTGCGGCACGGTCGTTAATCCCGATACCGTAAAGGCACAAATTCAGGGCGCGATCGTCTTCGGCATCACGGCCGCGCTCCATGGGGAGATCACGCTGAAGGGCGGCCGCGTCGAGCAAAGCAATTTCCACGATTACCTGATGTTGCGGATGAACGAGGCGCCGGCAATCGAGGTTTACATCATGAACAGCGCGGAGCCGCCCGGGGGGATGGGCGAGGCCGGAACCTCGGCCATCGTTCCGGCCGTGGCCAATGCAATCTTCGCCGCGACGGGCAAGAGACTGCGCAAGATGCCGGTCGACAGCGCCGCGCTGAAGCAGGCGGTGTGAGAGGATGAACGCGCTTCTGGCTGCATAGAAAGAAACCCTGTGGGGAGCGCGGGTAAGCTGCGCCTCGGCATCCAAGGCCGCAGGCATTCGACCTGCTGTCGCGCAATAGCGAAGCCACCGTTGTGTCACCCGCAATGATTCGGTAACCGCGACGCGAGTCCGGTCTTTCCTCTCGTTTGCCGCGGAAAAACCTGAGGTGTATCGTTGGCTCGACGCGCGTGCCGCGAGTGGGCCTCTGTGTTGACCCATCCATCGACGATTCAAACTTCAGCGCGCATCGCGCGGCAAAGCAGTTGCGCAGCGCCCGTCTTGTCGCCACGTCGATAAGTCGCTCCGATGACGAAGATCACCGCCATCGGCGCCGACGAGCAGCACTTCCTTCTCTGGAATCTGCCGCCGAGTCGGTTGCAGAAGCGAGTGGCGCTCGTCGTCGTGCTCGTCCTATTCGCCGTCTTTGTCGGGATCACCGTTGGAGTGCTCGAGGGCCTTCATACGAGGCGGTCCGATTCCTTCATGCCGGCCTATCTCACCGCCATGTTCGTGTGCGATTCGATCACCGCGGTCATCCTGTTCGCCCAGTTCTCCATCGTGCGGTTGCGTTCGATCCTCGTGATGGCGAATGCTTACCTCTTCACGGCGCTGGTCCTGATCCCGTACGGTCTGACGTTTCCTGGCGTGTTCGCGCCTACGCCGCCGATCGGCAGCCTGCAAAGCGCGGCGTGCCTGTTCATTCTTTGGCACTGCGGCTTCCCGCTGTTCGTCATCGTCTCTGCCTTGTCGAAGGATGCGCCTCCGGGTGAGCGATTCTGGGGTAGCACGCCAGGTGCGGCGATAGCCCAGAGCGTCACTTTGACGGCAACCCTCGTCCTGGCGGGTGCGCTGGTTTGCATTACGGGCGGAGAGTCGTTGCCTCGGATCATGGCCGACGACTCCGGTCAATTCAGCCCGCTGTGGATTGAGCTTGTTGCGGCGCCGGTGGCGTTGCTGACCATTTCCGCGATCCTCCTCCTCTGGCGCCGGCAGCGTTCGATGCTCGATCTCTGGTTGATGGTCGTCATGTTCGTCTACTTCGTCGAGATGCCGGCCAGCTACTTTCCGGACCCGACCCGCTTCAGCCCGGGATGGTATGCCGCGCGGCTGTTCGGCTTTCTTGGCAGCAGCCTCATCCTGATCGTCCTGCTGTACGAGATACAAGCGCTTTACGCGAGGCTGCTTGGCGCGGTCTTTGCCCAGCAGCGCGAGCGCGAGGCACGCCTGATGACGGGTGACGCGGTCGCCGCCGCCATAGCTCACGAGGTCCGTCAGCCATTGACGGCGATGGTGACGAATGGGGACGCGGGATTGCGGTTCCTGGATCGGGCCATCCCGGATCTCGACCGGGCAAAGGAAGCTTTCAAGCGCATCGTCGACGATGGCCATCGCGCAGGCGCAGTGGTCGGCAGCATTCGCGCGATCTTCAAGAGGGACCTGCAGAGCAGGATCCTGCTCGACGTGAACGATCTTATCCAGGAAGCGCTCGCCCTGCAGCGCGGCGACCTGCAGAAGAGCCGGATCCTGGTTCAGGCCGACCTGACGAGCCCGCTACCGGAGGTGCGCGGGGACCTCGTTCAACTGCGGCAGGTGCTCCTCAATCTGATAACGAATGCCATCGATGCAATGAACAGCGTGGAGGATCCGCGAGTCCTGTCCGTGAAGTCCGAGACCCACGAAAGCGAGGGCGTCAAGGTATCCGTGGCGGATACCGGAACAGGAATCGATTCGCAGGATGCCGGTCGGATATTCAATCCGCTCTATACGACGAAAGCCGACGGCATGGGGATGGGCCTCGCCATCTGCCGCTCGATCGTCGAGGCCCACGATGGGCAGCTATGGGTTGCCGCGAACGCGCCGCGGGGCGCGGTCTTCCAATTCACGTTGCGCGGTGCCGGCGCGACGCCCCTCGGCGCCTGAGCGGCAAAACCGCACCCGGGGATCCGCGGTCACCGTCAGGGAGGAACCACCCTCCACGACCGATCGCGCGGCCACCTGCGGCGCGGCCAACAGCCTGTCTGCGTATCACATCTTCCTATTAGTTTCCTTTTCACCGGGCCTTGATAGCATCGGACGGTCGAGGCTGCCAAGAATCCGCGGAAATCGCATGTGAACCCACAAGAACACATCGTTTTCGTCGTCGACGATGACCCCGCAATACGCGAGGCGCTGCGCGCGCTCCTTTCGAGCGTCGACTTGCACGTTGTCGCGTTCCATTCCGCAGGCGAATACATTGCGTATCCAAAGCCCGACGTGCCCGCCTGCCTGATCCTAGACGTGGAGCTTCCCGACATCAACGGCCTGGATCTGCAGAGACAGATCGCAGAGGGAAACCATCCCAAGATCGTCTTCATAACTGGCCACGGCGATATTCCAAGCTCGGTACGCGCGATGAAGGCAGGCGCGATCGACTTCCTGGCCAAGCCCTTCGAGCCGGCGAACCTCATTCGGGCAGTTCGCTCTGCCATCGCGGCGGATCGCGACGCCAGGAGGACGAGCGCCGAGTCGGCCGAGTTGTATCACCGCCTTTCGTCGCTGACCCCGCGCGAGCGCGAGGTCATGGAGCTGGTCGCGAGCGGTCTCCTCAACAAGCAGGCCGCCGCCGAGCTGGGGATCAGCGAGGTCACGGTGCAGATCCACCGAGGAAAGATCATGCAGAAGATGAAGGCAGGGTCCCTTGCCGAGCTGGTAAGAATGGCCGATGCGCTCGGGGTGCCGATGACCCATTCGCGGCATGCGTCAAGGCGATCAACGCATTCATGAGCGCGCCCACCGCGATCGACCCGATAGGAAGACATCGAGTGACGAATCCCGGCAAGCATGTCGTGGCCGTGGTCGATGACGATCCCCGGATCCTGCAGTCGTTGGAAACGCTGCTCGAATCGGCCGACTACTCGGTGCGCCTCTACTCCTCAGCGGCAAACCTGCTCGAGAACACCGATGCCCTCGCAGAGCTGGACTGTCTCATCTCCGACATCGGCATGTCCGTCGTGGATGGCTTCGAGCTTCTGCGAGCGACCAAGGCGGCACAGCCCGATCTGCCGGTGATCCTGATTACGGGTCGTCCGGAAGCAGCGAAACTGGCGAGCGTGGATAGCCGCGGCGCTGTCGGGGTCTTCCAGAAACCTTTCGACGGCGCGCAGCTGCTCGAGGCCATCGACAAGGCTCTGCAGGCTTCACCTCGACGCAAGTAAGAGGCAGGGCGACCCCTGCGGGTCGCCCTGCAGCCCTCGTCTTCCCGGTCTTCTGCTGCAACGATCCGGCTGCATCTAACGGAAAGATGTGATAGCGCCCCAGCGTTTCGATGGGCGAGCATTTGCGGCAGATCGACGAGCTGAAGAAGCAGAACGCCAAACTCTTCCAGAGTCAGGCGATTTGCTCCCATGGCGGCTTCGCCGCCGAAACCAACGCAGGAGCCAAGCCCATGAGCAGCAGCACCATCACCACCAGAGACGGCACCGAGATCTTCTACAAGGACTGGGGCAGCGGGCAACCGATCGTCTTCCATCACGGCTGGCCTCTCTCGGCCGACGACTGGGACGCGCAGATGCTGTTCTTCCTGGCGCAAGGCTACCGCGTCATAGCGCACGATCGGCGCGGACACGGCCGCTCGTCACAGACCGAGAACGGCAACGATATGGACACTTACGTGGACGACGTCGCGCAGCTCGCGACGCACCTCAACCTGCGCAACGCAATCCATGTCGGGCACTCAACCGGCGGCGGTGAAGTGACGCGCTATGTCGCGCGCGCCAGCAAGGGGCGAGTCGCGAAGGCCGTGCTCGTGGACGCGGTGCCGCCAATCATGGTCAAGTCCGACAAGAACCCAGGAGGCACGCCAATCGAGGCGTTCGACGGGCTGCGCGCTGCGCTCGCCGCCAACCGCTCGCAGTTCTACCTCGACGTACCGTCGGGCCCGTTCTACGGCTTCAACCGCCCTGGTGCGAAGGTCTCGCAAGGCTTGATCTACAACTGGTGGCGTCAGGGAATGATGGGCGGCGCCAAGCCCCAGTACGACTGCATCAAGGTGTTCTCGGAAACTGACTTCACCGAGGATCTGAAGGCGATCGATGTCCCCGTGCTTATTGTGCACGGGGACGACGACCAGATCGTGCCGTTCGCAGATTCGGGACCGCTCTCGGCAAAGCTTGTCAAGCGCGCGACGTTCAAAGTGTATCCGGGCGGGCCGCATGGCGTCTGTCAGACGCAGCCGGAGATGGTCAATCGCGACCTGCTCGCGTTCATCAAGTCGTAGCGGGACGATCTGAGCGCGTCACAACAACGTCGGCTACGGAGACGACCGTGCGTTCTTCACTCACACAGATGCAGCGGATCACCAGCATCGGACTGCTGGCCGCCGCACTCTGGACCCCCGGAGCGGATAGCCAGGACAAGAGTCTTGCTCAGCAAATCTTCGAGACGATGATTCAGCTGCCGGGCTACAACGCGGCCTATCGGGCTGCGCACGCAAAAGGGATCGTATGTCAGGGAACGTTCACGCCCTCCAAAGATG
Source organism: Casimicrobiaceae bacterium (assembly GCA_035499135.1). GTDB lineage: Bacteria > Pseudomonadota > Gammaproteobacteria > Burkholderiales > Casimicrobiaceae > PALSA-1003. The sequence continues at coordinate 51 of DATJZM010000092.1, read as the reverse complement.
CGGCAAGCCTCTCCAAGGCGGCCCATTTCCAGGGAGGGTCGATCCCCATCA
>DATJZM010000091.1:0-26963 GCA_035499135.1 Casimicrobiaceae bacterium | reverse complement strand
CTGATCGACCGCAGCTCGAGCCCGTCGACGGCGAAGCTCGCGCTCTCGCCAGGCTGCTGGGCGCCGAGGACGTAGAGCAGGGGCAGGTAGTGCTCGGGCGTGGGCACAGACAGCCGCGCGGCCTCCCCGGCCTCCTCGTAGGCGATCACGCGCTCGTACTGCCGCGAGCCGATCGCGTCGCGGACGTAATCGTTGAAGCGCACCGCCCAGTCGTAGGGCGCGCCGCCGTTGCGGCCCATCACGCCGAGATTGTGCACGACGTTGCCGCTGCCCGCGATCAACACCCCCTCATCGCGCAGCGGCGCGAGATGCGCGCCCAGCGCGTGATGAAACGCTGCCGGCCGCGTGCCATCGATGGAAAGCTGCACGATCGGCACGTCGGCGTTCGGAAAAGCATGCTTGAGCACGGACCAGGTTCCGTGGTCGAGCCCCCAGGACTGATCGAGCGCGACGTCAACGGGGGCGAGCAGCTTGCGCACGCGCTCGGCGAGCGCCGGGTCGCCCGGCGCGGGGTATTGAACGTCGTAGAGCTGCTGCGGGAAGCCGTAGAAATCGTGGATGGTCTTCGGCTTCCCCATCGCGGTCACCGCCGTCCCGCGCGTGAACCAGTGCGCGGACACCGCGAGGATCGCCTTCGGCTTGCCTGCTTTCGCGCCGAGCTCGGCCCAGGCTCGGGTATAGCGGTTGTCGTCCAAAGTGTTCATCGGGCTGCCGTGCCCGAAGAAGATTGCCGGCATGCGCTTGGCGGCGCTGGTCATGGTCGGGGTTCGCGAGGGGAATGATCTAACAATGCGGCCCCGGCGTGACGAATGCAAGGGTTGCCGGAGCGACGCCGTGCGCTTCGCGTGGGGCGCCTCGTGATGCTGCCGGAGCTCGTGCCGCTCGAGCAGCGGTCCGCGCCGCACGAGATCGGTTAAACTGCGCGCTTGTCGACAAGAGGGGGAGCACGCGATGCGATTTGGTTCGAGAGCGGGATTATCCGCGATGGGCGTAGCGCTCGCCGCGTTCTGCTTCGGGTGTGCGAGCACGCCCCCGGTCCCGCCGCCTCCCAACAAGCTGAAGCTCGCGTCCGCCGGCTTCAAGGTGGTCGATGCGAAGACCCCGCTGCAGCAGCAGCGCATCGAGGCGCTTCCTCAGGGCCGCGTGAGCGAGTGGCAGGTCACGGGCAAGACCTACTACGTCTATCCCGACCCCGCGAACAAGCAGTTCTACGTCGGCTCGCAGAAGGCGTACGACACCTATCGCCTGCTCGTCCCGGGCACGGGCAGCGACTCGCTCGCGCGGCAAAACGCCTTGAACATGGCGGACTACAACAGCCAGGACGCGAGGATGCAGATCAACACCAGCAACGATCTCACCGACCCCTGGTCGCTGTGGGACAACGTCGAGGGACTCGGCGGGCGCTGAGGCGCGCGTCCTTAGATCCTCGCCAGCAGTCCGCTCGACTGCAGCATTCCGGAAACGTCGTTCGCGAAGGCGGGCGCCTGCTGCTGCAGTGTCGCAGGGTCGTAGGTCGGCGGGTTGTAGGTCCAGACGGCCTTCGCCGACCTCACGTCGAAGAGGGTCGTGTAGATCGTCGCGGCCTGATAGTTGGTATTGACGATCCCCGGCTCGTACCAGCCGACGTACATGTTCGGCCCGACCTGTTCCGAGCCGCCCACTGTTCCTACGCCTACGCTGCCCTCCGTCTGCCAACCGGACAGCCGAACGAGCAGGACCGCGTCCGCTCCGGCCTTCAGAACGGCGGCGCGAATCGTCGCCTGATCCGGGGTGCGGTCGGTCGGCACGTATTGCCAGCCGGGCACAGCGACGATGCCGGCGTTCTGCAGCGCAGACACCATGAGGTTCTCGAAGCCACGCTGATCGGTGAGGCTCTGCGCGCTCAGCCCGACGACAAAGATCTTCCTGAACGGAGGACCTGCGAAATTGGGATCGCGCCACGTCGTGGTGTTCGTCGGGCTGGGCACCGCGGAGCAGGCGACGAGGAGGGGGATTGCGACAAGGCAGAGCAATAAGGCGTGCAGACGCGTTTGCAAGCGATTCTCCCTGGAGATGGTTGATTCTATCCGGTATCTCCGCTCCGGATCGTGGGAAACCAAGTTGCACCCGGTCGACAGGGGCGGGTGCCTTGCGCAATCATGCGCACCTCTTTTGCGCCCGGCGCGCCGTTTCGGTGCGAGAGTCGGGCGCATTGACTGGACTACACTACGGCTCATGAGCTATGTGGCACGCTCGCAGGCGATCGCGTCGAGCAGTACATGGGAGGCTTCGCTCGCGCTCGCGTACGAGTGTCGCGGCGAGCGGACTGTCCTCGCTCGGCAAGCGCATCGCGGGCCGCTGACGGTCCAGAAGCCGCTGTATCCCGAGGGCAATGCGGTCTGTCAGAGCATCGTCGTTCATCCGCCGGCAGGCGTGGCGGCGGGCGACCGCCTGACGCTCGACGTCGCAGTTAGTGAGCACGCCCATGCGCAACTCACCACGCCGGGCGCGGCCAAATGGTACCGCTCGAGCGGTGCGCCAGCGACGCAATGCCTTCATTTCTCCGTCGCCGAGCACGGACGCCTCGAGTGGCTGCCGCAGGAGACCATCGTGTTCGACGGCGCGATCGCCGGGTTCGAAGTGCGCATCGACTTGGCAGACAGCGCGATCTTTCTTGGTTGGGACATCGTCTGCCTCGGTCGGCGGCTCTCGGGCGAGCGCTTTGCGACAGGGTCGCTGCGTCACGACCTGCTACTGAGTCGCGGGGGTGCGCGGCAATGGGCCGAGCGCGCGAGTATTTCCGGCGGATCAACGCTGCTCGCGAAACCTGTCGGTCTCGCCGGGCAGAACGTGTTTGGCACGTTCCTTGCAGCCGCACAACGCGTCGATGATAGCCTGATCAGCGCATGTCGCGACGTGAGCTGCGAGGACGGCGAGATCGCGGTAACACGGTTGCCCGGGGTGCTGGTCGGGCGTTATCGCGGCGGATCGGCGGAAGCGGCGCGTGGTTGCTTCGCGGCACTGTGGGCTCGCGTTCGCCCGGAGTTGATCGGGCGCGCAGCGGTGTCTCCGCGTATCTGGAACACGTAATCAGCCTCGATCAACTGCCATGGAACTGACGCCGCGGGAGAAGGACAAGCTGCTCATCTTCGCGGCCTCGTTGCTGGCCGAGCGGCGGCTCACTCGAGGACTCAAGCTCAACTATCCCGAAGCGATGGCGTACTTGAGTGCCGCGATCATGGAAGGCGCGCGTGAAGGGCGCACTGTCGCCGAGCTCATGACCTACGGCACCCAGCTGCTGAGCCGCGCACAAGTCATGGACGGCGTGCCCGAGATGATTCCCGAGATCCAGGTCGAAGCGACTTTCCCGGATGGTACGAAACTTGTCACAGTACATCATCCGATCACATGATCCCCGGCGAAGCCCTCCCGCTTGACGGCGACATCGAACTCAACGCCGGCCGCCCGCGAATCAAGCTCACGGTCGGCAATACCGGCGACCGGCCGATCCAGGTCGGATCGCACTACCATTTCGCGGAGACCAACGCCGCACTCGCCTTCGACCGGACAGCGGCGCGTGGCTATCGCCTGAACATCCCGGCGGGAACCGCGGTTCGCTTCGAGCCCGGGCAGAAGCGGACGGTCGAGCTCGTAGCCTTCGGCGGCGATCGCATCGTGTACGGTTTCGCCGGCGCCATCATGGGCCCGCTCGAGACGCCGGCGCGGCGACCGGAGAAGACTCGGAAGAAAGCGAAAAAGCGAAAGAGGGGCGCAGCATGAAGATCACGCGCCGTGCCTATACGGAGATGTTCGGTCCCACAGTCGGCGATCGCGTGCGGCTGGCAGACACCGATCTGGTCGTCGAAGTGGAGAAGGACTTCACCGTGTACGGAGAGGAGGTCAAGTTCGGCGGCGGCAAGGTGATCCGCGACGGCATGGGGCAGAGCCAGCGCACCACGCGAGACTCTGCGGACACGGTCATCACCAACGCGCTGGTGATCGACTGGTCCGGCATCGTCAAGTGCGACATCGCGATCAAGAACGGTCTCATCGCGAAACTCGGCAAGGCGGGCAATCCCGACGTGCAGCCAGGCATCGACATTGTGATCGGCGCGGGGACGGAGATCATCGCCGGTGAGGGCATGATCGTCAGCGCGGGTGGCATTGACTCGCACATTCACTTCATCTGCCCGCAGCAGATCGACGAGGCGCTGATGTCTGGCGTGACGACGATGATCGGCGGCGGCACCGGTCCGGCCACGGGAACCTTCGCGACCACCTGCACTCCGGGCCCCTGGCACATCCGGCGCATGCTCGAGGCGGCTGATGCGTTCCCAATGAACCTCGGTTTTCTCGGCAAGGGCAACGCGAGCCTGCTGCCGCCGCTCGTCGAGCAGATCGAGGCCGGTGCAATCGGACTCAAGCTGCACGAGGACTGGGGTACCACGCCAGCAGCGATCGACGCGGCCCTCAGAGTCGCCGATAAGATGGATGTCCAGGTGGCGATCCACACCGACACGCTCAACGAATCGGGCTTCGTGGAGACGACGCTCGAAGCGATCCGTGGCAGGACGATCCACACCTACCACACCGAGGGTGCCGGAGGCGGACATGCGCCCGACATCATCAAAGTCTGTGGCGAGCCCAACGTCCTGCCCTCATCGACCAACCCGACGCGTCCTTACACGGTGAATACCATCGACGAGCATCTTGACATGCTTATGGTGTGCCACCACCTCGATCCGGCGATCGCCGAGGACGTCGCCTTCGCCGAGTCGCGCATCCGGCGCGAGACGATCGCCGCCGAGGATATCCTGCACGACCTTGGTGCCTTTTCCATGCTCTCGTCGGACTCGCAGGCGATGGGGCGCGTAGGAGAAGTCATCATCCGGACATGGCAGACGGCGCATAAGATGAAAGCGCAGCGCGGAAGCCTTGCTGGCGATCCGTCGTCGCACGACAACCTGCGGGTGAAGCGCTACGTCGCGAAATACACCATCAATCCGGCCATTGCGCACGGCATCAGCCACGTTGTCGGCTCCGTCGAGCCCGGCAAGCTTGCGGACCTGGTGCTGTGGAAACCGGCATTCTTCGGTGTCAAACCCTTCCTCGTCCTGAAGAGCGGCATGATCGCCGCGGCTGCGATGGGCGATCCGAACGCATCGATACCCACGCCACAGCCGGTTCACTACCGTCCGATGTTCGGTGCTTTTGGGAAGGCCCTTTCGACATCGCTCACCTTCGTGTCGAAGGCCGCACTCGACAAGCCTGCGCTGGAGAGACTCAGGCTCGCCAAGCCGCTGGTTCCGGTCGAGAATACGCGCCGGGTCGGCAAGCGCGACATGAAGCACAACGACGCCTTGCCTCGCATCGAGGTCGACCCCGAGACTTACATCGTGCGTGCCGACGGAGAGGTGCTCGCCTGCGAACCGGCGACGGTGTTGCCGCTGGCGCAGCGCTATTTCCTGTTCTGAAACCGCGATGACCCGATACAGCGGCACCCGGGGCGCAAGGCGATGCTGATCGTTCAGAATCGTATCGCGCGGCAAATCCATGCTGATCTCGATTTGTCGTTGTCGTTCGAGCAGCGAAGCAAGGCGCGACAACGCACCGCGCTTGCCAGCGGCGAAGAAGTCGGGCTGTTCCTCGAGCGCGGTGCCGTCCTGCGCGACGGAGACTGCCTGCGCGGCGACGATGGGCGCATCCTGCGCATCGTGGCCGCGCCGGAAGCGCTCATGGAGATCAGGAGCGAGGACGCCAGAATCCTGGCACGCGCGGCATACCATCTTGGCAATCGTCACAGTCTGGTGGAGATCGGGAGCGGCTTCCTGCGTTTTCCCGCGGACCGCGTTCTCGCGCAGATGCTGAGCGGCTTCGGGCTCTCGGTCGCTGCGCTCAACGCGCCGTTCGAACCGGAAGTCGGTGCCTACGCTGCCGGCCATCACCATCACTCGAGCGAGGCGAAGCACGCCGGAGTCATCCACGACTTCGCGCAGCGCGAAGAAACGCGAACGAAGCCTTGACTTCCCAGGCTCCACTCACCCTCGTGCGCCTGTTGCAGCTCGCGAGCCCGGCGCTCCCCATCGGGGCCTACAGCTACTCACAGGGTCTCGAGTGGGCAGTCACAACCGGTGCGGTCTGCGATGAGCGAAGCGCTGCCGAGTGGGTAGGCGACGTGCTGGAGCTGGTCATTGTCCCCGGGGAAGCAGCAGTTCTCTGGCGGCTGCTGATCGCTGCGCAGCAGGGCGACGGTCAGCGGCTGCACGAGTGGAATGAATGGTTTCGGGCATCGCGGGAAACCGCGGAGTTACGGGCCGAGACCGAGCAGATGGGCGTGTCGCTCGTCGGGCTCGCCGGCGAACTCGGGCTGCTCGACGAAGCGAGGCGCGCTGCAGCCAAGGCGATGGTGCCGGTGACGCTACCCGCGGCCTACGCACTCGCCTCGCAGGGCTTCGGCATTCCGCCGGATGCCGCGCTGCTGGCGTATCTATGGGCCTGGCTGGAGAACCAGGTGCTCGCTGCGATGAAGACGGTTCCTCTGGGACAGGTTGCCGGCCAACGCACGCTTGCCGAGCTTGGAGCCCGGATCCCGCGCGCAGCCGAGTGCGCGCAGTCGATACACGACAACGATCTCAACACGTTCGCGCCGGGTTTCGCCATTGCATCCTGCCTGCACGAGATGCAATACTCGCGCCTGTTTCGCTCTTGAGTCGATGACATCGAGCCTCGCACAACCTCTGCGCGTCGGGATCGGCGGGCCCGTCGGCTCCGGCAAGACGGCCCTCACGCTGGCGCTTTGCCGTGCGCTGCGGGATCGCTATGAGCTTGCGGTGGTCACCAATGACATCTACACGGAAGAGGACGCACAGTTCCTCGTGCGTAACGAAGCGCTGCCAGCAGCGCGGATCATCGGAGTTGAGACCGGAGGCTGCCCGCATACAGCGATACGCGAGGACGCATCGATCAATCTCGAAGCGGTGGATCGGCTCGCGCGCCGCTTCGGCAACCTCGACATCGTGTTCGTCGAAAGCGGAGGCGACAACCTTGCCGCGACCTTCTCGCCCGAACTCTCCGACCTGACGCTCTACGTGATCGATGTCGCCGCCGGCGACAAGATTCCTCGCAAGGGTGGTCCTGGAATCACCCGTTCCGATCTGCTCGTGATCAACAAGATCGACTTGGCTCCGTTCGTAGGGGCCTCGCTCGAGGTGATGGATCACGATGCCCGCCGCATGCGCGGAGAACGACCCTTCGTATTCACCAACCTCAGGACTGGTCAGGGGCTCGACGCCGTAGTGCGCTTCGTCGAGGAGCGAGGAATGGTGGCGGCTGCGCATGCCACCGTGGCTCGCGGGAGCTGACCAGGCGTCCAAGCAGGATCGTCTTGCTCTGCATGGCGTCGGCTTTGGTGCTGGCTCGCTCGCGCGCAATCCAATGAACTCCCCTCCCTGATCGGCTGCTGTAAGGCGACCGACAGGTGATGGGTCGCTTTCGAGCGCCACCCGCTCTCCAAATTAGTGCGGGGCGTTTCGCGAGCGCACCGTATTGGGCCGGCGCGGCGCAGATCGCGCAGCCGCGGAGGCGACGCCTCCGTCTCTGCAGCAGCGCTAAAACAGCGTGTTATACCGCGCGGTCCGCGCATGGCATGGATTGTGCGATGCAGCCTGGAGCGGGTTCAATGTCGCACCTTCTCCGCGCGCGTGCGACCGTGTCCCGTGGACGCTGCTCAGGGAAAGCTCATCCATCACTCGACACGGGGTATCTCCATGTACAGAAGGAATTTTCTAGAAACGCTGCTGCTTTCCGCCGCGCTCGCGACGGCGGGAGTGGCAACCAGCACGCCCGCGACCGCCGCCGACACCATCAAGGTGGGCGTTCTCCACTCGTTGTCGGGGACGATGGCGATCAGCGAGACGGTGCTCAAGGACGTTACGCTCATGACCATCGACGAAATCAACGCGAAGGGCGGCGTCATGGGCAAGAAGCTCGAGGCCGTCGTTGTCGACCCGGCGTCGAACTGGCCGCTCTTCGCGGAAAAAGCCCGACAACTGCTGACGCAGGACAAGGTCGCGGTGGTGTTCGGCTGCTGGACTTCCGTCTCGCGCAAATCGGTGCTGCCAGTGTTCGAGGAGCTGAACGGCTTGCTGTTCTATCCGGTGCAGTATGAAGGCGAGGAGCTCTCGAAGAATGTCTTCTATACGGGAGCGGCGCCGAATCAGCAGGCAATTCCCGCCGTCGAGTATCTGATGAGCAAGGAGGGCGGCGGCGCCAAGCGCTGGGTCCTGCTCGGCACCGACTATGTCTATCCACGGACGACCAACAAGATACTGAGGGCCTTCCTGCACTCGAAGGGCGTGGACGACAAGGACATCATGGAGACGTACACACCCTTCGGACACAGCGACTACCAGACAATCGTCGCCGACATAAAGAAGTTCTCGGCGGGCGGCAAGACCGCGGTAGTGTCGACGATCAATGGCGACTCGAATGTACCTTTCTACAAAGAGCTCGGAAACTCGGGTCTGAAGGCGACCGACGTTCCGGTCGTGGCTTTCTCGGTTGGAGAGGAAGAGCTTCGCGGCGTCGACACGAAACCTCTGGTCGGCCAGCTGGCGGCTTGGAACTACTTCATGTCGCTGAAGAATCCCGCCAACGACGAGTTCAAGAAGAAGTGGGCCGCATACGCCAAAGCGAAGAAGCTGCCCGGCGCTGATAAGCCTCTCACCAACGATCCGATGGAAGCCGCGTACATCGGCATCAACATGTGGAAGCAGGCCGTCGAGAAAGCCAAATCCACTGACGTCGACAAGGTGATCGCAGCGATGGCGGGGCAGACCTTCAAGGCCCCCGACGGCTTCACCATAAAGATGGACGAGAAGAACCACCACCTGTGGAAGCCCGTGTTCATCGGCGAAGTTCAGGCAAACGGCCAGTTCAACGTCGTCTGGAAGACGCCGGGCCCGATCAGGGCGACTCCGTGGAGCCCGTACATACCGGAAGACAAGGGCAAGAAGGATGAGCCGGAGAAGAAGTAACCCGAAGCCACGACGCGGAAGCATCATGGCGATCGGAGCGCATTGCATCGGCGCAACGGGCCCATTGGCGTCGAAGGTTTGTTGAGTAGGCACAGCGGCGGCGGCGGTTTGTGATCACCCGCTGCCGCCCGCCGTGCTGTCCAGTAGTTGAATCCCATGGAGCGAGAGCGGCGATGAACGGTTTCATCGCGAGTGCGCGCGTGCTTCTGTTGCTGGCGCTCGCAATGACGGCGTCAGCGGCGGCAGCGATCGACCCGCAGCTCGTCCGCGATCTCGCGTTCGGCGAGAGTGACGACAAGATCAAGGCGATCGGTGCGGTGATCTCGGGCGGCGATGCCGACGCGCTGCCGTTGCTCCAGGCGCTTCTCGACGGAAACATACAGACCGTCGGGACCGACCAGGTGCTGCTCGTCAAGGACGATGCCGCGACCGATCTGCTGACCGGCAAGGCGGTGAGCCCACTGCCCGAGAATCGGGACGACGTCGTCGTCAACAATCGGGTGCGCAAAGGTCTCGGCATGGCGATCGCCACGCTGAAGCTCTCCGCGCCACAGCGCGAGGTCCGTCTCGCCGCTGCACGGGAGCTGCAGGACGGCGCCGACGAAGACACGTTGCCGGCCATCTCCGGCGCTCTGGCGAAGGAATCCGATCCGGAAATCAAGGAGCTGCTCGCGCTCACACAGGCCTCCATCCAGCTCGCGGCAAAAGACAAGGCCACGCGGCTGGCGGCGATCCGCACCCTGGCCGAGAGCAGCAATCCCGCGACCAAGACGCTGCTGCTCGGCGTTCTCGAACGGAAAGGCGGGAACTACGTGGAGTCCGATCCGGACGTGCGGCACGAAGCCGAGCAATCGCTGCGCGCTGTCGAGCGCAAGCTTGACGCCGGCGAGATGATCAGCCGCGTCTTCAGCGGCATCAGCCTCGGCAGCATACTTCTGCTGGCCGCCGTCGGCCTCGCCATCACCTACGGGCTGATGGGCGTGATCAACATGGCGCATGGCGAGCTCATCATGGTCGGCGCCTACGCAACCTACGTCGTGCAGAACCTGTTTCGAAAATACGCGCCGGGGGCCTTCGACGCATACCTGATCTGCGCGGTACCGGTCGCTTTCGTCACGGCTGCGTTGGTCGGAATGGCGCTCGAGCGCAGCGTCATCCGCTTTCTCTACGGCCGGCCGCTCGAAACGCTGCTCGCCACCTGGGGCATCAGTCTTATCCTGATGCAGACCGTGCGCACCATCTTCGGCGCCCAGAACGTTCAGGTCGAGAACCCGGCCTGGATGTCCGGCGGGTTCGTGGCGATGACCTCCGTCGTGCTCCCCTGGAGCCGGATTGCGATCATCGCTTTCGCGGCGCTGGTGCTCGCGCTGATGTGGCTGCTGCTGGCGCGCACGCGGCTCGGGCTGTTTATCCGTGCCGTTACGCAGAATCGCGGGATGGCGAGCTGCAATGGAGTACCGACGCCTCGAGTCGACATGCTGGCTTTCGGTCTCGGCTCCGGACTCGCGGGGCTCGCGGGGTGCGCGCTCTCCCAGATCGGCAACGTCGGGCCCGATCTCGGACAGAGCTACATCGTCGATTCGTTCATGGTCGTCGTGCTCGGTGGCGTCGGGCAGCTCGCCGGAACCGTGTACGCCGCGCTCGGGCTCGGCATCGTGAACAAGTTCCTCGAAGCCTGGTCGGGTGCAGTGCTGGCCAAGATCGCCGTGCTGGTTTTCATCATCTTCTTCATCCAGAAGCGCCCGCAGGGTCTGTTCGCCCTCAAAGGGCGCTTCGCCGAGGCATGATGACAGGTACCGCGTTCGCACCGTCGCACGCCGCGGGGGAGCTGCGGATCCTGCAGCTGCTGTCCTCGGGCGGATGGTCGCTCTACGGGCTCGCCGCGCTGATCCTCTTCGTCCTCTTTCCGCTGCTGCACCTGGTCGTTCCGGTGGACAGCCCGTTCCATCTGTCCGACTACTGGATCACGCTGTTCGGCAAGATCATGTGCTACGCGATCGTCGCTCTGGCGATGGACCTGATCTGGGGTTACACCGGCATCCTGTCGCTCGGGCACGGGCTGTTCTTCGCGCTGGGCGGCTACTCGATGGGCATGTATCTGATGCGCTCCATCGGCCGCGACGGCGTCTACCAGAGCGACCTGCCCGACTTCATGGTGTTTCTCGACTGGAAGAAGTACCCCTGGTATTGGAGCTTCACCGACCACTTCTGGTACGCGGCAGCGCTGGTGATCCTGGTGCCCGGGCTGCTCGCATTCGTCTTCGGCTTCTTCGCCTTCCGCTCGCGCATCAAGGGCGTGTACTTCTCGATCATTACGCAGGCGCTCACCTACGCCGCCATGCTGCTGTTCTTCCGCAACGACACGGGGTTCGGCGGGAACAACGGATTTACGGACTTCAAGCGCGTGCTGGGGTTTCCAATCACCGCGCCGACGACGCGCATGGCGCTGTTTACCGTCACCGCGGCGACGCTGCTCGGCTTCCTTCTGCTGGCGCGCTGGATCGTGACATCGAAGCTGGGACGCGTCCTGACTGCGATCCGCGACGCGGAAAGCCGTGTCATGTTCTCCGGCTACAACCCGCTTTACTTCAAGCTGTTCATCTGGACGCTCTCGGCGGTCATCTGCGGCATCGCCGGCGCCCTCTACGTTCCGCAGGTCGGCATCATCAATCCCAGCGAGATGTCGCCGGCCAATTCCATCGAGATCGCGATCTGGACCGCGGTGGGCGGGCGCGGCACCCTCGTCGGGCCGGTGTTCGGAGCCGTCGTTGTCAATCTCGGCAAGAGCTGGTTCACGAAGGCCCTGCCGGAATACTGGCTGTTCGCACTGGGCCTTTTGTTCATCCTGGTAACCCTATTCCTGCCGCGCGGGCTCGCCGGTCTGTGGCTTTCACGAAAGCGCTCACCGTGAGCGAGAGTGCCCCCCGCGAGCAGTGGGACGATCCGGTGGCGTCCGGTGCGCGTGTGCTGACGAGCGGAGTCGATACCACTCACCGCGGGATTCTCTACATCGAGGGCGTCAGCGTTAGCTTCGACGGCTTCAAGGCGCTCAACAATCTCTCGCTGCTCGTGGATGCCGGGGAGCTGCGCTGCGTGATCGGGCCGAACGGCGCCGGCAAGACCACGATGATGGACGTTATAACCGGCAAAACACGTCCCGATGCGGGCAGCGCGTTCTTCGGCCAGACGATCGACTTGACTAGGCTCTCGGAGCCAGAGATCGCCGACGCAGGGATCGGTCGCAAGTTCCAGAAACCGACGGTCTTCGAACGACATTCGGTGTTCGAGAATCTGGAGCTGGCGATGAAGACCGACAAGCGCGTCATGCCGACGCTGCGGGCGAGACTGGATGGAATGGCGCGCGACCGCATCATGCGCACGCTCGAGACGATCAAGCTCGCGGGGGAAGCGACTCGCCCCGCCGGAATGCTGTCGCACGGGCAGAAGCAGTGGCTCGAGATCGGCATGCTGCTCATGCAGGAGCCGCAGCTCCTGCTACTCGACGAGCCTGTCGCAGGCATGAGCGACGAGGAAGCGCTGCGCAGCGCCGAGCTGTTCGTTTCGCTGGCGGGCAAGTACACCCTGATCGTCGTCGAGCACGATATGGACTTCGTGGCGCGGATCGCGCAGAAGGTCACGGTGTTGCACGAAGGCAGCGTGCTCGCTGAAGGCTCGATGGATGAGATCCAGGGGAACGAGCAAGTGATAGAAGTCTTCCTGGGGCGCTAGCGATGCTCGGGGTCGCGGCCCTCAACCAATACTACGGTGGCAGCCATATCCTGCGCGACGTGGCGTTCGAAGTTCCGCAGGATGCCTGCACGGTGTTACTGGGGCGAAACGGCACCGGCAAAACGACGCTCCTCAAGTGCCTGATGGGACTTTTGCCCATTCGGTCCGGCGAGATCACTTTCGACGGCGTGGATATGACCGCGATGCCGCCCTACACGCGCACCGCGCTGGGCATCGGCTACGTTCCCCAGGGGCGCGACATCTTTCCGCGACTGACGGTGGAGGAGAACCTGCAGATGGGTCTCGCCACGAAGCGGCGAGGAACGAAAGTTCCCGAGCTCGTCTTCGAGATGTTTCCGGTGCTGAAGAGCATGCTCGGCAGGCGTGGCGGAGACCTCTCCGGCGGCCAGCAGCAGCAACTTGCAATCGCACGGGCGCTGGTGATGCAGCCGCGGCTGCTGATCCTCGATGAGCCCACCGAGGGGATTCAGCCTTCCATCATCAAGGACATCGAGCGTGCGATCCGTCGCTTGATCGCGGCAGGCGGCACCGCGATCCTGCTGGTCGAGCAATATTATGATTTCGCCAAAGCGCTCGCTGACCACTACGTCGTGCTATCGCGCGGCGAGGTCGTCGCACGCGGCGCCGGCGCGGCCATGGACGACGAGAACGTGCGCGCGCACCTGGCGGTGTAGAGCGCGGGACATCCTGTCGGGTACACGCCCGCAGGGCGCGGATTTTCAGGGCAATGCGGCCGGCGCGCCGCGAATGCGAGGCGCACGCTCAGCGCCGCAGCCATCCGCGCATACGCTCGCCGAACACGTTCTCGGCGAGGCCGGCGAGGACCAGCGCGACGCCGAGCAGCTGCAGCGGCGCGAGGCCCTCGCCGAGGAAGATTACGCCGCTCGCGAGTCCCACGACCGGAATCAAGAGCGCGAAAGGCATTACGAGCGCGGTCGGATAGCGGTGCAGCAGAGTGGCCCACGACGCAAAGCCGAACAGCGTCGCTCCCCAGGCCAGAAGCAGCACACAGCCCCAGGCGAGCGGGCTGGCGTTCCTCACCGCATGCCACACCTCCGGCCCGCCTTCGAAGGCATAGGCGAGCGCGGCGAGCGGCAGCGGCGGCACCAGGCTCGACCACACGACGAGCGCGAACATGTCGGCCTCGTGCTCCTTCGCTGCGCGTTTGGCGATGATGTTGCCCGTGCTCCAGGCCAGCGCGGCCCCGATGACCAGCACGAAGCCGATCACCGTCCCGCTGGCGCCCGAGGTCACCTTGTACCCGCCGAGAAGCAGCAGCCCTGCGGTCGCGATCGCCGCACCGATCAGGTCTTCCCGCCGCACGTGCTCGCCCAGAAATGCGATTCCCAAAGCGACGGTGAAGAAGACCTGCACCTGAATGATCAGCGACGACAGCCCGGCCGGCACGCCGAGCTCGATGCCGAGGAAGAGAAGGCCGAACTGGCATACGCCGATCGCTAGGCCGTAGCCGACGACATAGCGCCACGGTATGCGCGGCGGCTTGATGAAGAACACGAGCGGGAATGCCGCAAATACATAGCGCAGCGCTGCAAGCGCAAAGGGCGGCAGCTCGCGCAGGGCGACCTTGATCGCCACGAAAACGAACCCCAGCAAGGTGACGACAACGAGGATCAGGGCGAGATCCCGCCCCGCGAGGCGGGCGCTCGGGTTCAAAGCTCGACCGCGCGCCGCGTGCGCAGCGATTCGCGCAGGGCGATGCCGATGCGGGTGGCCTCGCTTGCGTCGTGCAGCGTGAGCGCCGGCGCGCGGTCATCGAGCACCGCGTCGACGAAGTGCGTCGTCTCGATCAGGAACGCCTCCTCGAAGCGCTCGTAGAAGGTCGGCGTGCACTCGTTGCGTACGCCGTGAGCGTCGGAGATGTCGACGCGATTGAGGCGCGGGTTCTGCCCGACGGCGAGCCGCCCCTTGGTGCCGAAGATCTCGGTCGAGGTCTCGTGCCCGTGCGCCATCGTGCGCGAAGCGTAGAAGCAGGCGAGCTTGCCGCCCTCGAACTCGCAGGTCGCAACCCCGTTGTCGACGTCGCCGAACTCGCGCAGGCCCTCGTGCACCGCGACCACCCCGGCGGCGAACACGCGCTGCGGCTTCGGGTTCCCGAGAAACCAGCGCGCGAGATCGATGTCGTGCACGGTGCAGTCGAGGAAGATCCCGCCGCTGGTCGGCGCGAAGCGCACGAAGAAGCCCGAGGGATCGTTGAGGTCGAGGTTCTGCGAGCGCACGAGGAACGGCTTGCCGATGAGCCCGGCCTGGATCTTGTCCCAGGCGTCGCGGTTGCTCGGATCGAAGCGCCGGCCGTAGCCGATCATCACCTTGAGCTTCGGATGCTTCGCGGCTTCCGCCTCGACGCGCTGGCAATCCGCGAGCTCGAGCGAGAGCGGCTTCTCGCAGAAGACGTGCTTGCCGGCCTGGAGCGCGGCGATGATGTGATCGGCGTGGAACGAAGTCGGCGTGACGATGAACACCGCATCGATCTCCCGATCGGCGAGAAGCTCTGCGTAGCCGCGATGGAGTCGCTGCACGCCGAGCGCATCCTTCGCCCAGGCGAGCTCCTCGTCCACCGGGCTGCACGCGGCGGCGAGTTCGGCGCGCGGGATGCGACGCGCGAGGTTCTCGGCGTGACGGCGTCCGAGGCGGCCGAGCCCCGCGATACCGACGCGCAGGCGTGCCGCTTGTGTCATTGGAGCTCGACGATCCGCTTCTCGCGCCAGGAGGTCGTCGCGGCTTCCGCGAGCTCGAGTGCCTTCACGCCGTCCTCGATCGTCGTGCGCACGGGCGTTCCCTTCGCGAGCGCCTCGAAGAAATGCGCCATCTCCGCAGCGTAGGCCACGCGATAGCGCTCGAGGAAGAAATGTTCTGGTTTGTCGCGACTCACATTGACCCCGGTGGCCGCCGTGACCTCGGTCGGGGTGTGATTGCCCGCCTGCAGCATGCCCTTGCTGCCGAGCACCTCGAAGCGCTGGTCGTAGCCGTACGCGGCACGGCGGCTGGTGCTGATCTGCGCGAGGCGGCCCTTCTTCGTGCGTATCGTCACAGCCGTCGAGTCGATGTCGCCGGCCTTCGCGATCGCCGGGTCGGTGAGGCAGCTTCCTGTCGCGTAGACGCTCGCTGCCTCGTCGCCGAGGATCCAGCGGAAGATGTCGAAGTCGTGGATCAGCATGTCCTTGAAGATCCCGCCCGAGACCTTGATGTAATCGACCGGCGGCGCACCGGGGTCGCGGCTCGTGACGACGAGCATCTCCGGCTCGCCGATCTCGCCGCTCGCCAGCCGTTCCTTGAGCGCCGAGAAAGTGGGATCGAAGCGGCGCTGAAAGCCGATCATGCACAGCACGCCGGCGCGCGCGACGGCGGTAGCGCACTCGCGGGCTCGCGCGAGCGCGAGATCAACCGGCTTCTCGCAGAAGATCGCCTTGCCCGCTGCCGCTGCGCGCTGGATGAGCGCAGCGTGCGTGTCGGTCGAGGAGCCGATCACCACGGCGCGGACCGCCTTGTCGCCGAACACCTGGTCCGCGCTGCCGACCTTCGCGCCGTGCCGGGTGGCGAGCTCGCCGGCCGCGGCCGCGTTGACGTCGACGACGTATCTGAGCGCGACACCGGGCTGCCGCACGAGGTTGCCGGCGTGGATCTTGCCGATGCGTCCTGCACCGAAGAGGGCAACGTCGGTCATTTCTTGAGCATCCATTCGTGAGCGGGATCGTTCTTGAAGTGCCATTCGCGGGTGGGACCGGCCATCACGTTGAGGTAGTACGAATCGTAGCCGTACGGCACCACCACGGGATGGTAGCCGCGCGGCACCATCACCACGTCGTGATCCTCCACCGCGAGCGACTCGTCGAGCGAGCGATCGTCGGTGTAGACCCGCTGGAAGGCGAAGCCCTGCGCGGGCTTCAGCCGGTGATAGTACGTCTCCTCGAGCGCGCTCTCCGCGGGAAGGTTGTCCGTGTCGTGCTTGTGCGGAGGATACGAAGAGGAATGGCCGCTCGGGGTGAGCACCTCCACGACGAGCAGATGATCGGCGGGCTCGGTCTGCGGGAGGATGTCGCATACGTAGCGGGTGTTCGCGCCCGTGCCGCGCGAGAAGCGCTTCATGCTGCCGGGTTCGATCAGTCGCGGCTGCCGCTCGCTCGCGCCGGGCGCGCTCGCCACCCCGATCTCTGCGGGCGAGTGTGCGGTCACGGCCAGGGCCGTGCGCCGCGGCGCGTAGACTGCGTAGGGCGAGCGCTCTTCGAACACGCTGCCGCGCTCGCCGATCTCGGTCCAGCTCGAATTGCCCGCGCGCACGCTCACCGAACCGGCGAGCACGACCACGCAGCGCTCGAGCGCATCGGCAGGAAGATTGACCGTCTCCCCGGGACCGAGGCGGTAGGCAGCGAAGCCGACGAATCTCCAGCCTGCCGATTGCGGCGTGACGCTGACGATCTCGCGCCCGCTGCGGCGCGCCTTCACGAGAAGGCTCATGCGCTCACCTTCGCGCGCTCCGCCCTGGACACGAGCTCGCGCAGGTGCCCGTACCCCTTCTCGGCGTACGCGTAGCTCGGCGCGACCACCGGGTCCTGCTCCGCCTCGACCACCAGCCAGCCGCGATAGCCGTTGTCGGCGAGCAGCGCGATCAGCGATTCGAAATCGACCGCGCCGTCGCCGGGCACGGTAAACGCGCCGTTGATCACCGCTTCGAGAAAGCTCCAGTCGCGGTTGCGCGCAAGCCTGATCACCTGCGGACGCACGTCCTTGCAGTGCACGTGGCAGACGCGCTTCACGTGCTTCGCGAGCATCGCCACGGCGTCGCCGCCGGCGAAAGTCATGTGACCGCTGTCGAAGAGCAGGCCGACTTCCTCGCCCGCGAGGGCCATCAGCCGGTCGACGTCGGCCGGGGTTTCCACGTACGCGCCCATGTGATGGTGGTAGGCGAGCCGCACGCCGTGCGCGAGCGTGTGGCGCGCGAAGGCGGTGAGGCGCTCGGCGTATTCGCGCCATTGCTCGTCGCGCGCGAAGCGCGGGCGCTTGTAGAGCGGCACGCTCGCGCCCTGGATGCTGTCGGCTACTTCGCCGTAGACCATGACCTTCGCGCCGTTGTCGGCGAGGAGCTCGAGATGCGGGCCGACCGCGGCGATCTCTTCGTCCACCGTGCGGCGCGCGAGCCGCCCCGAGTACCAGCCCGAGACGAGCTCGAGGCCGTGCTTGTCGAGCACGTGCTTCAGCGCGGCCGACTCGCGGGGAAACTTGTTGCCGAGCTCGAAACCCTGGTAGCCGATCGCCTTGCCCTCGGCGAGCGCGGTCTCGAGCGGCGTCTCGCCGCCGAGCCACGGCAGATCGTCGTTGGTCCAGGAGATCGGATTGATCCCGATCTTCACGGCGAAGTTGTCAGGCATATTAGCTTGTCATCCGGCTAGCTTGTCATCCCGCCTAGTTTGTCATCCGGCTGGCTTGTCATCCCGCCTAGTTTGTCATCCCGGCGCAGGCCGGGATCCAAGTTGTTGCGAGGAGGCGGCAACGGTACGAACCTGGGCCCCGGCCCACGCCGGGGCGACTACAAATGGAGCCGGTGAGGTCATGGCGTCTGCTTCCTCTTCCCTTCCTGGTACGCCGTGCGCGACTTGCGCACTGCCGCGCGGTCGGATACCTCGGGCACGGCGACCTCCCACCACCAGCCGCCTTCCTCGGTGGTGCGGCTCGGATCGGTCTCGACGCAGACGACGTAGGTGCGATCTGCGGCGCGGGCGCGCTTCAATGCCTTCTCGAGCTCGGGAATCGATTTGACGTTCTCCGAGAGAGCGCCGAGCGCGGCGGCGTGCGCAGCGAAGTCGATCTGCGGCGCGCCGCGCTTGCCCTGCACGCTGTCGGAGAACAGATTGTTGAACGGCGCGCCGCCGCACGCCTGCTGCAGGCGGTTGATGCAGCCGTAGCCGTGATTGTCGAGCACGACGACGATGAGCTTCTGATCGAGCAGGAGCGAAGTGGCGATCTCGGAATTGAGCATGAGATAGCTGCCGTCGCCGACGAGGACGATCACCTCGCGGTCGGGTCGCGCCATCTTCGCGCCGAGCCCGCCGGCGATCTCGTAGCCCATGCACGAGTAACCGTACTCCATGTGATAGCCGCCGGGCTCGCCGGTGCGCCAGAGCTTGTGCAGGTCGGCGGGGAGCGTGCCCGCGGCGCACACGACGATGTCGCGCGCTGGTGAATCCTTCGCCGAGCGCTGCACCGCGCCGATCACCTCGCCTTCGTAGGGACGCGCGACGTCGCGTCTGCCGGTGATGCGGGCGACCTCTGCGCGCCACGCGTCGGCGCCCTTCTTCGCCTTCACCTGCCAGTCGGCAGAAGACCTCCACGCGCCGAGCGATTTCGACAATGCGGCGAGGCCGGCGCCGGCGTCGGCCACGAGCTCGATGCCGTGCCACTTCAGCGCGTCGAAGAGATTGACGTTCAGATGCACGAGCCTCGCCTGCGGGAAGAGCGAGTGCGAGCCGGTCATGAAATCCTGCAGCCGCGTGCCCACCGCGACAACCACGTCGGCCTCGCGCGCGAGCGCGTTGGCGGCCGGCGAGCCGGTGACGCCGATCGCGCCCTGTTGCAGCGCATGATCCCAGGCGAGCGCCCCTTTTCCGGCCTGCGTTTCCGCGACCGGCACGCCGTGCTTCTCGGCGAAGCCGCGCAGCGCGTCGGCGGCGAGCCCGTAGAGCACGCCGCCCCCGGCGATGAGCAAAGGCTTCTTCGCTGCGCGAAGCGCCGCGGCCGCGCGCGCGAGCTCCGCCGGGTCGGGCGGTTGTGCGCGGAAGATGATCGGCTCGGGCGTGAAGAACGCTTCCGGAAAGTCGTACGCCATCGTCTGCACGTCCTGCGGGAGCGCGAGCGTCACGGGACCGCAGAGAGCGGGGTCGGTGAGCACGGCGATCGCGCGCGGCAGCGCGGTGAGGAGCTGCTCGGGGCGCATGATGCGGTCGAAGTAGCGCGACACCGGCTTCAGGCAATCGTTGGCGGAGACTCCGCCGTCGTGAAAATCCTCGAGCTGCTGCAGCACCGGGTCGGGCGCGCGCGAGGTGAAGATGTCGCCCGGGAGAAAGAGCACCGGCAGGCGGTTGACGTGCGCAAGCGCAGCGGCGGTGACGAGGTTGGTCGCGCCGGGACCGATCGAGGTCGTGCAGGCCATCATGCGCCGGCGCATGTGCGCCTTGGCGTACGCGATCGCGGCGTGCGCCATCGCCTGCTCGTTGTGCGCGCGGTAGGTCGGCAGCTCGGCGCGGTGGCGATAGAGCGCCTCGCCCACGCCGGCGACGTTGCCGTGGCCGAAGATCGCGAACACCCCGCCGAAGAGCTGCGCCTCGCCCGCGTGAGCGAGACCGGTGTCGGCGCGCAGCGCAGCGAGATAGCGCACGAGCGCCTGTGCCATGGTGAGCCGCACGGTCGCGCCGGAAGTGGTGGCGTGCGCTCGGGCCGATGTGCGCGTGTCGTTCATGGTTGCCTCCTCGGCGGCACGCTTATTGTCCACTCAGTGTCCACTCAGGCGGCGCGCTCGCGCATGCTTTCGCGCCGCGCCTCGCGCCACGCGGCGACCAGCGCCTCGAAGCTCGCGCGCACGCGCTGGGCGAGCTGGCCGTCGTCGATCTCGCCGGCGAGCCATGCGCGCGACGGCTCGTGGAATATCGTGCGACCCACCGCGAAGCCGCGGCACGAGGCGCACGCGCGTGCGTCGCGAAAGCCTGCCGCGAGCTTCTCGATCGGCGCGTTCAAGCCCAGCAGCAGCACGCCGCGGCAATACGGATCGCGCTCGGCGATGAGCGCGTCTATCTCCCGCCACTGCTCGGGAGACATCGGCTCGAGCTTCCACCACTCCGGCAGGATGCCGAGGTTGTAGAAACGCTTCATCGCGCGCAGCACCGTATCGGGCGCGCGCGGCAGGTGCGAGGGCGGGATCACCTCGAGCAGCAGCTCGTGCCCGCTCGCCTGCACCGCGTCGTAGAGCGCGCGCACCTGCGCCTCGTTCTCCAGCCGCAGGTCGATCGCCTCGTCGGGGTGATAGCGCACGAGGCACTTCGCCACGTGCTCATGCGGCCAGGCAATGAGCTGCGTGCCCAGCGAGCGGCCGCGATCGAACTCGAGCGGATTCGAGCCGGGAAGCTCGACGGGACGGCCGATCCACCAGCCGCGACCGGTGGCGGCGTTGAGGGCGTCCTGCCCGTAGCGGTCGTCGCAAAGGATGCCGGCGCTGCCCTGCAGGCCGAGCGCACGCTCGGTGTCGGCCACCGCGTCGACCAGCAGTCGCTTCAACTTCGGCAGCCGCGCTTCGTCCGCGCCGACGGACTGCGCGAGCTCGAAGAACTGATTGCGATGATCGAAGGCGAGGGCGAAGACTTGCTCGCGCGGCGTGCGCGGCGCGGTGACGCGGTGCAGGCGCGTGAGCGTTGCATCCTGGTCCGGGCGCGGAATGCGCTCGGCGTTGGCGATGTAGTAGTCGAGCTCGACGCGCGTGGGCATTGCCGGTGCGCAGCCGTGGCGCGAGACGACGAGCGCCCCGCAGGCGTTGGCGTAGCGGGAGCACGCATCGTAGTCCTGGCCGCGCACCCAGCCGGAGAGAAAGCCGGCGGAGAAGGCATCGCCCGCGCCGAGCACGTTGAGCACCTCGACCTCGACGCCGCGGCCGTTGAAGGCTTCGTCGAGCGAGCGCGGTATCGCGCCGTCGATCACCGCGCAGCCGAGCGGCCCGCGCTTGACCACCAGCGTCGCCTTCGTCGCCGCGCGCACCGCGGCGAGCGAGCCCATGATGTCGGTGCTGCCGCCGGCGATGTTGAACTCCTCGATGGTGCCGATGACGAGATCGAATGCCGGCAGGATCGACTGGATGTGCGCGGTGACGTTGTCGGAGCGGATGTAGCGCGTCTCGCCGTCGCCGCGGCTCGTGAGTCCCCACAGCACGGGGCGATAGTCGATGTCGAGCACGGTGCGTACGTCGTTCTTTCGCGCGCGCTCGAGCGCGAGCCGGCTGATGCGGTCGATGTACTGGGTGGAGAAGTGCGTCCCGGTGATGAGCAGCGCCTTGCTCCGCGCGATGTAGCGCTCCTCGACGTCGGCCTCCTCGATCGCCATGTCGGCGCAGTTCTCGCGCATGAAGATGAGCGGAAATGTGTCGCGGTCCTTGATCCCGAGCACCACCGCGCCGGTGAGCCGCGTCGGATCGATGCTCACGTGCGAAACGTCGCAGCCCTCGCGCGCGATCGTCTCGACGAGAAAGCGTCCGAGGCCGTCGTCGCCGATGCGCGAGATGAGGCCCGCCTTCAGCCCCAGGCGCGCGCAGCCGAACGCGGTGTTGGCCGACGAGCCGCCGAGGTACTTGGCGAAGCTCGTGACGTCCTCGAGGCGCGCGCCGATCTGCTGCGCGTAGAAATCGACCGCGAAGCGGCCGAGGCAGATGACGTCGAGAGAACGGCCGGAGGCGAAGTGGGTCGTGTTCCGCATCGGTGTGCTGCTGCACGCGGCGTGATCCGGTCTTTACGCCCGTCGCACCGAGGTGCGGCGCCGCGAATGGGAACGGCAATTTTGTCGCAGTTCAGCGCTCTGCGCAATGAGGGGTGTATCCTTCCCATCGCGAGGAGAGCCATGGCCACGGCAACGCTCACGGCCCGCCACGTCGCGGCGCAAAGAATCGCGCGCAAGGCGGGCGAGGCGGCGCACGATTTCTTTGTCCAGCGCGAGTCGCTCGTCACCGAACTCAAGGGCGCGCAGGACTTCGTCAGCCACGCCGACCGCACGGTCGAGAAGCTGATCGCGAGCGAGCTCGCGACGCTCTTTCCCGACGACGCCTTCCTCGGCGAGGAGACCGCCGCGTCGTTCGACGGGCAGGTCGAGAAGATCTGGGTCGTCGACCCGATCGACGGCACGCACAATTTCCTGCGCGGCGCGCGCTACTACTGCGTCTCGATCGCGTATGTCGAGAAAGGCATACGCGAGATCGGCGTCATCTACGATCCCGAGCACGGCGAGCTCTTCCACGCGCGCCGCGGCCACGGCGCGTGGTGCGAGTCAGCAGGCAACCAGACGCGGTTGCAGACGAACGACTGCCGGCGCCTCGACCAGGCATTCGTCTGCGTGGGCCACAACGACCGCCACCCCGACGACCAGGTGGTCGAGTTGCGCAGGAAGCTCATGTACGCGGGTGTCGCGACGCGCGGCATGGGCGCCGGCGCGCTCCAGCTCGCGCACGTGGCGGCAGGACACTACGACGGCTACGTCGAGCTTTCGCTGAACTCCTGGGACGCTTCGGCCGGCCTGCTTCTGATCGAAGAGGCGGGCGGCTATGCGGGGCCGTTCCCGGGCCCGGAGGGGCTGCTCGTGCCGGCGCCGGTGCTCGGCTGCGCGAAGGGGATCGCCTGGCCGATGGTGGAGCTGATGGGCGTGTGGTGAGCCGCCCGCGCACGAGCTTTGTCGTGCGCGGGCGTTCGCCGCGCGTCTACTTCTTCGCCACCCGCACGAAATCGCCGGCGAACGCGTAGGCGAATCCGTCCGGGCTCACGTACTTGCGCAGCACCGCCGAAAGCTGCTCGGCAGTGAGCGCCTCGATCGCCTTGTCGACCTCGCCCGAGTACGCGAAGGTCCGTCCGATGTATTCCTGCTCGACGAGGCCGCGGGCGAGCGAGGCGTCGCGCGTGCGCTCCAGGCGGCGCTCCTGCAAGAGCGCGCGCTTGCCGTCGGCGATCTCCTGCGCGGTGAAGCCCTCGGCGGCGCGCTTGAATTCGTCCTGCAGGCCGGCGCGCAGCCGCGTCAATGCCTCCGGGGCGAAGGTCGCCGAGACGTAGAACGTCGCATTGGGCTCGAAGCTGCTCACGGCGAGCCAGCTCGCCACGCCGTAGCTCAGGCCCTCCTTCTGCCGGATGCGGTTCCACAGCCGCGAGTCGGTCGAGCCGCCGATGATGTAGTTCGCGAGCAGCAGCGCAGGATAGTCGGGATCCTTGTCGCTCATCGGGAAGGAGACGCCGCCGCGAAGGTACGCGTTGGCCTTGTCGGGCGTCTCGAGCGGCATTGCCGTCGGCTTCTTCGCCACCAGCGGGTCGGGCACGCGCGCGTAGGGCTTGCCCGCCTTCCAGTCGCCGAAGAGCTTCTCGAGCTGCGTCCGGGTCGCGGCGGGGTCGAAGTCGCCGACGACGGCGATCTCCGCGGCGCTGCCGCCGTAGAACTGCTGATGGAACGCCTTGAGCGCGGCCGCGCTGGGCGCGGTGAGGTCGCCGATCTCCTCATCGAGCGTGGGCTCGTAGCGCTCGTCGCCGCGGGGATACGGATTATCGTAGCGCCGCAGCGCGCGGACCGCGACCGCTCTCGGCTCGGTGCGCTCCTCCTCGAGATTGGCGATGGTTTCTCGCTTGAGCGTGTCGAGCTCCTTCTCCGGGAACGACGGCTGGCGGAGGATCTCCGCGATCAGGTCGAGAGTCGCAGGCAGGTTCTTGCGCACCGTCTGGGCGCCTCCGGAGAGCGCGGTTCCCTGGGCATCGATCTCGAGCGTAGTGCGCAGCAGGTCGAGCGAATCCTCGAGCTCCTGGCGCGAGTGCTTCGCCGTGCCGCGCATGAGCATGCTGCCGGTGAGCTCCGCCTCGCCGGCCTTGCCGAAGATGCTCTGCGCGTCGCCGTAATTCACGCGCAGCGCGAGATGCACCGTCTCGCCGCGGGTCTTTTTCGGCAGCAGCGCCACCTTCATTCCGTTGGACAAGCTGAAGCGCTGCGTGCGCGCCTCGAGATTCGGGACCGTAGCCTCGAAGACTTCGCCGGCCGCGACCGCAGGGTCGCCCTTGTAATCCTTGACCGTCGCCGCGATGTCGACCTTCGGAGGCACCGGCGAGCGGTCGGGCTTCGCGTCCGGAACGAACGCGCCGACCGTCGCATTAGCGGGCTTGAAGTATTGGGTGGCAACGCGGTCGACGTCAGCCGTGGTCACGCTGCGCCAGTGATCGCGGCGGATGAAGAACAGCCGCCAGTCGCCTTCCGCGATCGACTCGGAGAGCGCCACGCCGAGCCTCTGCGGGTCGTTGATCGTCTCGTCGATCTCCTTGAGTCGCTTGGTGCGCACGCGCTCGAGCTCGGTCGCGCTCACCGGCTGCGAGGGGGTTCCCTGGATCGTATTCAGCATCACCTCGCGCGCCGGGGCGAGCGGATCCTTTTCCGGCACCTGCGCGAGGAACATCGCGAAGCCGGGGTCGTAGCCGCGGAAGATGAAGTCGTCGACGGCGGACGCCTTCTCGGTCTCCACCAGCGCCTTGTACAGCCGGCCGCCCGGAGTGAGCGTCATCACGCCGACGGCGGCTTCGATCGCGACCGAGTCCGGGCTTGCCGCGGGCACGGTGTGATAGAGCGCGGAGAGCCATTGCGTGTTGCCGACGCGACGCAGCGTGAACTCGCGCTCGCCGTCCTGCACCGGCTCCGTCGTATAGAGGCGCGGAAGGACGCGCGTCGGCTTGGGGATCGGGCCGAAGTATTTGGCGACCAGCGCGAGCGTCTTCTCCGGATCGAACGCTCCCGCGATGACGAGCACCGCGTTGTCCGGCTGATAGTACAGATGGTAGAAGGCCTGGAGCCGCGCGATGTCCACGAGCTCGACGTCGGAGCGCGCGCCGATCGTGTCGTGGCCGTAGTTGTGCCAGTCGAACGCTACCGCCATGGTGCGCTGGACGAGGATGCGGATGGGGCTGTTCTCGCCGCGCTCCATCTCGTTGCGCACGACCGTCATCTCGCTGTCGAGGTCCGCGCGGGCGACCTTGGAATTCACCATCCGGTCGGCTTCCATCCGCAGCGCCCACTCGAGGTTCTCCTCCGACTTCGGGAAGGTCTCGAAGTAATTGGTGCGGTCGAGCCAGGTCGAGCCGTTGAAATCCATGCCGCGCTTGCCGAGCTCGGCCATGATGTTGCCCTGCGTCGGCGTGCCCTTGAACACCATGTGCTCGAGCAGGTGAGCCATGCCGGTCTCGCCGTAGTTCTCCATGCGCGAGCCGACGAGATAGGTGATGTTCACCGTGGTCTTGGGCTGCGTCTCGTCGGGGAAGAGCAGCACGCGCAGGCCGTTGGTCAGCGTGTACTCGGTGATGCCCTCGACGGTCGGACCCTGGACGACCCCGGCGGGGAGCGTGGCGCCGGAGGCGGTCGAAACGAGCGCGAGGGGCAGGGCCAGACGGGCGAGATCGCGGGCAGTGATCATGGGTTCGGATGTGGGGATGGGGCGACGCCGGGACAAGCATGGAGCACAACCGGCTGCAATGGTTCCAGAAATTGCCGGTGTGAGCATTCGCTTTCGCCAAGATGCCCCTCGCGCCGTACCTCGATGGGGCGGCGGGTTGGCCCTATCTTGACGTTTACGTAAACGTCAGATAGCGTGCCCATGGAGGTCCCCGAGGAGTAAGCTTCCCCTCCCTCGGGCCCGAAAAAACCTCCGCCCTGGAGCCGCCGATGAACGACGTTGCCATCGCCAAGAAGCCGCCCATCGCCAAGCTCGAGCACAAGGTGCGCTTCGTGACGGCAGCGTCGCTTTTCGACGGCCACGACGCTTCGATCAACATCATGCGCCGGATCCTGCAGGCGACCGGCTGCGAGGTGATCCACCTCGGCCACAACCGCTCGGTGGAGGAGATCGTCACCGCGGCGCTGCAGGAAGACGCGCACGGTATCGCGGTCTCCTCGTACCAGGGCGGGCACATCGAGTTCTTCAAGTACATGCTCGACCTGCTGCGCGAGCGCGGCGGCGCGGACATCAAGGTCTTCGGCGGTGGTGGCGGCGTCATCATCCCGTCGGAGATCGATGAGCTGCAGAGCTACGGCGTCGCGCGCATCTTCTCGCCCGAGGACGGCGCGCGGCTGGGCCTGCAGGGGATGATCAACGAGGTCGTGAAGGCCGCCGACTTCGATCTTGCGCGCGACCTGCCGAAGGACCTCGCCGCGCTCAAGAGCGGGGACACTCAGCTGCGTACGAGGGTGCTCGCGCGCTTTATCACCGGCCTCGAAGCGGAAAGCGTGCCGGCGAAACTCCACGACGAGCTGCTGCGCGCGGCGGAGGCGAGCAAGGCGCCGGTGCTCGGCATCACCGGCACGGGGGGTGCGGGCAAGTCCTCGCTTACCGACGAGCTGATCCGCCGCTTCCGCATGGATCAGGACGACCGGCTGAAGATCGCAATCATCTCGATCGATCCGTCGCGGCGCAAATCCGGCGGGGCGCTG
>DATJZM010000090.1:0-65281 GCA_035499135.1 Casimicrobiaceae bacterium | reverse complement strand
CCAGCATTTCGGGGCCGCTGCCGCGGCGATGATCAACAGCTCGGCGGGCTACCCGCCCTACGAGGGTCCGATCCCGGGTGGTGCCCCGACCCCGGCCGATGGAAACATCTACGAGCCGGTGACGATCCCGTTCTTCGGAGTCCTTCAGAGCGATACCGCGGCGATTACCGGTGCCACAAGCGCTGTCGCGACCAATGCAGGTATTCTGCCGAACCCCGGCTTCGAGAAGATCGCCAGCTTCTCGTCGATGGGACCGCGCATCGGCGACGACTTCTTGAAACCCGGCATCACCGCGCCTGGCGTGTCGACGGTATCGACGGCTTCCGGGACCGGCAACGGTTTCGAGATCCTGTCCGGCACGTCCATGGCCACACCTCACGTGGCCGGCGTCGCGGCGCTCGTCAAGCAGGCGAACCCGACCTGGTCGGCGGCCGATCTGCGCGCCGCCGTCGTCGAGACGGCGAGCCCGACCATGCTGCAGGACTACCTGCCTCGCAACGAGGGTGCGGGGCTCGTCTACGCGCCGTACGCCACGGGCACGCAGGCCGTGGTGCGCACGCCGGACGAGAGTCTGTCGTTCGGGTTCGCGGACCTGCTGAACGACTTCAGCCAGATGAAGCAGGTCACCGTGCACAATGCCGGTCCCAAGGCGGTGCAGTTCAACATCGGCGTGACCAAGGTCTCCGGGCCGGCTGGCACCACCGTCACCACGCCGGCGTCGGTGATCGTCAACGGCAACAGCGATGCGTGGTTCCCGATGACCTTGAACGTGCCTGCAAGCCAGGTTGGCGGCGGCACTGGGTTCCAGGACATCAGCGGATACGTGCAGCTCACGCCGTCGAACTCCCGGCTGAACGGAAACGTCAAGCTCAACGTGCCTTACTATCTGGTGGCGCACAGCCGTTCGAACCTCGCCGCGAGCGTTTCCGGCAGCACGCTGAACTTCACGAACGCGGGCGGTGCCATCGCGGGAACGCCGGGGTTCTATACCTGGGGCCTGTACCAGCCGACACCGCAAGGCATCACGCAGAACGACGTCCGCGCGGTGGGTACGAGGTTGTCGGGAACCAATATCATCTTCGGCGTCAACACCCACAACCGCACTTCCACCACGCTCGCCCTCCAGGAAATCGACGTCTGCATCGACACGAGCGGCGGGGCAGGATTCACGCCGAACTTCGTTCTCATCGGCATCAACTACTCTGTGTTCGGCGGCACGCAATCCTACGTGACGGCTCTCTTCCCGACCGACGCGAATTGCAAGATCAGCGACGACGGGAGCTTGCTGTTCTTGCCAGTGCAGCCGACCGACAACTCCACCCTGCAGCTCCCGGTGCCACGGGGCGGAAGCGGCACCAGCGGCCTCGGCCTGACCGCGGCCAATCCGCGCTTCAAGTATCAGATGTTCTACTACGGGACAGACGGGTTCGGCGCGAAGATGCCGGGAACGGGTTCGTTCAATGCCTTCACACCGGCGATCACCTTCAGCGGCGGCGGGGCGGTGCCGCCGAACGGAGCGGGTGCGGCGACGATTGCCGTCAACAGCGCCGAGCTCGCCAACACACCTGCGCTCGGGGTGATGGTGCTGGAGCCGGACAACGTGTCCGGCGCGAGCCAGGCCCAGCTCATTACGTATCCGCAGCCGTAGAGCGATCAGGAAGCGCTTGCAATCCAAGGCCCGGCAGACAACCTGCCGGGCCTTTTCTTTCTCTCGCGCGCACGAAGCATCGTGCGCGGCTCGGCGATCGAGGAAGACGATACGACGGTAAGCGGCACGGAACTGTGCGTTGAGAGACTATGCTGTCGTCAATCGACGGGCACGCGCCCGCCGCGACCGGCAGTGCGGAGGCGACAGGTTCCCGCCTCCTTCGACGCTGGGTCGACCCGCGTGCCGTTTGCAGCCGCGCAGTACGCACCCGGATCGCTGACGAAGACACAGTTCGATACTCCACCGCGGTTGGCGGCCATGTTGCGCGTGGCAATCACGTTGCTCTTGGCCGCCTCGCGCAGCGCCGCCGCGTCGGTCCGCTTCGTGGACCATGCAAGATAGTATTCCGGGCCTCCGCAGGCTTTGGCGCCGACGGCGAGCGTCTTGCACTGCGAGTCGCTATCGCATGCGGCATCGCCGATGAGAGCGGTGATCGCCTTGATCGACTCCTTCTCACCCGCAGGCGCGTTGCTTGCCGCTCGGGCGGGTGGTCCGCCTGCGAACGCGAGCGTGGCGAGTACAAGCGCGGCTACCGTGCCTCGAGGCCCTGGGCCACGCGACTTCGCGGCGGCCCCGTGCCGCGCGAAGCTAATATTTTCACCGGTGTGCCTCCGCTTGCTCACTGCACCTCCATGTCCGGCTCACAGAACGCGCAGTATAGCGCCGTACCCATTGACGCCGACGCCGAGTGGCCGTGCAGCCGTGAACCGAATTGGGCAGTGCCTGCCTTCATCGCCGCCGTGCCAGCGAGTCGGCGACGACCCAGGCGACGCCCGTCAGAGCGAGATTGATGACGTTCTCCGTCCAGTTCATGTGGCTCGTGCGATCGGCCATGAACATCGGCAGATGCACCAGCGGAGTAAAGGCTGCGTACATGACAGTCAGCAGGATCGCGGCGAGGCGGGCCTGCACGCCGGTCAGTATTGCAACGCCTGCCGCGATGTGGGCGAACCCGGTTGCATAAGCCCAGAACTCCTGTGTAGGCGGCAGCCACTTGGGGACCAGCGGAGCGGTGAGGTTCATGTAGAAAAAATGTGCGCCGCCGAATAACACCGCGCAGACCCCGAATGCCAGTTGGCCCAGGCGCGTGAGACGCGCGGCCCCAGCCGCATCGATTTTCGCAGTAGCGGCATAGATGATCAGGCTTCCCGCCGCCATCGCGATCTGCTCGGCGAGGCCGCTGTAGGTGCCGAACTCGGCGTAATGCGCGAGCACGACGCGGCCGTTCATCAGGATGACGACGACGAGGGCGTAGTAGGCCGTGAGCGCCGCAGCGCCCAAGGTCACCGTCCGGCGCCACTCGATCGCGGCCCCGGCGATGAGCATGAACGCACCAGCGCAATAGGCGAGGGCGGTGCGGCCAGGAAGGTCCCTGGGCACGGGCTGCCCTAGAACGAAATCCCCCCACGCCAGGCACAACATTCCCAATGCCATCACGCCCGCGCCGTAAACACGCCAGCCGAGGGCTATCTTCGTCTTGGCGGTCATGACCTCTCCGTCTTCAATTTTCGTGGTGTATTCTCGTCGATCGACGCCGGTGCTCCGAAACCGGCCGGTACAACATATGCTCGCGGCGCGCTGCCGGCGCGCCGGCCGCCAGATCCGCGGACAAGGGAGAGTCTCGATGGCCTTCGGAACCACGCGCGACGCGATATCGCGGATTTTCTATCAACGCTGCTTCTGGCTGTTCGTCGTGCTGCTTGCTGTGCTCGGAGCGGTGTCGTTCGTCCCGGGAACCGACCGCGGTCGGCTCGTCCTGAACATCATCAACGTCTTCCTTCTGATTGCGACCGTCGCGGCGGTCGGACGCTCGAACCTCTCGTACGTGATCTCGTTGCTCCTGGCCGCTCCCTCCGTATGGTTCCAATATCTCGGCCTGTGGTACGACAACGACGTGGACCTCGCTCGATCCTGGATGTTCAGCGCCGCGCTCTATTTCATCGCGACGGCGTATCTTCTGCGCTACGTCTTTCAGCCACGGGTCATGACCCAGGACAAGCTGTTCGGAGCCGCCGCGGCCTATCTTCTGCTCGGTGTCCTGTGGGCGTATGTGTATGCGATCATCGGGTTCTTCTACCCGGAGTCTTATATGATCGTGGGTAAACCCGGGAGCCTCGTATTTGCCGATGCGCTCTACCTGAGCATGACCGTGCTCACGAGCACCGGCTTCGGCGACATTACGCCGCTCACGCGCCAGGCGCGTGGCGTCTGCATGGTGGAGCAGGTTACCGGCGCCCTGTACGTCGCCATACTGATCGCCCGTCTCGCCGGGGTCTATCCGCCGCGCGAAAGCTACGTCGACGACAAGCCCGAGTAGGCAGTCCGGGGCCGAGACATGCGATTCCTCGCGATCCTCTCGAGCATTGCGGCGCTAGTCGGGCCGATCACGGGACTTGCGGCTTCGTGGGTGCCGCAGCACACGGTCATCGTGGTGCTGGAGAATCGATCGCTCAACCAGGTCATTGGCGATCCTGCGATGCCCTATCTCAACGCTCTCGCGCGAGGCGGCGTGCTGATGACGCAGTCCTATTTCGCACAGCTCCCGTACGGCATTGTGCCCGCTGGCATGAATGCACCGCTGCCGGCGCGTCCAAGCCAGCCGAACTATCTGTATCTGTTTTCGGGGCACCATCAGGGCGTCACGCCGCCGTGGTTTCGCTCATCGCGCTCCCCTTACCTCGGCACGGCGACGAACGATCAGAACGGAATCAGGCTTCCAAGCCCGATGCCCAACACGACGGTGGGCATCGGCAACCGCGCGATCCCTGTCGGCTGGCGCCCGCTCAATACCCCGAACCTGGGCGCCGCGATCATTGCCAGCGGGAGGAGCTTCGCGTCGTTCAGTGAATCGCTGCCGTACCCGCGTTACGAAGGGGAGGGTGATCCGGACCCGCATCAGGATCGCTACCGCCGCAAGCACAACCCAACGGCCAATTGGACGGACCCCATGTCTTCATTCGGTCGGGACGACCGGCGGCGATTCGTCCTGCCCGTCGATGCGAACCTCGGTTTCGAGAATACCCGAGACCCGCTCTCGGGCAAGAGTTACCGGGGCTTCGCCGTCGACGCGCAAGGAAACAGGCTCGGCTTCGAGCAGCTCCCAACGGTGTCCCTCGTCATCCCGAACGAAAAGCACGATCTGCACAGCGGGAGTCCGGCCGAGGCCGATGCCTGGCTCAGAACAAATATCCAGCCCTACGCGGACTGGGCTCGAACGCACGATAGCCTGCTCATCGTCACTTTCGACGAGGATGGTTCAACGGACTCGTCCCACGGTGAACCCGATGCAACCGGCATCGATCGCATCGCAACCATCTTCTTCGGTCCGCCGAACAGGGTGCTCCCCGGTCTTTACGACGAGCGGATCGATCACCTCAACGTGCTGAGTACGATCCTGGAACGCTACGGGCTGCTCGAGGAATTCAAGCGCGAGTTCCTGCGCGCCCATGCCGGCGTCGAAGCGGCCAACGAATACGCGAACTTACGTCCGATCAGGGACATCTTCGGCGAGGGGCCGAAGCTCGCCCCCCTGAGGCGACCCGGAATGTGAGAGGATGACGGGATAGCCACCTTGGCGACGCAATGTTGCATCGCATGCTGTCGAGATTCTTTACAACACAAGGCAGTCATACCATCCCTGAGGCTCTAAGTGTGAGCAGAATCAGGTAGTTGTGGCGCAGGGCCCGGTAATTGCATCAGTACTGTACAGATGAGCGCTTACCTTCATCGGTTCGCGGGCGTGGCACTGGGACTCGTCCTTGCCGCGCTTTCGCCCGTCGCTTTTGCGGATCCGATCCTCACGCCGGTTAACACGAGTGGCGAGCCGTCTCTGAGCGGCATCATCGCCGAGATCGAGGCAAGCGACGGCATTACCCTGGATCGCGTATCCGACGATCAGGACGAATTCTGGACCTTGGCCGGCGACGGGACCGTGGTGCCAAGGGCGAGATACGCCGGCTACAACAATACGTTCGGCGTTATCGACGGGACCGATGGCGGTACGTTTGTTGCGCTGGTTTCCTCGCTGAACGGCAATGGCGTAGCCTCTCAAGGGGGCGCAG
Source organism: Casimicrobiaceae bacterium (assembly GCA_035499135.1). GTDB lineage: Bacteria > Pseudomonadota > Gammaproteobacteria > Burkholderiales > Casimicrobiaceae > PALSA-1003. The sequence goes on along the minus strand of DATJZM010000090.1, from coordinate 59,512 downwards.
TCACTTATTTGCCGGACATCGCCGGAGATTTTCGGCTGGCGATCGAAACTCCCTACGGCGAGATCTGGAGTTCGAGCGCAGGCGACAACATCGACTTCATGGATCACATGGTGACGTGGGTCGACGCACACGACCCGCACAATTACGTCGTCGCTTTTGAAGACTTGGCGCTTCCCGGCGGCGACGGTGACTACAACGATATCGTCCTGGAGCTGCGCAACGTCCTCGATGGACCTCAAGCGGCCGTACCCGAGCCCGGAAGCCTCCTGCTCACCGGACTTGGGTTGGCTGCCCTCGGCTGGTTTCGTCGCTCGCAGGGCGGCGCGGTTCGTCGCGGGAACCGCTAGCGCTCTCCACGCCTGCAGTGCAATCCCTCGACGCGAAAGACCTGCGGCGTCGATCGCTCTCGATAGTCGATGCTGTACACACGGAGCGGAGGCTAGTGCCTCGCATCTGCGCCGGGGGCCGTTGCAGGCCGAAGCCCTTGCCCTGGCGGCGTTGAATTGCTTATCGCAAGCCAGCGAGGAGGCGCGGACTAGGTCTCGTCGGGGGACGATCGCATCACCCTGGGTTCGTTTCATTCTTGGGAGGCAATAATGTTCACACAAAGAGTTTCACTAGCTGCTCTCGTCCTGGGATTCGCCGTCTCCTCCGCCGCGAGCGCATCGACTCGCTGTGATTCCGTTCTCGCGGCGCTCGGCAGTACGCTCGTCGATGCGACGTGCTTCGACAAGGCGGATCTCACGACCAACGGTGACTCCGACGTCCTTCAGCCGACGACGCCGCAGGACAACTCGATCGTTGGCTTGCCGGTCGGCGCCTACCGGCCGCGCACCGACCGGGGCGTACTGGTCAATCCGCCTAGCGACGTGACGCCGATAGCGACCGCGGTTTCCGGCCTGCAGATCTCCGGATGGTTCGCCTCCGATACCGCGCACGAGGCACGCTTCCTGCTCCGTCTGCCCGACAACTGGAACGGCAGGCTCGTGGTCGCGGGGACACCTTCGCAACGCAGCGAGTTCAGCAGCGACTACGCGTGGAGCGATTACGTGCTGCAGAAGGGCTACGCATACGCCTCGCAGAACAAGGGCGTGTACGGGTTCTATTTTGTCACGGCGCCCGTGGCGCCGGCGATCGTTCCGGCCGATCCTCTGGCGTGCCGATTCAGCCCGACGTTCCTCTCCACTGTGTGGCTGCATTTCTACGACGACGATCCGGGCAAGCCGTTCACGCAGTGGGCACAATACATGATCGACACCGCCAAGCTCGCGCGCACCGGCATCAAGGCCCGATACGGCAGCGATGCGAAGTTCACCTACGCCGTGGGCACGTCGAACGGCGGCTACCAGGTGCGGCGCGCGGTCGAGCTCGCACCGTGGCTATTCGACGGCGGCGTGGACTGGGAGGGAACATACGTCGACGACGAAGCGCCGAATCTCCTTACCGACCTGCCGCCGGCGGTACTCAACTACCCCGACTACGCCGCAAGCGGCTTCAACGCGAGCAGCACGGCCGCGAAGAACATCATGCTCGCGGGCTATCCTCCGGACATCGCCGGCTCGGGTACGACCCTCTGGAGGCTCCACTACGAGAACTACTGGGAGCTCACCACGTGCCAATGGCAGAAACGGCTCGACCCAACCTACAACACCTATGGCGCCGATCTGACGGGGCTCTCCACGTACAACTACATCGCGCGGCTGTCCGTATCCAGCGTCGGCGCACAGATGAATGCCTTTGCGAACACGGGCATCCTTCTCAAGCCACTCATCACCGTGGCGGGGACCGAGGATGCGCTGCTGCCGATCGATCACCATGCGCGCGCGTACCAGCGCACCGTCCAGGCCAACCGGGCGTTCCTGCCTCCCCCGCTGGCTCGGCTCGCGCCACCCTACCGCCTATATGAAGTGCAGAACGGCAATCACATCGAGAGCTACAAGAGCTTCTTCCCGTCGCTCGAGTACATCCTGCCGCATGCGCAGCACGCATTCGATCTTCTGGTGAGCAACGTGGAGCACGGCGCAGCGCTTCCGCCCGATCAATGCATCCCGCGCGGCGGCGCGATCCAGTCGTCGCCTTTGCAACCCGGGCATTGCGCGAGTCTTTTCGTCGGACCATGACCGCTCACGCGCCAGCGACGTCGGCGCGACATCGAACAGCGTAGAATAGGATGGCCGCCCTTCACGGACGGCCGTCCTCTTTCTCGCGTCGCCTCCCGCGATGTAGTTCATCACGATCCCGCCCGAGACAGCGCACGAGCTGAACAAGCAGATCCTCGGCCACGGGGAGCGGAGCGACCGGCGCCGATTGCGCTGCGCACCCGCCGGCGGCGCCAGGGCAGAGAACCGCTGCTGCAGAAGATCACTCCGAAAAATGTCCTCATTGTCGGGGCGACGGGCGTGGGCGAGACCGAGATCACGCGGCGCCTCGCTCGCCCTGCCGATCGATGTCGACGCTGTCGTGGACCTGCTGCGGCGGGATGCCTACGACCTCGAACTGCTGATCAGCTTCGGCACGTCCAACGGAGGCTCGGCCGGCCACCGGGCGCTTTCCATCCCTACATCCGCCTGAACTGTGCGAAGACAATCGGCTCGGCGTTCAAGCACGGTGCCGGCTACCAGAACCTAGTCATCGAGGGCACCCGGCGATTCCTCCGTCGACCCGTGCGAGGATCGGCGAAAGCCCCTCGGACGCGCAGCCGGCAAATCAGGTTTTCAGCGCGGCGGTATAAGTGGTTGCGCTGCCGGTCAGGCAAACCTCGCCTTTCTGATTGCGCACCGACACGGCGATCGTGCAGATTGGCTTGTCGGCGCGCGCACTGACGATCTCGATTCGCCCGGTGATCGTATCTCCGACATATACCGCCTTGACGAATTTCAGCTCCATACCCAGAAAGACCGTTCCGGGGCCGGGCAGCTGCTCGGCAACGATGGCATTGAGAATCCCCGAGGTGACGCCGCCCTGCACGATAAGTCCCCCGAACCGGGACGCCTGTGCCGCGCGCTCGTCGTAATGCAGGGGATTGCGGTCTCCGGTAATCTCCGTGAACAGCTCCATGTCGCGCTTCCCGACCGTCTTCGAGCGCTCGGCGCTCGCTCCCGCGGCCGGCATCCCCGCGATCGTGCCCGCCCAGCCGTCGGCCGCATCGCTCACGTCGAGCTTCCTCGATGAAGTTGGCGGACGTCAGTCGGCGGCCGCCAGCCGGTGCCGCTCACGCGCGATCGCCCGCAGCGCTTCATCAAGATAGCCCACGGTGCGCTCGACCTCGCCAAGCTTCTCGAGGCCGAACAGGCCGATGCGGAACGTCTTGAAATCCGCTCCCTCGTCGCATTGCAATGGAACGCCGGCGGCCGTCTGCAGGCCGAGCTCGATGAAGGTCTTTCCGCTCTGCACGCCGTCGTCGTCGGTGTAGCTCACTACCACGCACGGCGCTTTGAAGCCCGCGGCGGCAACACTCGCGTAACCGTAACGCTCGAGCAAGGCACGCACCGCTTCGCCGAGCCTCACCTGCTCGGCGCGCAGCTTCGCGAAGCCGCGCCCGCGAGTCTCGAGCATCGCGTCGCGCGTGCGCGTCAGCGCGTCGGTCGGCAACGTCGTGTGATAGAGGAAAGAGCCGCCTTCGTAGGCCTCCATGACCTGCAGCCATCGCTTGAGATCTGCAGCGAAGCTCGTGCTCATGGTGGTGTCTATCCGCGAGCGCGCAAGATCCGACAGCATCACGAACGAGCAGCAGGGCGATCCGCTCCAGCCCTTCTGCGGGGCGCTGACGAGCACGTCAATGCCCACCGACCGCATGTCGACCCACATTGCGCCCGACGCGACACAGTCGAGAACCAGCATGCCTCCCGTTTCGTGCACGGCTGTCGAGAGCGCGCGCAGGTAGTCGTCGGGGAGGATCATGCCGGCGGCGGTTTCCACGTGCGCGGCGAACACGACTGCCGGCTTCTCGGCGCGGATCGCTGCCACCACGTCATCGATAGGCGGAGGCGAAAACGGCTCCTGCGCGCCTGGGCGTGCGCGGCGTGCCTTGAGTACCGTGCAGGACGACGGAATTCGCCCCATCTCGAAGATCTGAGTCCAGCGGTAGCTGAACCAGCCGGTGCGGATGACTAGGCAGTGCCGGCCGGCAGCGAATTGCCGCGCCACCGCCTCCATGCCGAACGTGCCGCTACCGGGTACGACGACCGCCGAGCGCGCAGCGTACGCCTCCTTGAGCACTGCCGAGATATCGCGCATCACGCGCTGAAACCTTTGCGACATGTGGTTCAGCGCGCGGTCGGTGTAGACCACCGAGAATTCGAGCAGGCCGTCAGGATCTACGCTCGGGAGGAGGCCAGGCATGGAAGACTCCGGGTGACAAGCGAAAGTGCGGCTAGCTTACCACCGACACACGACTCGCTTGCCGGGCGCCGCTGTCGCACCGCTACGTCCGAGCGAGATCGCGCAGCCCCCCGGAAGCGACGGGCGCCACAAACGCGACTCTCGCTCGCCCCCGTTCGGGCGGCACGTTCCCGACGACGGCCCGAATCCGCTTGCTGCCCTCGGCGCGACTCAGGTGAGGTCGAAGCGGTCCAGGTTCATCACCTTGGTCCAAGCGGTCGCGAAATCTTTCACGAACTTCTCCTTCGAGTCCGCGGACGCATAGACTTCCGCGAGGGCCCGAAGCTCGGAGTTCGAGCCGAAGACGAGATCGACCCGGGTGCCGGTCCACTTGACCTTGCCAGTCTTGCGGTCGCGCCCCTCGTACACGCCCTCGGCGCCGCCGGCTGGCTTCCACTCCAAGCGCGAGTCGAGCAGGTTCAGGAAGAAGTCGTTGGAGAGCGTCTCCGGCTTCGTGGTGAATACCCCGTGCTTGGCGCCCCCGACATTGGTGCCCAGCATGCGCATGCCACCGATGAGGACTGTCATCTCCGGCGCGGTGAGCGTCAGGAGCTGCGCCCGGTCGATCAACATGTGCTCCGCACCGATTCCGATCCGGCCCTTGACATAGTTGCGGAAGCCGTCGGCGACCGGCTCGAGCACCGCGAACGACTCGACGTCCGTCTGGTCCTGTCGGGCGTCCATGCGCCCGGGAGCGAAGGGAACCTTCACCTCGACGCCGGCCTTCTTCGCGGCCTTTTCGATCGCGGCGCAGCCGCCGAGAACGATCAGGTCGGCGAGCGAGACCTTCTTGCCGCCAGCGGCCGAAACGTTGAACGCCTTCTGGATTGCTTCAAGTTTCCGCAGTACCGCCGCCAGCTGCTTCGGCTGGTTGACGTCCCAATCCTTCTGCGGCGCGAGGCGAATGCGCGCACCGTTCGCACCGCCGCGCTTGTCGGAGCCACGGAAGGTGGACGCCGACGCCCATGCGGTTGAAGCGAGTTGCGAGACAGTCAGACCCGAAGCGAGGATCTTTTCCTTGAGAGACGCAATGTCCTTCGCACCGATCAACTTGTGATTGACCGCGGGAATGGGGTCTTGCCAGATCAGCTCTTCGGCGGGAACCTCCGGTCCGAGGTAACGCGCGCGTGGGCCCATGTCGCGGTGCGTGAGCTTGAACCAGGCGCGCGCGAAGGCGTCGGCGAAAGCCTGCGGGTCCTCGTGGAACCTACGCGAGATCTTCGCGAATTCCGGGTCGAAGCGCAGCGTCAGATCGGTGGTGAGCATCGTCGGCTTGTGCTTCTTGCCCGGGATGTGCGCGTCGGGAATGGTCTCGGGCGCGTTCTTGGCCACCCATTGCTTGGCGCCAGCCGGCGACTTGGTCAACTCCCATTCATACTTGAACAGGTTCTCGAAGAAGCTGTTGCTCCACAGGGCCGGGGTCTTGGTCCAGGTCACTTCGATGCCGCTCGAGATCGTGTCGGCGCCGTGCCCCGCACCGTAGTTGCTCATCCAGCCCAGGCCCTGTGCTTCCAGCGGCGCGGCCTCCGGATCGGGTCCCTTGTGCGATTCCGGAGCGGCGCCGTGGGCCTTGCCGAAGGTGTGGCCACCGGCGATGAGGGCGACGGTTTCCTCGTCGTTCATCGCCATGCGGCCAAAGGTGGCACGGATGTCCTTGGCGGCGGCGATGTAGTCGCCGCTCGCGTTCGGGCCCTCCGGGTTGACGTAGATCAGGCCCATGTGCGTGGCGCCGAACGGCTGGTCGAGCTCGCGATCGCCGCTGAAGCGCTTGTCGACGCCAAGCCACGCGATCTCCTCACCCCAGTTCACGTCCGCGTCCGGCTCCCAGACGTCCGCACGGCCGCCGCCGAAGCCGAAGGTCCTGAAGCCCATCGACTCCAGCGCGACGTTGCCGGCGAGAATGATGAGATCGGCCCAGGAGATTTGTTTGCCGTACTTCTGCTTGATCGGCCAGAGCAGGCGGCGCGACTTGTCGATGTTGACGTTGTCGGGCCAGCTGTTGAGCGGTGCGAAGCGCTGCTGGCCCCGGCCGCCGCCGCCGCGGCCGTCGGTGATGCGATAGGTCCCGGCCGCGTGCCAGGACATGCGGATGAATTGCGGCCCGTAGTGGCCAAAGTCCGCCGGCCACCAGTCTTGTGAGTCGGTCATCAGCTTGACCAGGTCCTTTTTGAGCGCCTTGTAATCCAGGCGCTTGAATTCCTTCGCGTAGTCGAAGCCCGTGCCCATCGGGTCGGATTTCGAGGAATGCTGGTGCAGCAGCTCCAGCCGCAACCGGTTCGGCCACCAGTCGCGGTTCGTCCTGCCGACGCCGGCGATATGCGGGCACTTGCCCGCGCTCTTGTCATCTACCTTCATGTCCATGCTTGTCTCCAATCGTATTCTGCAATCTGTCTGAGTCGCCCCGTCCGGGATCGTTCGGCCACCGTGGGTCATTGATCCTGCAACGCCGTCGAGCCGGGGCTCCTTGGCCCCCGCGCACATCTATCGCGGCCGTCGTCATTGTCTGTTGCGAGTCATGGTTCGGCCTTCTGGTCAGGCCTATTCAACGCGTCAACGGGTGATTTGTAAAGTTGTTTATATATGTGACGTCGATAGTTTTTCTATATCGCGCAACGCATCCTTCCCTGCACGCGGGGATCGACTGTGCCGACACCAAGGTATGATCGACCGTAGCGGTGGGGCGGGCATTTTCGGGTCTGTCTCCATCCGCGAGCTCACACGCAGGCCACGAGAGCGTCCATGCCTTCGCGCACGATCACGCCGCTGTTGCTCGGCTGCGCCAGCGAACGCCTGCGCTCGACCTGCGTCGGCAACCTCTAGCGAGCGAGGGGCTACGGACGTAGCTCGCTCTCCACTGCCTCGAACAGGCGCGCGAGTCCGAACGATACGTCGTGCAGACGGCGATTGACAAAGAAGGTCGGCGTGCTGTGAGCGCCGCTCGCGCTCCCACCATGCTGGTGTTCGCGAATCCGCTGCAGGTACGCGTGGTCCTTCATGTCAGCTTCGTACCGTGCCAAGTCGAGGCCGAGTTGTTCGGCATAGCTCTTCAGATTGTTCAGCTTCAGGTGGGGTTGCCTCTCGAACAGCAGATCATGCATTTTCCAGAACTCGCCTTGCGCTCCCGCGCTCTCGGCCGCTTCCGCGGCCTGCAGCGCATACGGATGAACCTCCTCCAACGGAAAATGCCGAAAGATGAACCGTATCCGGCCCGCGAACCGGTGGAGCAGCAGCTTGACCGCAGGTGCTGCCTGCTTGCAGTTCGGACATGCGAAGTCGCCGTACTCGACGACTGTGACCGGGGCCTCGTGCGGGCCGAGGCTATGATCAGCCGCGGTCTCGGCCACGCTCAAGTGAAACGGTTCCGCCACCTTTTATGACCACCTGGCTAACTGAACGCAGACGTGAGCGCGTTCACTCCCGGGTCGAGGGACTCGATCGCGCGAGCCGCTCGGCTTATGATGATTGCAATCGTACGCCTTCGGGACGCTTTGTCGAAGCCAGGGAGCGGGACGCGTGGAGAATAACCGGAGGTCAGAATCGTTCGTGGGAAGCACAGATTTCGCCCGCGCGGAGACGCTGAAGAACGGCCTCGCAGTGACGATCCGATCGCTGCGTGCCGATGATCGCGAGAAGATCGCGACGGCGGTTCGCGGTCTCGACCGCCAGTCGATCTACACGCGATTATTCAGCTACCGCACCGAGCTCACCGAGGCGGGGCTCGACCGCATCATGAAGGTTGACCCGGCGCGCGAGGTGGTGCTGCTGGTCACAACGGGCACCGGTCCCGACGAAGTCGTGATCGCCTCAGCCCGCTATATCGCCGCCGAACCAGGACATGCCGCCGAGATCGCGTTCGTCGTCGAGGAGGACTACCATGGTCTCGGAATCGCAGGCCGGCTCCTGCGGCATCTTGCCGCCATCGGACGCGAGCGCGGGATCACCGAGTTCGTGGCCGACGTGCTCGACGAGAACAAGGCGATGCTCGCCGTATTCACGCGCAGCGGCTTGCCGATGAAGAAGCGTCGCGACGGCGGCGTCGTGCACGTCACGCTGTCGCTGCGCGAAGGCCAAACCTAGCCCCCGAAGCTGCCGCGCGCCTCCGGCGTGGGGCCGGGCGCACGCACCGGTTGTATGCGTCGTGTCGAGGCTATTGCTGTTTGCTGCCCTTGATGTTGCCGACGACGCCTCCGGCGACAGCTCCTATTGCCGCGCCGGTCCATCCGCTGCCGCCCGAGATCGCGGCGATGCCCGCGCCCGCGGCGGCGCCGATGGCGGCGCCGGTCACCGTTCCCTGCTGCTGCGGCGTCATCGACGTGCAGCCGATCACGCCTGCGACCGCCGTTAGTGCCGCTATCATCGCGTATCGTTTCATGTCCGTCTCCGCTACTTCTTCAGTCCCGGCACGACCATCTCGAACCAGATGATCTCGATGACCGGGCGCTGCATCTTGTCGGGATTCGCTGCGTACCACTTGTCGATTCCCTCGCGAACGCTGTCGAGCGTGTGGCCTCCGCCCTTCAGCCCTTTAACGAAGCGCGGAACCATGCTCTGCGCGTCCGTCGGCGGGTTGGAGCCTTCGTAGGCCGTCTCGATCTGCAGCACGTTCGCAACGCCCACGAGGTAGGCCTTCTTCATCTGCTCCGAAGACTTCGTCCAGTGCTCGCCGGTGACGATCGGGACCTCGTCGGCGCGCGCGCTTGCCCATGCCACTGCCAGTAGGGCTGCCGCGACGATCGTCGCAGCGCGCGATAGAAGCTGATTTGTCATCCTGGTCTCCTCGGAAAACGCCACAGCCTCATCCTACCGCAGTTGGACTCGCAGGGGCATCGAGGGCTGGGCATCGCGCCCGACGGGCAGCCGCCGCGCCCCGGAGCGGAAGAGGTAATCGGGAGCTCGCGCCTGCGCGAGCCGCACGGTTCGTGCGGCCGTGAGGCGCGGAGCCGAGGGATCTAAGCCGTCTGCCGGCGACGCAGCGCGGCTGCCCAGGCGGCGAGGACAGCAACCCCGAAGAGCACGAGCGTGCCCGGCTCGGGTGTCGTGCGCAAAGGCTGCGTGTATTCCGCGGTGAGGTATTTCTGGTAGGGCGTGCCGGTCGAGTTGCTGGTGAGCGTGTAGAAGGTCCACCCTGCAGGCGTGCCCGACTCGGCATTGATCGCGTTGAGCCAGGTCTGCGCCAGCGACTCTGCGGACGAGCTCGCCGTGAAGGGCAACGTCGTCAGATCAACGCCGTTGCCGAAGAAGATCTCCCACACGGCGAGCTGGAATGCGGCTGAAGCGGTGCTGTTGCTGCCGAAGTCTCCGAAATTGGTGATCCCGCCGTTGTAATACGTTCCGGTCGCCTTGTTGGGATAGTAGTCATTGAACAGCCGCGTGAGCTCGGTGAGCTGCGCGGGTGTCAGGGAAGTCAGAACGGCGCGCGTGTACGAATTGGGTCCGCCGTTCGCCGCGTCGTTGATATCGATGCAGAGGAAGCGCAGGAAATCGTCCAGCTCGTAGCCCGGACCATCCGCTTCGGCCGCAGGGTCGAAATAGCCGTAGAACTCGCCGGCCGAAACGTTCGTAAAGCTGCCGCCCACGATCGTCGCGCCCACGGAGCCATTGGAGAAGCCGCTCCAGGTGAGGTTTCCCGGCTGAGGATTCGGCCCGAAGAACGCATTTCCCATTGCCGCCGACGCTGCCAAAGTCAGCGCCGTTCCCGCCAAAAGCTGTACCCAGCTCTTTTTCATTCGAATGTCTCCCAGCCCGCTCGGCACGGGCAAGCCCCAAATGAGCAAAGACCGGGCCAGCAAAAAATATGCGCTCGGACAAGGGCTTAATGTTGATATCGACAACTTATGTAAAGATTGCCGAACAGCGAAACCTCTCGGTAGACGACAAACGAGCCGCGATTACGCAGCTCATCATCAGAACGAGATGTTTCGCGCCGAGGTCACCGCGTGCGAGAAAAACGCGGGGTTCATCCCTGCCTCACGGGCACTGCGATTCGCGGGCTGACCTTCGTCTGACGCGCGGTTCTAGCCAGAAGGCGTCGGGAGGGGCGTCGTGCCGCCGGATTGCATTGCCTGAAAGCGCTCGATCGCAACGCGTGCGTTGAAGAGCATCCGTTCGCGCCCGAGACGCTGGTCGAAGCTTGCGCGGCGCACAACCTCGAGGACGCCCGGGTTGAGCCCCGCGAGCCAAACCACCGCTCCGCGCTCCGTCGCGCGCCTCTCGCTTTCCATGAGCGCCTGCAATGCCGAGTATTCGAGATCGGGGACCCGGCTCATGTCCAGCACCACAACGCGGGGCTTGTGTAGCGCGAACAGTGCCTGGATCCGGTCGGCCACGTATTGCTCGTTGACGAAGAAGAGCCGCCCTTCCGGACGCACGATCAGGAGTCCCTCCCAAGTCTCGTCGTCGGGATGCTCCGGCGAGAGCGGTCGGAGCACGTCGGCACCGCGCTTCTTGCCGATGACCGACACCGTGGGGCGCGCGGTTTGGCTGGCGAGCCCGATCATCGACACGACGATTGCGACCACGATTCCCTTGAGCGTGCCGAACACCAGTACCCCCACGCAAGCGACCAGCGCCCAGAGAAACTCCATCGAGCGCACCTTGCGGATGGCACGGAACTCAGCGGGTTCGATCAAGCCCACAGAGTAAACGATCACCACTGCCGCGAGCGTCGCGTTAGGCAGGAGACCGAGGATCGGCGCCAGGAGCAGCATGGTGGCGACCGCGGCGGCCGCCGTCACCAGCGAGGCCGCCTGCGACCGCCCGCCCGCCGAGCGTACGACCGCCGTTTGCGAGGTGCCGCCGCCGGCGGGCATCGCGCCGAGCAGGGCGCCGCCAAGGTTTCCCGCGCCCGTGGCAACCAGCTCGCGGTTGGCGTTGATCGGCGGGTCATCCGGTTTCGCAAATGCTCTGCCCGCCGCGATCGTCTCGGTAAAGCTCATCAGCGCGATGCCGAGCGCCCCCGGAGCCATGCCGGCGACCAGTTCCAGATCGGGCAACGTCAACGAAGGAAACCCCTGTGGAATCAGCCCGACCGTCGACACACCCAGCGCCTTCAGCCCGAAGTACCACGACGCGGCGATGGCCGCGCCGACGGCTAAAAGCGGCGCCGGTGAATGCGGTCTCCACCGTTCCATGCCGATCAGCACCGCAAATGTCGCGGCGGCGACCGCCAGCGTGATGAGCGAGGTCTCCGGCAGGTTCTGCGCGACGCTCACCAGGTCACGAAAGAAACCGTGCTTCTCGATGTGGATGCCCAGCAGCTTCGGCACCTGGTCGAGCACGATCACGAGGCCGATGCCGGCCTTGAAACCGACCAGCACCGGCGTCGAGATGAAGTTGGCGACGAATCCGAGTCGCAGCAGCCGGGCGAGCACAAGCATCACACCGACCAGCGCAGTGAGCGTTGCGGTCGCGGTGACGAGCTTCGCAGGATCGCCGTCGGGCACGGCCAGGCCCAGCTCGGTCCCCGCGAGAATCGCCAGCGTCGTGGTGCTGCTGACGCTGAGCACGCGCGAGCTGCCGAGCAAGGCGTAAATCGCCATCGGAACGAAGGCCGTGTACAGACCGACGGCGACGGGCAGGCCCGCAACCGTCGCGTAAGCCATGGCCTTGGGCAGGACGACGGCTGCAGCCGTCAGTCCCGCGACGACGTCGAGACGCAGCGCGCGCGGTCGATTGTCTTCAGACCGTATCGCAATGCCTGGGCCGAGCACGGTATTCACCCTGCGGCGTCAGGGCTTAGCTTCGCGACTGATTCAGAACCGCTCGGGAACGATCTTCGCCGTCGACGGAAGCGGTCCCTTCCCTCGCAGCTTTCGCTTCGGGAGCTTCACCTTCTCACGCGGAGCTTCCTTGTACCGGACCTGCGAGAGCAGGTGCGAGATGAGGTTGAGCCGCGCTCGCCGCTTGTCGTCGGAGATCACGACGTACCACGGCGCCCAAGCGGTATCGGTCGTGGCGAACATGCTATCACGGGCCTTCGTGTAGTCGTCCCAGCGCGTATACGACTTGATGTCCATCGGCGAGAGCTTCCAGATCTTGCGCCCGTCGTCGACGCGGCCCTCGAGCCGGCGCGTCTGCTCTTCGGGGCTCACCTCGAGCCAGTACTTGAGCAGGATGATCCCGGACTTCGCCATCAACTGCTCGAAGAGCGGCACTATCTTCAGGAACTGTTGCGCCTGCTCCTCGGTGCAGAAGCCCATGACGCGCTCCACGCCCGCACGGTTGTACCAGCTGCGGTCGAAGATCACGACCTCGCCCGCGGCCGGAAGGTGCGGGACGTAGCGCTGCGCGTACATCTGGCTCTTCTCGCGCTCGGAGGGGGCCGGCAGGGCGATGACGCGGAAGACGCGCGGGCTGACGCGCTCGGTGATCGCCTTGATGGTGCCGCCCTTGCCCGCGCCGTCGCGGCCCTCGAACACGATGCAGATCTTGAGGCCCTTGTGCTTGACCCATTCCTGGAGCTTCACGAGCTCGACGTGGAGCTTTCTGAGCTCCTTCTCGTATTCCTTGTTGGAGAGCTTCTCCCCGGCATCGGCGTCGTCCCCGCCCTTCCTTGCCTTCGCTTTGGGTTCGTGGTCCGATGCAGAGCCCGCCTTAGCTTTCTTTCCCTTCTTCTTTGCCATCATCGTCTCCGCAAGTGTTGAGATCCCATTCCGGCCAGATGTTACTTCGATGCCTCGCCATGCGCATCCTGTCGAGTCCAGGGCGAACCGCCCCGGCGCGTTGCTCGAATCCTGGCTGATGCCGAAGGAGAGCGTGGACCGTCTCCGACGCTGAGGGGCGCGGCTCGATCCGATCCAACGCCGGGGTTCAGCGAGCAGGCAAAGGACGAGCGAGGCCCGGCTGCAGCACGGCAGGGTTGACGACGTTGATGGGCTTGCCTGCCGCGTAGGCCGTGATCTGGGAGAAGATGTCGGCGAACTGGACTTCGTACTCGTCGCGAGTGACGTAGCCGATGTGCGGCGTGCACACGACGTTCGGCATGGTGAGCAGCGGATGCGCCGGGTCGCGCAGCGGCTCCTGCTCGAAGACGTCCAACGCGGCCATTCCCGGGCGGCCCGCCCGCAGCGCGTCGATGAGCGCGCCGGGCTGGAGGAGCGGAGCGCGGCTGGTGTTGACGAGCAGCGCGGACGGCTTCATGCGCGCGAGGTCCGCGGCGCTCACAATCCCGCGCGTCGCGTCGACGAGACGCATGTGCAGCGAGAGGACGTCGCTCTCGGCGAAGAACTGCGCCTTGCTCGCGGCGGTGGCAAAACCGTCCGCGCGCGCCCGCCCGAGCGACGCTTCGCGCGCCCATACAAGGACGTTCATGCCGAACGCGCGGCCATAACCGGCCACCACCGCGCCGATCCTGCCGTAGCCGAAGATGCCCAGGGTCTTTCCGCGCAGGGTGTGCCAGACGCCCGTCTGCCACACGCCGGCCTTCAGTGCCGCCACCTGCTGCGGAATCTGTCGCATCGCGGCCAGCACGAGCGCCCAGGTCAGCTCCGCGGCCGCATAAGACGGCGTGTCGGAGTGCATGTTCGACGACACAATGATGCCGTGCTCGGTACAGGCGTCGACGTCGATGTGCGGGTAGACGCTGCGCTGGCTGATCAGGCGCAGCGTGGGAAGCCGCTCGATGAGCGGCGCGCGGATCTGCGTCCGCTCGCGGATCAGCACGAGGGCTTCCGTGTCGCGGAGCCGATCGGCCAGCGCGTCGACTTCCTGAACGTGATCGTTCCAGATCGTGACGTGGTGCCCGGCGAGCTGGCGGAAGCACTCGAGCGTGCGCAGCGTGTCGAAATAGTCGTCGAGGATCGCTACTTCCATGGGCGGGCCGGGGTTGCAATATCGGCAACCCTCGCGGAATCGGAGTCGTCGCGCAGCGGCGCTGAGTATACTACCGCCCAGGAATGCGGCTCGGCCGCTGGGTGAGCGTCTGCAACCCTTGGCCGAGCCCGGTGCGGAGCACCCTATTTTCAACCACCGCCTAGTGCAGAGGAGGTCAGATGGAATTCCGATCTTGCGTAGGGTTCGCCTTGCTGGGGCTCAGTCTCGGTTTCGCGCCGATCACGGCGCAGGCGCAGAACGTCGTGAAGCTCGGGATGGTGGCGCCGTTCTCCGGGCCGTTTGCGACCTACGGGCAGCAGATGCTCGGGGGCATGAAGGCGTACATGAAGCTCAACGGGGACACGGTGGCGGGCAAGAAGATCGAGATCATCCAGAAGGACTCGACGGGGCCCGCGCCGGAGGTGGCGAAGCGGCTGGCGCAGGAGTTGGTAACCAGCGACAACGTCGACATCCTGGTGGGCTTTGGCTTCACACCCAACGCGCTGGCCGCTGCGCCGGTCGCGACCGAGGCGAAGAAGGCGATGGTGATCATGAATGCGGCGACATCGATTATCACCACCAAGTCGCCGGAGATCGTGCGGGTGTCGATGACGCTGCCGCAGGTGACGCAGCCCATGGCTCTGTGGGCGGCGAAGAACGGGATCAAGAAGGTTTACACGGTGGTGGCCGACTATGGGCCGGGGATCGATGCGGAGAAGGAGTTCATTGCGGCGTTCAAGAAGGCGGGCGGCGAGATCGTGGGCAGCGTGCACGTGCCGCTGCAGAACCCGGACTTCGCCCCGTTCATCCAGCGGGTGAAGGACGCGAAGCCGGAGGCGGTGTTCTTGTTCCTGCCCGCGGGGCAGCCGGGGATCGCCTTCATGAAGGGCTACGAGGAGCGGGGACTGAAGGAGGCGGGTATCAAGCTCCTCGCGACGGGTGACATCACCGACGACACGGTGCTGCAGAGCATGGGCGATCCCGCGCTGGGGCTGATCACGAGTTTCCATTACTCGGCGGACCACAAGTCGGCGGAAAACGAGGCGTTCAAGAAGGCGTATGCAGAGGCGGCTGGGACGAACCTGCGGCCGAACTTCATGGCGGCGGCCGGCTACGACGGGATGGCGCTGATCTACGAGGCGCTGAAGAAGACCAACGGCTCGACGGATGGCGAGAAGCTGGTGGCGGCGATGAAGGGCGCCAAGTGGATGAGTCCGCGGGGGGCGGTGCTGATCGATCCGGAGACGCGCGACATCGTGCAGACGGTGTACATCCGCAAGGTCGAAAAGGTGGGCGGACAGCTCTACAACGTCGAGTTCGACAAGTTCCCCGACCAGAAGGATCCGGGGAAGTAGCGAGCGACAGCCGCAGACCCTGCTCCTGCTGGCGCGAGCGCGGCGATTCCGCTTCCCGCTGCGCCCGCGCGGGCGACCGATGTGCGCGCTCGTGCGCCAGCGGCGCTAGTTCATCTCTGCCGACGTGCCCGGAGCCGGTGTGAACCCGAGGTCGCCGCGAGCGAGTGCCTTCTCGCGGCCGCCGAAGCGCGCGAGAAGCTCGCCCTGCCGCCGCTTGGCGCGCGCGTCCGTCGCCTCGGGATCGAGCGCCGCGCGCAATAAGCGATCGCCCTCGGCCAGCGTCTCGGCGTAGCGCGGATCATCCGCGAGGTCGATCAGCTCCTCCGGATCTGTCGCGAGATCGAAGAGCTGTGGCCGATAGGCCACGTAGTGGCAGTACTTGTAGCGGCCGAAGCGGAGCATGTACGCACCCGCGACGGAGCCGATCGCGTGGTACTCCGCGATCACCGGCCGCGCGGGCTTTTGTCCGTTCGCGACCGCGAAGAGCGACGCGCCCGGCAGCGCGCGCCCGCCGATTTGCGTCCGCTCCCCGGCCGCCTCCAGGATGGTCGCTGCGCAGTCGATGTGCGAGACGGGAGTGTCGACGACCCGTCCGGCGGGCACATCGGGTCCCGCGAGAATGAGCGGCACCCCCGCGCTCTCCTCGTAGAGCGTCGACTTGCCCCACAGGCCGCGCGCACCGGCGTTGTCGCCGTGGTCGCTCGTGTACATGACTCGCGTGGTCTCCTCGAGCCCCGCTTCGCGCAGCGCGCGCAGGACGTGGCCCGCGTTCTCGTCCATGGTCGAAACGAGCCCGGCGTAGCCTGCTATCGCGCGCTTGACGTCCTCCGACGAGTGGAAGTGGGTGTCGTAGTCGACGGTGTGCGCGTAGACGTCGAGATACGGATGATGCGGACGCTGATCCTGCGCGTACTGTTTGGGCATCGGCAGGTCCTGTCGCCAGTAGCGGTAGAACCACTGCGCCGGTGCTGTCAGCGGAAAATGGGGCAGAGCGAAGGATACGAAGAGCACCCACGGCCGGTCACGCCATCTGGGCGCCTCCTCGTGGAGCCAGATCTGCGCTCGTGACGCAATGTCTCGATCGTAAGCCGTATAGGACGATTCACCGGGCCCGGCGCGGCGGGCCATCTTGTCGCCGCCCTTGCGCTTGGGGATGCTCTCGCGCACGAGGCCCTTCACGTCGCCGATTCCCTCGACGATGTGCATCGGGATGATCTCCTCGGAGAAGCCATGATCGTCGCCGGGGCGGCCGCGAAAGTGCAGCTTGCCGATCGACACCACGCGATGCCCGCTCTCACGCAGCACGTGGTGCCAGCTCGGCACAGCCCCGTCGTACCCGTCGGCATTGTCCCAGTAGCCGATCTCGTTGACGTAGCGCCCGACAGCGAATGCTGCGCGCGCCGGCACGCAGATGGGGCACGTCGTGTACGCAGCCGTGAAGCGCGTCCCGCGTGCGGCGAGGGCGTCGAGATTCGGGGTCTTCACGAACGGATGTCCACCCGCTCCGAGAAACTTCGGGTTGTGCTCATCCGACATCAGCACGAGCAGATTGGTGGGTCTCATGCGTGGTTGGGTGAAGCTTGGCGGTCGGCCATGAACTACCCGACGCTGGCGGGTGAGCAGTATCGCACAGCCGTGATCAGCGCGTGCGCGCGCCGCTTGCCCGGGTTATGCTTCGATGCGCACGCGGCCGCAGACGATGGCACCGCGGCAACCGAGGAGGAGCCATGAACACTGCGCAACGA
The DNA here is from genome assembly GCA_035499135.1 of Casimicrobiaceae bacterium. Classification (GTDB taxonomy): domain Bacteria; phylum Pseudomonadota; class Gammaproteobacteria; order Burkholderiales; family Casimicrobiaceae; genus PALSA-1003. Next base: position 42,222 of record DATJZM010000090.1, on the reverse strand, counting down.
GCCTGGCCGCTGTGGGCGGCGCTCGCACTCTTCGCGACGGGCACGACAGCCTCCGCGCAGACCTATCCCAATCGGCCGATCAAGCTCATCGTCGCCGATGCGCCGGGCGGAGCACCCGATCAGCTGGCCCGCTTGCTCGCGCAGAAGATTTCCATGGGGCTCGGGCAGCAGGTCGTGGTCGACAATCGCGCCGGCGCCGGTGGCGTGCTCGGGGCCGAGATCGCCGCGAAGTCTCCACCGGATGGCTACACGCTGCTCATGACCACCACTGCGATCTACGCCATCCTGCCGAACCTGCGCAGCAACCTTCCGTACGATCCGGTCAAGGATTTCGTTCCCATTTCCCGCGTCGCCACCGCGTCGAACGTGCTCGTCGTCAATAACGCGCTGCCCGCGAAGAATGTAGGCGAGCTCATCAAGCTCGCGAAGGAGAAGCCGGGCGTGCTCAATTACGCCTCCGCGGGCGTGGGGACGCCGGCTCACCTTGCCGGCGAGATGCTCAACCTGCTCGCGGATATCAAGGTCGTGCACGTGCCGTACAAGGGCGCCGCACCGGCGTTGCTCGACGTCATCGCCGGCAACGCTCAGTACATCATCACCTCTCCCATCGCTGCCGGCGCCCACATGGAAAGCGGCCGCGTGCGGGCAATCGCCACGACGGGTACCGAGCGCAATCCGAGTCTGCCGAACCTGCCGACCATTGCCGAGACCGTCCCCGGGTACGAGATTACGCAGTCCTGGGGCATCGTCGCCCCCGCCGGCACCGCGCCCGAGATCGTGAAGCAGCTCGACGCCGAGATCGTGAAGGCAATGAGCCAGCAGGACCTGAAGCAGCAGGTGCTGATGACGGGCGCCAATCCCATCGGCGACGATCCCGCGGCCTTCGAGCTGTTCATGGCGAAGGAACGCCAGCGCCTGGGCGAAGTGATCAGGAAGAGCGGCATCGAGCTCAAGGACTGACGGCGCGGCTGCTCGTAGACTGCGGCTGGCCTGCGCAGGAGCCATTGGCTTCGGAGCGTAGACGGATTGCCGACAGGCAGCGGAGCGTCTCGTCGGACACGCCTTCCGCATGGACGGATCCCGCGACACGATAGGAGTCGCTCGAAGTGCCCTTCGATGAAAGCGCCGCACTCGAGATCACGGCCGTCCGTGCGCTCGAGAGCGCAGCCGGGTCACCGGATCTCTGGACCGATGCAGATCGCGCCTGGGCGAGTCGCGCCGCCGCCGAGGTCGTCGGCGAAGGCGGCGCGCCCGAGGCATTTCTCGCGACGCGGGCGCGACTCGCCCTGGAACGGGTCGGGGAGCGCGTCGCGGCGTTCCCGCGCGCGGTTCGCGCGTTGCGCTGGCGCTCCTGGGTCGGCGTCTTCATCGTTGCTGTGGCGCTTCTCGCGGGGGCGGCGTTCGATCAGGTCGGAGGCTTGCAGCGGATCAACCTCCTTGCGCCGCCGTTCTTTCTTCTGATCGTCTGGAATATCGCCGTCTACGCGCTGCTGGTGATCGGCTACATCGTGCGCTATGGCGAAGCGTCCGCCTCGGCGCCGATGCGAAGCCTCGTCGCGCGCCTGGCGGGCGGTAGACCGCGGTCCGGGCGTCGCGAAATTGCAGCGGCGGTCGCCGAGTTCGTCGAGAAGTGGTCACGCCTGTCGGCGTCGCTCTACGGCGTGCGCGCGGCACGCGTGCTGCACCTCGCCGCGGCCGCCTTCGCCGTCGGCCTCATCGCCGGCCTCTACGTGCGCGGCATGGCGTTCGAGTACCGGGCCACGTGGGAGAGCACTTTCCTGAGTGCGCAAACCGTGCATTCCCTCTTGGCGGCGGCGTTGGCGCCGGGCGCGGCGATTTCGACGATCCCGGTTCCCGGACTGGCCGAAGTCGAGGCGATTCGCGCGCCAGCCTCCGAGAACGCCGCGCTCTGGCTGCATTTGATCGCGGCGACGGTAGTCGTGATCGTCGTCGCGCCCCGGTTGGTGCTTGCCTTGGCGGCGTGGCTTCTCGAGCGGTATCGGCAGAGCCACATGGCACTCGTGCTCGACGAGCCTTATTTCGCGCGCCTGCTGCGCGGCTTTCGCGGCGGCCCGCTGCGCGTGCGCGTCGTTCCCTATAGTTATGCGTTGCCGCAGGCCGAAGCGGCCGGCCTGGAGCAGCTCCTTCGCCGCGTCTTCGGCGAGAATGCGTCGCTTACGATCCAGCCGGCGCTGGCCTACGGGGGAGAGGACGCGCTCGCTGCCGATGCGCAGCCCCGAGTCGCAACCAACGTGATCGCACTGTTCAGCGCCTCCGCGACGCCGGAGCGCGAAGCGCACGGCGCATTTCTCGAGGCGCTGGCAAGGCAGGCGGCGTCGGGGAGCACGCTCGTGGCGATCGTCGACGAAAGCGCCGTGCACGAACAGTGGAGAGCGGATCCGGAGCGCTTGAAGGAGCGCCGCGCGAGCTGGAGCGCGCTATGCGAGGCTCGGCATGTCCCCTGCATCTTCACGCGGCTGCGCGGATCGGACTTGTTCGATGCGGCGAGCTCGCTCGAGCGCGCGATCGAAGAGGCCGGGCGGTGAGCCGCGCCGAGATCGCGCTGTCGCTGATCTCGCACACGAACGCGGGCAAGACGACGCTGGCGCGCACGCTTCTCGGGCGCGACATCGGCGAGGTACGCGACGAGCCGAATGTCACGACCGAGGCTACGCCGCACACGCTGCAGGTGACGCCCGAAGGCGACGCGCTCGTGCTCTGGGATACGCCGGGCTTCGCCGACAGCGCGCGGCTCGCGCGCAGGCTCGCGCAGCAGAACAATCCCGTCGGCTGGTTCCTCTCGCAGGTGTGGGATCGCTTCCGCGACCGCGCGCTTTACCTCTCGCAGAAGGCCGTGCGCAACGTTCGCGAGCAGGCCGACATCGTGCTCTACCTCGTCAACGCGTCGGAGGCACCGGTCGACGCCGGATACGTCGCTCCGGAGCTCGAAGTGCTGACCTGGATAGGACGCCCCGTCTTCGTGCTGCTGAACCAGATGGGACCGCCGCGACCACCCGGCGAGGAGGAAGTACTCGTGTCGCGCTGGCGCGATGCCCTCGGCCGCCGCCCGATGATCCGAGGCGTGCTCCCGCTCGACGCGTTCGCGCGCTGCTGGGTGCAGGAAATTGTTTTGCTCCGCGCGCTCGCGCCGGCGGTTCAGCCGGCCAAGCGCGAGGGCTACGAGCGGCTCGTTGCCGCGTGGCTCGCCCGGCGGCACAACCAATTCGACGAGTCGATGCTCGCGCTCGCAACGCCGATCGCGCAAGCCGCGTGCGATGGCGTGACGCTCGCGACGCCGAGTTTCGGCGACAGGATGCGCGAGGCAGTGCGCTCAATCGTTGCGCGACCGAGGGACAGCGAGGAGCAACGCGAAGCCGCGCGAGCGCTCGCGGAGCGCCTCGACGCCGCGTTGCGCCAGAGCACCGAACGGCTCATCGCTATCCACGGCCTCGAGGGCGCCGCGGCCAACGCGGTGCTCGAGCGGCTCGGGAGCCACCTGCGCACCGACGCGCCCCTGGACGAGGGAAAGGCCGCATTGATGGGCGGAGTGCTGTCCGGCGCGCTCTCCGGGCTCGCCGCCGATCTCGCGGCGCACGGACTCACCTTCGGAGCCGGGACGCTGATCGGCGCGATCGCCGGCGCTCTCGGCGGCGCCGGGCTCGCGCGCGGCTACAACCTGATCCGCGGGCGGACCGCATCGGTGCTGCGCTGGGACGACGAGCTGCTTGACCGTCTGGTTCCCGCCGCACTGCTGCGCTATCTCGCCGTCGCGCATTTTGGCCGGGGACGCGGAGACTGGAAGGAAAGCGAGTACCCAGCGTTCTGGAGCGAGGTGGTGCAACGCGAAGTCGATGCTCGCCGGGCAGCGTTCTCATCCCTGTGGGGGCGTCGTGACAACGGCATGGACGCGGCGGCGTTCGAGCGCGAGCTTCGCCCGCTTCTCGCCGACGCGACGCGATCGGCTCTCCGGGCCATCTATCCCGGCGCGCTGAGCGAGTCCTGACGAAATGCCGAGAGCGCAGCGGCCGGCAAGGCTGAAGGTCACGGGAACCGTGCTAACCTCCTGTCTCGCAGCGGGATTTGCTTCAGATGCTGCTGCTGGAGGAACGCCAATCGAGCGCCGAAGGGAGGGGGCGCCATTCGGGCCCTGGTGGGGGCGACGATTGCGCGAGCAAGGGCCTGACCGTCGGTCCGAAGACAAATCCTTAGCCGAAGAGAGTCAATGAACAACCTGAACCTTCTCAAAGGCGCATTCCTGATCCTGATCTCGCTCGCCTTCGGCATCGTATCGCTGCGCTACCCGCTGGGTCGCCTCGACCGCGCAGGGCCCGGGATGTTTCCGCTGATGGTGAGCTCGCTCCTGTTCCTCATTGGAGCGACCATCGTGGTGCGCTCGCTGCTCGCCGAGCGCGCTCCGATGCACTTCAAGCCGCGGAACATCGTGATCATCCTCGCGAGTCTCGCCGGCTTTGCGTTGATCTCTGAGTACCTGAACATGCTGCTTGGCATCGCATTTCTCGTCTTTTGCGCGTCGCTTGCCGGCACCTCCTACTCGGTGGTGCGCAACCTCAAGCTCGCAGCTGGCCTCATCGTCATCGCGCTGGCCTTCCAGAAGCTTCTCGGCCTGCAGTTGCCGCTGTACTGATGGACATCCTGCACAACCTCGCCTTCGGGTTCGAGCACGCGCTGACGCTGCAGAACCTGATGTTCTGCGCCATCGGGTGCGTCGTGGGCACGCTCATCGGCCTCCTGCCGGGGCTCGGTCCTCTGGCCACGATCAGTCTGCTGTTGCCGCTGACCTATTCGATCCCCGTCACGGGCGCGCTGATCATGCTGGCGGGCATCTACTACGGCGCCCAGTACGGCGACAGCGTGAGCGCCATCACGATGCGGATTCCGCACGCCAGCAGCATCGTGGCGTGCATCGACGGCTACCAGATGACGCTGAAGGGCAAGACCGGCCTCGCACTGTTCACGGCAGGCATTTCCAGCTTCATCGGCGGCACGGTGGCGATCATCGTGCTCGCGTCTCTGGCGCCGGCCCTGGGGGAGGTTGCGCTCCTGTTCGGCCCGGCTGAGTACTGCGCACTCATGATGCTCGGCTTCGTCTGCGTGAGCTTCGTTACCACCGGCAGCCTGCTCAACGGCCTGGCGATGTGCCTGGTCGGTGTCCTGCTCGGGCAGATCGGCACCGACGTCAACAGCGGCGCGCAGCGCTTCACGCTGGGCCTGCCGTTTCTCGCCGACGGCGTAGGTCTGGTCAGTATCGCGCTGGGCTGCTTCGGCATCGCCGAGATCACCAAGAACCTCGACGCCCGCGAGGAGCGCACGCCGTTCAACAAGAAGATCCATCTGATGCCCACGTGGCCCGAGTTCAAGCGCATCATTCCGAGCGCCTTGCGCGGCAGCGTCATCGGCTCGTTTCTCGGCATCCTGCCGGGTGGCGGCCCCTCGATCGCGCAGTTCGCCGCCTACGCGGTGGACAAGAAGGTCAGCAAATACAGAGCCGAGATCGGCTCGGGCGCGATCGAGGGCGTGGCGGGGCAGGCCGCCGCCGACGAAGCGGCCGCACGCACGAGCTTCATCCCGCTCATGAGCATCGGCATTCCCGAGAATGCGGTAATGGCCCTCATGATGGCCGCCTTCATCATCAAGGGCATTCAGCCGGGCCCGAACATGATCGCTGGTCACGCAGACCTGTTCTGGGGCCTCGTAGCGAGCATGTGGGTGGGCAACTGCTTTCTCGTCATCCTGAACGTGCCGCTGGTGCGCTACTGGCTGTCGGTGTTCAAGATTCCGTACAGCGTGCTCTTTCCGTCAATTCTTTTCTTCTGCTGCATCGGCACCTACAGCGTCAACAACAGCCTCGACGACATCTTCATCACGGCTACCTTCGGCCTGATGGGCTACATCTTCCTGCGACTCGAGCTGGACCCGGCGCCGCTCATGCTGGGCTTCATCCTCGGGCCCATGCTCGAAGAGAACTTCCGCCGCGCGCTGCTGCTGAGCCGCGGCAGCTTCGCGACCTTCATCACGCGGCCCATCAGCGCCACGTTCTTCAGCATCATCGCCATCTTCATCCTGTGGCAACTGGTGACCTTCTTTCTGCAGGCTCGAAAATCGAACCCGCCACGGGGGCAACCTGTGTAATGAGCCAGTGGCGCAAGCGGCCGCTCGGTTGCGGGTAACGGACTCGGCCCATCACAGCACCGGCTTGGCTTGGTCCTGGGGCTCCTTCTCCATTGCGGGTCGCGACCAGCGATCGATCACGTCGGCTGCGCGCTTGCTGCCGCCCAGGCCGAAGGCGACGGCGAACCCGAGCGCGATGCCCGCAACGATGATCAGGAACGCCTGGCGGATGATATCGCCGAGACCCATCTGATCGAGGGCAATCATGACGACGAAGATCATGATCGCGTACAGCGCAAGGCGCCCGATGAGGCCGGCCTCGGCAGCATGCGTAGCGCGCAGGTGAGTGGTCAGGGCGGACGCGACGAAGCGTGCGAAATACGCGCCGAAGACCACGATCACGACGGCGACCATCACCTTGGGCACGAACAGAACGATGCGGCCAATGAGGTCCGTGACGTAGGTCAGGTCCAGGCTGTTGGAGGCGATCATGAGCCCCGCCAGGATTACCAGCCAGTACGACAGGCCGCCGAGCAAACGCACCGTATCGATGTCGGCACCTCCCTGCCTGAGGAAATGATCGATGCCGGCTTTGTCGGTGACGACGCTGAAGTTGATCGCCCGCAGTGCCCTGACGATCGCGAAGCGCACTGCCTTCGCGAGCAGCCAGCCGATGACGACGATGACGATCGCGAGGAGCAGTCTCGGCAGGAACACGCCAACCTGGTGCAACGATTCGCGGATCGACTCGAGGAGCATGTTAACGTCCATCATTGAGCCCTCCTGAAGGTCGGGTGGATTTGTCGATGGCTATCCAAGCATCAAAGGCATGCCCAGTAGCGCCTAGCGGCTGCGCTGCAGTGTGCTCAGAATCGCGTTCGCAGGAATGCTCAGCCATTCCGGGCGATCGTCGACTTCGTGCCGCAGTTCACTGACCGCCCTCTCGAGCATGAAAAGCTCGAGGAGCCCGTTTGCCTCTGCGCGCGGCAAAGCGAGTCCTTCGCCCTGAGCAACCCCCTCGTAGCCGTTGAGGAAGGCTTTGGCGGCGAGCGCCTGCCATTGCTTCCCCGCTGTTTCGAGAGCCTGCCGGGCTTCGGGCCGCTCGGCGATGAAATCGAACAGGGCCGCATGCATCGCGTAGTCGAACGAGCGCAGCATCCCGGCAACGTCCTTGAGGGGCGATTGCTTCTCGGCTCTCTCCTCCATCGTGCGTGTCGGCTCGCCTTCGAAATCGGTGATGATGAAATCGTTCTGGACGAGCAGGACCTGGCCGAGGTGGTAATCGCCGTGGAGCCGGGTCCTCTGGCCTTGGGCGCGGTCGCTCGCGTGCGCCGCAATCCGCTGCAGCAGCGCTTCGCGCTGGGCGAGCAGGCGATCGGTGTCGGTGCGAACGGCCTCGGGCAAGGTATCGCGCCTCTGCCCCAGGCGGTCGAGCGCGGCGACCGCCTCACCGCGCAGACGGGTCGTCCGCACCGCGATATCTTCCGGGCGGAGGGCGAGGGGATCGAACGCAGGATCGCCGGTACTGCGGGCGAACGCCGCATGCAGCTCGGCGGTGCGCCTGCCGAGCGTCTGCATGAGTCCGTTGTAAGCGTTGTGCACGTCCGCTGCGGGCGCCTCCGGTTCACGCGCAACCTCTTCGAAGAACCGATCGAGATGGTTGAGCGTGTAGTCCCAAGCGCTGCCCTGGTTGAAGACGTACTTCTGGATCAGGGCGAGCGTAGCCCCGCGCCCGTCCTCGGCGACGTATTCGACGCTACCGGCCATCGGGACGCAGTGCTCGAATCGGGCGACGTCGGTCAGGTAGCGACCGATCTCGGCCTCCGGGTTGGCTCCTGCCTGAAGGCGCCGATAGGCCTTTACGAACACGCGGTCGCCGAGCGAGACGATTGTGTTGCTGCTCTGCGCGCCCGGCGTGGTGGCGGCGAGGGTCGCAACCTCGGACCCCACGATCTCGGCGAATGCTCTCGTCGGCCTGAACCGAAGCGTCCCGCGCGCCGACTTGATCTCCGCGCCTGCGCCGACGGCGCTGACGAGCTCGCGCACGAACGCTTCATCGCCGAGCGCATCCGCGAGCACGCCGACCTGGTCCTGCTGTCGGACCTTGGCGATCGTGGCGCCGGCGAGCGCATTGACGAGCGGTTCCTGGGAATCCTCCCAGGCGAGGGCGAGAGGAAGGAAGCAAGTCTGCGTCTCACCGCTCGCGCTCTCGATTCTGGCCAGCGTGACCAGCCAATTTCGCCCGCCAGGCTTCCATTCCACGTGATCGGCGAGCTCGACGCGCCGCACGGGCTCGTTCCTCGCCGCGTACCAGCGACGGACGGCGACGAAGGCCGGCAGCACTTCGTTCTCGAGCTGGCTGCGCACTTTCTCCGACATGCTGATGCGCCACGGGACGACGCGATCGCGGAATAGGCTTGCCCAGCCGTCGAAGAGGACCAGCACGGGAAGCTCGTCGCGTGCGATCCCTTCCTCCCGATTGGCAGGTTGCTTGTCCTGAGCTGCAAGGCGAAACCACAGAAACCCGTACCCGGCGAGCGTCAGCACGTAGGGCAGTTCGCCGACCGGAGGAAAGGCGGTACGCCCAAGAAGCTCGATCGGAATGCGTCCACGGTACCCCGCGAGATCGAGCTCGACCGGTTGTGCCGAGCGCGACAGGTTCGCCACGCAGAGCAGGACCTCGTCGCCGTATTCGCGCACATACGCGAGAATCTTGCGGTTGGCAGGCCGCAGGAATCGAAGCGAGCCCCGGCCGAACCCGCGAAAGCCCTTGCGTGCGGCGAGCATCCGGCGCGTCCAGTTGAGCAGCGACCACGGCGCGCGTGTCTGCGCCTCGACGTTGACGATCTCGTAACCGTTGATCGAGTCCAAGATCGGCTGCAGATAGAGCCGCTGCGGATCGGCGCGCGAAAAGCCCGCATTGTGCTCCGGCTGCCACTGCATCGGCGTGCGCACGCCGTCGCGATCGCCGAGGTCGATGTTGTCGCCCATGCCGATCTCGTCGCCGTAGTAGAGGACCGGCGAGCCTGGCATCGACAGGAGCAGGCTCACCATGAGCTTGATCCTGCTCGCGTCGTTCTCCAGCAGCGGGGCGAGCCGACGGCGGATCCCGAGGTAGATACGCGCGCGCTCGTCCGCCGCGTACATGTTGTACATGTAGTCGCGCTCCTTGCTCGTGACCGTCGCGAGCGTGAGCTCGTCGTGGTTGCGCAGGAAGATCGCCCACTGGCACGCCTCCGGGATGTCCGGCGTCTGGTTCATGATCTCGGTGATCGGATGTCGCTCCTCGAGAGCAATTGCCATGTACATCCGCGGCATGAGCGGGAAGTGGTACGCCATGTGGCACTCGTCGCCGTCGCCAAAATATTCCCGGACGTCCTCTGGCCACAGGTTCGCCTCGGCAAGAAGCAGGACGTTGGGATAGTTGGCGTCGATGATCGCGCGCAGCTTCTTGAGGACCGCATGCGTCTCGGGGAGGTTCTCGTTGTTCGTGCCTTCGCGCTCGCACAGATACGGGATCGCGTCGAGGCGGAAGCCGTCCACGCCGATGTCGAGCCAGAAGCGCATCACCCCGTAGACCGCCTGGAGCACCTCGGGATTGTCGAAGTTGAGATCCGGCTGGTGGCTGAAGAAGCGGTGCCAGTAGAACTGCTGCGCCATCCCATCCCACGCCCAGTTCGAACTCTCCGTGCCGTTGAAGATGATGCGCGTGCCCTTGTACCTGTCAGGGGTGTCGCTCCAGACGTAGAAATTGCGCTCCCTCGATCCCTTTGGCGCCCGGCGGGCGGCCTGGAACCAAGGGTGCTGATCGGAGGTGTGATTGATGACGAGCTCGGTGATTACCCGCAGGTCACGGCGATGCGCCTCGGTGACGAAGCGGCGGAAATCATCGAGCGTGCCATAAAGCGGATGGACGTTTTGATAATCCGCGACGTCGTAACCGTCGTCGCGCAGCGGCGAAGGATAGAACGGCAAGAGCCAGATCGTGTTGACCCCGAGATCCTTGACGTAGTCGAGCTTGTCCGTCAGCCCGGGAAAATCCCCCATCCCGTCGTCGTTGGAGTCGAAGAACGCCTTGATGTGCAGCTGATAGATGATCGCGTCCTTGTACCAGTGCCGATCCTTCTCGGCCTGGACGGCGATCTGGGGCAGGGCGCTTGTGGTCGCTTTCTGATCCATGCCACGCGGCACGTTCTAGGCGAAATCGTCGAGCTGCAGCCAAGAGACAGACTCGGTGGCTCGGAGTTCGCTGCGAGCCGGTGGGCGCTTCACCTGCTACTCATCATAACGTAGCACAGTGGGCGGTGCAGCATTCCCCCGGGCTGAACCGGAGCCTTGCAATGTCCGACGTCCGCGGCGCGGAAGCGTCGCGACGGCGCCGGCGGCTAGGCAGCCTGATCGCTATGCCTTCGCGCTGAGCGCGACGGCGATCGCATCCTCGACGCGCTCGATCCAGGCGAAGCTCAGCTTCTCGCGGGCCTCGAGAGGAATCTCCTCGAGGTCGCGGCGATTGCGAGCCGGCAGCATCACGGTCGTGATGCCGGCGCGCAGCGCGGCCAGCACCTTTTCCTTCACGCCGCCGATCGGGAGCACCAGTCCGCGCAGGGAGATCTCGCCGGTCATCGCCACGTCGTTGCGCGCGGGCCGGCCGGTGAGCAGCGAGGCGAGCGCAACGAACATCGCCACGCCGGCGCTCGGGCCATCCTTTGGCGTGGCCCCCGCAGGCACGTGAACATGAATGTCCGACTTCTCCAGCTGCTCCTGCGGGATGCCGAGCTCGGCTGAGTGCGCTTTGACCAGCGAGAGCGCGGCCTGCGCGCTTTCCTTCATCACCTCGCCGAGCTGCCCGGTGAGGATGAGCTTGCCGGAGCCCGGCATGCGCGCGGCCTCGACGAAGAGAATGTCCCCGCCCACCGGCGTCCAGGCGAGACCGGTCGCCACGCCCGGCACCAGGCTGTGCATGGCGACCTCCGCCTCGAACTTGCGCGGGCCGAGAATGCCCGGGAGATCATCGGGGGTGACGCCGACGTGCTGCGTGCTGCCCTCGGCGATGCGCACGGCGACGCTGCGGAAGACGTTGCCGATCTCGCGCTCGAGATTGCGCACGCCGGCCTCGCGCGTATATTCATCGATGATCTTCGCGAGCGCGTCGTCGCCGATGTCGCACTGCTCCGCCGTGAGCCCGGTCGCCTCGAGCTGCCGCGGCACGAGGTAGCGGCGCGCGATCTGCAGCTTCTCCTGCGCCGTGTAGCCGGGGAGCTGGATTGTCTCCATGCGATCGCGCAGCGGGCCGGGGATCGTGTCGAGCACGTTCGCGGTGCAGATGAACATCACGCCCGACAGATCGAACGGCACGGCGAGGTAGTTGTCGCGGAAGGTCGAGTTCTGCTCCGGATCGAGCACCTCGAGCAGGGCCGAAGCCGGATCGCCGTGGAAGCCGCCCATGCCGAGCTTGTCGACCTCGTCGAGCATCATGACGCAGTTGCGCGTTCCGACTTTGCGCAGGCTCTGGATGATGTTCCCCGGCAGCGAGCCGATATACGTGCGCCGGTGGCCGCGGATCTCCGCCTCGTCGTGCACGCCGCCCAAGCTCACGCGCGCGAACTTGCGTCCGGTCGCCTTGGCGATGCTCTGTCCGAGCGAGGTCTTGCCCACGCCGGGCGGCCCGACGAAGCACAGGATCGGGCTCTTGCCGGACGGTTTGAGCTTGCGCACCGCGAGAAACTCGAGAATGCGCCGCTTCACCTTCTCGAGGCCGTAGTGGTCCGCGTCGAGGATGTGCCGGGCTTCGGTGAGGTCGATGGGAGCTCCGGCGTCCGCGGTCCACGGCAGCTCGATCAACCACTCGAGATACGTGCGCACCATCGAGTATTCGCCTGCCGCCTCGGGCATACGCTCGAGTCGCTTCAATTCCTTGCGCGCTTGCTTCTCCACCTCTTCGGGCATCTTCGCCTCGGTGATGGCGCGCTCGAGCTCCGCGAGGTCGGCCGCGCCTTCCTCGCCCTCGCCGAGCTCCTTCTGGATCGTGCGCATCTGCTCGCGCAGCAGATGCTTGCGGTTCGTGTCGCTGATCGATTCGCGGGTGCGCTCGTCGATCTCGCGCGAAACCTTCAGGACCTCGATTCGGTGCGACAGGAGTTCGAGCAGCTTGTCGAGCCGCGTCTTCAGATCGAATGTCTCGAGCAGGGCCTGCTTTTCCTCGGCAGTGATATCCATCAGCCCGGAGATGAAATCGGCGAGCCGGGAAGGACCCTCGACCGCCTGCAGCGCCGCGACCATCTCCGCCGGTACCTGCGGCAGCAGGCCCAGGACCTCCAGCGCGCGTTCCTTGAGATTGTGGGCACGACCCTCGATTTCGGCATCGACCTGCTCGGGGTCCTCGATCGGCTGCACGCGCGCGGCGAGGAACGGATAGCCCTCCAGAAACTGGAGCACGCGGAAACGCTTGACGCCGCTGCAGATGGCATGGTGCGAGCCGTCAGGCGCGGTGATGTAGCGCAGCACGGTGGCGGTCGTTCCGACCCAGTGCAAATCGTCCGGGCCGGGCTCCTCGATAGCGGGCTTGCTCTGCAGCAGCACGCCGAGCGGGCGCTGCAGTCGCGCCGCTTCCTGCGCCGCAGCGCGTGAGCGCTCGCGACCCACGGTCAACGGCATCACGGCTCCGGGAAACAGCACCACGTTGCGCACCGGCACGATGGCCAGCGCATCGGCGGGCAGCGCACGCGTTGCTTCCTCGCGGCGCCTCGCCTCGCCTGCAGCGGGAACATCGGCGCGGACGCCCGCGTCGGCTGACACTGGATCGCTCGTCTGAGTCGTCTTCTCGTCCATGTGCGGTCCTATCACGCCTTGCGCAGCCGCAGGATCAGGCAGCCGTCCACGAGCTCGCGCGTGGCGGTGTCGAGCTGCACATGGGCCAGCGGGATGCGTCGCTCGAAGCACCCGTAGGGGATCTCGAGCTGGCGCACCGCGCGTCCCGTTCTCGAGAACGGCAGCGGTCTTTCGGCCCGTACAACGAGCAGGCCCGGCTCGTAAGTGACTTCCAGACGGTCGGCGGGAACGCCCGGCAGCGCGACCACGATGACGACGTCGTCTTGGTCCTCGAAGACGTCTACCGGAGGCTCCCACGCCGGCGGAGTCCGCTCGGTAGCCGCGAGCCGGAAGAACTGGCGATGCATGCGCTCCGCCTGCTCGAAGAGCTCGATCGCCTGCCTCCACATCCAGTCGGCCGGGTCACGCGATGACATGGGCAATGTCCCGGCTAGACGTTGGTCTTTATCCAGTGGAGCAGGCGCGGCAGGTCGAGTGCGCCCGACTGCCGGCCGATCTCGCGGCCGTTCCTGAACGCGATCAGGGTCGGTATCCCGCGGATGGCGAAGCGCGCGGCTATCTCCGGGGCCTGGTCGGTATCGAGCTTGGCGAGCCGGACCTCCGGCGCCAGGCGGGCCGCGGCCTGCTCGTATACCGGCGCCATCATCCGACAAGGCCCGCACCAGGGCGCCCAGAAATCGACGACCAGCGGCAGATCGTTCGAAGCCATTTGGCGCTCGAAGTTCTTGTCGTCGAGCTCGAACGGCGTTCCCGGAAGAAGCGGCTTTCCGCAGCTGCCGCATTTGGGATCCTCGCCCAGGCGGGCACGCGGCACGCGGTTGATCGTGGCGCAGTCCGCGCAGACAACGCGTGTGCTCTCCTGCGAGGGGCTCCCGGACTGCGTCCCGGACGAGTTGGCGGAAGCCGCTTGCGAGTTCATGAAGGCAGTATGGGGGCGCACCGGAGGGAATCAAGCGCGAAAGCAGGATGTTAAGATCACATTGACCATGCCTCCCGCGACAAGATTCCGACTGACGGAACGCGACTTCGAGCGCATTGCGCGCGCGCTGGCGGAGCCGCGCCGCTACGAGATCCTCAAGCAGCTCGGCGCCGGCGAGTGCGCGCTCCCCTGCGCCAGGCTGCGCGAAGCCCACGGCGTAAGCGCCGCGACCCTTTCCCACCACATCAAGGAGTTGGAGATGGCCGGCCTGGTGGAGATTGCGCGCGCGGGAAAGTTCATGAATGTAGCCCTCCGCCGCGACGTTCTGCGCGCCTACCTGGATCGTCTATCAAAGATCTAAGGTTATAAGAGCCGGGCACTTGAAATCCGCGGCCATGACTTAGATACTTGTCTAAACGTCAAATTGATGACGTTCCCCGGACAAGGAGACCGAAATGAGTGAACTGAACGGCAAGGTGGCGGTGGTGACGGGCGCGTCCAAGGGCATCGGTGCGGCGATCGCCAAGGGCCTCAGCGAAGCAGGCGCGGCGGTGGTGGTGAACTATGCCTCCAGCAAGGAAGGAGCGGACAAGGTGGTCGCGGAGATCAAAGCCAGGGGCGGCAAGGCGATCGCGGTGCAGGGCGACGTCTCGAAGGCGGCGGACGTGAAGCGTCTGTTCGTGGAGACGAAGAGGGCGTTCGGTGCGCCCGACGTGCTGGTGAACAACGCAGGCCTCTACGTGTTCAGCCCGCTCGACGCGGTCACCGAAGACGACTTCCATGAACAGTTCAACACCAACGTCCTGGGCCCGATTCTCACGACCCAGGAGGCGCTGAAGCACTTCAAGCCTGAAGGCGGGAGCGTCATCAACATCAGCTCGGTCGCCAGCACCGGCAGCGTGCCCAACTCGGTGGTCTATTCCGCAACGAAAGGCGCGGTCGACTCGATCGCGCGAGTGCTCGGAAGCGAGCTCGCGGCACGCAAGATCCGCGTCAACACGATCGCTCCGGGTGGCGTCGAAACGGAGGGGACGCATCGCATCGGAATGGTCGGCGGCGACTTCGAGAAGCAAATCGTGTCGCAGACCCCGCTCGGTCGTCTCGGGCAGCCCGATGACATCGCGAGGGTTGCCGTGTTCCTGGCGTCGGACCAGGCGCGATGGCTCACTGGCGAGAGGATTACCGCATCCGGCGGTCTCCGGTAGGGAGCGTGAAGCGAACGGCGGGTCCCGCGGATCACTGCGGGAGCCGCCGTCGCCGTCAGGCAGAGAGCCCGCAAATCGCTCTACCGCTCGATGGACGCGAGCGCCGCGGGACATCTGCGGGCAATTTCGTCCATTAGGACCTTCGCGCCGGGCGAAGCGATGCTGTCCGTGCGTCGTGTTATGCCGATGATTCGCCGCGTGTCGGGGAGCGGAACGGGCAGCATGGTCAGCAGGCCGGCTGCCAGCTCGTAGGATAGCTGGCCGGGCGAGATGGCAGTCAGCAGATCGCTGTTCAGAAGCACGCCTCTGAGCACCGCCAGATCGCTCGTCTCCACCACGACGTCAGGCGGCGGAAGGCCCCGCTCGGTAAGCGCGCGCTCGAACAGCGTGCGCGTCGGCGTATTCACGCGTGGGAGGACCCAGCGGGCTCGCGCGAGGTCGGCGTGCGGGATACGCTTTCGTTCGACCCAGGGATGCCCGCAGCGCGCGACGATGGCGAGTTCTTCGTCGACGAGCGGCTCACCCTGCAGGTCGCTGGCGAATCCGGATGGTCGCAGAGCGCCGAGGATGAAGTCGAGATCGCCCGCGCGAAGGCTGGCCGCGAGCGCCTCGAATGTGCCCTCCATCGTCGCGATGCGCAGTCCGGGGTACTTGCCGACGACGCCGGAAATCGACTCCGGGAGAAGCCGCGTGCGCGCGAGCGGCAGCGCGCCGACTGTCACGGTGCCAAGGGTAATGCCGCGCAGCGCCGCGATGTCGGCGACGGCGTGACGAGTCTCGGCGAGGGCGCGTTTCAAGCGCAGCGCGAGCGCTTCGCCGGCGCGCGTCGGGACCATGCCTCGCGCGGTTCGTTCGAACAGCACGACTCCGATGCTGGCTTCCACCTGTCGCACTGCGCTGCTGACCGCCGGCTGCGTAACGCCCAGGCTTCGCGCGACCGACGGCATATGATGCTGCTCCGCGAGCGCGACCAACGCGCGCACCGGCCTGTCGGAAATCAGCATGCCGAAAAGCGGCGCATTGCGCACGCTACCCTTGTCCGCGAGGGCGGTGAGCTCGCTCCGAGCGCGCTCCATCTCGGCACGGACGCGCCGTGCACGGACAATGAGTGCTCGGCCATACTCGGTGAGGAGCATGCCCCGGGCGCGACGCTCGAAGAGCTCGACGCCGAGCTCGTGTTCCAGCTTGTGAATCGAGCGCGAGACGGCGGACTGCGCGCGCAGCAGGGCGGCGCCGGCGCGGTTGGTGCTGCCCTGCTCGGCGACCGCGAGGAACGCTCGCAGGTGGCGCAGCTCAGGTCGCATTTGCTCGCAGCCGATCAGGTTCAGGAATAGCTTAGTCTAGCGCAGGTTGGCGTCACCCATCAGAGGCGATAAATATTTTCGATCGCTACGCGAGGCATTACCGGTAGCACAAAGTCCGCTGCGGCGCGAGAATTGCCCCTGACGCCGGGTTCCACGGCGGAAAACCCAAGTGAGGCTCGAACCCCATGCGCTCAATCACTCGCATTGCAGTTTTCCTGTTCGGCTTGACGACGGCGCAGCCCCTGTTCGCGCAGACGGAGCCGATCAAGATCTTCGGCCTGGTCGAGCTGTCGGGTACCGGCACCACCTCGGGTACCAACTTCAACGACGGCGCCAAGCTGGCGGTAAAGGAGATCAACGCCGCCGGCGGTATCCTGGGCCGCAAGGTCGAATACACGGCAAGCGATACGCAGTCTCAGCCGCAAGTCGCCAAGGCGCTGGCGGTGAAGGCGATCGACGAGGGCGCGTATGTCGTGATGGGTCCCGTCTTCTCCGGCTCGATCCTCGTCAGCATGGCGGAGACCAAGCGCGCGGAGATCCCCAACTTCACCGGTGGCGAGGCGGCTGCGATCACGCAGCAGGGCAATCCCTACATCTTTCGCACCTCCTTCACCCAGACCACCGCCATGCCGAAGGTGGCGCGTTATTTGAAGGACAACCTGAAAGCGAAGAGCGTGGCGATCATCTTCACCAATAACGACTTCGGCAAGGGCGGGCGCGATGTTTTCGTCAAGGCACTCGAGCCGCTCGGCGTCAAGGTCGTCGCCGACGTGTCGACCGATCCGGGTCAGCTCGATTTTTCAAGCGCGGTGCTCAAGGTCAAGCAGGCGAACGCCGACGCGCTGTTTGTCTACACCAATGAAGAGGAAGCGGCGCGCTGCCTGCGCGAGCTCAGGAAGCAGGGTTACGACAAGCCGATTGTCGGCGAGACGGTGCTCACCAGCCAGAAGGTCATCGAGCTCGCCGGCGAGGCCGCCAACGGCGCCGTCGCGCACGTGGGCCTCACGGCGGATGCTCCCAATCCTCTGATCAAATCCTTCGCAGAGAAATTCCAGAAGGAGTACGGGTACAAGCCGGACCACAACGGCATCAAGGGCTACACGGCGATGTACGTCGTCAAGGCCGTCACCGAGAAGGTTGGCAAACTCGATCCCAAGGCGTTCGCCAGCGCCATGCACGGCGTCAAGCTGTCGGCGAAGGACTACCCGGGCGTGCTCATGGACGTTAGCTTCGACAAGAACGGGGATCTCGATCGCGAGAGCTTCATGACCAAGGTCGTAAATGGCAAGCAGGAGGTCATCGCCGTGCTGCCGCCGGCGTCGGCCCAGTAGGGACCCAGGAGAAGAAAGCGAACGATGGCAGAACCCAACACCTTCGGCATCGCGGGCCTCCTCGGGTGGCCGGTGGCGCACTCGCGCTCGCCCGTGATCCACAACCATTGGCTCGCGCACTACGGCATTCCCGGGCGGTATGTCCTGTTCGGCGTACCGCCGGAGAAGCTCGAGGCGGCGGTGCGCGGCATTGCGGCGCTCGGCCTGCGTGGCTGCAACGTCACTACGCCGCACAAGCAGGCGATCTTTCCGCTGCTCGACCATGTCGATGACCTCGCGCGCCGGATCGGCGCGGTCAACACGGTCGTCGTGGAGAAGGACGGGACGCTGAGCGGTTTCAACAACGACGGCAACGGCTTCATCCAGAGCCTGCGCGACGTCGACCCGAAATGGCAACCCGACAGCGGCCCGATCCTCGTGTTGGGCGCGGGCGGTGCCGCGTGCGCCGTGGTTGCTAGCCTCGCGGCGCAGGGGGCGAAGGAGATCCGGCTGGCCAACCGTACGCCGGACAAGGCGCAGGACATCGCCGCAGCCGTCGGTTCGGTGGTGAAGGTGCTGCCCTGGGAGCGGCGCGAGGAGGCGCTCGACGGGGTCGCGCTTCTCGCCAACGCGACCAGCCTCGGCTCGGCAGGCAAGCCACCGCTGGAGATCGCGCTCGATCGCCTTCCGAGGGGCGCGCTGGTCGGCGACCTCATCTACGTCCCGCCCGAGACGCCGCTGCTGGCCGCGGCGCGCCAGCGTGGCAACGTAACCGTCAACGGTCTCGGGCTGCTCCTCAACCAGGCGCGCCCCGCGTTCAATGCGTGGTTCGGCGTCATGCCCGAGATCACACCCGCGTTGAAGCAGGCGATCGCGGCTACTTTCTAGGCGCCTGCGCCGTGAACGTTCGCATCTTCGACGAGCCGAAGATCGATTGCCATGTGCACGTGCTTGATCCCGCGCGCTTCCCCTACCGTGCAGACACGCACTACGCCCCGACGGGTCAGGAGATGGGAACGCCGGCGCAGCTTGCGCAAGTGATGGAAGCCTACGGCACGCAGCACGCACTGCTCGTCGGGCCCAACTCCGGCTATGGCCTCGACAATTCGTGCATGCTCGACACGATCGCCCGCGGCGACGGTCGCTACAAGGGCATCGCGGTGGTTCGCAACGATGCGAGCATCGACGAGCTGGGGCAGCTCAAGAGCAAGGGAGTCCTCGGCGTGGCGTGGAACGTGACGCACTACGGTGTCGACTATTACCGTGCCGCCCAGCCACTGCTCGAGAGACTCGAGGCGCTGGAGATGTTCGTGGACATTCAGGTCGAGCACGATCAGCTCGTGCCGATGATGCCGCTCCTCACGGGTTCCGGCGTGCGGGTGCTCGTCGACCATTGCGGGCGTCCTACCGTCGATCGGGGCCTCGACCAGGCGGGCTTCCGAGCCCTGCTCGAGCTCGGCGGCACCCGGCGCGCCTTCGTCAAGCTCTCGGGCCTGGTGAAGTTCTCGCGCGAGCCGGCACCCCACAAGGATGCGTGGCCCTTCGTGGAGGCGTTGATCGGCGCCTTCGGGCTCGATCATTGCCTTTGGGCGTCGGACTGGCCCTATCTGCGCGCACCGGCGCGCGTCGACTACGGCGTGCTGCTCAAGCTGGTGCTCGCCCTCTTCCCGGACGCCTCCGCCCGCCGTAGGCTTCTGGTGGACACGCCGAGCGAGCTGCTGGGGTTCGCGTCGTGAGAAAGGGGACGCGCGCGGCCGCGGGCGGCACGTCCTCATTGAAGGCGCAGGGGCTTCGCGCGAAACGTGGTCCCCTTCGCCCTGATCCCTTCTGCGGAGGAGCATAGGCATGGCACGCATCATCGGCGGCATCGCCGCGTCGCACACGCCGACCATCGGCTTCGCTTACGACAGGAACAAGCGTGACGATCCCGTCTGGAAGCCGATCTTCGAGAACTTCGCGCCGCTGGCCGCCTGGCTCGCCGAGAAACGCCCCGACGTGCTGGTCCTGATCTACAACGATCACGTGACCTCCTTCTTCTTCGATCACTACTCGGCGTTCGCGCTCGGCGTGGGCCCGCAGTGGCGCGTGGCCGATGAGGGCGCCGGCCCGCGCGACCTGCCCGCGGTGAAAGGCCATCCGCAGCTAGCCGCGCACATCGGCCACTCGCTGATGGCCGACGAGTTCGACATGTCGTTCTTCCAGGACAGGGCGCTCGACCACGGTTGCTTCTCGCCGCTCTCGGTGCTCTGCCCGCACGAGCCTGACTGGCCGGTGCGCCTCGTGCCGCTGCAGATGGGGGTGCTCCAGTTTCCCATCCCGAGCGCGCGGCGTTTCTACAAACTCGGGCAGGCGCTGCGTCGCGCCATCGAGAGTTATCCCGAGGATCTCAAGGTGGCGATCGCCGCCACGGGTGGTCTGTCGCACCAGGTGCACGGCGAGCGTGCCGGGTTCAACAACCCGGAATGGGACAGCCGTTTCCTCGATCTCTTCGAGCGCGATCCGGAAAGGCTCGCTGAGATGACCATCGCCGAGTACGCGAGGCTCGGCGGATTCGAAGGCTCCGAGGTCGTCATGTGGCTCACCATGCGCGGCGCGCTCCCGGCGAGCGTCCAGTGCAAGTTCCGGAGCTATTACCTGCCGTCGATGACCGGCATCGCCACCGCGATCTACGAGGGAGCCGAGGAGGCGCCCACCCCCGGCATGGTCGAGCGCCAGCGCCAGCGCGTCGACCGCGAGCTGGCAGGGGCGGAGACCGTGGAGGGCTCGTATCCGTTCACGCTCGAGCGAAGCGTGAAGGCGTTCCGGCTCAACGACTACCTGCACCGGATGGTCGAGCCCGCGCATCGCGAGGCGTTTCTGCGTAATCCCGAGACAAGCTTCGAGGCGGCCGGGCTCACCGAGGAGGAGCGTGATCTCGTCCGCCGGCGCGACTGGCGCGGGCTCATGCATTACGGCGCGATCTTTTTCATGCTCGAGAAGCTTGGCGCCGTGACGGGCGTGTCGAACCTGCACATCTACGCCGCGATGCGCGGTCAATCGCTCGAAGACTTCCAGCGCACGCGTAACGCCCCCGGAGCGCTGTACTCGGTCGCGGGCAAGGAAGCCGGAAATCTCGCCTGGGATCAGGCGAAGGCTCCGGCACGGTCGAGCTGATGGCGCCCATCCGCCGAGAGCTCGCCGCGACTTCGCCATGATCATCGACTGCCACGGTCACTACACGACGGCGCCCAAGGCCCTGGAAGATTGGCGCAACCGGCAGATCGCCGGCATCAAGGATCCGGCCCTGAGCCCCCGGGCCTCCGAGCTCAGGATCAGCGACGACGAGCTGCGCGAGTCGATCGAGACGAACCAGTTGCGCTTCATGCGCGAGCGCGGCTCCGATCTCACCATCTTCAGCCCGCGCGCGAGCTTCATGGCGCACCACGTAGGCGATTTCAACGTGAGCGCGGCCTGGGCTGCGATCTGCAACGAGCTCATCTACCGCGTGAGCCGGCTGTTTCCCGACAACTTCATCGGCGCGGCCATGCTCCCGCAGTCGCCTGGCGTTAATCCCGGAACGTGCATTCCGGAGCTGGAGAAGTGCGTGAAGGAGTACGGGTTCGTCGCGATCAACCTCAATCCCGACCCGTCGGGCGGCCACTGGAAGGAGCCCCCGCTCACGGATCGCCACTGGTATCCGCTCTACGAGAAGATGGTCGAACACGACATCCCGGCGATGATCCACGTGAGCACGAGCTGCAACGCGTGCTTTCACACCACCGGAGCGCACTACCTCAACGCTGACACGACCGCGTTCATGCAGTGCGTCACGGGCGACCTGTTCAAGGATTTTCCGGCGCTGCGCTTCGTGATCCCGCACGGCGGCGGCGCGGTGCCTTATCACTGGGGGCGGTTCCGGGGCCTCGCGCAGGAGTTGAAGAAGCCGCTGCTGCAGGAGCACCTGCTCGGCAACGTCTTCTTCGACACCTGCGTCTATCACCAGCCCGGCATCGATCTGCTCACGCGGGTCATTCCCATCGACAACATCCTGTTCGCGAGCGAGATGATCGGCGCGGTGCGCGGCGTCGACCCGACCACCGGCCACCATTACGATGACACGCGGCGCTACATCGAGGCGGCGAAGATCGATCCACTGGCGCGGCAGAAGATCTTCGAAGGCAACGCACGGCGCATCTATCCTCGCTGCGACGCCGCACTGAAGGCCAAAGGACGCTGACCATGTACGAGCTCGGGGTCGTGTATCGCAACATCCGTCGGGCGGACCGCGACGTGGCTGCCAAGCTGGGCGCGCTGGGCACGGCGACGGTCCACGAGGCGATGGGCCGCGCAGGGCTTCTCAAACCCTACATGCGTCCCATCTACGCGGGCGCGCAAGCGTCGGGCACGGCGGTGACCGTCCTGTTGCACCCGGGCGACAACTGGATGCTGCACGTCGTGGTTGAGCAGATCGGGCAGAGCGACGTCGTCGTGGCGGCCGTCACGGCCGACTGCACCGACGGCTATTTCGGCGAGCTGCTCGCGACGAGCTTCAAGGCCCGCGGTGCACAGGCGCTCATCATCGATGCCGGCGTGCGCGACGTGCGCGCGCTGACCGAGATGAGCTTCCCCGTGTGGAGCAAGGCGATCTCCGCCAAGGGCACGGTCAAGTCGACGCTGGGGTCCGTCAACATCCCGGTCGTGTGCGCGGGAGCGCTGGTGACGCCTGGCGATATCATCGTGGCCGACGACGATGGCGTGGCGGTCGTGCCCGCCGCAATGGCGCATAAGACGCTCGCAGCGGCGACCGCACGGCAGGCGAGCGAGGATGAGAAGCGCTCCAAGCTCGCCGCCGGCGTGCTCGGCCTGGACATGTACAACATGCGCGAGCCGCTCAGGAACGCGGGACTGAAATACATCGACTGAGAAGCGGACATGGCCATCGAGCCAGCGGGAGGCATGCCGATCAGCGGCATCTCTTCGATCGCGACGCAGCACGTGCTCGGCGAGCTGGCCGACGCGTACCTGAGGGAATCGGGGCAGCGCGTGGCGGTCGAGTCGGTCGGAGGGGTCGACGCCGCGCGGCGCGTCCAGGCCGGCGAAGCATTCGACTTCGTGGTTCTCGCCGCCGACGCGATCGGGAAGCTCGCCGGGAGCGGGCACGTCCTTGGAGACAGTCGCGTCGCCATCGCGCGTTCGGGCGTGGCCGTCGCCGTGGGCGCATCGGCGCCTCGGCCGGACGTCAGCGACGAGAATCGCGTCCGGCAGGCGGTGTTGGCTGCTCGCAGCGTCGGCTATTCGACCGGCCCGAGCGGCGTCTGGGTTGCGCGCCTGTTCGAACGCTGGGGCATCGCCGCGACGATCGCGCCGCGCCTCGTGCAGGCGCAGCCTGGCGTGCCCGTGGGCACCCTCATTGCACGCGGCGAGGTGGAGCTGGGCTTCCAGCAGTTGAGCGAGCTCGTGCATCTGCCCGGCATCGCCGTCGTCGGGCCGCTGCCGCCTGAGATCCAACTAGTCACGACATTCTCGGCTGCGATCTGCAGCGTATCGCTTCGACAGGCGGCTGCCGGAGCGCTGCTCGCCTTTCTTGCATCGCCGGCGGGGAATGCGGCGAAGCGCCGCCATGGCATGGAGCCCGCATGATCTCGCGTTGCGGCGCCGACCTGCGCGGAAGGAGGGGGGTGCCGACCGTGCAACGGCGCGTCGTCCAACGCTCTGCACGCGGCCTTTCGTTGCTTTTGCTCTTTCTTCTGGGAGGGCCGCTCCCGGTTCGAGGGCAAATCATCGCCGAGACCGAAACCGACGTGTATCTGCTCCGCGGCTGGTTCGGAGTGTTCTCGACGGGAATGGATAGCATGGCCGAAGAACTCCGGAAGAGGGGCGTCCGAGCGGAAGCGATCGGGCACCTGGCCTGGAAGCAGGCCGCGGCCAAGATCATCGAGGAGCGCGCCGCAGGGAAGCGCAAGCCCGTCGTGCTCGTCGGGCACTCGCAAGGCGCAAACAACATCATCGATATGGCACGCTCACTTCAGCCCCACAACATCCAGGTCGATCTGCTGATCACGCTTTCCCCATTCAAGCAGGACCCTGTGCCCTCCAACGTCGTGCGCGCGATCAACTACTACCAGGCCGATGGCTGGGGCTCGCCGCTCACGGGCGATCCCGACTTCAAGGGCGAGCTTTCCAACATCGATCTGGGCAGCGACGTAGGCATCTTCCACATCAACATCGACAAGAACTCGAGGATCCAGGCTGAGGTCGTGAACGCGATCACCGCGGTGGTGCGCTAGATCGCGGGCCGAGCCCATGTGACATGTCGCTCGCCGCTCTCCTTCCGGCAGCGCTCGCGCTGGGAATCTGCCTCGCGCCGGCATGGATGCTGCGGCGCCGGACGTGGGAGCGCGCGCAGGACTACTTCGTCTCTGCGGGCCGCACGCGCCCCGAGGTGGTCCGGAATTCGTCGGTTGCCTACGGTCTGCGGATGTCGACCTTCGGTCTGCTCTTCGCGTGGGGGGCGAGCGGCGATCTTTGGGCGCTCCTGATCGCTTCCGCGTGCTTCGGGCTGGGCATCCGCTTGATCTATTTCCTCGCTCGGCCGCGGCTTGAATTCATCGACGATGCGCTGAGTCGCGAGCGATCCGTCACGGTCGCCGCGTTCCTCGCGAACCAGCACGGCGGCGACCCGCGGGTGCACGTGCTCGCGGCGGGCCTCACCGTTTTTGCGCTTCTCGGCTTTCTCATCTGCGAAGCGCTAGCCGCGGCAGCGTTCCTCCGACCTGTCCTGCCAAGCGGCGCGGCAACGATCTGCCTCCTCGCGATCGCGACTGTGGTCCTGATGCTGCTGCACGCCGTTCCTTCCGGCCATTCCGGAGTCATGCAGTCCTCCCAGTTGCAGCTCGGCATGGTGTGGTTCGGGCTGCTCGGCGCCGCCCTCATTCTTCTGTATCTGCACGTCTCGGCCCGTGGAGCGCTGCCCCCCTACGGCAGCTTCGCGATCGCGGCAGCGGCGCTCTGCTGCGGGGCGATGCTCGGCTACCGGCGCACGAAGTACGTCGATACCGACGTCATCGCGACCGTGGCCTCCGGCCCTGGCGCGCGCGATGCGTCCCGGGGCGCGCGGGCGCTCAGTCGGTTTGGCAAGCTCTTCAACGTGACCCTGTCGGTTCTGCTCGCGCTGATCATCGCGCTCGCGCTCATCGGGTTCCACGGCGAGGGCGTTTCGCTTGTCGCGCGCGCCGCCCTCACGGCGTTGTCGACAGGAACGAAGCTCTCCGCCGCGGCGTTGCTCACGCTGTGCCTCGTGCCGCTGCTGCAGCCGCTCGTCGACGTTGTGAACTGGCAACGGCTCGCAGCGGCGCGAAAGGACCAGGACGGGCCGGGACCCGGCAAGGCGTCCGTCGCACTGCAAGGGATCTATCGAATCTACGCTCTGGAGGGCTCCCTCGGTTGGCTCCTCATGGGCCTCATCGGCGCCATCGCCGTCGCGGCGATGGAACTGCCGACCGGAGCGAGAGACATTCACGGCCTCGCTGTGCACCTCGGTTCCAACCGCTTCAGCGGCGCCGGCGTCGCCTTCTCGCTGCTGCTGATCTTCGTGGGCGCGGCGGCGCTATCGACCCTGAGCGGCATGTTTTCGGCGGCTCTGTGCACGATTCGCTACGATCTGTTGCCGGCGCTGTCTCCCCGGCTCGCGCCGGGGCAGCGCGACGAGGCGACCGCGACCCGGCAAACGCTTGTCGCGGGTGCCGGGCTGTGCGTTGCATTCGCCACCGCATTCTGCGTCGCCGAACTATTCATCGAAGACGGCTCCGCGCGCAACGCGTTTCTGGCCGTGCTGCTCGCATCCTCGTGCGCGCAACTGTCGCTCGCGCCGCTTATCGTGGGGCCGATCATCTGGCGAACGGGCGGTCGCGACGGCGTGAGCGCCCGATGGGCCGTAGTCGTTCTCGGCGTGGCGGCCGCAAGCGGGATTGCGCCCGTGACGGCCTTTGTTCTCACGGGGGCCGAGGGATGGTTATGGAGTGCGGTCCCGGCCTGCCTCGGATCGGGCCTGGTGCTTTTTGCGATCGCGCGAGCGCGCCGGTTCATGCCGACCTGATACGATTTTGCGCCCGAGCGAGGTTCATGGCTTGCATCGCGACGGAGGGGTGTAAGATGGAAATTGCGGCATAGGGGGAGGGGTCGCTTCTGACGTGCCACCCGAAGGAGAATGCAATGCGACGCAAGCTGCTGCTCGTTGCGACTGTGGCTGCGCTGGTCAGCGGAGCCGCGCAGGGGAAGGAGTGCCAGGGCGTTAGCTTTCCGGAGCAGACGCAGGTGGAGGGGACCACCCTCATGCTGAACGGCTTGGGGCTGCGCCTCGCGACGTTCCTCAAGGTCAAGGTCTACGTGGCAGCGCTTTACGTCGCGAAGACCTCGACCGATCCGGGTGCAATCCTCGGCGCAACCACGCCGACCGAGCTCATCCTGCAATTCGTACGCGACGTCGGCGCGTCGGACATCACGAAGGGCTGGGACGAAGGCTTCGCCGCCAATTCGAAAGCCGAGCTGCCTGCTCTCAAGGATCGCATCGCGACGCTGAACAGTTGGATGGCCGACGTGAAGACAGGGCAGCGCCTGAGCTTCATCGTGAAGCCGGGAACCGGCGTGCAGGTCGCCGTCAACGGCACCGTCAAGGGAACGATCAAGGGCGACGACTTCGGCAAGGCCTTTCTGTCGATCTGGCTGGGGCCAACGCCACCGAACGCGGAGGTCAAGACCGGGCTGCTCGGCGGCGCCTGCGGTTGACGACGCGGTCGCGACGCCGCGGGTCGTCGTCTAGCGGATATTGGATCCTGCAGGGTGGATATCCGAGTCGCTGTAGCCTCGGGCGGCGAGCGCGCTGCCGAATCGACTCCGCCTGCTCAAGCGTGTGCTGCGGGCGCAGAGGGCATGCCCTGGCTTCTGAGCCTGAACGCCTCTTCTGTAATGCGGATGATGTAATCGGAACCGACTGCCGGATCGGTTCGCTGAGGCTCGGCCTGCCAGTCGTCATATCCAAAGGCCGCGAGCGCGCCGGCGTAGCGCTGTCTCACGAAGGCTACGTCCTCGTCCAGCATCATCTTGCGCCAGTTGCCTGACTGTTTCGTCCGCGCAAGGCGCTGGAACTCCGGGTGCATGTCACGGTTGCTGGCTACTTCGCGGCCGAGGCAGGCTGACAGAGCCGCAGTGTTCCCCGCGACGAAGTCTTCGTAGCGCAGCAGGTAAAAATGCGCTCGGTTGCGAGCGAGCCACGCCGAGTAGCTCGCAAACGTTTCCAGGAATGATGCAGGCGTGTACTCGACACGGAAGATCCTGTTATGGCCTTCGGTCAGGTGGGTGACAGAGTACTTTTCGGGATCAGCCTCCTTGTCGCGGACCATCCCCACCCACTCGCTGACCTGCTCCCGGCTGGCACCTTCGAGAACGCGCTCGTAGGCGCTGTACATAATTGCACTGATCATTCCGTCGCGCGGATCACGCACGATCGCCACGGTCCTGTCCGGGCGAAACCCCGTTTCACCGCGGACGATGCCGGTCAGCAGGGACTGTTTCTGCATCCAATGCTCGTACAGGATCTTGATGACCACAGGGTCGGGGCTCGCGCTTAGACCCGCCTTCTCGAAAAAAGCCACGCTTCTCGGCTCGACGTAGAAACGCCCCCCTCCCAGCGAGTGCTGCACGACCGTAGCCACGATCGTCGTCCCCGTCTTTTGCGAGCCAACGACAAGCACACTCTTCACTTTGGCGTTCCCTGATCGATGCGCACGGACGGCGGCCCCCGGGCCCTGCTCGGCCCGTGACTTCTCATTCTCGGCGCTGCGTTAGTATAGTTTGCTCCCGGCTCGCTCGTAGGGGCCTCAACCTCTCCGGAACGGCGATTGGCGATGAACTGAGACGACTGCGAGAGAATCGTACTGCTCACGCTCGCCTTCGCGGCCTCTGCAGCGCTCGCGGCACCCGGCCCCACGCCCGGGGGCTATACGGCGTTCAAGGTCGAGCCGCGGCTGCTGCGCACGGCGCTCGACTGATTCGGCGAGCTCGCTGAACGGACTGCGGTGACTCGCTAGCGCGGCACCCCTGTCCGACTTGTCGCCGAGTGCGCCCCTTCGCGGCTAGGGGTCTGGCCTGGGCCTTGCGCGGAACACGATGAAGCGAGATACCGAGTAATTGAAGAACATCGCCACGATCGACGCTGCCGCCAGCGCAAGAAGCGGGCGCCAGTCGCCCACAGTGACGAGCAGACCGTAGACGAGAAGATTGATGAGGTTGCCGACGCCGTTGGTCGCGATGAAGGAAGCCCATTGCGCAGCCTTGGGCCGATGCGCCCCGGTTTCCCGGAAGGTGAACCTGCGGTGCAGCCACCAGGTCGCAGTGGCGGCCACGAGGAACGAGGGAACGCGGGCTGCGAGAACCGCGGTCGGAAAGAAGTGGAGGGTGCCGGAAAGGATGGCTCCATCGATGAGGAAGCCCATGCCGCCCACGAGGGCGAACCGGGCCGGCTCGATCAGTCGGCGCACGACAAGACCTCCGCAGGGCGGCCGTCACGGGGCATGCGCGGGCGATTCTACCCAAGCTCGACCGAGCGCATCGACAACCGCGGGGCATTCTTGACCGCGGTCGGCGCCCGGATTACCCTCAAACCGCCTTGATGCTTGCCTTTGCGGGTCGCGCGTCTCAGCGCCGGCAGACCTGCGTTTCGAAAGCGGAGTCTTCGATGAAGGGGATGCGCGTTGCTCCAGGGATGTCGGTGCTGCTGGCAGCGCTGCTCCTCGCGCCAGGGGTCGCCCTGTGCGGCTCCATCAAGGGCAAGGTGGTCCTCGCCGGCGCCGTACCTGCCCCCAAGAAGGTTGACGTCACCATCGATCAGTACGTATGCGGGACGGCCAAGGACCCGGACGACCTGCTGCTCTCGCCCCAGAAGGAGCTGAAGAACGCCGTCGTGTGGATCGACAATCCGCCCGTGGGCAAGGCCCCGGCGCTGCCCGACAAGGTAGAGATGGATCAGAGCAAGTGCGAGTTCGTTCCCCACATCGTGATCGTGCCGGCCGGCGGCACGGTCGATTTCCTCAACAGCGACCGCCTGCTGCACAACATTCATACGACGCCGAAGATCAACCCGCCAGTCAACCGCACGCAGCCCAAGAGCCGGACGATTCCGATTACCTTCGAGAAGCCGGAGATCGTACGCATCAACTGCGATCTGCACGCTTGGATGCAGGCGTGGGTCGTCGTCGCGGCGCACTCGTTCTACGCGGTGACCGGCGCGGACGGGCAGTTCTCGTTCGACAACCTGCCGCCCGGGACGTACAAGCTCAGTGTTTGGCACGAGCGCCTGGGCACGGTCCAGGCGAGCGCGACGGTGACCGGCCAGCAGGAGGCCAAGCTCACCGTCGAGATGAAATCCGCCCCCTGAGCGTCGGCTCAGGGAAGCACTTCGATCTTCTTCGTTGCCTCCCACGCGGCGGAGTGCGTGGGTTCTTCCAGCGCGCGCAGCATCCCGCCTTCGTCGAGCGACACGGTGAACGTCACCACCGGCGCCGAGTAGACCGGGTGCAGGTACGCACGCGCGATCTCGACGCTATCCTTGTAGAGCGCGATATAGCGCACGAAATGCTCCTGCAGCGAAGGATGCTCTCCGCCCACGCCGACGCTGACGGTCACCTTGAACCACTCACCCCGCTTGACGGAAGCCGGGGCGTCGATCTTCGGCGTGTGCTTGGCGTCGACGCTCGTGTGGACGTTGCGGAACTCCGGCGTGAACTGCTCCGCCTGCTCGCCGGCCGCACGCGCCGGAGCAGCGCCGACACCGAGGCAGCCGAGGAGCACGGCTGCAGCCATGCCCGCCGGAATCCGATAGCTTGTCTTCATCGCTTCCCTCCGCTTGGCCTGGTTACTCTTCCGGGAGATACTGGCGAACGAGCTCGAGCAGCTCGCGCGGGCTGTACGGCTTGGCGAGATAGCTGCTGGCGCCTGCCTCCGCCGCCTTCTCCCGGTCCCCGCTCAGCGCGAACGACGTGATCACGATGATCGGGATGCCTTTCGTGCGCGCGTCTGCCTTGAGCGTGCGAGTTGCATCGAGCCCCGACACCTTGGGCAGCTGCACATCCATCAGGATGAGGTTCGGCAACTCGCGTTGCGCCGCGGCGATGCCTTCCTCGCCGTCCATCGCCTCGATCAGCCGGTAGCGCGTGCGGCTGAAGAGCTGGCGCACGATCTTCCGGTTGTACTCGTTATCCTCGACGTACAGAACAGTCTTGTCGCTCATGGCCCCTCACAGCTTCGCGCGCAGCGGGAGCGAGAAGTAGAAGGTGCAGCCCTTCCCGAGCTCGCTCTCAGCCCAGATACGACCGCCATGCATCTCGACGAACTTCTTCGTGATGCTCAACCCGAGCCCTGTCCCACCGAACTCGCGAGTGACGGTGGAGTCGACCTGGCGGAATTCCTTGAACACGTTTTCGAGCTCCTCCTTGGGTATGCCGATGCCGGTGTCCGATACCCGGTAGACCAGCTCGTCGCCCTTGCGCTCCACGCCGATCTCGACCCGCCCCTGCCGCGTGAACTTGAGCGCATTACCGGCGAGGTTCATCAGGCACTGCGTCAGGCGCCTGTTGTCGCCGTGCGCGACCGGCAGGCCGTCCGGGACGCTGGTAGTGAACTCCAGCCCCTTTTCCGCGGCCAGCGAGCGCAGCGAAACATAGGCGGTGTCGATCACGTCGCGCACCGAATATTCTCCAAGGGCCAGCTCCATTCGTCCAGCCTCGATCTTGGACAGGTCCAGAACGTCGTTGATCAGGCGCAGCAGGTGCCTGCCGTTGACCTGGATGTCCGCGAGCGGCTCCTTGATCTCGGGTGGGACGTTGCCGTAGAGACCGTCGATCAGCATCTCGGCGAACCCGAGGATCGCGTTCATCGGCGTGCGCAGCTCATGGCTCATGTTGGCCAGGAACTCGGATTTCGCTTTGCTCGCCTGCGCGAGCTGATCGTTCAGGCGGCTGAGCTCGGCTGCGGCCCGGCGCTGCTCCACGTCGAAGCGCTGCAGTTCCTGGGCCATGTGATTCATGCGATCGGCGAGAGCGCCCAGCTCGTCGCGGTTGGGCACCCTGACGCGCCCGCTGAAGCGGCCGGCGGCGACCTGGTCCAGGAACCTCTGCGCCTCGCGTATGGGCAGAATCAGCGACCAGGAGATCACGAACCCGCAGAATAGCGCGAGCACGATCGCGGTAATCGCGAACGCCGCGGTCAGAACCAGCGACCTGCGGTTCTCGTCCGCCACGCTGTCGCGCAACCGGGTCATCCGTTCCTGCTGTGCGCTGACCAGCACTCCGACCCGCGTGGAGATTTCGCCGTCCAGCCGCTCCTGACGTCGCACGAGGTCGCCGGTCACCGAACTGAGCCTGCGATCGCGGATGCCGTTCGCGATGTCGGCGACGACCTCCATCGCCTCGTCCTGCGACGAGCGGATCTGCTCGAGAAGACCCTTCTCGGCGCTGCCCGCCGCCTCCAGCTTGGCGAGCATGTCGTTGAAGCGATTGTTCTCGCGCAGGATCTTGCCGATCGCCGTCTCGTCCTGGGAGAGCAGAGCGAGATCGGTGTAGTGCATCTGCCTCGCCAGGGCCTGCTCGCTCTGCTGCGCCCAGCTGACCTGCTCGTGGGCATCGTCGAGTGACTGCGCCAGGCGAGTGGTCCGCACGAGCGTCAGGAGACTGACGACGGCCATCGTGATGAACAGCAGTGTAACGACCAGGAACGCAGCGAGCAGCTTGGTGTGGACCGAGGCGCGGATTCCCGCCACCCAGCGCACCAGTCTGCGCACGGGCGTGTGACTCTGAACAAGGGCAGCGAGCTGTTCGATTTCGATGTGCTCGTGCTCCACTGAAGACGGACCTCCGAATGAGACGCGTGCCTCGTCAGGCGCCCTGGTGTTCTTGTGCATCTCCGGTCAAGTCCGTATATTCCTCAGCTTCCCTGGGGCGAGGTCGATGAGAACACCCGCTCGAATCCTCATCGTCGACGACAATCCGACGAACGTCAAGGTCCTGCAGACGCGGCTCGCCGCTGAGGGCTACGAAGTGATCACCGCCAGCGACGGGGAGGAGGCGCTGGCCGCCGCCAAGCAGCACACACCGGATCTCATTCTGCTCGATGTGATGATGCCCAAGCTCGACGGCTTCGAGGTCTGTCGGCGGCTGCGCGCGGATCCGAGCTTTCCGTTCACACCGATAGTCCTGGTCACCGCGATGGCCGACTCGAAGGACATCGTGGCGGGGCTCGAGGCCGGCGGTGATGAATACCTGACGAAGCCGGTGGACCACGCTGCACTTGCCGCACGCGTGCGCTCGATGCTCAGGATCAAACAGCTGCACGATCAGACCGAGGCGCTCGCGGCTGAGGTGAGTCAATGGAACGCTTCCCTCGAACGGCGCGTCTCGGAGCAGGTGGCGGAGCTCGAGCGCGTGGGGCGCCTGCGCCGCTTCTTCTCGCCGCAGCTCGCGGAACTCATCGTGAGCGGCGGGACAGAGGATCCGCTCAAGAGCCACCGCCGCGAGATCACCGTCGTGTATCTCGACCTGCGCGGTTTCACGGCATTCGCCGAGATCGCTGAGCCGGAGGAGGTGATGGGTGTCTTGCGCGAGTACCATCAGGCGACCGGCAAGCTCATCCTGCAGTACGAGGGGACGCTCGAGCATTTCACTGGCGACGGCATCACGGTGCTGTTCAACGATCCGATTCCGGTTCCCAATCCCGCCGAGCGCGCGGTGCGCATGTCACTGGCGATCCGCGAGTGCGTGAAGGAAATGTCCGTCGACTGGAGCCGGCGCGGCTACGACCTGGGACTCGGGATCGGCATCGCGCAGGGCTTCGCGACGATCGGCGCCATCGGTTTCGAGCAGCGCTGGGACTACAGCGCAATCGGCAGCGTCACGAATCTGGCCGCGCGCTTGTGCGGCGAAGCGGCGGCGAACCAGATCCTGATCTCGCAGAAAGTCCGTGTGGGAGTGGAATCGTTCGCGGAGCTGGACGAAGAACAGGTCCTGCGTCTCAAAGGCTTCCACCGTCCCATCATCTCCTACCGCGTGCAGGGGCTGAAGTCCCCGCAGCCCTAAAGGATCGGTCCTCGAGCGCCTTTGGCTGGTGAACGCGGCCTACGGCGCCGCAGGCAACGTGTGGCTGGGGTCGCGAGACCGGCCCTAGGCGCGGCCTGCCGAGGGTTTCCATAAGCACCCGCTCCTCGCTGGAGACTCTTCATGTCTCAGCGCGCCCTCCACCCGTGATCGAAGCGCATCTCGAGCGCTTGGGATAGCGCGGCGAGGCGAAGCACGCTGAGATTGAGCGTGTCTGCGAGCCTTGCAAACGTTTGCCGCGCTGGCACGCGCCTTGCCAAGGCTTCCGCATATGAGCCAACTATCAAAAAACAGCGCAGCTTCATTGCCCTCAAGCGTCAACTCCGGCCCAACGGCGGCCAAACGATCGGTTCAAAAGCGGCGCGAAGTTGTATCGCTCATCAGACGATCGCAGCGTAGCGTACAGCTTGTGCTGATGTGCGCGCTCATCCTTCTCTCAAATTCGGCAGCTGCAGACGTAGTCGTTGCGCACGAGGATGAAGCCCGCTCGCCGACATTCCTGCTGATCTCGGGAACGATAACGAAGGCAGATATTCATGTCGTCTCAAACGCACTCAGCCGTCAGAAAGCCAGCACGCCGGAAGTCATGGTTTTTCTGGATAGCGGCGGTGGAGATCTCGATGCCGCAATCGAAATTGGCCGCCTGATACACCGCAAGGTATCGGTGGCGGGGACCACCGACAAGATGTCGTTCGTTCTGGGTACGACGATCAACGCGCCTGCGCACCGCGGGTCCCCGGTCTATTGCGCGAGCGCGTGCGTTCTGATTCTCTCCGCCGCGCAAGAGCGCCTCGGCGGCCCGCGGATCGGAATCCATCGGCCGTATTCGGTGCGGCTGGGTGCGGATGACCAGGATTGGGTGCGCTCGGCGGCGTACGCTTCGGTCGCGAGCAAGCTCAAGGACTATCTGCGAGAGATGGCGATGCCGGTCGAGCTCTTCGATGAAATGATGCGGGTGCCTGCCGAACGCGTGAGGTGGCTTTCGGACGCCGAGCAAGCAGCGTTCGGGCTCGCCGCCCAAAGAGCCGTCCTCAAGGGCTCGCCTGCGTCGCAGATGGTCGCGCAGCTCGGCGCCGTAACGCGACACTACCTTGATCAGAAGGCGCTCGCCGCCAAACCGTGCCCTGGTGGACGTCCCGGTAGCCTGACGTGCTTAGACTAGTGCTGAGAGACTTTGGGATCGGACCGACGGTTCGGCACGTCGACGCCCGCCACCGCGCGCAAAGGCTATTCCTGCCCCAGAAGGGCGCTCGTCGGGTGGGTTAATCGCTCCAAGAGGGCCTCGGCAGCGGGTCCGTGCTGACGCACCGCCGCAAATCGGGCGCAAGTGCCCGTTCATCCGCGTTAGGTCGCGCGGCCAAGTAGTGGCATACGCCTTGCTGGAAAACGTCCGGGGGACTCGAGCGCAAATCGGCACTCGCGCCGAACGCTCCCACCCCACGTCAGCATGTGACGTACAACGGCAAAGACAGGGAGTAGGAGCAACAGATGTCAATCGTCCGACGACACGGATGGCGACCGGCAGCAACGATCGCATGCCACGGCTTCACGCTGATCGAGCTCTGCGCGACATTGGCCGTGCTGCTGATCCTCTCGGCGCTTGCCGCCGTGTCGATGAGCGCAACGCTGAGCAACAACCGGGTTTATTCGGCTCAGGACGAATTCGCGGCGTATGTCGCCTACGCGCGGAGCGAGGCTTCGCGACGCGGTGTCGATGTGCTCGTCAGCGCAAGTGCGCCTGTGTCCGGAAACGGATTTGGCGGCGGTTGGAGCGTGTGCGTCGATTCGGATGCCGATGGCGCCTGCGACGCGGATGCCGCATCCACCCTGCGCACGCACGAGGCTCTGCCCACGAATATCGCGGTCGGCGACGGTACGGCGACAAGCATTGCGTTTACTCCGGACGGATTCCTCGCCCCCGCGAGCGCCATCAACATCAAGGTCTGCGCGGCCGACCCTACGGTCGCGGGCTTCAATCTCACGATCCAACCGAACGGGCTGACGGACGTCGCCAGCGTGGCGCCCAACACCGCCCCATGCAGGTAATCATGAACCGACGAACTCAAGCAGGTGCAGGGCTCATCGAATCGCTGATCTCGCTGTTCGTGGTGTCAATCGGTTTCATCGGCTTGGCTGGCCTGGAGCTCAGCGGGCTCGCTGCGTCGAACAACTCGCTGTTGCGCAGCAAGGCCGTCTACCTGTCCTATCAGATGGCCGATCGGCTGCGGGCGAACCTCCCCGGCGTCGCCGCGGGGGCGTACGACAATCTGACCGGCGACCCGACGGATCCCGGTTGCATCGCCAGCGGCTGCAACTCGGCGCAGGTCGCGCTCAACGACTACGCGGAATGGAACGCCGAGGTTGCCGCGGTCCTGCCGGGAGGTACGGGGAAGATTTGCCTCACGAGCACATCCGCAGCGTGCGACGGTGCCGGCGACGTCTATGCGATCACGATCACATGGACCGAGAAGGGCACGCAACACACCTTCGTCAACCCGATGCGTCCATGAACATGCGGCGGCACCGGGGGATGGGGTTGGTTGAGCTGATGGTATGGGCGGTCGTCAGCATGCTCATCATCAGCATCATCGGCTTCATATATGTAAACAGCAAGCAGGTCGGCCGGGTCAACGACACGATCTCGCGGCTGCAGGAGAACGGCCGCTTCGCCATCTATCTGATCGATCGCGACATGCGCATGGCCGGATTTCGCGGCTGCAATGGCTTCGACGTGACGCCCGTGTCGACGCTTGCCTCCGGGGGCTACCCGTACCAGTTCAACGTCGCCATCGCCGGCTATCACGGTGGCAGCAGCAGCTGGAGCCCCGCTCTTGATTCGAGCATAGCAGCCCTTACGCCCGCACCGAGCGCCAACACCGACGTCGTGACGATCCGGCAAATCTACGGCCAGGGTGTGCAGCTCATTGCAGCGATGGCTGGTACGACCGGCGATCTGCAGGTCGCGGCGGGCAGTCCGCTCGCCGCGGGAGACATCCTGCTTGTCGCGGACTGCTCGGCGGCGGCGATTTTCAATGCGACCAGCTTCGATGCGGGCTCGGGTGTCATCGGCCACGTGACCGGAGGAAGCGCAATTCCGGGAAACAGCACGGCCGACCTTGGCCATGTTTTCAGCACCGACGCATCGGTCTATCGCCTCGTGACGCGGACATACTACGTCGGCCCTTCGACGCGGAAGCCGGGGACGAATGCGCTCTGGGTCAACGCCGTGCCTGCTTACGACGGGCAAGCACAACCCGAGGAGATGGTCGAAGGTGTCGACGGCGTGGCTCTCTATTTCGGTGAAGACACCGACGGTGATCACGCGGCAAACCGCTATGCGACAGCCGACGGCGTCGGCACGTGGGGCAACGTGGTCAGCGTCAAGGCACAGGTGCTGCTCGCCAGCGTGCGCGACGGCATGACGACCTCGCCACAGCCCTACACGTTTCCTGACACATCTTCGTCCGCGACGACGCCCACCGACAGACGCCTGCGAAGCGTCCTTTCCTCGGTCATCACTCTGCGCAACCGAGTGCCATGAACTTCACATGTTCACGCGCGTCAATGCGGGTCTCTCGCGCGACCCAGACAGGCATGTCGCTCTTCCCGGCGATGATCTTCCTGCTCGTGCTCGCCATCATTGGTGTGGCAGTGCTCAACAACACATTGATGCAGGAAAAGATGGCCGGCAATGCGAAGGACAGCAACCTCGCATTTCAGGCCGCCGAAGCGGGACTGCGCGATGCGGAGGCGGACGTGGTGAAGAATGTCACGTCGGGGACGGTGTTCTCGTCGTCCTGTGCCAACGGATTCTGTACTCCGCCCTCGACCTGGCCGACGCCTCTCTCGGTCGACATTTCCAAGGCGATCGACTGGGGCAACACGGAAGTGAGGCGCATCTACGGTAGCCAGACGGGCGCGGCTGCCCTTCCTGATGTGGCGGCGCAGCCGCTCTACGTCATCGAAAAGCTCTCCGGCCTGCCCGTCAGTCCCGGCGACAGCGTTGGCCTCGGCGTCAACGCACCGGGATCGGGCGGTGCGGCGTACCGGCTCACCGTTCTCGCCACCGGCGCGCGTTCGGAAACGCACGTTGTCCTTCAATCGACATTTCTTGTGAATAACCCATGAGCGCACTACGCCAGGCATTTCTCGCGTTACTCGTCGCGTCGATGATGGAAGCTGCGCAGGCAGCTCCGCTTTCGATCGCACAGTATCCCCTCTTCCTGACGCACCGGGTGCTGCCCAACGTGCTCGTCATCTACGACAACTCGGAGTCGATGGACGGGACGATGGCGGGCAAGCTGATTGCCGGCGACGATCCGTCGACGCGCGGCAACACTGCCCGCACCGTGCTTCGCAACACGATCAACTCCTTCTCTTCCCTGTTCAACTGGGGGCTCGAGACGTTCTACACGAGTGGCCCGGGGCTGTACTCGACGTATCCGTACTGGCTCGGCAACGACCAGACGATGGTCTTCACCGACGACTGCGTACCGGGCGGCGCCGCCGGTGGCGTCTCGGCGTCCAACAACGGGCTCCGCTGCATACCCAATCCGCAACCGTTTTCGCCCGGCGGCAACTACGTCACCTACGACCGGGCGAGCGACGACCCCGACATCAACGACGTGCTCTACATCGGATATTTCGGTTCTGGCGCCTGGGCCACCACGGCCGGACTTGGCGGGTCGTACTGCTTCTGGTTCACGCACAACCCGGGAGCGGCTTTCGAAGCGAACATGACCAATTTCTGGACGTGCTTTGGCTTCAGCCCGACCGACGCCGGTTACCTGCCCAACAATCCTCCCATCACGCGGCAGTTGTACGCCTATCGCGCCTGGGGTTTCTACTCCGACGTGAACGGGTTCGGCAACGTCGTCGAGCCCGTCAAGAGCTCGGGTGCTACCGGCCACCTGTCGAACCTGATGACCCTGCTCGCCAACGAAACGCAGTACGGATCGGACATCAAGAACAGCGCCGTCTTTACACCGCTCGCCGGCAGCTTCTCCACGGCGCAAGGCTACTTCACCGGGGGTTCGTCGCCGATCGCGCTCTCCTGCCAGCGGAACTTCATCCTGCTCGCGACCGACGGCAACCCGACCGCGTCGATGGCCGGCTGGGACGCGATGTATCCGCTGTCGCAGCAGCAGAACGTCTACGATCCGGTGGCGCAGACTTGGAGCTTCTCGCAGGCGGCCAGGGATGTGTTCGGTCAGGTCACGCCGCTGCGAAGTCTGTCCTTCGGCGGCAAGCAGTACGACATCCAATCCTACGTCGTCGGAATGGGCGACACCGTTGCCAACCCCGGGTCGATTGCGACGCTAAACCAGATCGCGTACCTGGGCGGCACGAACCAGGCGTACCTGGCCAACAACGCGGATGCGCTCGCCAGCGCCTTTCAGGCGATCGCCGTCGACATCGAATCGAAGACCGCTGCGGCCTCGGCGGTGTCGCTCAACACCGGGTCGTGGGGAACGAGCACGAACCTGTACCAGGCGCGGTTCAACAGTGGCGATTGGTCGGGACAGCTGATCTCGTATGCCATCAACCAGGACGGCTCGCTCGGCCAGCAGCTCTGGGATTCGGGGCAGGTCGTCAACGGGCAGAATTGGAGTTCGGGTCGCACAATTCTGACCTACAAGCCATCGGCCTCGATCGGGTCTCGCGGCATCGCGTTCCGCTGGCCGGCGAGCTTCCCGGGAGCCCCCACGAGCAGTGAGATGGACCTGGCGCAGTCGACGGTACTCAATTCGGATATGGCCGGGAACACCGACGGCTTCGGTTCGCAGCGTTTGCAATGGCTGCGCGGCAACTCGGCGAACGAGTCGGGAACCTGCGGCACGTGCACGCCATCCTTCCGCAGCCGCCCGACGAGCAAGCTCGGCGACATCGTCCACTCCGCTCCAACCTACGTCGCGGCCCCCAATTTCGGGTACAGCGACAGTATGGAAGCGGGCGCCTACAGCGTATTCGCGGTGGCCAACGCCGGCCGTACGCCGACGATCTACGTTGGCGCCAATGACGGAATGCTCCACGCCTTCAACGCCAGGACCGGCGTGGAGAGCTTCGCCTACGTCCCCAGCAGTGTCTACAAGAACCTGAGTGCTCTGTCCACGCAGAGCTTTGCGGCCGACCCCAGCACTCCGCCGGCCCACCACTACTACGTCGACGGATCGCCGACGGTGGGCGATGCGTTCTACCAGAGCTCCTGGCACACGCTTCTATCCGGGGCCCTCGCCGGCGGTGGGCAGGGCATCTACGCGCTCGATGTAACGAACCCCAGTACGTTCGCCGAAAGTGCGGCGAGCAGCATCGTGCGCTGGGAGTTCAGCGACGCCAACGATGTGGATATGGGCTCCGTGTTCGGGCAGCCGCTGATTGTCAAGACGAACAATGGTCGCTGGTCGGTCATCGTCGGCAACGGCTACAACAATACGGACGGCGACGGCAGTGTGAGCACGACCGGTCACGCGGTTCTCTACGTGATCGATGCCGAGACCGGCGGCCTGACTGCCAAGATCGACACCAACGTGGGAACGACGACGACCCCGGACGGCGTGTCGGGCGCGATCGCGGTGGATACCAATGGGGATGGCATCGCGGACTTCGTCTACGCCGGCGATCTCGCCGGTAACCTCTGGAAGTTCGATCTGACCTCCTCAAGTGCCGGAGCCTGGAATGTCGCTTTCGGTGGAACGCCTCTGTACTCGACCGGCGGGCAGCCGATCACCACGCGCCCGGACGTAACGAAATTCAGTCAGGGCGGCTACCTGGTCGTGTTCGGGACCGGGCGCTACATCGACAACAGCGACAACGGAACGACCGACCAGCAGACCTTCTATGGCATCCGCGATCAGGGCGCCGCAGTCACTTCGATCAACAGCCTCGTGAGGCAGAACGTCGTCGGGACCGCGACGGGCAGCGACGGCAACACGTATCGCATCACAACGCATGCGGTCGGCGCACCGACGCTCGATGCGGCGCTGACGGGAGACAACACCATCTCGACGGCTGACTACTACGCGTCGAAGGGCGGCTGGTACCTCAACCTCCCCACTTCCGGCGAGCGCATGGTGACCGATCCCAGCATCCGTAGTGGTCGGGTGGTCTTCAATACGCTGATCCCCAATACCGATCCGTGCGGCTACGGGGGCAGTGGCTGGGTGATGGAAGTCGACGTGATGACAGGCAACCGCTACGACACGCCGACCTTCGATAGCAACAGCGACGACACGATCTCGAACGCGGATCTGGTCAACTACCTTGGCGGAACGGAGAACACGAGCGGCCGTGCAGTCGCTAGCATTCCGGCTGCGGCGGGGTTCTTGCGCGCTGCGGTCACCGCCGGCCAGCCGCCGTTCGAGAACAAGTACGTCAATACGTCCTCCGGCAGCGTCGACGTCATCGGCGAGACGGCCGGTATCGGTACGCAAGGGCGCAAATCCTGGCGTCAAATCCAGTAAAGGCCGAAACATGAAACGGATGATGCTGATTCTCGTCCCCTTCGCATTCGCGGGTAGTGCGGCTGCCATCTCGGTTCAGGGGACGCCGCCGGCACCAACTGTGGCGCCCGGTGTCCAGAAGTTCGCGCCCGTCCAGGCGCCGACAACCCAGTCCGACGACAGCTCCGGACTGCGGCGCGGCACCCTGGAGGCAGTGAACATCACCGGCGGTACGTTCCACGTCTACGGCCAGGGCATGACGTTCGACCCGAAGCGCGTCAAAGTCTTCGGCCGCGACGGGAAGCCGGCGAGCCTGTCTAGCCTGCGCAAGGGCGCGTCTGTGCGCTTCACGCTCGACCCGCGCGATCGCCTCCACCGGCGCGTCGCCGTGATCTACCTCGAGTGAGGGACTGCTGCCATGCGTAACCGCGGCTTCACTCTCCTGGAGCTACTCATTGCCGTCGTGATCGTGGGCGTCCTGGCCGCGATCGCCCTCCCGAGCTATCAGAACCAGATCCACAAGACGCGCCGGTCGGACGCCAAGTCGGCACTGGTCGGAGCCGCCGGACAGATGGAACGCTACTTCACCGAGCGCGGAACGTATGCGACCGCTACGCTGGGCTCGGGGGGCGTCTACCCGAGCTCGACGCAGAACGGTTACTACACGCTGTCGTTTGCCAACCTCGGGGCTACTTCCTACAAGCTCAAGGCGACACCGGCCGGTGCGCAAGTCGGAGATACATGCGGCGCTCTGACGTACGACGATCAGGGAAACAAGGGGATCACGGGCACAGCGCCCATGGACCAGTGCTGGTAGTCGCCGGCAGCGGCTGCCGCTGCGCTTCGGGCTCGCTCTTCAAACTGGAATGGGGCACACGCTAGGCGATCCGCCTGGCGTGCAGCAGCGGGTATTCAGTCCGCACGGTGAATCCCAGTCCCGAATACAGCTCGACCACGCGCGTCTTGCTGTTCTCGACGTTGAGAAACGGCGTCTCGCCCGCGCGCAGCATGCGGTTCACCACACGGGCGATCAGCGCCTTCGCGTAGCCGCGTCCCTGAGCATCGGGGTGCGTGCACACTGCGCTCAGCTCGCGAAAGGCGTCGACCCACATGCGCTCGCCCGCCATTGCGACGAGCTGGCCGCTCTCGCGGATGCCGATGTAATTTCCAAGCTCGATCGTGCGTGTCCGGAAAGGACCGGGCTTGGTGAGCTCGACGAGCGCGAGCATCTCCCGCACGTCGGCCGCCCCGAGAGCCAGCACCGTGGCATCTTCCTCCGGCAGCGGAGAGCGATCGGTGCGGATCATCTGGGTGCGCAAGCGTGGTCACGGGCGCCGCCATCTTAAGGACACGGTCGGGGGCGGGGCAATCGTTTCCGCAGGCCGATCAGCGACCTGGGTACGCCCTGGGCGCCATGTTGCCGCGATCAAGCTGCCCGGGGAGCAAAGCTCGAAAATCCACCCGCGCGCGGGATTGCCAGGTCGACGCGCTGTCTTGTGCGACGGCCTGAGGGGTGGCTCCGTTGCACCAAAGGATAGTGGCGGCCGCACTGCGACCGGGCTTATGCTTTGTACGGTACGTCATACGGACGTCAAGCCGGAGGTGCGATCATGGGACTGCTCAGCTTCATCAAGGAAGCGGGCGAGAAGCTGTTCAGCAAGGGGCCGGCGCAGGCGGCCATGACGGCGGCGCAAGCTGATCCTTCGTCAGCCGACAAGGCCAAGGCCGCGAACGATGCTGCGGCCGACGCCATTCTTGCCTACATCGAGAATCAGGGACTGAAGGCTACGGGACTCACCGTGACCTACGACGGAACGACGGCGACCGTGTTCGGCGTGGCCGACTCGCAGGCGACGAAGGAGAAGATCGTGCTCTGTTGCGGCAACGTTCAGGGCGTGGCGGCCGTGAACGACAAGATGAGCGTCGATCAAAGCGCCGAGGAGGCGAAATACTACACGGTCGTCAAGGG
>DATJZM010000089.1:0-12156 GCA_035499135.1 Casimicrobiaceae bacterium | reverse complement strand
CGGTTATGACGCCAGTCGTATCGCCGGGTAGCTATGTGCGGAAGCGATAACCGCTGAAAGCATCTAAGCGGGAAACGTGCCTGAAGATGAGATCTCCCGGAGGGTTAACCTCCCTGAAGGGTCGTGGCAGACCACCACGTTAATAGGCCGGGTGTGGAAGGGCAGTAATGCCTTGAGCTAACCGGTACTAATAGCCCGTGCGGCTTGATCCCATAACCATGCGCACTCGAGCGCGGTTTGGGTGTTTGCGCCAGAAGCAATCTGACCGCTTTACTTCTTCCCCCTTCAATGCCTGACGACCACAGCCCGTTGGAACCACGCCTTCCCATTCCGAACAGGACCGTGAAACGGCGGTGCGCCGATGATAGTACGGACTACCCGTGCGAAAGTAGGTCATCGTCAGGCACCCTGCAAGTGACAACGGCCCGCTTCGTGCGGGCCGTTCTCACTTGGACGGGCCGGTTTAGACGAAGACCTGCTTGAGGGACGACAACACGCGGGTTCCGCCTAGAAGAGCGAGTTAACCGTCTGCGTCAGCGGACTGCTCGCGGAGGCAGGGTTGCTCCCGTTGCCGCTGTAGCTGCCGACGATGCTGTAGCTGCCCTTGGCCGAGAAACTCGTCGTGCACACGGCCGTCTTGGTGTTGCCCGAACCGCTCAACGCGACCGCTCCGCAATTTGCGATCACGGTGCTGCCGTTCTTGAAGGAAACGCTGCCCGTGGGGTTCGAGCCCGTTACCGTCGCCGTGAAGGTCACGCTCATGTTCGCCATTGCCGGGTTGCGCGAACTCGAGAGCGTCGTTGCGCTGCCCGTCGGCGGCGGCGGAGGAGGAGTCGAGCTTCCCGCCGTCCACGCTTCCACCTCGGTGAGGTAGGAATACTGACCATCGGCCGACGCATTAAGCAAGACACGAATCTTGCTGGTGCTGGTCGCGGGGAATGCCACGCTGCGCTTCACGAGATTGTTGCCGGTAACCGTACCTTGGGTCACCCACGCCGAGCCGTTCCACGTCTGCACCGAAAACGCCGTCATGCCGCGCTGGGTGAAGGTCAGCGTGTCGCTGGGATCGACCGGCTTCAGATAGTTGTCCTGAACGCTGTAGACGATGACGTGGTCGATGGTTTGCGAGCCGTTGAAGTCGATTTCGACCCAGTCCGGATAGACGGACTGCGTGCCGTCCTTCCAGACTCCGCCCATGCCGAGTCGCCTCCCGGCGCGGTCACCGTTGATGATGGCCGAGACGGGATAGGAGCCACTGCCGAACGTGCTAGAGGCCGAAGCCACTGCGCCCACCGACGTGAGTGCAACGTTCGTGCTGGGGCCTGAAGAGGGATTGTTGATCGCTTCGGACAGTGCTGTGCTCTGTGACGTGTTGTTGCTCGCATCGCCGCCGTAGGCCGCGACGATGGAGTGCGAGCCTGCGGTGAGCGCGCTGGTGCTGCAGGTCGCGGTGCGCGTGTTCCCCGAACCGCTGAGGGCAACGCTCGAGCAGCCCGAGATGGAGCTGCCGGCATCTGTGAAGTTGACCGTGCCGGTGGGTGCGAAGCCGGTGACCGAGCTCGTGAACGTCACGCTCGTGCCTGCCATGGCTGGATTCGTGGAACTGGTTAGCGCAGCGCTGCTCGCCATCTTGCTGATAACTTCCGACAGAACGCCGCTGGTGGAGCTCGTGTTGTTCGCGTCGCCGGAGTAAGCCGCGGTCATGCTGTGCGTGCCGACGGTGAGCGCGCTCGAGGCGCAGGTTGCGGTGCGCACGTTGCCGCTGCCGGTGAGGGAGACGGCCGAGCAGCCGGAGAGCGAATTGGCGCCGTCC
This sequence comes from Casimicrobiaceae bacterium, assembly GCA_035499135.1. GTDB lineage: Bacteria > Pseudomonadota > Gammaproteobacteria > Burkholderiales > Casimicrobiaceae > PALSA-1003. Next base: position 10,343 of record DATJZM010000089.1, on the reverse strand, counting down.
TTGAAGTTGACGCTGCCGGTCGGCGCACTGCCGGTCACGGTTGCGGTGAAGGTCACGCTGGTCCCAGCGGTGGACGGGGTCAGCGAGGTTCCCAACCCGACGGTGCTGGTCGCCTTGTTGACGGTCTGGGTAAGCGTCGCGCTGCCAGATGGTGCATTGGAGCCGTCGCCGCCGTAGGCCGCGACGATGGAATGCGAGCCTGCGGCGAGCGCGCTGGTGCTGCAGGTCGCGGTGCGCGTGTTCCCCGAGCCGCTGAGAGCAACGCTCGAGCAGCCCGAGATGGAGCTGCCGCCGTCGGTGAAGTTCACAGTGCCCGTCGGAGCAGAGCCGGTCACGCTGGCCGTGAACGTTACGCTCGCGCCGAAGTTCGAGGGGTTCGCAGAGCTGCTCAGGGTGGTCGTCGTCGCGGCGCCACTGGATTTTGTCACGCTGACGCTGAGCGCACTGGCGCTCGCGGAGTTGACCGTGATGCTGATGCCGTAGGTGCCGTCACTGTAGGTCTGGCCCGCGACGAGGGCCGAGTCGAGGAATCCGTTGCCGGATCCGGGGGTCATGTCGACTATCTCGGTATCGTCCGACCCGGATGACCATTCGAACGGACTCGAGACTCTGACCTGGGCGCCGTTATTGGGATACGACGAGAGCGCTGCGTCAAAACCAATGGGTTGCCGGAATTCGACCCAGTAGGTGCGCTGCGTGTTCGAAGTCGGGATCTTGATCGCGTAAGTAGCGCCGCTGCCCTGCTCAATCGGCGTAAGCGTGTAGCTTGCGGAGCCGGAGCTGTGAGTTTTCACCGTCGCCGCGGAAATGAACCCGATCACCTGCTTCTGCATGGCGTTGAAGTGCATCGCGCGCTGGTTCCCCATGGTGTCCCACGGATCGCCATACTCGGCGGCGCTGCAGCTGCCTCCGATGACGGCGGACCCGCAGCCAAGGCTCCCGGCGTGCAGCAGGCCGAAGTTGTGTCCCATCTCGTGGGCGACAATCTGAGTTGCGAATGAACCGGGGCCGTTGATCCACGCCCGGTGGTACCCGACATAGGCCAGGCCCGCCCACCCGCACGAGCCCAGCGACGGCTGCAGGTAGATGACGAAGCCATAGTTGTTGACGTTATAGCCCGCAGCCAGGGCGGCAGCATCGGCACTCGAGCCGATCGTGTTGAAATCGCACGTGGTAGCGGCGGTTGAAGTGCTGGACAGATTCATCGTCACCCAGGTCGGAGTGACCGTGACGTTGAACAGCTGCTGCCCGTAGGAGACTTCGCTGTAGTAGTTCGCGACGCTGTTGCTGTTGGTCGTCATGACCGCTTGTGCCTGCGCCTGCGTAAATGACGGGGCCGCGGTGTCGTTGAAGTTGGCCATGATGACCAGCGCCGTGTTGGTCGTGGACGCCAGCACGGTCCCCTGCGGGGACGCGCTCCCCGGCGTGAACAGACCCATCGCCTCTGACAGGACCGTGATGATCTGCGGTTGCAGCCATCCAAACCGGCTTCCCGGCCGTCCCGATGCCCTCACGCGCATTCCGCCCCGCAGTGTCGAGGGCAGGGCCGAGAGTTCCAGCGCCGTCAGAGCGCCGCTGTCGGCACGGATGAGATACGTGAACTGGCTCTTGCCGTGGGCGAAGTCGTCGGCGTGCACGATGGCGAGCGTGCCTTCGGCAGTAGCCGACGCCGGGGCTGGCGCGGCAGGTGCAGCTAGCGTCTCCGCCACGCCAACCTCGAATTGCCCGTCGTCCCAGCGGCCGGTGATCGCAACCCTGGCCCCTCGGGCCAGGCCCGCCGCCTGCGTTCCCACGAGCGGCACCGTTGTGCCATCGTCTTGCCGCAGCAGCGGATAGCGGACGGTCGTGCCCTGCGCCGGATTCTCGACGGTCAGGTCATCGACGGTGCCGCTGACGAGATCGCTAAGCGCGGAAGAAGGTCCCGCCGCCGCTGCGGGGTGAGCGTCCTGGTGAGCCAGGACAGGAACGGAGATAACGCTCGCCAGCAGCGCAGCGCAGAGCAGGGACCGCCATTGACGGGTTCGGGTAGGTGTCATTGTTCAAGACTCGCTTTGGACCCGCACCGGCCGGCAGGGTACGCTGCAATTATGCCAGCGTACTTATGCCGTTGTCATCCTATTGCGGGCTACAAGATTGTTTTTCGGCCTTGAACTGGAGCAAGATTCGCGCTAGGAACACGCCGGGCGTACGGGCGGGCCGACCGACGGCGCGACGCGGGCGGGGCGGCGAAGGCGGGAATGACCCGCGATTGATTCGAAGGCCGCCGGAGCGCGGCGGCACCGCTTTTTCGCATCAATGGGTTAGCGGGTGCGGCCGCGCGGGATGCGGAAGATCCAGCGCTTGAGCGCCACGCCCGAATGGCGAGTGCCCCAAGACCACTCAACGGCGGGCAGCGGTGACGCGCCGCGGCACCGGCGGGTGCCGCGGCGCGCGAGAAGCCACCGCCTCCCGCGCGGGTAGTGCACAACTCGCCTTGCTGCTCGACAGTCTCACCGCGAGGACGGCTGGCCGTAGGTCCGGAATTTCTCCAAGACGCGCGTCATCTCGGCCTTGGAAAGCAGCTTGGGCCTGCCGAGCTGCAAGGCGCGCCAGTACTGCTCGGCGAGCGCCTCGACTTCAACCGCTAGTGCGAGCGCGGCCGGGAGCGTCGCACCGATGGCGATCATTCCGTGGTTTGCCAGCAGGCACGCCCTGCGTCCGCGCAGAGCACGCAGCGCGTGATCGGACAGCTCCTGCGTGCCGAAGGTCGCGTATGGCGCACAGCGAATGTCCCGGCCGCCAGCGACCGCGATCATGTAGTGAAACGCCGGAATGCCTCGGCCGAGACACGCGAGCGTTGTCGCGAAGGCAGCGTGCGCGTGAACGATCGCGCCCGCGTCGCGACGCGAGGCGTAGATGTCGCGGTGAAACCTCCACTCGGACGAAGGCAGCCGGGCGCCACGGACCTTGCCCGCGAGCGTCATCGCGACTATGTCGGCCGGACGGGTGGAGTCGTACTCCAGTCCCGTCGGCGTGATCAGGAGGCCGCCCGTGACGCGCGCGCTCACGTTGCCCGACTTGCCGCGGTTGATCCCGAGCGCGTTCATCTTCCGCGCCGTCGCAATGATCTCGCGCCGCAGCGCCATCTCCGTCATCGTGTTCGCTCCGGGAAGAGCGCGCCGAGCGCATCGGCGTCGGCGGCGCAGACGCCGCGCTCCGTGATCAGGCCAGTAAGCAGTCGGCCCGGCGTGACATCGAAGGCAGGGTTCGCGACGGGCGTGTCCATCGGCGCTATCGGGTCGCCACGCGTCGGCCGCAGCACTTCGTCGGCGTCGCGCTGCTCGATGGGCACGTCGTTTCCGGAGGCAAGGCTCCAGTCGAAAGTCGAAGTTGGCACCGCAGCGTACATCGGGACCCCGCAATCGCGCGCTGCGAGCGCCTTCTCGTACGTGCCGATCTTGTTGCAGACGTCGCCGTTTCGGGTCACGCGATCTGCGCCGACGAGAACGATGTCGACGCGCCCCTGGCGCATCAGCGCTGCGCCGGCTGCGTCGATCACAAGCGTATGCGGCACGCCGTGCTCTCGAAGCTCCCAGACCGTGAGCCTGGCGCCCTGCAGGCGCGGGCGCGTCTCGCTCACCCACACGTGAACGGGAATGCCGGCCGCGTGCGCGAGATAGATCGGTGCGGTCGCGGTGCCCCAACCCAGTGTCGCGAGCGCTCCGGCGTTGCAGTGGGTGAGGACCTGCACCGCGTCGTTCCTGCGCGCAAAAGCCGATTCCAACAGCCGCAATCCGTGCTCGCCGAGCGCACGGTTCCCGGCGACGTCCTCGGCTGCGATCGCGTCGGCCTCTTCCCAGGCCGACGCCGCCCGTTTCGCCTGCGCGAGCGGCATGATCCTGGCGCGGACGCGATCGAGCGCCCAGCGCAGGTTGACCGCGGTAGGGCGTGCCTCGACCAAGACGCTGTAAGCGGCGTCGAGATTCGCATCCGAGGGGTCGGCGCGAAGCGCAAGCGCCAGGCCGTACGCTGCGGTCGCTCCGATCAAGGGGGCACCGCGCACCTGCATAGTACGAATCGCTCGTGCGGCGTCGGGGACGCCCGTCAACGTCACCGTAACGAGTGCATGGGGCAAGCGCGTCTGATCGACGATCTCGACCGCGTCGCGTTGCGGCGATGCGCGCAGGGTTCTCAGGTCGGGAGTGCGCAATCCTGCTCCGCTGCAACCATGTCGGAGGCTTACTTGAGCACCTGGACGATGTTGTTGAAGTCGTCCGTCCACAGGCGCAGATCCGGGCGTGGCTCGATCGATTCGGCGACTTCATCGATTGCGGGGACCTTGAGCGCGGCCTCGCTGTCGGAGACGAGCACCCAGTCGCTGCGGCTTGCAAGCATGTCGCTCCCGTCGTCGGCCACCAGGACGGCGTGCAAGCCCTGCGCCTCGGCGAGCTTTTGCACCACGGGAGCCAGGTCGAGAAACCGGTTGGTCACGTGAAAAGCGATGATACCGCCGGGCCGCATGTGCCGACGATACACCGCTAGCGCCTCGGAAGTGATCAGGTGCACGGGAATGGCGTCGCTAGAAAACGCGTCGATCGCAAGCAGGTCGAAGCCCTGCGGCGGCTCGCGCTCGAGGTTGAGACGCGCATCGCCCAAGGCAACCTCGATCGATGCATCGCTCTTGCCGAGGAAGCTGAAGTCGCTTCTGGCGATGCCGATCACCGCTGGATTGATGTCGTAGAAGCGGTACACGTCGCCCTTGCTGCCATAGGTCGCTATCGTCCCGGCACCAAGGCCGATGATTCCCACCTTGATCGGCCTCAGCGATGGGTGCATCGACTCCAGCGCGCGACCCACTCCCGAGCTCGCCGTGTAGTAGGTCGTCGCCTGCCGTTCGAGGTCCGGGTCGAGATATTGCGTCCCGTGAAGGATGGTCCCGTGGATGAGCGAGCGATGGTGATTCCTCGTGCCCTTGTCCCAGTCCTGCACTCGCAGGACGCCGTAGAAGTTGCGGGTCGCAAGAATCGTGTAGTCGTAGAAATCGCGGATGGCCCAGGCATTCGCGCCGAGCGAGAAGAGAAGCGAAGCCGCCGCGAGGGTCACGAAGATCGGATGCAGGGGACGCACTTGCAGCATCAGGAGCGCGGCGCACGCGACCAGCCCGAATCCGAGCTCGAAATACGCCGGCAGAACGATCGGCGCCAGGAGCCCGACGAGAACCGAGCCGATCGCCCCGCCGAGCGCAACCATCAGATAGAACCGAGTCAGGTATCGCGGCGGTGGTTTCAAGCGCGCGAGCTCGCCGTGACAGAACATGCAGCACAGGAACAAGCCCGCGCAGAAGACGCCGATCTGCAGCTGGAGGTTGTGAACCAGTCTGTGGTCGGCCAGCGTATACGCCATGACACCGAGCCCGGCGGCGAGCATCGCGGCAAAGATCTCGCGGTGGTACCAGCGAGTGCTGTCGAAGCACAGGATGAAGGAGAGCAGATAGAGCGACAGCGGCACGATCCACAGCAACGGAATCGACGCGATGTTCTGGCAGATGTGGTTGGAGACGGCGAGCAACAGGAAGGAACCCGTTGCCGCGAGCGAGGCCCACAGCAGCTGCCGCCCGAAAGTCGGCGGCGCGTCGCGGGACTGGCTGCGGCCGCTCGCGGCCGCCGGCTCGATCTCGGCCGTGCGCCGAGGCGCCCGAAGGCTGAACCACGCCGAAACCGCGGTGAGCAGCGCGAAAGCGACGTAGGACGCCGACCAGCCGTACGCCTGCGCGCGCGTCGCGACCCGCGGCTCGAGCGCAAAGGGATAGCCGAGAAGCGCGAGCATTGAGGCGAGGTTCGACAGCGCGAAAAGGCGATAAGGACTTCGTCCTGGAAAACTGCGAGCGAACCAGGCCTGAACCAGGGGGCTCGTCGTCGAGAGGAGGAAGTAGGGCAGACCGATGGTCGCGGCGAGCAGCCCGAGGATCAGCCAGGAGGGATTTTCGGTGCCAAGCGGCTTCCATTGCGCGCCGGGCACTATGGGAAGGGCGAAGCAGCTCGCCGCGAGCAGCACGACGTGCAGGCGTACCTGCGCACGCTCGGACAGGTGCCGAACGGTGGCGTCGGCATAGGCATAGCCCACAAGGAGCGTCGTTTGGAAGAACACCAGACACGTCGTCCACACCGTAGCCGACCCGCCGAACCACGGCAGAATCTGCTTGGCGATGATCGGTTGCACCAGGAACAGCAGGAAGGCGCTGCCGAAGATGGTCGTCGCGTAGAGCAGCATGAATCGAGTGCCGGCCGGAATGCCGGCGCTCGCGCGCAGGCAGCGCGGATTGTACGCGGATTCGGACCGCAGCTCCGCGTTGCGTCGAGGCCGTCAGGACATGGGTTTCTTGCGAAAGTACTCGGCGCGGTCGATGGAGCGCAGCTTGAGCTCCCGCACATTGCTATCCTGGAGCACGCGCAGCGGAATCTCGCTTCCCGCGTTGCCGCGTCCCCAAACCTTGCGATAGAACTCCGCCTGCGTGTGCACGGTGTCGCTGCCCACCGCAAGGATGATATCGCCGGCGTGCAGGCCCGCCTGATCGGCTGGACCGTCGGGGGAGACTCGGGTCACCAGCAAACGGCCCTGGACTTCGTCGGCGTTGACGCCCAGCCACGGGCGCGCCGGGCCGGAGCGGCGACCGGATTTTACGAGTTCCGGCAGGATCGGCTTGAGAAGATCGATGGGAACGAACATGTTGCCGGGCACGTGCGGATCCTCGCCGGTCGCGTCGCGGAGAATGAGCGAGCCGATGCCCAGAAGCGCGCCGTTCTTGTCGATGAGCGCGGCTCCGCTCCAGTTCAGCGACGGAGGCGAGGTGAAGATGGCGCGCTCGAGCAGGTATTCCCAGCTGCCGGTGAACATCCGCCGCGAAACCACGTAGGCCAGCGTGATATCGCCGCGGCCGCCGCCGCTTGCGACCAAGACCGGCTCGCTTTCCTCGAGCCCGGCGGAATCTCCGAGCTTGATGGGCGACGCATCCAGCGGGACCACCGATCGCAAGAGCGCTAGCCCGCTCGCGTGATCGTACCCCACCACCGCTGCCGGCAGCGTCCGCCCGCCGTGATCCACGATGTTGACCTCATCGGCTTCGATGATGAGGTAGCCGATCGTGACGATGAGTCCGTCTGCGCTGATCACGGCTCCCGAGCCCTCGCGCTCGCCGCCCAGCGTAGCCGCGCTGCGTGCATCTGGAAGGGCCCGGGCCTGCACTTTCACGATCGCAGAGAAAAACTTCTCTGCGTCGACGCCGGAATCCCCCTTTTCGGCGGCGCGGGCACCGCCTGCCGCGAGCATGGCGGCCGCGAGGAGCCAGGGCAGGGCGGACGAAGCGCGTGAACGTCGATCAAACAAGGCTGGCTCCGGGGAGAGGCGCATCCCCACCGCTATAATGCGCTCATGAGTGCGCGCAGGAAACCCACGGAGTTGCGCTCCTACCGCTGGTTTGGCGCGAGCGACATGCGCCAGTTCGGCCATCATTCCCGCGCGGCCCAGATGGGCTATTCGCGCGCCGACTATCTGGGCAAGCCGATCATCGCCGTCATCAACACCTGGAGCGACATCAACGCGTGCCACGCGCACTTTCGCCAGCGCGCCGAGGAAGTCAAGCGCGGCGTCCTGCAGGCGGGAGGATTTCCGCTGGAGATGCCGGCGATCGCGCTTGCCGAGGTGTTTCAGAAGCCCACGACGATGCTCTATCGCAATCTCCTCGCGCTCGAAACCGAGGAGTTGCTGCGGTCCTATCCGGTCGACGGGGCCGTCCTGATGGGCGGCTGTGACAAGACGACTCCGGCGCTGCTGATGGGTGCCCTGTCGATGAACCTGCCGGCGATTTTCTTCCCCGCCGGCCCGATGCTACGCGGCAACTGGCGCGACCAGCCGCTCGGCAGCGGCTCCGACGTCTGGAAATACTGGGCGGAGAAGCGCGCCGGCAACTTGAGCGACGAGCAATGGGCCGAGATCGAGGACGGCATCGCGCGCTCCCCGGGACACTGCATGACCATGGGCACCGCATCGACGATGACCTCCGCGGCGGAAGCGCTGGGGTTCACCTTGCCGGGCGCCGTGTCCATTCCGGCGGCCGACTCGCGGCATGCGCGGATGGCCACCGAGACCGGCCGGCGGATCGTCGAGATGGTCTGGGAGGATCTCAAGCCGCGCGATTTCGTAACCGCCGCGAGCGTCGACAACGCGATCACGACCGTCCTCGCGCTCGGCGGATCGACCAACGCGGTGGTGCACATGGTCGCTGTGGCGCGCCGCGCCGGCGTTCCGCTCGCGATCGAGCGCTTCGATGCGCTGGCGCGCCGGACCCCGCTCATCGCGAACATCCGCCCGGCAGGAAAGTACCTGATGGAGGATTTCTACTACGCCGGCGGCCTGCGCGCGCTGCTCAAGGAGATCGAAGATCTGCTCACTCTCGATGCGCGAACGGTCAACGGCCGCACGCTGGGAACGAACATCGCGAGCGCGGAGGTGTTCAACCGCGAGGTCATCCTGCCGCGCGACCAGGCGCTGGTGGCGAGCGGCAGCCTCGCCGTCCTGCGCGGCAATCTCGCGCCCGACGGCGCGGTGATCAAGCCCGCCGCGGCCGAACCGCATCTGCTCAAGCATACGGGGCCCGCAGTCGCCTTCGCCGACTACAACGACATGGCCGCCCGCATCGACGACCCGAATCTGAACGTGACCGCGGATTCGGTGCTGGTCCTCAAGAACGCCGGTCCGCTCGGCGCGCCGGGGATGCCGGAATGGGGCCAGCTGCCGATTCCGAAGAAGCTCCTGGCGCAGGGCGTGCGCGACATGGTGCGTATTTCCGACGCGCGCATGAGCGGCACGAGCTACGGCGCCTGCGTCCTGCACGTCGCGCCCGAGTCCTTCATCGGCGGGCCGCTCGCATTCGTGCAGGACGGCGATCTGATCGAGCTCGACGTCGCGGCGCGAAAACTCGAGCTGAAGGTCCCCGAGGCGGAGCTTGCGCGGCGGCGCGCGGCGTGGAAGAAGCCGGCGCCGCGCTATGCGCGCGGCTACGGCGCGCTCTACCAGCGCCACATCACGCAGGCGGATCAGGGCTGCGATTTCGATTTTCTCGAAGGCACCGCGCCGACCGCCGAGCCCGAAATCCACTGAGGCTGCTCGGGTGCGAACCGTAGCCGCAACTCCGCTCACTGAATTCGTGAGCGCGGTCATGCGTCGTGCCGGCTGCGGCGCTGGAGAAGCGGACACGGTCGCGCGCCGCCTCGTCGATTCGAATCTGGTCGGCCACGACTCGCACGGCGTGCTGCGCGTTGGCAAGTACCTCGAGTGGATGCGGCAGGGCTGGCTGCTCGCGAATCAGACGCCAACGATCGTATTCGAGAGCGAAGCGATCGCCATCGTCGACGGGAACCGCGGCTTCGGTCAGGTGATCGGCGAGTTCGCCGGCAAGCTCGGCGTCGCCAAAGCGGCGAAAACGGGCATCGCGATGGTGGGCCTGCGCAACTGCGGCCATCTCGGGCGCGTCGGCGACTGGGCCGAGCTCGCGGCCGAGGCCGGCCAGGTATCCATTCACTTCCTGAACACGTCCGGCGCTCAGCGCGTCGCGCCGTTCGGCGGCAGCGACCGACGCCTGTCCACCAATCCGATCACGATCGGCGTTCCGATCGTGGACGGCGATCCGATCATCGTGGACATGACGACCTCGATGGCAGCGGAAGGGAAGCTCATGGTCGCGTTGAATCGCGGCGAGAGCGTCCCCGAGGGATGGATCATCGACAAGAAAGGGCGGCCGACGACGCAGCCGAAGGATTTCTACGACGGCGGTGCGCTGTTGACGGTCGGCGCGCATAAAGGGTCCGGATTGTCGATCGTCACCGATCTGCTCGCCGGTGCGATCTCGACCGGCAGGAGCTCGGACCCCGCTGATACGGTCCTGCGCAACAACATGCTGTCGATCTACATCGCACCCGAAGTGTACGACGCCGAGCACGCGGTCCAGCGCGAGGCGGCGCGTTTCGTCGAGTGGGTCAGGGGCTCGCCCCCGGCGCGACCGGGAACGCCGGTGCTGCTCCCCGGCGAGATCGAGCGCACGATGCGCGCGCAGCGCCTCGCGGGAGGAATCCCGCTCGACGAAACGACCTGGTCCGATCTGCTCGCCGCGGCTGCATCGGTCGGCATCGCGGCTTCTGCCGCGCAGAAGATGATGCGAGCGCAGGCGACGTAGTTAATGGCCCGCGCGGCTTACGTCGGACGAGGTCGATCTGGTAAAATCGCGAGCTTGGCCAAGTAGCTCAGTTGGTAGAGCAGCGGACTGAAAATCCGTGTGTCGGTGGTTCAATTCCGCCCTTGGCCACCAGATA
>DATJZM010000088.1:0-3631 GCA_035499135.1 Casimicrobiaceae bacterium | reverse complement strand
CGGGCCGACGCTGTACCTTGCCGTGGTCCGCGACGCACAGGAAATGAGCGCCGGCCGCTTTATCGACGCGCTAGGCGAAGTTCAGCGCCACGCGATGGCACACAAGCTGCGGCCAAGCGAAGCCACAGGCGCGACGCTCGCCCTTTCCAGCATGGCGCGCTGGGGCGTGAGCCGCCATGTGCCGATCCTGCCGCCGCTGACGAGCCTGATCGTGGCGCACGCGGCGCCGCGCGCGGGCGGCGGGGCCGTGCTCGGCGCAAGCTACGACCACAGACTGCTGTCAGGCTCCGACGTCGCGCAGGTGCTCCAGGCGCTTGCGGAGCGGCCGCAGTAGGGCGGTGCCAAAACCCGTGGAGCTCGGACGAGAAGCGGTCAAGGCGGCGATTCGCGCCAAGATCATCGAGTTGGCGCGCGCGCTGAAGATGGATGCGACATCGCTGGCCGATGCGGACATCATTCCGGCCAGCGGCCTGCTGGATTCGACGGCGATCCTCGAGCTCGTCGCTTGGTACGAGCAGCACTTCGGCATCGAGCTCGCGCAGAGCGAAATCAACATCGACAACCTGGGGTCGATCGACGCCATGGCCGGGTTTCTTTTCGCGCACCGTGGTCGCGCTGCAGCCGCCCGCTCATGACCATCATCGCGGTCGTGCTCGCGTGGCTTGTCCTTAGCTGCGCCGCGCTCGCCCTCGCTTTCCGCCGCGCGCTGGCGGCGGCGTGGAACGAGCCGGTCCTGCGCGCGCCGGTGCTGATCATCGAGAGCGACGACTGGGGTTACGGGCCGCTCGACCAAGCAGCCCGGCTCGATCGGCTCGCCGAGCTCCTGTCGCGCTTCCGCGACGCGCTCGGGCATGTTGCCGTGACGACGCTCGGCGTCGTGCTTGGCGGTCCCGATACGGAGCGCATGCGTGCGGAGCGCTGGGATGATTACCGGCGCATGACGCTTGCCGATCCTCAGTTCGCCGCAGTGCGCGAGGCGCTGAAACGGGGCTCTGCGCAGCGCGTCTTCGCCCTGCAGCTCCACGGACTCGAGCACTTCTGGCCCGCGTGCCTCATGCGCGCCAGGGTGGCTGATCCGCGCGTTCGCGCGTGGCTGGAGGGTGCAGCGTTTCCTTCGACCGAGGAGCTTCCCCCGCCGCTACAGAGCCGCTGGATCGACACGACAGAGTTGCCTTCGAAGCCGCTGCCGGCTGTGCAGGCGACAGCCGCCGCGGTCGAGGAGGCGCGCATCTTCGCCGACGTGTTCGGCGTACCGTCGGAAGTCGTCGTGCCGGCGACCTTCGTCTGGAACGATGCCGTGGAAGCGGGGTGGGCGGGCGCCGGGATACGCGTGATCGTAACTCCCGGCGTGCGCAACAGCCGGCGCGACGCGCAGGGGCGCGTCGTTGGCGATGGGCAGACGTATTTTACCGGTGCAACGGGCCCGCGCGGTGTGCGCTACGTCGTGCGCGACAGCTACTTCGAGCCGTCGCTCGGGCACAGTTGCGCCGCGGCTCTCGAGTCGCTGCGGACGAAGACCCACCTCGGCCGTGCGACGCTGCTCGAGATGCATCGGTTCAATTTCCTCGGCGATGAGGCAACCACGGAGCGCTCGTTCGAGGAAGTGACCGGGCTGCTCAAGCGCGCTTGCGCCGAGTTCCCCGACATGCGCTTCATGAGCACCGCCGAGCTCGCGCGCAGCTGCCGCGAACGATCGACGCTGGTCGAACGGGGGACCACGGCGCGCCTGCACTTCCTCATTCGCCGACTGGCGACCGTTTCGCGGCTGCGCCGGCTTGGCTGGGCAACCGGTGCGGCAATTCCCGCTCTGCTCGCCTATCTCGTGACCCTGCCGCGAGGCCGGGTAGCACCGGCCGTGTCTGGCTGATGCATCGACGCCGAAGCGCTTCGGGGCTGGAGCGCCGTCGCAGCGCGCCGGGGCAACCATGAGCGGAATCTGCGGCTGGGTGGGCGCAGCTGGCGATTCAGTACAGGCACGCGCTGCGCTTGAGTCCATGCGCGCGGCGCTGCACGACCGCGAAGCGTCCGCCCCCGAACCGCTCGAGGTCGGCGGATGCGCGCTCGCCGGGACGCCCGGGGTGCACGCAGTATCGCTTGGCCGATCCGATGGATTGCTTGCGGCGGTCGAGGGCCAGGTGCGCTGGCGCTCCGCCGAGCTTGCATCGCTCGCCGCGACACAGGGAGCGGCCGCCGCGGTCGCCGAGGCCTATCGACGCAAGGGCGAGCACTGCTTGCAGGAGATAGCCGGCCCGTTCGCCGTCGCGGTCATCGACTCGCGCAGCGGCGAGGCTCTCCTGGCGATCGACCGGCTCGGCACGCGGACGATGTGCTTTGCACGGACCCGGGACAGATTCGTCTTCGCCTCGAACGCAGCGAGCGTTGTCGCGCACCCGGACGTGGATCGAGGGCTCGACCAGCAGGCGATCTTCGACTACCTGTATTGCCACGTGATACCAAGCCCGCGCACGATCTACAGCGCCGTGCAGAAGCTCGAACCGGGCCACTGCGTCGTCTTTCGCGGGGGCCGAGTGGAAAGCCGCCTCTACTGGCAGCTACCTTACCGGGACGACGGATCCGCATCGGCCGCTGCGCTCGAGGCGCGCTTCCGTGACCTGCTGGAGCAGGCGGCTCGCAACGCCATCGACGGCGAGGCCGCGATCGGCAGCTTCCTGAGCGGCGGCACCGACAGCTCGACGGTGGCCGTCATGCTGACCCGCATTCGCGGAGAGCCCGCGAGGACCTACTCGATCGGCTTCGCGTGGGAGGGCTTCGACGAGATGGGTTACGCGCGCATAACCGCTCGGCACATCGACGCCCGCGCGCGGGAGTACTACGTCACGCCGCAGGACATTGCCGACGCCATCCCGATCATCGCGCGCGCCTACGACGAGCCTTTCGGGAACGACTCCGCGGCACCGACGTACTTCTGCGCGAAGATGGCGCGCGAGGACGGAATCAAGGTGCTGCTCGCCGGCGACGGAGGTGACGAGATTTTCGGCGGCAACGCCCGCTACGCGAAGCAGAAGCTCTTCGAGGCCTACGGGGCGATCCCGCGGACGGTACGCCGCGGCCTGATCGAGCCGATCGCCCTCGGTCTGCCGGGAGGCGAGCGCATCGCACCGCTACGCAAGCTCGGAAGCTACATCCGCCAGGCGGCGATTCCGCTGCCGGATCGTCTGGAGTCGTATAACTTCCTTCATCGCACGCCGCTCACGCAGGTTTTCGAGCCCGATTTCATGAACGCCGTCGATGTTGAGGAGCCGCTCGCCTTGGCACGCGAGGTCTATGCGCGCACCAGCTCCTCGGCACCGGTCAATCGCATGATGCATCTGGACCTCAAGCTCACGCTGGCCGACAACGATCTGCGCAAGGTGTCGCGCATGTGCGAGGTAGCGGGCATCGAGGCGCGCTACCCGTTGCTCGATGACGATCTCGTCGACTTCTCTGGCGGCATTCCGGCCGCGCTCAAGGTAAAGGGATTGAAGCTCCGTTATTTCTTCAAGCGCGCGCTGCGCGACGTGCTTCCGGCCGAGACAATCGCCAAGACCAAGCACGGCTTCGGGATGCCGTTCGGGCTTTGGCTACGCAGTCATGCTCCGCTGGCCGAGATTGTCCACGGCAGCCTCGACGC
>DATJZM010000087.1:0-6129 GCA_035499135.1 Casimicrobiaceae bacterium | reverse complement strand
TCCAACCAGTTCTCCACCGAGCTGGGACTGACCGAGCAGCAGCGCCAGCAGATCCTGCCCATTCTGAAGGACGAGTTCAAGCAGCTCGAGGCGCTGAAGAAGAACACTTCGCTCAGCGGATTGAAGAAGCTCGAGCAGCTGAGGGATATCGGCAAATCCTTCGACGAGAAGATCAAGCCGCTGCTCAACACGGACCAGCAGCCGAAGTTCCAGGCCATGCGCGAAGCGTTGCGCAAGCGGCTCGCCGAGAAAATGGCGAGCGAGGCCGGTTCCAAGGTCGCGGTGGCGGTCAAGGAGGACCTCGAGGAGTTGAAGCTAAAGGCGGAGGGGGCGGCGATCGGGCCGAAGCAGGATCTCAAGAAGTAGCGCCAGATGCCGCGGCCAATGATACGGGGCCTGTTCGCGGTGGTGCTGTTGTGCGCGAGCGCGGCCGTGATCGCTTGTCCGCTGTGCATGGGCGCGTTCCAACAAACCAAGGCGCAGGAACTGGTCACTGCGTCGCATGCGGTGCTGGCGGTCCCGACCGCCGAGCCGAGTCGCTTCCGGGTCATCGAAGTCGTCAAAGGCGAGCGTCCAGCGAGCGGCATGGTGGAGGGCGGCTACCCCCGCAACGGCCCCGCCTTCGAAGTCGCGGGGTCGACGAGCGGCAAGTCACTGCTGCTCGTGCGCGACGACCTGCTTCCGACGTGGACCATCCTCGGCACGATCGGCGCCGATCATCTGGGCTGGCTGCGCAAGCTCGCCGCTGGAAAGCCCGCGGCGGAAATGAGCCCGGATGACTGGCGCCTCAACGCCGCGCTCGTCCTTCCCTATCTCGAGAGCCGCGAGCCGCTCGCGGCCGAGATCGCGTACGGCGAGCTCGCCGCCGTGCCCTACGCCACTCTGCGAACGCTGAAATCGCGCCTCGCCGCACCGGCGGTGCGCCGCTGGGTCGCGGATCCGGAGCGCCTTGCGCGCCAGCCTCTGTATCTCCTGCTGCTTGGGATCACCGGCAATGCGCAGGACGCCAACGGCCTCGAGCAGCGTCTCGAAACGGCGTGGTTGTCGAACGATGCGACGAACGTCAGCGCGATGATTGCCGCTGATCTGGAGCTTAGGGGACCGTCGCGCATGGCGTGGGTGGACGAGAAGTACATGCGCGATCAACGGCGTTCGACCCGCGAGCTCGAGGCCGCGCTTCTCTCGCTTTCCGTCCAGGCCAACGCGAACGGTGTCATCCCACGCGAGCGGGTGATCCAGTCGTACCGGATGTTCATCAAGGAGCACCGGGACCTCGCCGGGTTCGTGGCGCCGGATCTCGCGACCTGGCAGAACTGGGACGCGGTGCCCGATTACGTTGCGCTCATGAAGTCCAGTGCTCCGCAGCAATACCCGTCCCGCGTCGCGATCGTCGGGTATCTACGCGAGTACGTGCGGCAGTATCCGAATGCGAGCGCGACCGACGTCTCGCTGCGTGGCGTCGTGGACTCGCCGACCGGCGTCGCGCGTGCGGCAAGTCCGGTCAACACTGTGCCCAAGTAATAGCGTCGCATCATCGAACACGTCTCGCGTCGTGCGTAGCGGGCGACTACTTCATCGGAACATGAAACGTCTGTTGCGCGAACCCCTCGTCCACTTCCTGTTGCTCGGCGCGCTGCTTTTCGCCGGCTACGCATACTTCGACCGCGGGCGCGGAGGCATCGGGCCGTCGAAGCAGATCCAGCTGTCGCTCGATGACCTTGCACAGCTCGCGCTGCTGTTCCAGTCGCAGTGGCGGCGCGACCCGACCCCGGAGGAGTTCAGCCGTATGGTCGAGACCAAGGTCCAGGAGGAAGTCCTGTATCGCGAGGGCCTCGCGATGGGCCTCGACAAGGACGACACCATCGTGAAGCGCCGCATGGCGCAGAAGATGCAGTTCATCGCCGAGGACGTCGCGGCCGCACGGGAGCCCACGTCTGCCGAGCTCAAGGCCTGGTTCGAGAAGAATGCCGACAAGTTCCAGGAGCCGCCGCGCGTTTCCTTCCGCCACCTGTACTTCTCGCCCGACAAGCGCGGCGCGCGCGCGAAGGACGACGCCGTCGGCGCCCTTGCCAGGCTGGCGGGCCAGCCGGAGGACGCTAAGCTCGCATCGACGCTGGCCGATCCTTTCATGTTCCAGGAGTATTACCGCGATCGCGCGCCGGATTTCCTCGGCAAGGAGTTCGGTCCCGTGTTCGCGCTTGCCGTGACGAAGCTGCCGCCGGGATCGTGGCGGGGCCCCATCGAGTCGGGATTCGGCTGGCATCTCGTCTACGTCGACACGCTCGTCCCCGGCCGCGTTCCAGCCTTCGAGGAGATCGAAGGCGACGTGAAGACGGCGTGGCTTTCCGAGCAGAAGGCAACGGCGTGGGAGAAGGCGTACAAGGACATGCGCGCAAAGTACACGGTGTTCCTGCCCGCGCTGCCCGACGCGAAGACGGCCGCGCGCATCGCCGCGACGCCGCGCCGGAAGGAAATCCCCACCTCGTCGGGCGAAGGCGAGCCGCAATGACAACCCTGGCGGCGCGTTGCCTTCGCGCGCTTTTGCTCGCCGTCACGGGGCTCATCCCACTCGCGTCGTTCGCGCACGAGGCGCGCCCCGCGTATCTGGAGATCAAGGAAACGGCGCCCGGCCAGTTCTCCGTGCTCTGGCGGACGCCGGTGCTCGCAGGCATGCGGCTGCCCCTCGTGCTGCAGATGCCGGAGGGCGTTAGAAACGTGAAGCCGCCCGTGGTCGATGAGCTCGCTGATTCTCTCGTCGAGCGGCGATGGATAGATGCCGGACCGAACGGGCTTGCCGGCAAGCGCATCGAGATCGCGGGACTCCAGCTCACGATCACCGACGCTCTGGTCCGGGTCGAGTTCCTCGACGGCAGGACGGTTCAGGCCATCGCGCGCCCGTCGCAGCCGTGGGTCGCGATTGCCGGATCGCAATCGCGATGGGAGGTGATGGGCACGTACGTCGTCGAAGGCATCCGGCACATCCTGTTCGGCGCCGATCACCTGCTGTTCGTGCTCGGTTTGCTTCTGATCGTGCGCAGCGGTTGGATGCTGGTGAAGACAGTCACCGCGTTTACCGTCGCGCACAGCATCACGCTCGCGGTGGCCACGCTCGGATACGCGAGTGCCCCGGCGCTGCCGCTCAACGCCGCGATCGCCTTGAGCATCCTCTTTCTCGGGCCGGAGGTCGTCCGCGTATGGCGCGGCGAGACGAGCTTCACGATCCGTCATCCGTGGGTCGTAGCGTTCGCCTTCGGGCTGCTGCATGGATTCGGCTTCGCCAGCGCGATGACAAGCGCCGGACTTCCACGGCAGGAATTGCCCCTGGCGCTCCTCTCCTTCAACATCGGCGTCGAACTGGGGCAGCTCGGATTCGTCGCGCTAGTTCTGGCGATGGAGCGTTCGTTCCGCGTGCTGGAGGTCCGCTGGCCGCGCTGGGTACAGGCGCTTCCCGGTTATACGGTGGGCACGCTCGGCGCGTTCTGGACGATCCAGCGCGTGGGATTACTGATAGGAGCAGTGCGATGACGCCTCCTGCAAAGCATCGTTCAATCCTTGCGGCAACAACCTTGGTGGCGGCGCTTTGGGCGCAGTCGGCCCTCGGCCACATCTTGCAGGGCGAAGCTTATGGATTTCTCACCGGCTTCCTGCATCCGATCTCAGGGGCGGACCACGTGCTTGCGATGGTCGCCGTCGGGCTGTGGGGCGCGCAGCTCGGCGCGCCGGCGATCTGGGTGCTGCCGGTGGCGTTTCCGCTGGTGATGGCGATGGGCGGGATGCTCGGATTTCTCGGCGTGCCGATCCCCGGTGTGGAGTACGGGATCGCCGCTTCGGCCATCGTGCTCGGAACCGCGGTCGCCTTCGAAGTACGACCCGCTCTGGTCATCGCGGCACTCGTGGTCGGATGCTTCGCGATCTTCCACGGCCATGCGCACGGTACCGAGCTCCCGGCCGGTCAGAGCGCATTGCTCTACAGCATGGGCTTCGTGATCGCGACCGGGTGCCTGCATGCGGTGGGCATCGGAATCGGCACCGTCCACCGTTGGGCTTGGGGACAGCAGCTGTTGCGCGGCGCCGGAACGGTGGTCGCAGCGGGAGGCGTCTTCTTCATGTGGAAGGCGTTCGCATGAAAGGCACGAGCGCGTTGCGGATGCCAGCGCGCACAATCGCCGCGCTCGCTGTCGCACTCATGTGCGGGCCTGCCGAGGCGCACCTCAATGCAACCGGCATGGGGCCGATCTACGACGGCCTGATGCATTTCCTGACCAGTCCCGAGGATCTGGTGCCTGTGCTGGCGCTCGGGCTGTTGGCAGGGTTGCGTGGCGCGCCCTACGGACGACGGGCGATGTTCACTCTGCCGGTGGCGTGGTTGCTGGGCAGCCTCGTCGGATTGTCCGGCGCGCTCGTCACCGTCGGCACGCTGTGGGCATCGCTCTGGTTCCTTGTGCTGGGTGGATTGGTCGTGGCCGATGCGAAGCTCTCGCTGCGCTCGATGACGGCGCTCAGCGCCTTGCTCGGGATGGTTCACGGATACCTCAATGGAACAGGAATGGGTTTCTCCGCGGCGACAATCGTGGCCACTCTCGGATTGGCTGCTGCAGTATTCGTCTTGGTGGTTGTCGTCGCCGCCCTCGTCGTTGCGTTGCGGGCGCAATGGGGACGAATCGCCGTGCGTGTGGGCGGAAGCTGGATCGCAGCGAGCGGCCTTCTCATGCTCGGCTGGTCCATTCGTGGGACCTAGCAGCGCGAAGTGCGGCAATTCGCCGCGCCGATACCTGGACCAAGGTCCAGTTGGATCTGCCGCGAGCGCTTGATACCTTGCAGACAAGATGAATGCGTACGCGCCGACAACCCGAAGGGACAGGAGATCGGCGCGATGAAAAGGATGCTCGTTCTTGCAGCGTTAGCTGAAGCCGCCACCGGTGCGGCGTTGCTGATCGTTCCGTCGCTGGTAGGGAGCTTGTTGCTGGGGGATGCTTTCACCGGCATCGCCGCGACGGTAGCTCGCGTTGCCGGCATTGCGCTGATCGCATTGGCCGTCGCTTGCTGGCCGGGCCCGCCGTTGATAGGCATGTTGATTTACAGCGCGGCCATCACGCTCTATCTCGGCTACGTCGGCTTCGCGGGCAGCGCGACGGGCATTTTGCTGTGGCCGGCGGTCGTATTGCATGTGACCCTGACGACACTTCTGACTCTGGCATCGATGGGCGAGAAGACGACGAGCACATAGACAATCGCGTGTGCCGTCGCCTGCGCGTCCCGGGCGACAGGTTTGTCTGTCGTGTGCACGAGTAGGACGCCAACCGATCTGCAAAGGAATTCGCTATGAACAAAAGACTCACTCTCATTGCCCTCGTCGTGTGTGTCACGGCAGGTATCGCGTATGCCCAGTATCCGATCATGGATGCGGTGGCCGGCAAGGTCGTCCAGAAGTACGAGAGCGCGTCCTGCGAGCAGCTCTGGGAAAAGAAGGGTCAGCCGAAGTCTCCGGAAGAGCAGCGCGCCATCGAGCTCCTCAAAACCGACCCGCAGATGCGTACGGCATTCATCAACAAGGTCGCTGCTCCGATCGCAAACAAGATGTTCGAATGCGGGATGATCCCCTGATGCACCAACGCGCCCGTCTCGGCGCAAGGAGCTGGCAATGAAAGCTGTTCGTCCGATCCGGCGCACCGTAGCGCCGCTCGCGCTGGTCACGATGGGTCTCGCCGCATGGCTGGCCCTTGCTGTGAGCGTCGAGGCACAAACCGCCGCGCCCGCAAAGCCGGCGGCGCCCACCAAGGCGGCCAAGCCAGCGACGAAGAAGACCGCGGAGCCCGAGTACAAAATGGTGGTCGAGCCGCGGGCGATGGACCTGCTCAAGGTAATGAGCACGAAGCTCGCGGCGGCGAAGTCGATGTCGTTCACTGCGACCGTGGGCTACGAGTATCCGAGCAAGCTCGGGCCGCCGATCGTCTACACCACGCGTTACGACGTGGCGATGCAGCGGCCCGACAAGCTGCGGATTCTGATGCCCGGTGACGGGCCGGCGTCCGAGTTCTACTACGACGGAAAGTCGATGATCGCCTATGCGCCAGCCGATGACCTCGCTGCGGTGGCCAACGCACCGCCCACGATCGACGCGGCGCTGCA
>DATJZM010000086.1:0-26364 GCA_035499135.1 Casimicrobiaceae bacterium | reverse complement strand
GTCGCGCAGCACGCGGTGCAGGATCTTGCCCGTCGCCGTGCGCGGCATCTCGCTCTCCGCCATGAACGAAACGGAACGCGGACGCTTGTACCCGGCCATCTTGTCGCGGCACCATTCGAGTACGTCCTTCTCGGCCGCCGTCTGCGCCGGGTGCATGACGATCACCGCGTGCACGGCTTCGCCCCACTTCTCGTGCGGAATCCCCACCACCGCGACATCCTTCACACCCGGGTAACGGCCGAGTATGTTCTCGATCTCGCTCGGGTAGATGTTCTCGCCGCCGCTGATGATCATGTTGCTCTTGCGGTCGACGAGGTGGATGTAGCCTTGCTCGTCGCGGCGCGCCATGTCGCCGACGCTGCAGTAGCCGTCCTCCCGGATCGACTCCCTGGTCTTGACCGGATCGTTGAGATAGCCATCGAAGGTGTACGGCGTGCACGAATAGAGCTCGCCTACCTCGCCGTCGGGCACCTCCTTGCCCTGCGGATCGAGAATCTTCACGGGCCCCGACCCGGTCCATTCGCGGCCGACGGAACCAAGGTGTTCGATCTGCTCGTCGGGACGAAGGAGCGTCACCCATCCCGCCTCGCTCGAGCCGTACATCTCGTAGAGCTGCGAGTTCTTGAAGTAGTCGAGGATGGCGAGCTTCGTGTCCTTGCGGGCCGGCGCGGAGCTGATCATGAGCTTGCGCACCCGGCTCACATCGTATTTCGCCTTCACCTCCGGCGGCAGACCGAGCGCCATGATGTAGTGCGTCGGGACGAGCGAAGTGAAGGTGATGCGCTGCGTGGCCATGGTGGCCAGCAGCGATTCCGGGTCGAAGCTCTTGCGGTCATCGACGACGACGGTGGCGCCAAGGTAGGTGAAAGTCGAGGCGAAGTTCAGCGAGTTGGCGTGGCACATGGGCATCACAAGCAGTGCGGTGTCGTCGCGCGTGAACTCCATGTCGAGCGCAGTGACGAGCGACATGAGCGCCATGCCTTCGTGGTTGCGGATCGCGCCCTTGGGCTTGCCCGTCGTGCCGGAGGTGTACATGAGCGCCCACGTGTCCGCGGGCTTGACCTCGATGCCCGGCTCTCGCGCGGCCCCACGTTCGACGAGCGCCTCGTAGCCAGTCCAGCCCACCGGCGTCCTGTCGCCGATATGGATCCACGCCTTCTCGGCGATCGAGAGCTTGCCGCGCAAGGCCTCGACCTGCGGCGCCAGCTCGTCCTGCGCGACGATGGCCTTCGCGTGGCAGTGCTCCGCAATGTACTGGATTTCGGGAGTGACCAGCCTGAAGTTGATCGGTACGGCGACCAGTCCCGCCTTGGCGAGGCCGATGTAGAGCTCCATCCACTCGACGCGGTTGTAGGCAAGCAGCGCGACGCGGTCGCCCTTCTCGAGGCCGAGATCGGTGAGCGCGTTGGCGAGCCTGCACGCGCGAGTGTTCCATTCCCTGAACGTCATCGCGCGGCGCGAGTCGCGCGTGGCAAGCTTGTCGGGAAGGAGCCGCGCGTGCGCGGCGACGATCTCCCCCAGGTTGAGGACGGGCCTCATTGGCGGCGCAGCTTCTCCGCATCGTCCCAGGCGGTGAGCGCCTGGTGGTCGGGCACCCAGCCCAGGCCCTTGCCGGCATCCGACGAAAGCGCGTCCTGAGTCACCACGACGTCGAGCAGCGCGGGTGCCTTGGCGAACGCTTCCTGCAGCGCGGCCTTCAATCGGGACGGATCGGTCACGCGTTCGGCGTGCAGACCGAAGGCGCGCGCCATCGCCGCGTAATCGCTCCATGCCAGCGTAGTTCCGACGACGCGCCCGCCGTAGTTCATCTGCTGGTCGAGGCGCTCGATGTTCCACGCCGCGTTGTTGGCGATGATGATCACGACCTTGGCGCCGTGGCGCTTCGCGCTGTCGATCTCCATCGCGTTGATGCCGAATGCGCCGTCGCCGCTGATGACGACCACTTGCCGGTCGGGATGCACGAGCGCCGCGGCCACGCCGTAGGGCGTACCGACGCCCAGGCAGCCGAAGGTGCCCGCGTCGAGATACGTGCCGGGTGCCTCGAGGCCGAGGCGGGCGAAGCTCAGGATGTCGCCGCCGTCGGCGATGGTGATGGCGTCGGGCTTCAGTACCTCGCGCAAAGCGGCGAAGATGCGATTCGGGTGCATGTGACCGTCGTTGCCGGCCTTTGACGTCGCGAGCTCGCCTGCATACTTGGTCGAGCGACGCACGTGCTCGTTGCGCAAGCCTGTCACCCACTCCGTGTCGGTCGACTTCGCCTTGGGCAGCGCTTCCGTGATTGCCGCAAGGGCGAGCCCAGGATGCGCGAACAGCTCAACTTCTCCACGGCGGTTCTCGCGCAGCTCCTCGGCGTTGTCGCCGATGCGGATCCAGCGCGCGTTCGGCAGCACCGCGGGCGAGCCGTAGCCCGTCTGGTAGTCGAGCTTCCGGCCGATCGCGATGACGAGGTCGGCTTCCTTCATCGCCCGCGCACGCATGGCGCCGACGAACGAAGGATGGGATCCCGGCACGATGCCGCGGCTCTCCTGCGTATCGAGGTAGAGCGCGCCGCTCGCGTCGAGAAAGCGCGCGAGCTCCTTGCCACTGCCCATCGCGCCACGGCCCGAAATGACGAGCGGTCGCTTCGCCCGGGCGATGATCTGCGCCGCACGCGAAACCTCGGCGGCGTCCGGCGGGATGCGCCGCGGCGCCTTGGGCGTGAGGTATTCCTGCAGCACGACCCCGGGCGGCACCACCTTGCGCAGTACGTCGGTGGGGATCTCGATATATACCGGTCCCGGCGCATTGCCGTCGCCCATCGCCGTCGACCATGCCTTGTCGAGGTCGCGCAGGATGCTGTCGGCGGTACGCAGTGTGCGCGAGCTTCGCGTGATCGGCCGCATGATCGACACATGGTCGATTCCCTGCAGCGGTCCCAGGTCGTCTTGCGGGATCGGCGCGCAGCCGCCGATCAGCACCACAGGCACCCGTTCGAGAGAAGCGTTGGCGATGGCGCTCACGCAGTTGGTCACGCCCGGCCCGGCAGTGGCGAAGGCGATGCCGACCTCACCGGTGAGCACGGCGTGGCAATGCGCCATGTGCACGCCCGCACCTTCGTCGCGGACGTCGACGATGCGCACCTTGCGTTGCGTCAGATGGTCCCAGATCGGCTGGATGTGGCCGCCCTGCAGCCCGTAGACCCGCTTTGCCCCGCGAGCTACGATGAACTCGGCGATCCATTCGGCCACGGTCTTGCCTTGCTGTGCAGTCATGCGAGCCTCTTGCGAAAAGAACTCGGATTTCGACGTGATGGTCGGTACTGCCGGTAGCGGCATAGCCGCAAGATGACCGCGCTTATCTTTGGCTGGCGCTACTATAGCGCTTTTGCTCCGGGCCAAGCCCCGGTTCCCGGACCCCGCCATGCGTCTAGTCAGCGCCACGATCGTTCGCGACGCGGCGGACATCATCGAACCGTTCGTTCGCCACAACCTCACTCTGCTCGATCAGATGGCGATCGTCGATCACGGATCCTGCGACGGGACGTCGGAAATCCTGGCCGCACTGGCCGCGGAGCGGTTGCCGATCTTTGTTGCGCGAGACGAGACGCCAGCGCTCCATCTGAGCCGACCCATGAACCGGCTCGTCCGGCACGTATTCTCCCGTACCGCCGCGGAATGGGTTTTCCCGCTCGACGCGGACGAGTTCCTCAAGGTCGGCTCGCGTGAGGAGCTCCTTGCAACGTGCGCATCAATTCCATCGGGCGGCCATCTCGTTCTGCCTTGGCTCACTTACGTCCCGCGCTTCGATATCGGTGTAGATGTGCTGTCCCAGTTGCGAAGCGCGCGCCGCGTCGCGCAGCAGCGTCACGGTTTTGAGAAGGTTGCCGTCGGACGCGCGTTCGCCAACGCGCCGGACGAGCGGCTGGGCAAGGGATATCACGCCGTCGAGGGAGCGCCGGCATCCGTCGGCATCAAGCCGAACGCGACGGGTCCCGCCACTGGTGCCGCGCTTGCCCATGTTCCGATTCGCTCGGCGCGACAGTTCATCGCCAAGTTCGCTACCGGCTGGTTGAGCGCAGTCGCGTCTGGAACCCTGCAAGGAGGCGAGGCATTTCACTGGCGCGAGGCGTTCGCTCATTTGCGCGCCGGTCGTCCGGTAGATGAGCTTCAGCTCGAGGCGTTCGCACTGAACTACGGCGTTCCTCAGGACCGCTGGCTGCCGTCGGCCGAGATCGAGCTCCTCGACGACCCGTTTCTCGCCGATATCGAGCTGCGCTACAGCCAGCTCAGGCTCGACGATCCGCTGGCGATCGTGCTCAACGTTGCCGAACGCCTGCTCGCCCGCCCGCGGGCCCGGGACTGAGGGCCACTTGCTGCTGCAGCGCACCCCCGGTTCGCGAAGCCCGTCCGCGGTCGCGATCGCCGCACGAAACTATGGGTTGGGCGATAACCCTCTCAAAGTGATGAAGGACTGGTGCCTAAGGTATTGACGGACCGAGATCTGTGCGGAGGAAATTGCTCGATATTTGTGCACTTGGAAAGATTTTCGGCGGCCCCCGCTTGCGCTGCTCATCGTTGCGGCATAATGTCTGCCGACCGTGCATCGCCTTACTCATGTGCACCGGCTGGCGTGTTTTTCGACACGCCTTCTGTCGATTCACACTTGGGGGAACCCATGCCTGACCGACGCAGCGACGTCGACCATGAAGAGATCATTACGAGTATTGCGCAGGATGTTCACTACCCCATCCCGATCGTCAAGCGAATCTATGAAGACGAGTTCGCACGACTGCAAGCTCTTGCTCGGGTGACGGACTACATCGTTCTCCTGGCTTCCCGCCGCACCCGGGATCGTCTGCTTACCGCCCGGCGCCAGCAACTGAGCGCAACGGCCTAGCGGCCGCGCGCGGCCGAGGACACTGCCGCGCTCGAGGCGGTGGCACGAAAGCCGAAAGAGGCGCGTCGTGGTGGCAACGAACGCGTGCACGAGCGTCACGTAGGTGACGCGTCGATGTTCACGAAAAGTGAACGGTTGGTCGCCGGCTAAGCTCCTCAAGGGCGCCGGGCTCCCATTCTCCTTCCTCGCGACGCTGGCCATCACGCCCGGCGCCGGCTCCGCGTCGCCGGACGCTAACGAGGGCCGAGCGGAGGTCCAGCTCGCGCTCTGCGCGCCCGCCGATCGGATCGTGCGCACACTGAACATGCAGCCTCGCGGCGGGCCCGTCACAGTCTGGCAGTTCGACGACAAGACGCTCGGCCTTTACGCTCGCGGGCTGCGTTTGCGCCTGCGCGTGACAGCGGACGGCCGCTCCGAGCTCACGCTGAAGGTTGCGGACATAGATTGCCTCCACGCTGATCCCGTGCCAGCACTGTCAGGCACGGGGAAGTGCGAGTACGACGTTTACGAGACGAGCACGACAAGCGCCGTTTCGCTCAATCGCCGCCTGGACGCCCGCCAAACGGTGGATCTGCTTGGCGGGCGTATCGCGATGGTGCAGGCGCTGGGCTCGGCGCAGATCGCCTACCTGCGCAGCCGTGCGGACAGCTGGCCGCTGCCGCCCGGCATCCGCAAGCTCGGGCCGATGGCGCTGCAGACGTATCGCTCTGCGGAGAAACGCTACGACCTGGACGTCTCGCGACTTCCGGACGGGCAGCGCTACGTCGAGATCTCGCGCAAGGTGCCACTGGCCGACGCAGCGTCGGCGATGGAAGCGATGCGCAAGCGCGTCGAAGCCGCCGGCATCACGGCGTGCTCCGATCAATCTTCGCAGGCGCTCGCCAAGCTGCGATCGTTGCTGCGTCAAGAATGAGAGCTACGCCTCCCGGGCGCGGATAGCCGGGATTCGACCGACGGTCGCGAAGCGTCCGCGCTAGGGCCGGTCAGTCAGGCGGCCAGGCCTTTCCTTCTTCGTAGAGGTGCAGCCTCTGCGACGCCTTGTCGTCGCTCGCCCGCTTCGGGTCTTCCATCGCCTTCTTCTGCCACTTCACCGCGTTTGCGAAATCGCCCGCGCGGGCATTGGCTGCCGCCAGAGTGTCGATAAAGGCCGAAATCTTCCACTCGGACAGCTCGCACGCCTTGAGCGCCGACTCGACAGCGCGGCGGCCATCGCGAACCGCCGGCTGCTCCGCAGTGGCAAGTGTCCACGCGAGCTGGTTGTAGGCCAGGGGAAGTTTGGGATCGATCTCGATCGCGCGGTTAGCGTCGGCAATCGCCTGTTCGAAGTCGGCCTTCGCTACCCTGGCGCTGGCACGGTTGACGAGGGCCACGGCGGATCGCGGATCAACGCTCAGCGCCGCGTCGAAATCCGCAATCGCTCGATCGAGGTCTCCCTTGGCTCTCCACGAATTGCCGCGCTTGATGAAATCGGTCGCGCTTTTCGGCTCGGTGTTGGTAGGCCCCTGAGCGAGGGTGGGCTCGGGCGCCGTCGGCAGGAACACCGGCCCGCCGACATAGCTGAAATAGACCTTCTCCTGGCTATGTGCGATGAGCACGCGGTGCGCGCGCAAGAAATCAGCCCCCAGCAGCATCCCCGTCGTGCCTTCGATCTGTCTGGGCAGGTTGCTTCCTATCGGAGTGTAGGTTGCGTCTCGGAATACCTCGGCCACTTCGATCGCCGTGTCCTTGATGAGTTCGTCCCCGATGGCGAAGCTCTGCAGTGGAACGCGCTGCCAATTGACCGACTTCGGCCCCATCCCGGTAGTGGTTCCGGAGGTCGTGCCGGTCGCGTCCTGCGCGACGCCCAGCCGAACCGCTTCCGGCTTGTCCAGCACGGAGGCGCCCGCGCCGGAGTCGAGCATTGCTCGCACCGGCTTGCCATTGATCAGAACAGGGAGGACAACCTGCGGCCGCGCATCGGAGATCGGCTCCATGGCTACTTCGCTTGCAGTCTTGGGTGCCCAGTATGCGAGCGACACGCCATCGCAGTCAGTGGGTCGGAAGAGTCGGACCGCGTTGTGCGCAAGGTCGAACTCGACATCGACTTGGTGGAAGAAGTCCTCGCCGAGGAGGACGGCGACGTTATCCCCGAATTCGTGCTCACCGGCCACCAGTATCCGGTGCTCCGTGACTTTCGCCTCGCCAATCTTCAATTCGTCGACGACAGCCAATTCAACGACGGCTTCACCGCCGACGCCGAACATGCGATATCCCATCACCTTCTGGCGGCTCAGTTCCAATCTGATTGCTGTTGGGCGAGGCATGACCGTGTTCATGGCGCCGGAGTCGAGCATGACGCCGACTTTGCGGCCGTTTATGGCCCCGTCGGCGATGACCTTGCCGTGGATGAAACGAACGGGCAGTTCGGCAATCTGCACCATCTTGCAGCCGGACGAGGGCGCGGCAACGCCGGGACCTGCGGCGGCTGTCAGGCCAGCGACGAGCAACGAGGACAGAGCGAACCGGGCTATTCTCATCCCGTCGAGAGCGGGCGTGTCATCCGGGTAGGACGACGCTACGCCGTCGACTCCGCAGGGTCAAGATCTTCGTACCGGAGGCGGGCTCGGCGCCTCCGGTATGATGCTGTGCGGGGTCTCCACCTTTCGACGCGCGGATGGACCAGCAGAGCGGCCGGGAATGGAGTGTCGGCGTCGGGCGCGACCGGACGATGGCGCTCTTCGAGCCCGCGGGCAAGAACCCGCAAGGAATACTGTTCGTGTTCGCGCACGGCGCCGGAGGCCACAGGGCCGATCGGGGGATGACGGCGCTCGCTGCGTTGCTTCACGGCCGCGGCATCGACACGGTGCGCTTCAACTTCGTCTACCGCGAGCGCGGCTCCGGCCGGATCGATCGCATGCCGCAGCTCGAGGAGTGCGTGGCCGCAGTCGCGTCACGCGCGCGCGAGGAGCTCAAGCCGAGGCGGCTCGTCATCGGCGGCCGCTCCATGGGTGGCCGCGTGGCTTCGATGCTCGCAGCGAAGGGCTTCGACTGCAGCGGCCTGCTCTTGCTTGCCTATCCGCTGCATCCCGCCCGACAACCGGAACGACTCCGCGATGCGCACCTTTCCCGGATCGACGTCCCGGTCCTGTGCGTGAATGGCACCCGCGACGCCCTGTGCCGGCGCGATTTGATGGAAAAGGCGCTGCCCGGGATGTCCGGCGACTGGACGATGCATTGGCTGGAGGGCACGGACCATTCGTTTCACGTAACCAAGGCCTCCGGTCGAACTGACGCCGACGTGCTCAGCGAGATCGGCGGCGCGGTGGAGCGCTGGATCGTCAGACTTGCCTAGAGACAGGAGCAGACGCTCCCGGCACGAGTCGGTATGATCGCGCTTTCGATCATCGAGACCCGCATGCGATTGCTCGTTCCAGTCCTCCTGCTTTTCATTGCCTGCGTCTGCACCGGGCGGGCGATGACGCTTGCCGACGCGAAGGCGAGAAACGCGACCCAGCTCAGCGTCGTCGACTTGAAGCAGCTCATGCCGGGGGCGAAGGTCGTGAGCCACACCGACGAAGGCAGCACGCGCGTCTGGGAGAACAAGAGCAACGGCACGCTGGTCGCGTCTACCGATTCCTGGGATGCGTCGAGCTTCGGGCGCGACGTGCTTGCGGGTGCTGCGCACGGCAGGTGGGGCATCGGCGAAGAAGGGCGCTATTGCGTGAGCATCGAATGGAGCAGCGCGTCCGAGAACTGGTGCCGCTATATCTTCAGGCTCGGCGACAAGTACTACGGCTTTACGACGCTCGAGAGGAGCGCACCCGGCAGCGAGTTCGAGTTCTCCAAATGAACCGGGCGGGCGCGGGTTGTTCTCGCCTGTCGCGCGCTTGCGCTGCGGCGCGGCTCGTCGCTAAACTGCGTCGCGACAACACGCAAGGGAGGATTCGATGCGAGGCAGGCACACAGCGTTCACCATTGCCGCGTTAGCCACCGCGCTGGTGGTTGCTGTTCCAGCGGTTGCCGCCGAAAAGGCCGGAGCCTCCAAGGCGCAGATCAAGCGGGGCGAGTACCTCGTGAACTATGGCGGATGCAACGACTGCCACACGCCAAAAATCATGACGCCGAACGGCCCGCAGCCCGATCCCGTGCGGTTGCTCTCCGGGCATCCCTCCGACGCCCACCTTCCACCGGTGCCGCCCGGCGTCGTCGGGCCCAATCCGAATCAATGGGCGGCGCTGACAAACGCGGACCTGACCGCGTGGGCGGGCCCATGGGGCACGAGCTTTGCCGCCAATATCACGCCTGATGTTGCGACGGGAATCGGTGGCTGGACAGCCGATCAGTTCATCAAGACGATGCGTACAGGCAAGCATCTCGGCGGCGGCAGGCCGATCCTGCCGCCGATGCCGTGGTTCAATCTTGCTGTGCTTAATGAAGGCGATCTCAGGGCCGTGTTCGCGTACCTGAAGTCGATCAAGCCGATGAAGAACCAGGTGCCGCAGCCGATTTCGCCCAAGGGGCCATAGCAAGGCGACAAGTCGGGGGACTCGGCGCTGGCCGCGAGCGTCTCGCCGACATGCCTTCTGCGCCCGACGAGTTGCGCACGGCGTTCCGGAGCGTCTTTCCGGGCGTCATGCTGGCGATGTTTCTCGCCTCGGTCGATCAGACGATCCTCGCCAGCGCGCTGCCCGCGATCGTCGCCTCGCTCGGCGGGTTCGCGGACCTGTCGTGGGTGATCGTGGCCTACCTGCTTGCGGCGACGGTCGCGGCGCCGCTCTACGGTCACATCGGTGATCGCTTCGGGCGTCGCGCCACGCTGCTCGCCGCGCTCGCGGTTTTCACGCTCGCTTCGCTCGCCTGTGCGCTTGCGCCGACGCTGTGGGGGCTCATTCTGGCGCGCGCGCTGCAGGGGCTCGGAGGCGGGGGCCTGATGACGCTCTCGCAGGCGCTTATCGGCGAGAACGTGCCGCCACGGCAGCGCGCACATTTTCAGGGCTACTTCGCCGCGGTGTTCGCGGCCTCGAGCATGCTGGGGCCGGTGCTCGGCGCGCTGCTCACCGAGTACGCGAGCTGGCGGGCCGTGTTCTTCATCAATCTGCCGCTGGGCGCGGTTGCGGCGCTGCTCGCTTGGCGCATTCCGCGTCGCGCGCTCCCTCAGCGGCCTCGCTTTCGCCCCGACTTCGCCGGTGTAATCCTGTTCGCCATCGGCTTGCCGCTCATCCTGTTTGCGCTTTCCTCGGCGGGCAATCGCTTTGCCTGGGCCGATTGGCGCTTGTATGCAATCCTCGGGCTCGGGATCGCGGTGCTCGCATCCCTGGTTGTCTGGGAGCGAAGGGCTGCCGACCCGATCATCCCGGTGCGTCTGCTCGCGTCGCCCGCGATCTGGCGCTCGAATGTGGTGGTTGCCTGCCTCGCGGCGTCACTGTTCGGAGCCGTGCTCTACCTGCCGCTCTATCTTCAGATCGGTCGCGGTTTCGGCATAGGCACATCGGGCCTGCTCCTGGTCCCGATCACGCTCTCCGCTGCGGTGGTCGCCACGTTCACCGGCCGGCAGATTGCGCGGACCGGTCGGCTCACCGGGTATACGACACGCGGGTTCCTGCTCTCCACCGCGGCATTCGCGGCGCTCGCACTTTCCGTCGCCTCGGCGCCGATCGCGGTGATCATCGCGCTCACGCTCCTCGCCGGCGCCGGGCTCGGCACCCCGATGCCTCCCACGCAAATCATCGTGCAGACGGCGGCGGGCAGCGCCTCGCTCGGCTCGGGCATCGCGTCGATCTCGGTGTCGCGCTCGATCGGCGGAGCGCTCGGCGTCGCCATCGTCGGCGCGGTGCTCTTCGTGCTCGTCGGGCGCGACGACCAGGTTCTCGCCTCGATGCTGCCGCATCTGCGCGAATCGGGCGGCGCGGCGCTCGCCACCCTCCCGCCGGCGGCGCGTGCGGCGGTCGGCGCGCAGCTCGACCGCGCCTTCGAGGTCGCTTTCGCGGTACTGGCCGCCTTCACGGCGATAGGCGCATACGCGGCTTCCAAGGTTCCCGCCCAGCGTCTGTAGCGTGCGCTCGCACGGATGCGGGCTGTAATCATCGCGTAACAACGGCCTCGTAGTGTGCCGGCGCATGAAACGCCTGCCTCGACTCGAGGATAGCCAAGCCCGCTTCCGCGGAGGAATTCCTCCGGCGTGAAGCCGGCGGAACCGATGCCGGTCGCGATGGACGAAGATCACGACGGCAGGCTCCGCTTCCGCAGCATCTGGATCTCGGATCTGCACCTCGGCAGCTCGGCGTGCCAGGCGACGCGACTGCTCGACTTTCTTCGCTGCACCGAGTCTAAGCATCTGTACCTCGTCGGCGACATCGTCGATGGCTGGCAGCTGCGCCGTCGCTGGTTCTGGCCGCAGGCTCACAACGACGTCGTCCAGAAGGTGTTGCGCAAGGTGCGCAAGGGCACGGCGGTTACCTACATCTGTGGCAACCACGATGCGTTCGCCCGGCATTTCGGAGAAATCTCGTTCGGTGGCATCGAGCTGCGCGACGAGGTGATCCACGTCACCGCCGACGGGCGCCAGTTGCTCGTGCTTCATGGCGACCTCTTCGACGGCGTTGTCCAGTACGCGCGCTGGATTGCCTTCGTCGGCGACCGGCTGTACCTGCTCGCCCTGCATATCAACCGCTGGTTCAACGCCGTGCGCGCCCGCTTAGGTTTTCCGTACTGGTCGCTGTCGCAATTCCTGAAGCACAAGGTAAAGAACGCCGTGAGCTACATCAGCGACTTCGAGACAGCCGTGGCGCAAGAGGCGCGCCGGCGCGGCGTCGACGGCGTGGTCTGCGGGCACATCCACAAGGCGGAGATCCGCTCGATCGACGGTGTCCTGTACTGCAACGACGGCGACTGGGTGGAGAGCCTTACCGCACTCGTCGAGGACGACGGTGGGGCGCTATCGATCGTGCATTGGAAGGAGATCGCGGGGCGCGCCGCTGACGCGGTCGCCGCGGCCGCCGCGCAGAAAGAGGGGGCGCTTGCGTATCCTGCTGGCAACTGACGCGTGGTCTCCGCAGATCAACGGCGTCGTGATGACGCTGCGCAACACGATCCGCGGCGCCGAGGCCGCCGGCCATACGGTCGAAGTCATCGGCCCCGATCGCTTCCGCAGCATTCCCTGTCCGACCTATCCCGAGATTCGCCTCGCGTTGCTTCCCAACCTCGAGTTCCGAAGGCTCGCCAAGCGCTTCACGCCGCATGCCGTGCACATCGCGACCGAGGGACCGGTGGGTTCCGCCGCACGGGCCTTCTGTCTGCGCGAGGGGCTCGGCTTCACTACCGCGTATCACACCCGCTTTCCGGAGTACGTGCACGCGCGAATCCGTCTTCCCGTGCGCGTGACCTACGAGTGGCTGCGCCGGTTTCATTCTCCGGCCAAGGCGGTCATGGTCGCCACGCCGGCCATTCACGCAGACCTCGAGAATTGGGGCTTCCACAATCTGGTGACCTGGACGCGAGGCGTGGATACCGACCTGTTCCGTCCAGGGCCGCGGCTCGACAACGGCTGGCAGCGCCCCGTGTTCATGTTCGTGGGGCGCGTGGCCGTCGAGAAGAACATCGAGGCCTTCCTGCAGCTCGAGCTCCCGGGAACCAAGATCGTCGTGGGCGACGGCCCGCAGCGGCCCGCGCTCCAACGGCGCTTTCCCCAGGTGGTATTCACCGGCGCCAAAATCGGCGAAGAGCTCGCGGCGCACTTTCGCAGCGCGGACGTCTTCGTCTTTCCGAGCCGCACGGACACGTTCGGGCTGGTGCTGCTGGAGGCGATGGCGAGCGGCACGCCCGCGGCGGCGTTCCCGGTGGCCGGTCCCGTGGATGTCGTCCGGCACGGGCGCTCTGGTATTCTAGGCGACGACCTGCGTGCGGCCGCGCTTGCAGCGCTCGAGCTCGACCGCGAGACCGTGCGCCGCCACGCGCTTGGCTTCTCCTGGGAGCGCGCGACCGCACAATTTCTGAGCCACTTGCACCCAAATCATGCACACGCCGGATTCGCTTGAGAGCCCGCACAAGGGGCAGAGCGGCATCCGCAGGCTGATCAACGCACTGTTCTATTCCCTGTCGGGACTGAAGCTCGCCTTTCGCCATGAAAGCGCGTTTCGCCAGGAGATCGCGCTCGCCGTTATCCTGATCCCGCTGGCGTGCGTGATTCCGGTAGGCGCTGTCGAGCGCGTGCTGCTGATCGCGTCCGTGCTGCTCGTGCTGATCGTGGAGCTTCTCAACTCCAGCATCGAGGCTGCCATCGATCGCATAGGCTTGGACACGCACCGTCTTTCGAAGCGCGCCAAGGATCTCGGCAGCGCGGCGGTGCTGATCGCACTCACCGCGCTCGCCGTCACCTGGGTCCTGCTCGCCGGGCCGGTGCTGCTGGCGCTCGCAGCACCAGCACGCTAGATCCAGCTATCAGCCGCTAGAACCGGTACTACGCTCCCACGGAAATGCCCTGCAGATGGCCGCCGGCGAAGCAATGCGAGCCGGTGTTCGAGGTCGTTCCCGTTGTGGCGTCGAATGCGGCCTCGGGCGTCGAATCGTGGCAATCGACCGTCACCGCGTGGCCCCCGGCGCCGAGATCGTAATGCGCGGAACTATTGTTGAGCTTCGCGCGGCAGGCGGGCGCCAGGGTTTCAGTTCTGCGGCCCAACGGTGCCCGCCGTTCACGGGTGGCCGGAAGTCGGATATCCTTGCCGCAGCATCGATCCTCCTCACTTATTTCTGAAGCGATCATGACAATCGATCACGCTCCCCGCGGCGTATTTGTTCCCGCGCTCACGCCTTTTCATCCCGACCTCTCGGTGGACGAGGAACGCCTCGTCGACCATTGCCGCTGGCTGCTCGCCGAGGGCGTGGACGGGCTCGCGCTGTTCGGAACGACCAGCGAGGCGAACTCGCTTTCACTCGGTGAGCGGATGAACCTGCTGGAGCGGATAATCGCCGCCGGCATTTCGCCCAGCTTGCTGATGCCGGGGACCGGCTGTTGCGCGTTGCCGGATACGGTCGTGCTCACCCGCCACGCCGCGGACAGCGGCTGCTTCGGCGTTCTGATGTTGCCGCCGTTCTACTACAAGGGTGTCGCCGACGACGGCCTTTTCGCCAGCTTTGCCGAAGTGATCGAGCGGGTCGGCGACGGGCGACTGCGCATCTATCTCTATCACATTCCGCCGATGGCCGGCGTTGGCTTCTCCTTGTCGCTGATCGAGCGGCTGCTCAAGAGGTACCCCGGGATCGTGGTCGGCATCAAGGACAGCTCCGGAGACTGGAAGAACACGCAGGCGCTGCTCGACACCTTCCCGGGGTTCGAGGTTTTTCCGGGGAGCGAAAGCTACCTGCTCGACGCCCTGCGCCGCGGGGGAGCAGGGTGCATCTCGGCGACCGCCAACGTAAACCCGGCCGGGATCAGCGAGCTCCTGCAGAACTGGAAGACAGCGCGGGCGGACTCGCTGCAGAAAAGCATCGCAGCCGTTCGTGCCGCGATTCAACGCTTTCCGATGATCGCGGCGAACAAGGCCATCCTCGCTCGGCTTCGAAACGCGCCGCAATGGAATCTCCTGCGGCCGCCGCTGCACGCCCTGGCGCCGGAAGCGAGAACCCAGCTCTTCACGGAACTCGAGTCTCTTCAATTCGGCCCGCGTCCCAGAGTGACGGCTTGAGTTTCTCGCGGCGCGGCCGCGCACCTCCTTGCGGTTGCGACGGAACCGCGCGCAGCGCTTGGTACAATTGCGGCCGATCATTTCCGCCGCTTACTCGCTGATGCCTCGCTTCGGTTGCTTCTTCTCGCCATGGAGGACGATACGTCACACGAGCGTTTTGATTGCGCTCGTCGCGATCGCCGCTCAGCCGGTGGCCGGGCAGAACACTCTCGACGAAGGGATGGCAGCATATCGCAGGGGCGATTACGCCCGGGCGATCGAGTTGTGGAGCCCCCTCGCGGAAAAGGGCAACGCCATGGCGCAATACAGCCTCGGCGCGATGTTCGCCGAAGGCAAAGGCGTGCCGCGAGACGACAAGGTTGCGTTCACCTGGTTCAAGAGGGCGGCCGAGCAGGGCGATCCCAACGCGCAATACAACTTGGGCGCGAGCTATGCCCAGGGCCTCGGTGTCGCGCGGAACGATGCGGAAGCGGCCAAGTGGTTCAAGCGTGCCGCGGAGCAGGGAATGGCCTACGCGCAGCTCAACCTCGGCTTGCTCTACGCCGCCGGAAGCGGCGTGCCGCAGGACAGCGTGGAGTCCATGACCTGGCTGCAGCTTGCGCTGTTCGCTCTGCCTCCAGGCGCCGCGCGCTCCGATGTCGCCAAGGCAATGCAGGATGTCTCCGAGAAGATGACTTGGGAGCAGCGGGAGGAGGCGCGCGAGCGCGCCAGCACCTGGAAGGCGAAGCCCGAAGCGAAGCCGGAGGCGAAGGCCGATACGAGCCCGGCAGCGAAGTGAGCTTTTCGCTGGAGGGTTAACTGCGAAGCAGGTGCTCCGCCCGCTCGCGCTCGCGCGGCGCCCCGGATGCTGCAAAAAGCTCGGCCGCGCGTGCTGCATCGCTGCGTCCAGACGACGGGTTCCCGTGCGTCAATCGCAGCACCGCTCGGCCGTAGAGCGCGCGGCCGAGCTCAAGCCGGCTGCCCGTCTCGGTAAGGGTTTCGATGGCATCCCCGAAGGCGGCCGCGGCTTCCTCCGGGCTATCCCTTGCCGCGAGGATCTGTCCCTGCACCCGGCGCGCGAGTCCTCGATAGTGCGGGGCCTTTGCGAACTCCGCCACCTCGAGCGCTTTGGCGGCCAGCGCTGCGGCCTCTTCAAGGCGCCCTGCGCGCACATGCGCGTCCGCGGCATGGCCCATGATCAGATTTCGCGCGACACCGTTCTCGGTGTTACGCACGAGGGCGACGTACTGTTCGTAGGCGTCGAGCGCAGCACCGAGATCTCCGCGCTGCATCGCGGAGTAGCCGAGCCCATTGAGCGCGCCAGCCGACAGTATCAGCTGATCGACTTGCTTCGCGCGAGCCCAGCCGCGCTCGGCGTGCGCAAGCGCGGTATCGTCGTCACCCATGTCAGCCGCAGCGAGTGCGGCGGCTGGATCGAGCCACGCGGCGAGCCGCTCCTCTCCGATCTGGTCGGAGAGCGCGATCGCATCCCGCGCACTCGCCAGCGCTAGCGCCAGCTCGCCCTTGCCGAAATACGAAGTCGTGACGCAGAACCCGCTCCAGGCGATACGGGCGAGCGCACCAATCTTGCGCCCCTCCTCGCGGTCGCGTGCCGAAAAGGCCAGCGCTTCGTCCCAATGCCCGCGCCCCGAGGCATTCTCGGCGAGGAATTCGTTGCCCATGGCGATGGCCAGAGGGAATCCCTCGCGCTCGCCGAGCTTGATGCTCGCTCGGGCCCAGTCGTCGCTCTCGTCGAAGCGCAAGAGGTGCTGGTAGGCGCCAGCGAGGTACGACTGAATGTTGCACAAGGTCCACGGATCGCCCAGAGGCTCCGCAAGCTGCCTCGCCCGGTCCAGGAATTCGATCGCCTTGCGATGCTCCGTGCGGTAATGGTAGTAGCGGCCGACGATCGCGGTGGCGAGCGCGAGCGCGTTGGTCTGCGTTCCCGGATCGAGCTCCCGTAGCGCTTCCTCCAGGCGGGCCAGGCCCCGCGGATCGCCGAGCGGGGAGTAGGCGTTGCCTATCTTCGCCTTGAGCGCGGCGCGCGCCTGGGCCGTGGGTGCCTCGC
Organism: Casimicrobiaceae bacterium; assembly: GCA_035499135.1. Taxonomy (GTDB): domain Bacteria; phylum Pseudomonadota; class Gammaproteobacteria; order Burkholderiales; family Casimicrobiaceae; genus PALSA-1003. Next base: position 9,783 of record DATJZM010000086.1, on the reverse strand, counting down.
AGAGGGCTCGCTCGTAGCTCTCGACGGCGAGGCGCACCACGCCGCGTGCGTCGTGGATGTCGCCAAGCTGCTCGTCGATCGCGGCGAGCTCGGACGTGCGGGCCAGACCCTCGGCCGATTCGCGCGCCTGCTCGAGGAACTTGACCGCTTCGTCGAGGGCGAAAACGCGCTCCGCGTTGTCAGCCGCGCGCCGCGAGTTGGCAAGCGACCGTTCCAGGTCTCCCGCCTGAGTGAAGTGATAGGCGAGATCCTGCGCGTGCTCGTCGGAGCCGGCGCCGGACGGGGCAGCGTAAAGCTTCTCCAGGGCCTCGCCGATGCGCTGATGAAGACGACGGCGGCGGATCGGATTGAGTTCCTCGTAGAGCACCTCGCGGATCTTGTCGTGAGTGAATACGAAGTTGTCGCCACCCCGCGTACGCGCGCCGGGTGCGCCTGTCTCGGCGCGAATGAGCTGTGCGCGGCTCGCGTCATCGAGCGCATCGAGCAGGGCGTCCTCGCCCGCGGCTGACACACAGGCGAGCTCCCCGAAAGAAAAACTCTTTCCCAGCGCGGCCGCCGTGCGCAGCGTGTCGACCACTTCGTCGCGAAGCCGGGTGAGCCTGCGCCCGATCGCCTCCTTGACGCTCTGCGGGAGCGTGAGCTCGTGCAGCTCCTTGCGCATCCAGCGGCCGTCATCGCGATAGATCTGGCCCTGCTCGATCAGCGATTTGACGACCTCCTCGATGAAGAACGGGTTACCCTCGGTCTCCTGGTGCACGGCCGAAGCGAAATCGTCGGAGACGCTTTCCTGGCCGAACAGTGCGCCAAGCAGCGCGTTGGTGTCGCTTCCCGAAAGCCGCCCGAGCATGAGACGAGTCGCGAGCCGCTCGCGGTTCCATTCGACGAGCGCGGCGGCGAGCGGGTGTGCGCGATCGAGCTCGATCTCGCGGTACGCGGCGAGCACCAGCACGCGATCGTTCTTGAGACACCGCAGCAGATAGTTCAGAAGGGACAGAGTACCCTGGTCGGCCCAGTGCAGGTCGTCGAGGAACAGCAGCAGGCCGCGCGCCGCGGCGAGAGATTGCAGGAAGCGCGCCGCGTTGTCGAATAGCCGCAGGCGCTCCTCGTTTGGAGCGAGCGGTGGATTCGGCGCGAGCGGCCCGATCTTCGCTTCGATCTCGGGCGCGAGCTTGGCGATCTCCGTGGCCGTCGCCCCAAGTGCGGCGCGCAGTTGCTCCGTGCTCTGCCAGTGGACCCACTCGCGCAGGGCCTCGACGATCGGGAGATACGGCGTCGTTGCTTCGTACTCGTAGCAGCCCCCGCGCAGGATCGGGGCACCGCTCGCACGCGCGTGGGCGATGAGCTCCTGGGCGAGGCGGGTCTTGCCCACGCCGGGCTCGCCCGAGAGCAGGACGAGATGGCCGTGCGCCTGTTGCGCCTGCGCCCAGTGCTGTTTGAGCTGCTGCGACTCCGCCGCGCGGCCGACGAGTTGCGCATGCACGAGCTGGTGCAGCGGTGCCGCGGGCGCCGCGCCTGCGTCCTCGACGCGCAGCGGAGGAAACTCGCCAGGGAGGTCGGCGGCGACGAGCTGGAAGATCGGCTCGCTCTCGCTCAGACCGCGCAGCTTGTGCGGGCCGAGGTCGCGCAGCGCAGTCCCGTCCGGCAGCTGTCCCTCCACCCCTTCGGCCGCCGCGGTGGACAGCAGTGTCTGACCGCCGTGCCCCGCTGCGGCGACGCGTTGTACCCGCACCAGCGTCAAGGACGACAGATATTCGCCGTCGCGGGTCTCGGCGGCCCCGGTGTGGAGCCCCATGCGCACGCGGAGCGCGCCGATCTCGCCCCAGTTCTCGCGCTGCAGGGCGCGCTGTGCATCGAGCGCCGCGACCAGAGCGTCGTCGGCGTTGGCAAAAGCCGAGCACAGCGCATCCCCGACCACCTTGAACACGCGCCCGTTGTGCGCGTCGATCGCGCCCTGCACCAGCGACTGATGTCGCGCGAGGGCGTCCTTCACCGCATCGGGATGCCGCTCGAAGAGCTGCGTCGACCCTTCGATGTCCGTGAAGAGAAAAGTAACCTTGCCGCTGGGCAGGTCACTCGTGCCGGCCGAAGTCATGACCGATGCAATGTCAAAGGCGGCGCGGTCAGGACGGCGCCCTCGATCCAGCGCCTACTTCATCCAGCGCGAAGGATGGGGGTCATCAAAGGGTCCGAGCGGCCGCGCCTCCTGTCCCTGCAGCGTGGCTGCTACCCGCCGGCGCAAGCTGAGGCGCTCGATGCCTTGACGCACGATGTGCTCGAACCAGCGATCGCGTACGGCGCGACCGGCACGGTTCTCCTGCCGGATGAGATCGATGAGGAGAGAAGCCATTTCGTTGCGCTCGTTCCGATCGGGGATCACGGCGACCCAGATGCGCAGGTCGAGCCCCTGCAGCCGGCGCTCGGCGCGCGCGATGGCGACGGCGAGATCGTCCGCGGTCCACGCTTCAAGCAGGCGATGCGGAACTTCGCGCGGACGGGCGTCTTGCAGGACCTCGGTGAGCGCCACGACCCCTGGCTGGCGCACGTAGCTTGAATTGTTGAGGTCGAAGTCGCGCTCGATCTCGTTGAACGAGTAAGCGGCGAGCAGCTGGATGAGATTCGTCGGAACGTTGCTCAGGACTGCCTCCCAGGGCCCGAGGGGCCCGGAGAAATGCTCCGGCAGTCGCTAATTTACGCCGCGGCGGGCGTCTGCGCCAGCCTTGGGCTTCAGGCGGCGTCGAGCGGGCGCCTGCGCAGGGTGCGAGCCCCGGTCGGCTCGCCATACAGGCCGTTGGCGAGATCGACCGCGAACTGGGCGACCCAATTCTCGCGCGGACCGCCCCAGTAGATGTTGCGCCTGCGCGTGCTGGCACTGCTCACCTGGACGGCGTAGTTCGAGGTCCAGGGCGAACTGGCGCGGGTGGCGTCCGCACGTCGCACGCTGAGGCTGAAGTCGTCGTGACTGAATCCGAATCGGCTCAGCTCGGCCTCGAAGTCCTGTTTTTCGCCCACCAACTCCATCACCCTTGCATCACCTTCGCATCGGACCGTCATGGCTCGCCTCCGCTGGCTGGTGAGCTAATCTTGGCGCGTGTTGTGTTACGTCGCTGTGACGGCCGGGGTCGTTCGCTGTGGCAGGGCGGGGCAGGCCGCGTTGGCCATGCCCGCCGCGGCGCGTCAAGGCCCGAGGCGATGCACCTGGGCCTTGGGCAGGTGCTTGAGGAGCAGCCGGTAGATATCGAGATCGAATTCGGCGCGGGGCGGCGCTTCGAGAAGCGAAGCGAGCTCGGCGTCGCTTCGCGCGGTACCGAGCCAGCGCCAGTCGCGCAGCACGTGAACGTCGATGCGCTCGCCGGTGAGCGAGACCTCGCGCACGCCGATCACGCCCGGATAAGGCCAGCGCTTCAGCGCGTGTTTCGTCAGCACCGCGCGCAGCCGCAGGTGGTGTGCCGCATGCGTCTCCGCTCCGACGCAGGCGCCGGCGCAGCGGCCCAGCTGGCGCGCGAAGCACGGTCCTTCGCGCCGCTCGAGCCCGAGAGCGGTCCAGCATAGCGCAGCCTCAGCGGCCAATCCGCGCAGCGCCTCGCGGGCTGCGCGCCGGGAGTTGAACGGCCCGTAGAGATCGTCCAGCGCAGTCGGATCGATCTCGTCCGACGCCACGTAGCGCGGAAGGCCGGGCTCCGCCGAAACGCGAAGTGCGAACATGTACGCCCTTCGGCGCAGCCGAACATTGTACGCAGGCAGCAGAGTCTTGATGCGCTTCGACTCGAGCAACAGCGCGCCGAGCTCGCCGGCCGTCTCCTCGAAGTCGATGCGCGTGATCTCCGTGGACAGACGCAGATCGTTCGCGCTCCGATAGTCGGAGGAGAAATGCGCGCCGATGCGCTCGCGCAGGTTATTGCTCTTGCCTATGTAGAGCGCCGGCGCGTTCGCGCCGTAGAAGCGGTACACGCCAGGCGTTTCCGGGATGGTCTCGAGAGCGTCCGCAGGCAGCTGCGGCGGCAAGCTGGGCCGTCGCAGAAGACGCTGCACCGCGGCTTCGATCTCCTGCGCCGGCTTCTCGCGATAGATCGCTTCTACGAACGCCCGCAGGATTCGCGCGTCCCCAAGCGCACGGTGACGATCGTTCGCGTCGAGTCCGTGCCGGGCGACCACTGCGTCAAGATTGTGGGGGCCCGAGCCCGGGTAGAGCCTTCGCGAGAGGCGCACGGTGCAGAGCAGCTTTGCGCTGAACGAGCGGCCGAGGCGCGCGAACTCGTGCTTGAGGAAGCCGTAGTCGAAGCGCGCGTTGTGCGCCACCAGGAGGCAGCCCGACAGGCGCGACAGGACTTCTTCCGCGATCTGCCGGAAGGTCGGCGCGGAGGCGACCATTGCATTGGTAATCCCGGTCAGCGCCTGGATCTCGAACGGAATGCTGCACTGGGGATTGACCAGCGTGCTCCACTCCTGCGGTGCGCCGGCGGTATCAACGCGGACGATGCCGATCTCGGTGACCCGACCCGCCGCGGGCGAGGTGCCCGTGGTCTCGAGGTCCACGAAGGCGACGGAAGGTGCGAGCATCGGCCCTTGACGAGAGAACGATCGTTCGCTAGTCTACACCCGTGTCGAACGATCGTTCCTATCTGGAGGCATTGCAGGATTACTACGCGCGTCACCGGGCGCTGCCTTCCTATGCCTCGATCGGCGCGCTCCTCGGGCTGCGCTCCAAGTCCTCCGTCGCCGCGCTCGTGGCACGGCTGAAGCTCGCGGGCCTGCTCGAGTCGACTCCCGACCGCAGGCTCGCGCCGACGCGGCGTTTCTTCGGGCGGCCGCTCGCCGACTCGCCGGTGCACGCCGGGCTGCCGAACCCGATCGAGGATGCGGCGGCCGACGCCCTCACCATCGACGATTATCTGATCGACCGCCCCTCGCAGACGGTGCTGGTTCGCGTCAAGGGCGACTCGATGCAGGATGCAGGCATTCTCGACGGCGACCTGGCGGTGGTGGAGAAGCGCAACACCGCGCGACGCGGCGACATCGTCATCGCGATCGTCGACAACCAGTTCACGCTCAAGCGCCTCGATCTCGAGCGGGGCCGCTTCATTCTTCGCCCGGAGAACAAGGCGTATCCGATCATCCGCCCGGAGGGTGCGCTGGAGATTTTCGGCGTGATGGTCGGGCTCGTGCGCAAGACCGCCTGAGCGCGGCGGCCGGTTGCGTTCGAATCGACGAAGTGATTGGCGAGGCTACGCCTGGCCGGCGTCGACGTCGTGGCCTTCTGCGCGCCAGCGCAGCATGCCGCCGGCGAGATTGGCGATCTTGCCGAAGCCCGCTTTCTGCAGCAGCACCGAGGCCTGCGCGGAGCGCGCACCCGAGCGGCAAACAGTCACGACCGGTTGCTCACGCGAGAGCTCGCCGGAGCGAGCGGCGAGCGCGCCGAGAGGTATCAGCTTCGCTCCCCGAATGCGCCCCAGCGGACCGTCGTACTCGTCGACCTCGCGCACATCGACGATCTGCACGCCGGAGGCACACTCCTCGAGCGCGTCGGGCTGGATCTCCCAGATGCCGGCGAAGGTGAACGTGAGCGGCGCCCACCCGGGCTCGGCAGGAAGTGCAGTGTCCTTCTCCGGTTGGCCGCAGCGCATGTTTGCGGGCACCGCGATGTCGATCAGCTTCGGATGGGGCAGGCCGAGATTGCTCATGTAGCCGACGAAATCGGCTTCGCCGATTTCTCCGCCGAGCCGGGGATTGAAGCGCCGCTCCTCGGCCACGCTGGTCGCCGTCAGGCCGCGATAGTCGTGGGCCGGGTAGAGCAGGCACGGCGGGGGCAGCGTCAGGATCTGACTTCGCACCGAGCTGTACATCGCGCGCGCGTCGCCGTGCTGGAAATCGGTCCGGCCGCTGCCCCGGATGAGCAGGCAGTCGCCGGTGAACGCCATGCTCTCGTCGTCGAGGACGTAGGTCACGCAGCCGAGCGTGTGCCCCGGCGTTGCCCGCACCCCGAGGTGACGCCCGCCGAACGCGATGCGGTCACCGTGCTGCACGTAGCGATCGGCGCCCTGCGCACCGCTTGCGGCGGAAAGGACGATCTCGCTGCCGAACTGCCGCTTGAGCAGCCACGCTCCGGTGACGTGATCCGCATGCACGTGCGTTTCGAGCGTGGCGATGAGCTTGAGATCCAGCTCGGAGACGAGTGCGGCATCGCGACGAGCCTGCTCGAATACCGGATCGATCAGCACCGCCGCCCGCGATCGCGGGTCGCCGAGAAGGTAGGAGTAGGTCGAGGATTGCGGATCGAAGAGCTGGCGGAAGATCAGCATGGCTTCTCGAGCCGCTCGACCTCGACCAGGCAATCGTAGAACGTCGCCGCTCGCCCGAGGTCGGTCAGCGCCTGACCGGTGAGCGCGTTGGCGTTGTTGCCGTCCGGGGAAAGCTTGCGCCACCAGATCGACAGGGCGACGACCACGCCCGTCCGCGACCGGGTCGAGACGCGCGCGGTGAGCCGGAGCGAGCCGCGGCCGTTGAAGACCCGCACCTGGTCCCCGTCGGCAATGCCGCGCGCGGCAGCATCGTCGGGATGAATGTCGAGCCACGGCGTCTGCTCGTGTTCGATGAACACCGGCAGGTTGGCGAACGTGGAGTTGAGCGCGTGCCGCGCCGGCGGCGAGATGATGGCCAGCGGAAACTTCGCCGCGAGCGCGGGGTTGCTCGCAGCCGATTCGCGCGGCGGAATGTAGGTCGGCAGCGGATCGATTCCCTGCTGCTTGAGGCTCTCCGAGTAGAACTCGCACTTCCCGGATGGCGTCGGGAAGCTGCCTTGCGCGAACGGCGCGAACGGCGTCGGAACGTCGAGGCGCCGCCATCCTTCCGTTCGCAGCTTCTCCCAGTCGAGCCCGCGCAGACGAGGGTGGTCGGGCAGAAACGCGTTGCGCGCGATGTCCTCGTCGCTCTCGCGGAAGCAGTCCTCGCCGAACCCCATGCGCGCGGCAAGCAGCCGGAACACCTCGGTATTGGGCTTCGCCTCGCCCAGCGGCGCGATCGCGGGGTTGTTGGCGAGGACGTACAAGTGCCCGTATGAGGAGTGCACGTCGAGATGCTCGAGCTGCGTCGTCGCCGGCAACACGATGTCGGCGTAATCGGCCGTATCGGTCAGAAACACGTCGTGCACGACGCAGAACAGGTCCTCGCGCGAGAACCCGGCGACGACCTTGGCCGATTCGGGCGCCACCGCGAGCGGATTCGAGTTGTAGACGTAGATCGCGCGAATCGGCGGGTTGCGCGTCTCGAGCAGAGCGTCGCCGATGGCGGACATATTGATCGTGCGCGGATTGTTCCAGATGAGGTCGGGGCGCTCGAGCGCCTTGCTGTTTACGGGATACGCTCCGCTCGAGGAAAGAAGCGCGCCGCCGGCAGGCTCGCGCCACGCACCGACCAGTGCGGGCAGGCAGGCCGCCGTGCGCATTGCCATGCCGCCTCCCGCGTGGCGCTGCATGCCGTAGTTCAGGCGGATCGCCGCCGGCTTTATCGTGCCGTAGTCGCGTGCGAGGCCAACGATGTCAGCTGCGGGCAGGCCCGTGATCTGCGCCGCCCGTTCCGGCGGATATTCGCGGACGCGCTGGCGGAGCGCATCAAAGCCCAGCGTGTAGCGATCGATGTAGTCGTGATCGAGCAGATCCTCCGCGATCAGCACGTGCATCATGCCGAGGGCCAGGGCCGCGTCCGTTCCGGGCAGCGGTGCAAGGTGCACCTGGCACTTCTCGGCGGTGAGGCTTCGATAGGGATCGATCGCGACCAGCTTCGCCCCGCGGCGCTTGGCCTCCTGCACGCGACTCCACAGATGCAGGTTCGAAACGATCGGATTCGAGCCCCAGATCAGGATGAGCTTCGCGTTCTCGAACTGCTCGATGTCGGTGCCGATCGAGGCGCCGATGGTCGCGACGTAACCCGCCTTGCCGGCGGTCGAGCAGATCGTGCGGTCGAGCAGCGAAGCGCCGAGCCGATGGAAGAAGCGTCGATCCATCGAGCAGTACTGCAGGAGGCCCATCGTGCCCGCGTAGCTGTAGGGCAGGATCGCCTGCGGTCCGTCGGCGGAGGCGGCGATCTCCTTGAAGCGCGTGGAGATCGTGTCGAGCGCCTCGTCCCAGCTCATGCGCTCGAAGCTCCGTGATCCCTTTCTGCCGGTGCGTCGCAGCGGGTAGAGCACACGCTCGCTCGAGTACGTGCGCTCGAGATAGCGTGCGACCTTCGTGCACAGTACGCCGCGCGTCGTGGGGTGGTCGGCAGCGCCGTCGACCCTGATGGCCCGACCGTTCTCGACCGTGATCTCCAGCGCGCAGGTATCGGGACAGTCGTGCGGACAGGCTGCACGCACCACAGTGCGTCCGGGCGCGGTCACGGCAGGGTCCAGAGGCATTGCGTCATTGTACGCCGACGGCTGCTGGCGCCGGTGCCGGGGCGGATCGAGTAAGCTTTGCCGGTGTCTGGCGCTGTTCCGAAAATCATTCTTGCCACCGGAGCCTCGATGCCGGCACTTGGCTTGGGGACCTGGCGCATCGGCGAGCGGCAGCGCGAGCGCGCGCGCGAAATCGAGGCGCTACGGCTGGGGCTCGAGCTCGGCATGACGCTCATCGACACCGCGGAGATGTATGGCGATGGCGGCGCGGAAGAACTCGTTGGCGAGGCGATTGCCGATCGGCGCGACAACGTCTTTCTGGTGAGCAAGGTCTATCCGCATCATGCGACGCGCAAGGGCGTGATCGCGGCATGCGAGCGCAGCCTGGCGCGGCTGGCAACCGATCATCTCGATCTGTATCTGTTGCACTGGCGCGGTCGCGTTCCGCTCGCGGAGACGGTCGCCGGATTCGAGGAGCTGCGGACGAGCGGTCGGATCCGCGCCTGGGGCGTGTCGAACTTCGACTGCTCCGACATGCGCGAACTGCTGGCGCTGCCGGCAGGCAGTCGCTGCGCGGTGAACCAGGTCCTCTACCATCTGCGCTGCCGTGGCATTGAATGGGATCTGCTGCCGCTGTGCCGGAAGCACCGCGTGGCCGTGATGGCGTACTCGCCGCTCGACGAAGGCAGGCTGATTGCGGATCGGCGCCTCGGTGCGATCGCAGCGCGTGCAGGCACGAAAGCGGCGACGCTGGCACTCGCCTGGCTGCTCGAGCAAGGCGTCTGCGCGATCGCCAAGACGGGCAAGGCGGCGCATGTACATGACAACAGGTTCGCCGCCGGATTCTCGCTCGAGCCCGGCCAGATCGAAGAGATCGACCGTGCATTCCCGCCACCGCGCGGGCCCACTCCGCTGCAGGTGATCTGACGGTTCTTGTTGAGGCTGCCGCGCTGCGGCAGCCGAAGCACGCTCCCAGGCCAGGGGGCCAAGTCGACCGCTGATTCCCGCTCGCCGACCGTCTCGTCGGCTCGGCTTCGAGAATATTCAACGGCTTGACCGCGAGGCGTTCGGCCCGCCACTCCCAAATGGCATGGATGTTGCTGCCTGAGGTTCGAGGGCTTCCGGCCCAACGGCTTTGGATTCGAACCAAGGAGACTTTCGTGCACTACACGCATTACGACTACCTCGAGTTGCCGCCGGGTGCATCGCCGGCGCGCATCGAGGCGGCCTATCAGATGCTCAAGCAGCGTCTCAACGGGCACTCCGACGAGAAGCTGGTGCGATTGATTCACGAAGCCTACTCGGTGCTGTCCGATCCTGGCCAGCGTCGCGACTACGATGCCGTGCTGCGGCGCGCCGCCGAAGAGGCAGATGCAGAGCTCAAGGCTGCGCTTGATGATGTGGTAAAGCCGCTC
>DATJZM010000085.1:0-7729 GCA_035499135.1 Casimicrobiaceae bacterium | reverse complement strand
TTCTGCCATGATCGCCTCCATCGCTTGTCAATTCACTGTGATCTGCCGCGGCCGCACCGCCTCGCGGCGCTGGACCGTGATCTGCAGCACTCCGTCGCGGTACTTCGCCTCGACCCGATCCGGGTCTACGTCATCGGGTAGGCTGATCACGCGCCGGAACTCCCCGTCGTACCGCTCCTGCCGGTAGTAGTCGGCAGCCTCGTCGACGGGCAGCTTACGCTCCCCGGACACGGCGAGCAGGTTTTGCTGGATGGAGATATCCAGGCTCTTCGGATCGAGGCCCGCGGCGAAGAGATAGACGTCCACCCGCTCGGGGGTGGCGCCCACATTGACCGGCGGGAACGTGCCGCGTCGCATCGCGCGGATGCCGGCCGGCAATGCCCCGCGGCCGAAGAGCTGGTCCATCTCGCTCTCGAGGCGCCTGAACTCGTCGAAGAGGCTGGTATCGAAACTGCCAAATAGACTTCCGAACATAGCGAACCTCCTATTGGCTAGGTTGGTGTCGGCAAAAGTAAGTCCCGTGAAAAGAATTTCAAGGGGGTCCGGTCAGGGGCGAGGCGGGGGAGCGCCCCGCAGGCTCACGGTCGTTCGAGCCCCGCACCCCGAGCCTCGACCCGCACGGGCAGGCGTGGGCGGGAAGGCATGGAGGGACACCCGTCCGGGCAGCAAGAAAGGACCAGGCCAATCGGCGCGTCACCGCGTTCTGCAAGGACGCTGCCGCGCGCGACTTGCCGCTCAGCCGCCGAACCGACAAGCGCTGCAATGACGCTCGCCACGAGCAGCGTTCGGACGGGTTGTCGCGACCGTTTCAACATACTGATCAAATAAAGCGGCGTGATCTTGTCGGTCTGCTCGTTAAGCTTCCTATGCTGACTCTGATCGACCTCAACGCCTTGCTCGCAACCGCCCTGCTCCTGTCGCCTGTTCGTCGCCGCGTTCGTGAACGGTTTGACTTGTGTCAAGATCGAGGTGCCAACCGGCTGCGAAACTGATTTGTCATGATGCTCTGTTCCCTCGGCTGAAGGGAGAATAGGACGTCGGATCCGGAGCATGGACCCGCAGTCTCCGGATTGACATCTCGACGACAAACCACTCGCTACCGTTGATTCCGCCCCCGAAACAAATCATCGTGGTGCTCGCCGCCTGCGTGCTCTCGGGGATCGGATCGTCAGCGAGTGCGCAGGACATCGAGCCACGTGCCTATTCCAACGCGCCGGTCGGCGTCAACTTTCTGATTGCGGGCTACGCCTACACGCGGGGCGGGCTGTCGTTCGATTCCGAATTGCCGATCACCAATGCGCACCTCGATACTTCGAACGCCGTCACCGCCTATGCGCGGGTGCTGGACTTCTGGGGAATGTCGGGGAAGTTCGACGCGATCGTGCCGTATACCTGGCTCTCGGGAACGGCCGACTACATGGGACAGACGGTATCGCGCGATGTACGCGGTTTTGCCAATCCCGCGTTTCGGCTATCGATAAATCTCTACGGCGCGCCCGCGCTCTCGCTCAAAGAGTTCGCCGATTGGGAGCAGGACCTGATCATCGGCGCAAGCCTCAGGGTCGCGGCGCCATGGAGCCAATACGACGACAGCAAGCTCGTGAACATCGGCACGAATCGCTGGTCCTTCAAGCCCGAGGTGGGGATCTCCAAGGCCATCGGGCCATGGACGCTGGAGGGGACCGCAGCGGTAACGTTCTACACGGACAACCACGATCTCTTCGGCGGCAATACGCTGTCGCAAGACCCGATCTATTTGCTCCAGGGACACGTTATCTATGGCTTTCGTTCGGGGGTCTGGGCGTCGCTCGATGCCTCGTATTTTGCCGGCGGTCGAACGAGCCTCAACGGCGTGCTGAACAACGACCTGCAGCAGAACTGGCGCGTCGGGGCGACCTTGGCGCTCCCGGTGAACCGGATGAATTCGTTCAAGTTCTACGCGAGCAGCGGGGTCTCGGCACGCACGGGCAACAACTACGACGTGATTGGCGTAGCCTGGCAATACCGCTGGGGCGGTGGGCTGTGATGCCCTGGCGCGCTGTCGCTTGCTAGCGAGCGGCCGGGGTCGGGAAGTTCGAATCCCAGAGTCTCGCCTTACCTCGCCGGGATCGTCACCACCGGCGCGGCCTGCGTCGGCACGCTCTCCGTGAGCGAGAACATCATCATGAGGAACGTAAGAATGCGCTTCGATTGCTGGTCGCGGTCGTCGATCCAGAACCACTGGTCGCGATATCGAACAGCCCGCATGGAAGCGCTGATGGCGCCTCCACACAATCCCGCTCGGGATTCTGCGGGAGCTCCGCACCCGCACCAGGCCGACTGAACCAATGGAAAGCCCATGAAAGGAAGAACGATGGCTGAAGCACGCTTCCTACGCGCGATCTCGCTGGCCGCGCTGCTCGGCCTGGCGGGGTGTGCAACCACCTATCCGATGATGCCGACGCCGGTGCTGTACACCGGCGCGCAGGCGAAGCCGCTGTTCACCGATGCGCCTGCTGCCGTTCGGACGCCGCCGCTCGATCTGCTGTTCATCACCGACCGCGCGGCCGCCACGAGCCCAGGTGAGCCGGAACCGTACACGGAGGACCGGTCGCGCAGCATGGCATTCGGCTCGACGACGGTCGAGTTCGGCGAACACATTACCTGGGACGCGCTGGTGGAGCAGAGCCTGCTCGTCGACCGGCCGATCGCGCTGGATCTCACGCTTGGGCCGACGAAGGAGCTCGGGCGCTACCCGCGCATTCCCTACGCGGTTGCGATGACGCCAACCGGGCTGACGCGCGCACCCGCAGTCGTCGATGCGCACGAGGCCGCGAACCGGGAACTCCAGGCCGAAATCGAGCGTCGCCTGGCGCTCAGCCCGCGCAAGGAGATGGTGCTCTACATCCACGGCGTCGCCAACACCTTCACCGACGCAGCCCTGACGATGGGCGAGATGTGCCACTACCTGGGCCGCGAGTTCGTGTGCGGAATCTTCACCTGGCCCGCGGGCGGGAAGGAGGGCATCCTGTTCGGCTACCAGCAAGACTACGAATCGAGCAGCTTCGCGGTCGAGCACCTGCGCAAGGCGATCCGCACGATCGCGGACACGCCGGGGCTTAAGAGGCTCCATATCCTGGCCCACAGTCGCGGGACCGACGTGCTCGCCACGGCGCTGTCCGAGCTTTCCTTCGAGGCCTACATGCAGCAGAGCACGCTGCCCCAGCGCTTCAAGCTCGGCAACATCGTGCTGCTGGCGCCGGATCTCGACGTCGACGTGGCTCCGGCCAAGGTATTTGCCGTCGTGTCCGATCCCGACCTGCCCTATGGCGCGGCGCCGAACCCGCGCGTGGTGATCCCGCCCTTGCGCGGGTTCCAACTCACCGTCTACGTTTCGCCCGACGACAAGGCGCTCGCCACCTCGAGCTGGCTGTTCGGGAGCCTGGCCCGGCTCGGTCGCATCGAGGCCTCGATGCTGACCCCGGAGCAGATCAAGCTGGTGGACGAGTTGGGCTTCTTCGACGTAATCCAGATTCGCGGGACGACGGATTTTTTCGGCCACGGGTACTTCCGCTCGAATCCGAAGGCGAGCGCGGACCTCATCGCGATGATCCGCTACGGGTTGAAGCCCAACGAACCGGGCCGGCCGCTGGAAGAGATCAAGGGACCGTTCTGGCGAATCCCGGAAACCGAGACGACGGGTGATGCCGGCGGCGCCCACTGAGCCGTACGTGCGGCGTCCAGCTCGAGCGAGCGTCCGGATGCCCGGGCGACGCCTGCCTGCTCGAATCGCCCGGGGCGTAGGAATCGCCGCCCTGGCGCTTCTCGTCGCAGCGATCGGCATCTGGGGCCGCAGCAAGGGCGGACCGCAACTTCACTGACGACAGTAGCAAGCATTAACGCTCCGTTTACACGCGTACTCGACCAGCTCGTGCCGCACCTTCTCCGTCAACGTTCCGAGTTGCATGACTTACAGATCTTCCTCTACCAGCGCCTTGATGCGGCCGGACTTCACCGCGGCCACGAGCGCCGCGTGGTCGCGAATCGTCTGGTCCGCGTACGCGAGTGAAAAGTCGCCGATTGCCTGGTCGAAGGCGTCGGACTTGCCGAGATAACCACTGATCTTCGCCGCCCCGACCCCGGACTTGGCGTGAGCACGGGCGAGGACCGTGCCGCAAATTCCCGCATAGTGATTGAATTGCTGAGGGGAAGCTCCCTCCACCGGGATGGACATTTTCATGTCGCGCAACTGTCGCCCGAAGAAGTCGTAGCCCCGCCGCCCGCGCGTCCAGCCCAGGAAGATGTCGCTCGACGACTGCATCAGCCGTTGCCCCACGACGATCCGCTGGCCCTGGTTTTCGTAGATGCTCTTGCCGGCGTAGGGGGCGAGCACCGAGGGACAGGCCTCCTTGAATTGCAGGAGGAGCGGGTGGTCCTCCGCTGAGAAGAACAGGCCGACCAGGCAGCGCGTGCCCACGCTGCCGATGCCCACGACCTTCACGGCCCAGTCTTCCAGGCGGTAGCGATCGAACAGAACGCGGCGATCGTCGGGCAGCGACAGCCGATAGTCCTCCAGCCCCTCGCGGAACCTCTCGTCCGCGTCCTTTTCGGCGAGGTGGAAGAGAACCGGCGGCTGATCCACCAGGCGGCGCTTTCCACCGACCGCGGCGGTCAGCTTGGGAACCAGGTATTCGCCGATGCGCTGCCGCGCCTTGGCCGCCACTTCCTTCCCCAGCTTTCTCCCCTTGGGTCCGATCGCTTGCTCGATCAGCGTTTGCATGTCCAGACGCTCGTACCAAAGGTCCAACGGGCTCTTCTTCGAGCACTCACGCAAGTGCTCCCGGTAAGCGCGCGCGCACGCGATGGCCGCATCTCGGGCCACTTCGTCGGAGCAATGGTTGTCGCGAGCGGCCACGGCAAAGCTCGCGCCGAGGCGTTTGACGTCCCACTCCCAGGGCGCAGGCAGGGTCTCGTCGAAATCGTTCAGGTCAAAGACCAGGTTCCGCTCGGGAGTCGCGAACAAGCCGAAATTCAGCAGGTGACAATCCCCGCAAGCCTGCACCCGCAGGCCGGTGCTGGGCAGGGTGGACAGGTCGTATGCCATCAGCCCTGCGGAGCCGCGCAGGAATGTGAACGGGCTGCGCAGCATGCGACCGTAACGGATGGGAACCAATTCGGGCATTCGATCCCGGTTCGATTCCTCGAGCACGTCGATCGGGTCACGGCGCTTGGCCGATGGCTTCCAGGCGGCGTGGTTCTCGCGCGGCACCTTCTCTCTTAGCGCCTTGCCGGCAACCAAACGCTCCTTGCGCGAGAGAAATTCCGGGGGCGATGCTTTGGGCGGTTCGCGTTTGGACGCTTTCTTGCGAGTCGCTTTGGTCTTCGTCATCGGACCCCCGCTCACTGATCATCCATCCTGTTGCTTCCGGCGCCTCACCTCTCGGATGAAAATGCTATGTGGCACCAGCAAGGCGGCATTGACGTCGATCAAACCGCCGGATTAATTCGAGACCTTGGTGATCTTGTTGCCCTGTACGCCGACGCCGCCCATCAGCCCCTGCTGCCCGAAGACGAACGCGTAGACGTCGTCTTTCGCGGTCACCGTCGTCAACGTCCTGCCCATTCCTTCGTCGACGACCACCACGCTGGGACCGACGCCGACGTTGAAGCCCGCGTTGTCGGTGAGCGCCCGCAGTGACCTTTCATTCATGACGAACAGCGCATAGCCGTATTGCTCGGCCCCGGCCTGCATGCCGTAAGATCCCCCGGCGGTGCTGTAGTAACCCGCGGGCTTGCCGCCCCTCAGAAGGACGCCCTCGCCGTACTGTGCGGCGAACACGAACCCGGCCTTGACGATCTTCGGAAACACCAGGATGGCCGCTGCGTTCTTCGCCAGTGCGTTCGCGACCGGAACGGTTGCGGTGAGCCTGTCGAGCGCCTGCCGCGCGTCGGCGTCGAGCGCCGCGGTGTTCTGCGCCCGCGCAGGGATCGTAGTCGCGATGATCGCGATTGCGCTGAACAGCATCAGCATGAAACGAAGCGAAAATCGTCTAGCCATTGTCATCTCCCCAGAATTTTCATGCGCCATATTGCAAATGAAACAACTTCACTTCGGAAACATGAACTGCACCTGCGCGCGTACCTGCCAGTTCGCCCCGGTGTCCGGTCTGATCACGTTGTAATACCCCGAAATCTGTGTGTCCACCGGCAGCTTGCCGAGATGGAAGATCTTCGAACGCGACAAATCGCGAACCTCCCTCCGGCGCTTGCCTGCAGCCAAAGGCGGAGCGGCGCTCTCTCAGCGCACCGTATCAAGCGCTGGCGGTCAATCCAACTGGACCTTGGTCCAGGTACTGCGCGGTGAGCGAGCGAGGTGGCGCGACCTCGGCTCCCGAGCGCTTTGCGACAAAGCACCTTTTCCCGTGCGTGGTGTCGATCACGCGCAAGGCGCCTGGCCGATGCCGTCAGCAACGGCTTGCTAATACTTGGCTTATGGCGCAGGCGCCAATTCGCGGGCGGCCGCTGGCGTCCTCACGACTCGATCGCCCAGGTCTCTTAGATACCGCTGGAAATCCGGCGACTCGAGCACGATGGTCCCGGCCGCCGCGCGCAGACGATCGATCGCTTCGGGAGGCAGCGTGAACGAGGTCGGCAGTTCATTCAGATAGGTTCGTTCCTTCTCGTCCTTGAGGGCGCCGAACGACACGTCGATGACGTAGACCTCGAGGTTCGGGACCCGCATCACCTTTGCCAGATCCGGGTTGCCGTTGTCGACGATCGCGCCGGAATCGCGGATGCTGCGCAGCACTTTCCAGCGTGCCGCGGTGTCGCGTAAGAGCTCGACCGCCTCGTACGAATAGTGGTCGATCGGCACCCCGGTCGCCCGCAGCAGGATGTCAAGCGTGCCGGGGGCGTTCTTCTCCGCGTCCCACCCGAGCGGCGGCGTGGACAGCGAATTCACCACAAACACGGCGAGCGTCTTCGCATGGTCCAGCGGCGTGGGCACGCCCTCCAATCGAAGCGCTTCGAGCTCGTCCAGGATCTCCAGAATGGCACGCATGCCGAGATTGTCGGCCACGCCGCCATCGACAAGATGAAGATACGGACGCCGCTTGCCGTCCTCGAAATAGCGGAGCTCCTTCACCTGCTGCATCGCGCGGGCCGCAGGCCGCGAGACGGTGGCCGAGTTCGCGATGCGCGTAAGAAGAGGCGGCTCCTTGTAACCACAGGTACCGCCGTAGTTGTAGATCATCACCGGTGACAGCACGACGGGCACGCCCGACGACGATGCGGCCGCTCGGGAGAGACGCACGGCGCCCAGGTCCGAACACAGGATGTCGAACATCTGCTGCGTGTAATAGAACCGTGCGCCGGAGGTCAAATCGGTCGCCGACGCGACAATCATCGGCCCCGAGGCGCGCTGCAGATCGGCGAAGGTCGCGCCGTTGAACAGGATTTCGTCGTAGAGATCGGCGGCCAGCTCGGAACGGCCCCACTCGGGCGAGCTGAGCGCTCCCCAGTAGAGCGGATTCAATGCCCGGCCGATCAGCTCGCCCTGGACGTCGCGCTTGAGAAAACGCTGCTCGTACTCGCTGAACAGCCGCTCGCCGTACAGGCCATACGCCAATGCGGTGAAGCTGCCCCCCGAGACGCCAGTGACGACGTGGACCGAATCGAGCAGGCGCTGCCGCTCGCCTTTAGGCCCGATTACTTCGGTGTCCTTGAGCGCTTCGAGGACGCCGTACGAGAA
>DATJZM010000084.1:0-2087 GCA_035499135.1 Casimicrobiaceae bacterium | reverse complement strand
ACGAGCTTCGACGCGAAGCCGATGAGCGTGCGTCCGATGATGTAGGCGGCGATCGCGCCGAGCACTTTGAGGCCGAACGCGATCAGCATCGGTCGGGTCGTTTCGATCATGCCGGGAATGTCCATGGTGGTTCCTTATTCGCAGTGGAGTGATGGGTTAAGGGGCGCCTGGCCCGTCCGCGGCCAGCACTATACTCGCGTGCGCGCCGCTACGTCTTGCTTAAGGGGAAGCCGAATCAGCCAAGGGTAAGGGACCCGAGGGCTGGCGCAGCGACCTAAATCGAATTTCTCGACGGTTGGTTGGCCGCCGCCACGATCTATCCCGAGATTGCCCGTGCTCACACCGACGTCGAGGCGGCCCGCACGGAGGCGGCGAAAACGAACCGCCGGGTGCTAGAGAAGGGTGTCCCGGCGCTGGCCGTCCTCGAGCCCGACGACCGGCTCGTGTTCGCGCAGAAGCAGGGCGAGTTCGAAGCGATGCGCAGGATGGCGTGCCGAACGCGAGCACGCCGACCCACGGCAAGCGCCTCGTGACGCGCACGACTCCTCCCGGTTGGCAGCGAAGCGTTGCGATCAAGCGCGAAACTCTGAGACCCCGCATCGCCGCTACTGGCGGCGATAGCCGTGCGCGGCCATGCACTCGTCGAAGAGCGCGCTCCCGCGTGCGTTCTGCCTCAACAGCGCCATCTGCCCGCCGAATGCCGTGCCGGTGCCGACCTGGGGGGTGGGCCACCTTCCCGCCACTTGCACATCGCGGGCGCATTCGTAGCGCGTACGCGTGAGTTCAGGGTCGGCTGACGAGGTATCCCGCACAGAGCTTCTTGGTTCGGGCGCGGTACAGGCGCAAAGCGCAGTGAATGTGCACACTATAGCTTTGTGCATCGTGTCCTCCCGACCGGCGTCAGTGCGCGAAGTGTAAACCCAGCGCGCAGGCTTGCCAGAATCGCGCAGGGCGCCCCCCGCGGCATCGCTTTGGTCGCAAGGGGGTTGCGGCGGCAACCTTTTGTTAGTCGATGCTAGCGCCGAAACGCGCTGGAAATGGTGCTGTTGAGTGGACTCGAACCACCGACCTACTGATTACGAATCAGTTGCTCTACCAGCTGAGCTACAACAGCGTATCGGATTAAAAGCAGGGACGAATTATACCGACGGCGCCTCGCCGGGACCACCGACCGCGCGGGCGGGCTTCCACCGTGGGCACCGATGTGGGAAAATTTCCCGCACCATCATTCGCCGCAGGTGAAAAGCTGGAGAGTCCGGATTGAAGGCCAGCCGCGGTAAATCGGGGGCGAGGGCGAAGGGGGTCGGCCCGCCGCTCGCGCCGCGCGAGTCCGTCGTCGCCGCGATCCGTCGCGTGCTGCGTCCGCTCGTGCGCGTGCTGGTCGCACACGGCATCACGTACCCGTTCCTGGCCGATATGCTGAAGTCGATCTTCGTCGAGACCGCGGCGAACGAGTTCACGCTCGACGACAAGCGGCCGACCGACAGCCGGCTCACGGTGCTCACCGGTGTGCATCGCAAGGACATCCGCCGGCTGCTGCGCGAGCCCGGCCCTGAGCCGGAAACGCCGCCGGGGCTTACGCTCGGCACCAAGATCGTCGCGCGCTGGCTTGGCGACCGCGCCTATGCGGACGATCTCGGGCGGCCGCGCGCGCTGCCACGCACGCCGAGCCAGGGCGGCGACCAGTCGTTCGCCGCGCTGGTCGAGTCGGTGAGCAAGAATGTGCGGCCGCGCTCGGTGCTCGACGAGCTGCTGCGGCTTGGCGTCGTGGAGATCGACGCCGACGACTACGTGCACCTCGTGACCTCCGGCTTCGTGCCGGGCAAGGAGCTCGACGCCAAGGCCTTCTACTTCGGCGAGGCGATGCACGATCACCTTGCCGCGGGCGCGCACAACCTCGAAGGGGCAGGCAGACCGTTCCTCGAGCGCAGCGTCTACTACGACGCGCTCTCGCCGGAATCGGTCGAGGCGCTGCGAGCGCAGGCCGAAAAACTGTCGGTCGACGTACTGAAGGAAATCAACAAGCGGGGGATGGCGCTCGAGCGGGAGGATCCGCCGTCGCCCGGGAAGCGCATGCGCATCCGACT
>DATJZM010000083.1:0-28200 GCA_035499135.1 Casimicrobiaceae bacterium | reverse complement strand
GAGGGGACCCTGCGAGCGGAGCGAGCGGGGATCGCGCGTGGCGAATCGACGCGGGCAGCCGACACATGGGCGCGACAGCAAGCGGGGCCATGCAAGGAGGCTGCGGCGTGAGCCCGCAGCGAGGGGACCCTGCGAGCGGAGCGAGCGGGGATCGCGCGTGGCGAATCGACGCGGGCAGCCGACACATGGGCGCGACAGCAAGCGGGGCCATGCAAGGAGGCTGCGGCGTGAGCCCGCAGCGGGGATCGCGCGCGGCGAGTCGACGCAAGCGGCCGACGCGCTGACCGTGATGTGACAGCACAGGGCCGGGGAGGACGCAATGCCATGAAACGCCCGCTCTTCTTGCGCGCGCTCCCGCGCTTCATCGTCGCGCTCACCTTCGCGACTTCCGGCGCTGGCGCGCCTGCCGCGGATATGAGCAAGGTGCTGCACGTCGCCATCATCGCGCCGGAGAGCGGCTTCGATCCTCAGGCGACCAGCGACCTCTATTCGGTCTATATCATCCGCCAGGTGTTCGATGCGCTCTACCGCTACGATTTCCTGGCTCGCCCGTACAAGGTGATCCCCAACACCGCAGCGGCGCTGCCGCAGATCTCCGCCGACGGACTCACCTGGACGATCAAGGTCAAGCCCGGGATCTACTTCGCCGACGACCCGGCGTTCAAGGGCAAGAAGCGCGAGCTCGTCGCCGCCGACTACGTCTATTCGTTCAAGCGGCTGCTCGACCCGAAGCTGCGCTCGTACAACGTGCAGATCCTCGATCGCCGCCTGGTCGGGGCGAAAGAAGCGATTGCCGCGGCGACCAAGACCGGCAAGTTCGACTACGATGCGCCGCTCGAGGGCGTGCAGGCGATCGACCGCTACACGCTGCGGCTCAAGCTCGCCTTTCCGTCCTACGACCTGCTGGACGATTTGATCTCCGCCTCAACGGCCGCCGTGGCGCGCGAGGTCGTCGAGGCCTACGGCGACCCCGCCGGCTGGGTAACGGATCATCCGGTGGGCACGGGACCCTACCTGGTGAAGCAGTGGCGTCGCGGCCAGCAGATCGTGCTCGAGGCCAATCCGAATTTTCGCGAGGTCGTCTTCCCCGAGAGCGCCGCGCCGGAGGACCGTGCGATCGTCGCGAAGATGCACGGCAGGAAGCTCCCGATCTGCGGCCGGGTCGAGATCGCCGTGATCGAGGAGTCCAATCCGCGGCTGCTCGCCTTCGAGAAGGGCGAGCTCGATTACATCGTGGTGCCCACGGACCTCGCACCCAAGGTCCTCAACGGTGACAAGCTCAAGCCCGAGTACGTCGCAAGAGGCATCGTGCTCGGCCGCGGGGTGCAGCCGTCCCTGGTCTACACCTACTTCAACATGGAAGATCCGGTCGTCGGCGGCTACACGCCGGACAAGATCGCGCTCCGGCGCGCGATCAGCATGGCCTACAACAACGCAGACGAGATCAACGTGATCCGCCTGGGCCAGGCCATGGCCGCGACGCAGCCGATTCCGCCCGGGGTCGTCGGATACGATCCCGACCTCAAGGGCAATGCGAGCTACGACGTCGCCAATGCCAAGGCGCTGCTCGACAAGTTCGGCTATGTGGATCGCGACGGCGACGGCTGGCGCGATCTGCCCGACGGCAAGCCGCTCAAGCTCATCCTCGCCTCGGACCCCTCGGCGATCTATCGCCAGTTCGACGAGCTGTGGCAGAAGAGCATGAACGCGGTGGGCATCCGCATCGAATTCACCAAGCAGAAGTTTCCGGACACGGTGAAGCAGGGCGTGGCCGGGCAGCTGCAGATGTGGGGGCTCGCCAACACGCTCGCCAACGACAACGGCTTCGGCATGCTCGACCTCCTGTATGGGCCGCATAAGGGGATGTCGAACCTGGCGCGCTTCGACCTGCCCGAGTTCAATAAGCTCTATGAGGAGGCAGAGCGGCTCCCCGACGGCCCGAAACGCACGCAGCTCGTGCGGCGCATGTCGTCGCTGGTGACGGCCTACGCGCCGTGGGTGCTGCATACGTACCGCATCGAGAACGTCGTGGTCCAGCCCTGGGTTCTCGACTACAAATACAACAGCTTCGATCCGCACCCGTGGATGTACTACGACATCGACGTCGAGAAGCGCAGAGCGGCGACGAAATAGATCTTCCAGGCGAAGCAGGAGATGACCGCCATGCCCATCGAACGCCCGCGGCCCCGCTCCCGGCATTCGCGCAAGGCGCGCATCGACGCGCGGCGCCGCGCCCTGCTCAAGGCTGCCGTGCTCGCGCCGGTCGGTCTCGCGCTCGGCGCGAAGGCAAGCGACGCGACCAAGACCATCCGCACCGCATTCCTGGTCGCCGAGACCGGCTTTGACCCGCAGGCGACGAGCGATCTCTACTCCGACAGCATCAACCGCGCCATCTTCGAAACCCTCTACGGTTTCGACTATCTGGCGCGCCCCTACAAGCGCGTGCCGCGAACCGCGGCGGCGATGCCCGAAATCAGCGGCGGCGGGAGGATATGGACGCTGCGGGTAAAGCCCGGCATCCACTTCGCCGACGATCCGGCGTTCAAGGGCAGCAAGCGCGAGCTCACGGCGAACGACTACGTCTACGCCTGGAAACGGCTCCTCGATCCGCGCATCCGCTCGCCGTTCGCCTGGTACGTGCAGGACAAGATCGTCGGCGCCGACAGCGTGATCGAGGCAGCCCAGAAAGCCGGGCGCTTCGACTACGACGCGCCGATCCCGGGCCTGAGAACGCTCGATCGCTATACGCTGCGCCTCGAGCTCAAGGAAGCCGACTACATCATGCTCGGCTACATGACACAGTCGCCGATGGCAGCGGTGGCGCGCGAGGTGATCGAAGCCTACGGCGATGCGAACGGCTGGGTGATGGATCATCCGGTCGGCACGGGGCCGTACCTGCTCAAGTCGTGGCGCCGCGGCCAGCAGATCGTGCTCGAGGCCAACCCCGGCTATCGCGACGAGACGTTTCCCGACAGTGGTGATCCTGCGGATCGGGAGCTCGTGGCGAAGATGCGCGGGAAGAAGCTGCCCATCGTCGGCCGGATCGAGGTCTCCATCATCGAAGAGTCGAACCCGCGGCTGCTGGCGTTCAACAGCGGCGCGCTCGACTACGTCAACGTTCCTTCCGATCTTTCGGACACTGTGCTCGACGCTGCCGGGAAGCTCCGCCCCGCGTACCTCGAGCGCAGCGTGGGCCTGAATCGGATCACCCAGCCGTCGCTGCAGTACGCGTACTTCAACATGGAAGATCCCGTGGTGGGCGGCTACGAGAAGGGACGGATCGCACTGCGACGCGCGATGGCCGTCGGGTTCGACCGGCCGGAAATGATTCGCGTGGTCTATCAGGGCCAGGCGCTCCCCGCGACGCAACCCATCCCGCCGAATCTGCCCGGGCACGACGACAGCTGGAGTGTCGAGGTCAAGTACGATCCGGCGCTCGCGAATGCGCTGCTCGACCGATTCGGCTATCGCGATCGCGACGCCGAAGGCTATCGCAAACAGCCCGACGGCAGACCACTCAGGATCGTGATGGCGTCGACGCCGTCGTCGCGCGATCGCGAATTCGACGAGCTGTGGCAGAGGAGCATGAAAGCGATCGGCATTCACATCGAGTTCTACAAGTCGAAATTCCCCGACTTGATCAAGATGGGCAAGGCGGGACAGCTGCAGATGTGGCGGGTCGGCTGGATAAACCTTTACGGCGAGGGCGACGCGTTCATGCAACTTCTCTACGGACCGAACATCGGCCAGACGAATTACGCGCGCTTCTCGCTGCCCGAATACGACGAGCTCTATCGCGCCTCGCGCCGATTGCCCGACGGTCCCGACCGCAACAAGATCTATCGCCGGATGTCGGAGATCGTCGCGGCGTACAACCCGTGGTGGCTGGGCTTCTACACGATCGAGAACACGCTGGTGCAGCCGTGGGTGCTAGGTTACAAGAAGCATGCCTATTGGGAGCATCCGTGGAAGTACCTCGACGTGGATACGGCGAGGCAGGCGAAGCGCTAGCCTCGAGTGGCGCCGATGCGACAGACGGCCGTTCGCGCGTCGTCGAAGGCGCCGCCCTTCTTGCGCCGGCGTCTGTCTGTCGCGTAGAATCCTGCTGACTCCAACCGTTGCGAGGAATGCCGCTCCCATGACACGAACGCCGACGACTACCGTCACCGCGATTGCGATTTTCGCAACTGCGGCGGCGTGCGCGTTCGCGGAGGGCATTCCCGGCGGCGCGCAAGCCTCGCCGCTGCTGCGCTAGCACTGCCCGTGCGAATTCCCGCCGGGTAGGGCGGGAATCGAAGCCGGGCCTCAGTTGCTGTAGTTTCCCGAGCCTCGCCTCCCGCCGGTGCCGGATGACCGGCGGCCGCACGCCTTGCGCTGTGGCGGAGGACGAAGCCTATGAGAAAAACGAGGACATACCGAACATTCCTGCGCCGCCGCTTCCGGGGGCTATGGCTCTCGCCCGACTTCCGCAAGCTGTGGGGCTCGCTGACGATCACGTCGTTCGGCACGCAGATCACCAATCTTGCGCTGCCGCTGACCGCCGCGCTGATGCTGCACGCCTCGCCGATGCAGATGGGGATTCTCGTCGCGCTGGAGACGCTGCCGTTTGCGCTCTTCAGCCTGCACGCGGGCGTGCTGCTCGACCGCGTGCGCAAGCTTCCGGTGGTCATCTCCGCGGACCTGGGCCGCGCGCTCGCGCTCGCCTGCATTCCGGTCGCGGCGTGGTTCGGGTGGCTGTCGATCGAGGTTCTGTTCGGCGTCGGATTCCTGTGCGGAGTGCAGAA
This sequence comes from Casimicrobiaceae bacterium, assembly GCA_035499135.1. Lineage (GTDB taxonomy): Bacteria > Pseudomonadota > Gammaproteobacteria > Burkholderiales > Casimicrobiaceae > PALSA-1003. The sequence goes on along the minus strand of DATJZM010000083.1, from coordinate 23,416 downwards.
CGTCGTCGGCGGAGCGGCGTATCAGGTGCTGCTCGCCCAGATGGCGGGTCGCAAGCGCCTCGTCGAAGCGAATGCGAAGACCGCGCTCGGCGAAACCTCCGCGGCGCTCATCGGTCCCGGACTTGCCGGTGCGCTGATCGGTCTCCTGACGGCGCCGTTCGCGATCGCGCTGGACGCGCTGTCCTTCGTCGTGTCGGCGCTGATGCTGCGGCGGATCAAGGGCCGCAGCGACGTGCCGCAGGTCGAGGGCGCAACGAGCGTGTGGCGCGAAATCGGCGAAGGGCTGAAGCTCGTGTGGGAGAACCGCACGCTGTGGGGGCTCGCCTGGCTCGCGGGCCTGTGGCAGTTCCTGCATCACATGCAGATCGCGGTACTCATCCTCTTCGCGACGCGGCAACTATCGCTCTCGGCGGGAGCGATCGGCTTCGCCTACGCCTGCGGGGGGCTCGGCTGCGTGCTCGCATCGGTATTCGCGGAGCGTCTGTCGGCGCGCATCGGTGTCGGGCCGGTGATCGTGGCGGGGTTGATGGTCACCGCGGCGGGCTGGCAGGCGTTCGGACTGCTCGGCGGCTCGGGCTGGGTCGCGATGCTTGCGCTCGGCGCCGCGATGCTCGTGTTCGACTTCGGCGCGATTCTCTACGCCATCAACTATCTCGCGCTGCGCCAGGCGATCACGCCGGACCGCCTGCTCGGGCGGATGACGGCGACGATGCGCTTTCTGACCGTTGCCTCGGCGCCGCTCGGCTCGCTCGTCGGCGGCGCGCTCGCGACGGCGATCGGGCTGCGCGGTACGCTCCTCGTCGTCGGCGCGCTGGGCCTCGCCCTGGCGCTGGCTGCGGTGCTGTGGTCGCCGGTGCGCCAGCATCGAGTGCTGCCGACCGCCGTGCTCGAGTAGGACGGAGAGCGCAGAGGGTCGCAGGCGAAAGCGGGTAGAATCGCCCGATCCGCCGCTCGCTCAAGTTGCACGCTCCGCTCGTGGGACGATCCATTCTCTTCGTGACGCTGGATTCCTGCCGCTACGATGCGTTCGTCGAGGCGCGAGCTCCGAATCTCAAATCGCTGGCCCCGCTCTGCCGTGCACAGGCGCCGTCGCACTTCACCTACGGCTCGCACGCGGCGTTCTTCATGGGTTTCACGCCAGGCGACGCTAGCCGCCTCGAACCCTACGTCAACCCGAAGTACGGCAAGATCTTCCGCATGGAAGGCGGCGGCCATCCGGGTCCTGCGGGCCCGCACATTGCGCTCTCCGGACACAATATCGTCTCCGGCCTGCGCAACAGCGGGTACCGGACGCTCGGCACGGGCGCCGTGGGGTGGTTCAATCCGGAGCGGCCAACCGGCCGGGTGCTGAGCGCCGACTTCGAGCATTTCGCCTACGCGGCCGGCCCCAAGCTCAAGGCACAGCTCGAGTGGATCGACCAGACGCTCGCTGAAGGCGCCGCGGACACACCGGCGTTCGTGTTTCTGAACATCGCCGAAACGCACGTGCCGTACTACCACGACGGCGCGCTCTGGGATCCGTCGTACAACCCCTGCGTCCCGTTCGGAGATCGCAACGATGCGCTTGAATGTCGCCAGCGCCAGGTGGCCTGCGTCGAATGGTGCGACAGGGTGCTCGAGCCGCTGCTCGCGCGCTTCGCCAACGACTCGGTGATCGTCTGCGCCGACCACGGCGACTGCTGGGGAGAGGACGGACTCTGGGAGCACGGCGTCTCGCACGAGAAGACGCTCGAGGTGCCGCTGCTCGTCAGGCTCGCGACCAACGACTGAGTCATCCTGGCGAAGGCGTGGATCCAAGTTGACGCAATGGAAATTGGGCCCCGGCCTTCGCCGGGGTGACTACTAAACGCGCTGGAACGGGTAGACGCTGCCGAGGCCGAGCAGCTGCGTGAGCTCGTCCAGGGCGCGGCGGCCCTCGTCGAGGAGCAGCGGATCGCCGAGGTCCGACGGCAGCAGCCGATCGCGGTAGTGGGCTGCGACCCAGGCGGTCAGCTCCGCATGCAATTTGTCGGTGAGCCAGACGGAGGCTCCGACCGCCTGTCGCTCGGCCGGCGTCATCGCGATGCGCAGGCGCAGGCAGGCCGGGCCGCCGCCGTTGCGCATGCTCTGCCTCAAGTCGAAGGTGAGCACCTCGCGTATCGGACCCTCGGCGACGAGGCGCGCAAGCAGCGCGGCTACCGCCCGGTCCTCTTCGCACTCGAGTGGCGCGACGAGTAGCAGGCTCCCGTCCGTGCGCTCGAGCAGCTGGCTGTTGAAGAGGTAGGTCGCCACCGCGCGGTCGAGATCGACCTCCCGCTCACGCACGACGATCGGCCGGAACGAAGGCCCGATGCGCAACGCGAGCGCTTTCAGCACGGCGTCCTGTTCGACGTAAGCCCGCTCGTGGCAGAACAGAACGGGGCCGCTCCCGACTGCGATCACGTCGTTATGAAAAACGCCGGCGTCGATCGCATCCGGATTCTGTTGCGCGTAGAGCGTGCGCTCGGCGGCGAGCCCGTGCCGGCGGGCGATCGCCTCCGCCGCTTCGCGCGTCTGGCGTGCGGCGAAACGGCGCGGGGCCGGAAGCGAGCCATCGAAGCCGGAGCGGCCGTAGACGAAAAACTCGATTCCCGCTGCCGCAGCGTCGGCGGCGAATCGCGTGTGATTCGCCGCGCCCTCGTCGCCGAACTGCTGGGCGGCGGGGAGCGCGTCGTGAACTGCGAAGTGCCTCGCGTCGGCGAAGATCGCGCGCAGCACTCGCGTGGTCGTCGGCGTCTCGAGCGCCCGATGGAAGTGCGAGGCGAGGTTCGCCGGCGTGAAGTGCAGCCTGCCGTCCGCCGTGTCCGCCGACGGGCTTACCGTGGCGGCGTTCGCGACCCACATCGCGGCCGCCGAGGAACAGGCCGCGAGGAGCTGCGGGGCGTCACGCGCCGCGCGCGCGAGCACCTGCGCGTCGGTGCCATCGAAGCCCAGCGCGCGCAGCGCGCCGACATCGGGGCGCTCGTGCGGAGGCAGCACCGCCTGCGCGAAGCCGCGATCGGCGAGCGCCTTCATCTTGGCCAGGCCCTGCAGGGCGGCCGCGCGCGGGTTCGAGGCCAGGCTCTTGTGCCGTTCCGCAGCGAGGTTGCCCGTCGCGAGCCCGCTGTAGTTGTGCGTCGGGCCGGGCAGCCCGTCGAAGTTGGCCTCCACCGCGGCGACGGTAACGGGTTTCATCGGCAGGCTTCGCTGCGGCGACGATGGTCTGCGCGCCGCACTTCAGCGCCGCGGTGCAAGCGGCACGGCGCGTACGGAATCGCCGTCGCGAACGCCGAGCGCCTGCGCCGTGTGCGGCAGCAGCGGGAACTGAGCGAGCCGCGCGGGGGCCGGCGCGAGCGCGGCGCGGAAACGCTCGAAGCTGCGGCTCGCGACGAGCCAGATGATCTCGTCCGGAGGCCCGTCCGGTGCGGGGTCGTCCTCGCCGATTTTCGCCGGCAGCGTCAGGCTTTCGCGGATCGCGCGGATGTTGTCGCGGAAGCACTCCAGCGTCGGGCCGGCGTCGAAGATGTCGACATAGCCCTCGTAGCGGAAACCTTCGGATTCGAGCATCGCGCGCGCGGGCATCGAATCGGCGTGCACCTGGCCGATCGCCGCGCGGGCTTCGGCCGGCAGCAGCTGGGTGTACACCGGGTGACGAGGCATCAGCTCGGCGATGAACGCCTTGCGCCCGATCCCCGTCAGATAGTCCGCGCGCGAGTACTCCATGGCGAAGAAGTGCCGGCCCAGGCCCTCCCAGAAGGCGCTGCGGCCGTCCTTATCGAGCTTGCCGCGCAGTTCCGCGATCACCTTCGCGCCGAAGCGATCGGCGAACTCCGCGATGAACAGCAGGCGCGCTTTGGAGATGAGCGGGCCGTTGCGCGCGCGCCGGTAGCGCGCGTCGAGGAAGAGCGAGCAGAGCTCGCTGTGGCCGGTGTGATCGTTGGCGAGAAACAGGGTCGGTGCAGCGGTGTACACGCCGAGTTCCCGCGAGGCGTGCACCTGCGTGCCGACGTGATAGTTGTACCAGGGCTCGGACAGTCCGACCGCGGCCTCGATCGCGCTGATGCCGACGACGTTGTCGCTCGCGCCGTCGACCAGCACGAAGACGTAGCATTCGTCGGACCTGGCCGCCTTGCGCGCGAAAGAAGCGAGCGAGCGCTCGATGCGCCCCTCGAGGCGTTCGGCGTTGGCGGGAAGCGTCGTGAGGCCCGCACCCGTGCGCTCCGACAGCGAGAGCAGCGCGGGGAGGTCCTCGCGCGCGATCGGCCGGACGTAGAACATCGCCTGCGGGCGATTCAGACGAGGGCTTTGCCCAGCGCGCGCTCCAGCCGCGCAAGCCCCTCGAGGATCTCGTCCAGGCTGATGACGAGCGACGGGGCGATGCGCACGACGTCGGGCCCGGCGACGAGCACGACGAGCCCAGCCTCTGCGGCGGCGCGCATCACGTCCATCGCCTTTCCCTGCCAGCGCGGCTTCAACTCGCAGCCGAGCCAGACACCTTCGCCGCGGATGTCCGCGAAGACCTCGCGGCGCACGTTGATCGCGCGCAGCCCCTCCATGAACAACGCGTGGCGCGCCCTGACGCCTTCGAGCACCTCGGTCGTGTTGACGAGGTCGAACACGGCTTCTGCGACGGCACAGGCGAGCGGGTTGCCGCCGTAGGTCGTTCCGTGCACGCCGACGGAGAACGCGCTCGCGACCTCGCTCGTCGTGAGCATGGCGCCGATCGGGAAACCCCCGCCGAGGCCTTTGGCGCTGGTCAGGATGTCCGGCACGACGCCCTTCTGCATGTAGGAGAAGAGCGCGCCCGTGCGTCCCATGCCGCTCTGGATCTCGTCGAAGATGAGCAGCGCATCGTGCTCGTCGCACAGCCGTCGCGCGGCGGCGAGGAATTCGGGCGTGCCGGGGATCATGCCGCCTTCGCCCTGCATCGGCTCGAGAATCACCGCGCAGACATCGTCGCCGCCTTCCTCGACAAAGGCCGCCTCCAGGCCACTCACGTCGTTGTAGCGGATGTGCGTGAAGCCGCTGGGCGCGGGGCCGAAGCCGGTCGCGTACTTCGCCTGGCCGCCCGCAGTGACCGTGAACAGGGTGCGACCGTGAAAGGCGTTCAGCGTCGAGATGACGCGGAATTTCTCCGCCCCGAAGTGATCGTGCGCGTAGCGCCGGGCGAGCTTCAGCGCGGCTTCGTTTGCCTCGGCGCCCGAGTTGCAGAAGAACACCCGCTCCGCGAAGGTCGCGTCGATCAGCTTTTTCGCGAGGCGCAGCGCCGGCTCGTTGGTCATCCAGTTCGAAACGTGCCAGATCGCGTGCGCCTGCTCGGTGAGAGCCTTGACCATCGCCGGGTGGCAATGCCCGAGCGCGGTGACGGCCACGCCGCTCGCGAAATCGATGTACATGCGATCCTGCTGGTCCCACACGCGCGAGCCGATACCCCGGACCGGGACGAAGTCCGCCGGTGCGAAGCACGGGACCATGAGCTGATCGAACATGGCACGCGTGACGGGCAGCGGCGCCGCACGACCGGCGACGGCGGCGCGCCGCGGCGCCTCGGCGGGATGAGCCGTGGCAGAAGTTTCGCCCGGTGCGGCTTCGGTAACTCGATTCATTAACGATCCTGAAGCGACAGTCGTCCGATGCAAGGCAGACATTGTAGACGATCGAGGCTTCAGTCGACCTTGGCGCCCGAGATCCTGATGATCCTGGCGTACTTCGGGATCTCGCGCTGAATGAGCGCCGCGAATGCTTCCGGCGTGGTCGGCGCCGGCTCGGCGCCTTGCTGCGCGAAGAGCGCCTTCATCTCCGGCGTGTTGAGGATTCGCGTCACTTCGGCATTCCACTTGGCGACGATTTCCTTCGGCGTCCCAGCGGGCGCGAGGAAGCCCCACCAGGTATAGATGTCGAACCCCGGGAGCGCCGTCTCGGCAAGGGTGGGCAGCTCCGGAACCAGGGTCGAGCGGTGAGCGGTCGTGACCGCGAGCGCCCTCAGTTTGCCGGCCTTGACCTGCTGCATCGAACTGGCCAGGTTGTCGAACATGAGCTGGGTCTGCCCGGCCAGCAAAGCCTGCATCGCAGGTGCAGCACCCTTGTAGGGCACGTGCACCATGTCCACACCCGCCTCGGTCTTGAACAGCTCGCCGGCAAGGTGGCCGGCGCTGCCGTTGCTACCCGAGCCGAACGCAAGCTTGCCCGGGTTCGCCTTGGCGTAGGCGACAAGCTCGGCGACCGAATTCGCCGGCACCGAGGGGTTGAGGACCAGCACGTTGGGCGTCACGGCCACCACGGTGATCGGCGCAAAATCCTTCACGGGATCGTAGGGCATGCTGGCGTAGAGGCTAACGTTCACAGCCTGCGTGGAGAGTGCGCCCTCGAGGATCGTGTAGCCGTCGGGCGCGCTCTTCGCCACCAGATCGGCCCCGATGTTGCCGCCCGCGCCCGGACGATTGTCGACGACGACAGGCTGGCCCCAGGCTTCGGTAAGCTTCTGCCCGATCGCGCGTGCCGTCGCATCGAGCGGCCCGCCGGCCGGGAACGGCACGATCAGCCTGATCGGCTTGGCCGGATAGGCCTGGGGGAGGGCGGCGCCGGGCAACCCGCCCAACACGGCGAGCGCGCACGCGAGAACGCCCACAAGGTCGCGCCGACGCACGGATAGGTTCGACACCGTTTACGCTACAAAGGACACAGGACGAGAGGATTCTATCAGCCGGGACGCTGTTTGCCGCCCGGGGACGGCGCGCGGCATAATGCCGGCGGACAGCGCGAGCCCGCTCTTGCGTCGGTGGCGTTGCAATACGGTCGTCACCGCAAGGCTCCAGACTTTCGATCTGCCAACGAGGAGGAATTCATGCATACGCGTAAGCTAGGCGCGGCGCGGGTTGTGCTCGTCGCCGCACTCTTCGGCCTCGCCACCCAGGCGCAGGCTGTGACGGAGATCCAGTGGTGGCACTCGATGACCGGGGCGCTCAACGACCGGGTCGACGAGATCGCCAATAAGTTCAACGCGTCGCAGAAGGACTACAAGGTCACGCCGATCTACAAGGGTCAGTACGACGAGTCGATGACCGCCGCGATCGCGGCCTATCGTGCGGGCAACCCGCCGCAGATCGTGCAGGTGTTCGAGGTGGGCACCGCGACGATGATGGCCGCCAAGGGCGCGGTCAAGCCGGTCTATCAGCTGATGTCCGAGCAGAAGGAGCCCTTCAATCCCAAAGGCTTCCTGGGCGCGGTCTACTCTTACTACTCGGATACTTCGGGAAACCTGATCTCGATGCCGTTCAACAGCTCGACTCAGGTTTTGTACATCAACGACGACGCCTTCAAGAAAGCCGGGCTCGATCCGACGAAACCACCGAAGACCTGGCCCGAGGTGGAGAAGGCAGCCGAAAAGCTCAAGGCCTCCGGAGCGCCCTGCGCGTTCACGACCGGCTGGCAGTCGTGGGTTCAGCTCGAAAGCTTCAGCGCGTGGCATAACGTCCCGTTTTCCACCCTGCAGGACGGGTTCGGAGGACTCGGCACGCGGCTCGAACTGAACGGCCCGGTGCAGGTGAAGCACATCCAGAACCTCGGCGACTGGGCGAAGAAGGGACTGTTCACCTACAAGGGACGCAAGGACGAGCCGCTCGCGTCCTTCACCAGCGGCGAGTGCGCCATGATCACGACCTCGTCGGGCTCCTACGCCAACATCAAGGCCAATGCCAAGTTCGCCTGGCGCGTGGCCACGTTGCCCTACTACCCGGACGTCAAGGGCGCCCCGCAGAACACGATTATCGGCGGCGCGACGCTGTGGGTGCTGAACCAGAAGAATCCGGAGATGTACAAGGGGATCGCCAAGTTCTTCACCTTCCTTTCATCGCCCGAGATCCAGGAGAAGTGGCACTCCGATACGGGCTACGTGCCGATCACGCTCGCCGCCTACGACCTGGCGAAGAGCAAAGGCCTCTATCAAGAGCGGCCCGGGTTCGACATCGCCATCAACGAGCTGAACAACAAGCCGCCAACGGCCAATTCGAAGGGCCTGCGTCTCGGCAACTTCGTGCAGATTCGCAACATCATCGACGAAGAGCTCGAGGCGGTATGGAGCGGGCAGAAGACCGCCAAGCAGGCGCTCGATGAAATGGTCAAACGCGGCAACGAACAGCTGGAGCGGTTCCAGAAAGCCAACGAAGGCTGACGAGCAGCGCCGCACGCAGGTGTTGGACGCCCCGCCGCGCTTCAGCGGTGGGGCGGTTGCGACGAGGAAGGGATGGAAAAACGGGTTGTCTTCAGCTCGCCGTGGCTGCCTTATGCGCTCGTCGCGCCGCAACTCGCCATCACGCTGGTGTTTTTCTTCTGGCCGGCGAGCCAGGCGCTGTACCAATCGCTGTTGATCCAGGACGCGTTCGCAGCCAGGACCCAGTTCGTCTGGTTCGACAACTTCAGGGACCTCTTTAACGACCCGCGATACCTGGCCTCGTTTCAGGTCACGGCAGTCTTCTCGGTGCTCGTCACGTTCGTCGGCCTCGCGGTGGCCCTGCTGCTCGCCGTGTTCGCCGATCGCGTGATCCGCGGCGCGACCTTCTACAAGACCCTGCTCATCTGGCCTTATGCGGTGGCGACGGCGGTGGCGGCGGTGCTGTGGGTATTCCTGCTCAACCCGACGCTCGGCATCCTGACCCATCTGATGCGCGCGCTGGGCTACGACTGGGACTATCTGTTGAACGCACGCCAGGCATTGGCGCTGATCGTCATCGCTGCGGTGTGGAAGCAGATCAGCTACAACTTCCTGTTCTTCCTCGCCGGGCTGCAGTCGATCCCGAAGTCGCTGATCGAGGCGGCGGCGATCGACGGCGCCGGGCCTGCCCGGCGCTTCTGGACCATCGTCTTTCCGCTGCTTTCGCCGACGACCTTCTTCCTGCTCGTGGTCAATATGGTCTACGCGTTCTTCGACACCTTCGCGATCGTCGACGCGGCGACCAGCGGTGGTCCGGTCCAGGCGACCGCCATCCTGGTGTTCAAGGTCTACCGAGATGGCATGCAGGCACTCGATCTGAACGGGTCGGCGGCGCAGTCGGTTGTGCTGATGGCGATCGTCATCGCGCTCACGGTGGTTCAGTTCCGCTTCGTCGAGCGCAAGGTCCAGTACTGAGCCGCAATGGTCGAGCACCGGCCCCTGGGAACGACCCTCAGCCACCTGGTGCTGATCGCGGGCGTGGCGATCGTTGCGCTACCGTTGTACGTCGGGTTCGTCGCCTCGACACTTTCGTTCGACCAGGTGACGACGGTGCCGATGCAGATGACGCCCGGTACGCACCTCATCGACAATTACACGGCCGTACTCCTGCACGGCAGCACGGCAGGCGCAAGGGCGCCCGTGGGCCAGATGATGTTCAACAGCCTGGTAATGGCGCTTGCGATCGCGATCGGCAAGATCATCATCTCCATGCTGTCCGCGTTCGCAATCGTCTATTTCCGCTTTCCGCTGCGCCGTACCTGCTTCTGGCTGATCTTCGTCACGCTGATGCTGCCCGTCGAGGTGCGCATCCTTCCGACCTACCAGGTCGTCGCCGACCTCCGCATGGTGGACACCTATGCCGGACTCATACTGCCGCTGATCGCGTCGGCGACCGCAACGTTCGTGTTCCGCCAGTTCTTTCTCACCGTTCCTGACGAGCTCGCCGAGGCCGCACGCATCGACGGCGCCGGGCCGATGCGTTTCTTCATCGATATCCTGCTCCCGCTTTCGCGTACCAGCATCGCGGCGCTGTTCGTGATCATGTTCATCTACGGCTGGAACCAGTACCTGTGGCCGTTGCTCGTGACGACGCAGGAAAACATGTACACCGTCGTGATCGGCATCAAGCGGATGGTGGCGGGCGGCGACGCGCTCATCGAATGGCAGCTCGTGATGGCGACCGCGATGCTTGCATTGCTTCCGCCGGCCGTGGTCGTTCTGCTGATGCAGCGATGGTTCGTCAAGGGGCTCGTCGAGACCGAGAAATGACCCGTAGGGTCATCCCGGCGCAGGCCGGGATCCAAGTCGGGTGGAAGAAGGCGCGACACGACAAATTGGGCCCCGGCCTTTGCCGGGGCGACGAGCGATAGATGCCAGACGATCCCCGTGATGCAATCACCGAGCATCGCATCCAGATACTGATGCGCGTTCTCTCCACGAGCGGCACGCTCGCCGGGCTCTGCCTGACGGGTCTCGGCGTCTTCCACCTGTTCTCGAAGTCGGAGCGCGTGAACCAGGCCGCCGACGTCGTTCTGGCCATCGATTCGCTCCTCTTCATCGCGGCGACGATAGGCTGCTTCATCGCGTTGCGCTTCCGCCACGAGGCGTGGATTCCATCGCTCGCCGGCGCCGTCGAGCTGCTGTTTCTCGCCGGGCTGCTGGGCATGCTGCCGTTCGGCGCGATGATCCTCTACTCGGTCATCTGACATGGCCAAGGTCGAACTGCGCGAAGTGCGCAAGAGCTACGGCAGCAACGAGGTGATCCACGGCGTGTCGATCCACGTGGCCGACGGCGAGTTCATCGTCATCGTCGGCCCCTCGGGGTGCGGCAAGTCGACGCTTCTGCGCATGGTCGCGGGGCTCGAGGCGATCACCGCCGGGGAGATCGTGATTGGCGAGCGCGTCGTGAACCTGCTCGAGCCCAAGGACCGGGACATCGCCATGGTGTTCCAAAATTACGCGCTCTACCCGCACATGAGCGTGTTCGACAACATGGCGTACGGGCTGAAGATTCGCGGCCTGGTAAGACAGGACATCAAGGCCCGCGTGGACCGGGCCGCGGCAATCCTCGAGCTGGAGGGACTGCTCGAGCGCAAGCCGCGACAGCTTTCCGGAGGCCAGCGCCAGCGCGTGGCGATGGGCCGCGCGATCGTGCGCGAGCCCGCCGTCTTCCTGTTCGACGAACCGCTGTCGAACCTCGACGCCAAGCTGCGCGTGCAGATGCGCTTCGAGATACAGAAGCTGCACCGCCGGCTGAGAACGACGAGCCTGTACGTGACGCACGACCAGGTCGAGGCGATGACGCTCGCCCACCGCATGATCGTCATGAACGCAGGACGCGCCGAGCAGGTCGGCACGCCGATGGAGGTCTACGAGAACCCCGCGACCGTGTTCGTCGCCGGATTCATCGGCTCGCCGGCAATGAATTTCCTCCCCGGAATCACGGAAACCGGCGGGCGCATCGCGCTCGACGGCGGCGGCTCGCTCTTGGGCGCCGCCTCATTCGCACCCGGCGGCAAGCTCACCATCGGCATTCGCCCCGAGCATCTTTCACCGTGCGCGCCGAGCGCCGCGAACCTCGTAGGCGGTGTCGAGATGGTGGAGGCGCTGGGCGCGGACACGCTCGTGCACGTGGCGGTTGGCGGGCGCCCGGTGATTGCCAAGCTTCCTCACGGCACGCCGGCCGTCGTCGGCGAACCGATCGCGCTCGCCGCTGCGCCAGGCCGCGTGTATCTGTTCGACGCCGAGACAGGCCAGCGGATCGCGGCATCGTGAAGAGCTGGCCGTATCCGCGCTTCGCGGCGCATCGCGGCGCCGGAAAGCTCGCGCCTGAGAACACGCTCGCCGCCATGCACCTGGGCTACGCGCACGGCTATCGGATGGTCGAGTTCGACGTAAAGCTGTCGCGCGACGGCGTGCCGTTCCTCCTTCACGACGACACGCTCGACCGCACGACGGACGCCCGCGGGCCCGCCGATGCGCTCGCCTGGGCGGAGCTGTCGCGGCTCGATGCCGGGACCTGGCATTCCCCTGCCTTTGCGGGCGAGCCGTTGCCCACGCTCGCCGCGATTGCGAATTGGGCGATCGCCGGAAACGTGGCCTGCAACATCGAGATCAAGCCCATGCCCGGGCGGGAGCAGGCGACGGGTGCCGCGGTCGCGCTCGCCGCGCGCTCGCTCTGGCGCGACGCGAGGCCGCCGCCGCTGCTCTCCTCGTTCTCCGAGGAAGCGCTTGCCGCAGCGCGGGCGGCGGCACCCGAGCTCGAGCGCGCTCTGCTGCTCGAGCGCGTGCCGGCCGACTGGAGCGAGCGGATGGCGAGGCTCGACTGCGTCGCGATCGACGTCGACTACCGCGAGCTCGCCGCCGGGCTCGTCGCCGCAGCGCACGCGGCGGGCTACAAGGTGATCTGCTATACGCCGAACGATCCGCGCGTGGTCAAGAAGCTCGCGGAGTGGGGCGTGGACACCGTCATCACCGACGCGATTGACGTCGTGCGGCCGGCGTAGCGAGTCGTTCTACTGGCACAGCGATTCGTTCGGCCGCAGTAGCGAGTTTGTCATCCCGGCGAAGCCTGCCCCGGAGTGCTTGAGTCCGGGGGCCGGGATCCAAGTCGCCTAGGCCCAGATTGGGCCCCGGCCTGCGCCGGGACGACAGCTCTATGCTGTCCGCGCGGCGACCGGGCGCCTGATCTCGCGCTCGTCGATCGGAAGGTTGATCAGCCCCGCGACGATCCCCAGCGCGATCGACAGGTACCACACGACGTCGTAGCTGCCGAGGCGATCGAAGAAGTACCCGCCCAGCCAGGCGCCGAGGAAGCTGCCGATCTGATGGCTGAAGAACGTAACCCCGGTCAGCATCGCCATGTAGCGCACGCCGAAGACCTGTCCGACGATGCCGTTGGTCGGCGGCACGGTCGACAGCCACAGCAGTCCCAGCGCGATAGCGAATGCGTAGACGGTCCAGGCCGAGAGCGGCAGCCAGATGAAAAGTGCGATCACCACTGCCCGGCCGAAGTAGATGAACGACAGGATGTAGCGCTTCGGAACCCTCGTCCCGAGCCAACCCGTGGTGTAGGTGCCGACGATGTTGAACAGACCGATCAGCGCGAGCGCCGTCACGCCGAGTTGCGCCGGCATGCCCTTGTCGAGGAGGTACGACGGCAGGTGCACTCCGACGAAGACGACCTGGAAGCCGCACACGAAGAAGCCAAGCGTCAGCAGCACATAGCCGCGATGGCCGAGCGCCTCCCGCATCGCCTCGCCGGCGGACTGCTGGAACGTGTGCGCATGTTGCTGGCGTTTCTCCATCATGACGAGGGCGAGCGGAGCCATCAGCAGGCCAACGCATGCAAGCGTGACGAGCGCTCCGTACCAGCCAACGTGCGAAAGCAGCGTCTGCGTGAGCGGCAGCAGGGCGAACTGGCCGAAGGAGCCCGCTGCGGCGGATATGCCGAGCGCCATGCTGCGCTTCTCCGGCGGGAACGCCCGTCCCAGGATTCCGGAGATCACGCTGAAGGTCACGCCGGAGAGGCCGGTGCCGATGAGCACGCCCGCCGACAGCACGAAAGTCCACGGCGCGCCCGGATGGGCCATGAGCAGCAGTCCGAGGACATAGAGCAGCGCACCGCCGAGGACCACGCGACCCGAGCCGTATTTGTCCGCCACCATGCCGGCAAACGGCTGCGTCGCTCCCCAGACGAGATTCTGTACGGCGATCGCCAGGGCGAAAGTCTCGCGGCCCCAGTGCAGGTCCGCGCTCATCGGCTGCAGGAACAGCCCGAAGCCGTGCCGTATCCCCATCGCGAGCGTGAGGATCAACCCGGCGCAATAGAGCACCAGCCTTGGGGAGCGCCAGTCGATGCGAGAAGAGGGCGAAGACACGGGTCCTCGTCTGGGCTCAGGAAGTCGCGTGATCCCGGTCCGGATGCAGGGACTCGAGTTCGCCGAGGACCGCGATCAGTCGGGCGAACCTGGCCTTGCCGATCCGGCGCACCACGTGGTCCTGAGCGTCCTTCCAGTAACGCTCCGCGCGCCGCAGCACGGTCGCGCCCCTTGCAGTCAGAGCGACTTCGCGCGTGCGCGCATCGCGCCCCGCGGCAACCGCGACGAAGCCCTTCTCGAGGAGCGGATCGAGGTTGCGCGACAGCGCCGTGCGATCGAGGAGCTGCTGAGCGGCGAGTTCCGAGATGCGGGCCGGCCCGCCGCGCGCGAGCGTGCGCAGCAGCGAAAACTGCGTGACGCGCAACCCCGCCGGCGCCATCGCGTCGTCGTAGCGCTGGGTGAGCGCCCGCGCAGCGCGGCGCAGGCGCCCGCAGGCGCAGGCTGCGGACAGGGCGGGAGCGTTCGCGGAGTGCGGCACGTGGTTATGGGTCAGCCAAAAGCGAGCATATGCACGTTTTTTGCGAGTATATGCACTTATTTGGGCAGGCGCAAGCTTCGCATCTCAGGCCCACGCCTTCGCCCGGGCGACGGCTTTCTCCCAACCCGCCGTCAACTCGGCGGCTCGATCGCGAGACATGTTCGGCTCGAAGCGCCGGTCGACCTGCCAGTTCGCCGAGAGGTCGGCGGCATCGCGCCAGTATCCGACCGCAAGCCCCGCGAGATAGGCAGCGCCGAGCGCGGTCGTCTCGGCGACCTTCGGGCGCACGACCGGCACGCCGAGGATATCCGCCTGGAATTGCATGAGCAGATTGTTCGCCGTCGCGCCGCCGTCGACGCGCAGCTCGGCGAGCCGGATCCCGGCGTCGGCCTGCATCGCGCGCAAAACCTCGGCGCTCTGGTAGGCGATCGACTCGAGCGCAGCCCGCGCGAGGTGCGCGTCGGTCGCGCCTCGCGTCAATCCGAAGATCGCTCCGCGCGCGTAGGCGTCCCAATGCGGCGCGCCAAGCCCCGCGAACGCCGGGACGAGATAGACGCCACCGTTGTCGGGTGCGCTCGCCGCAAGCGCCTCGACATCGGCCGCCTTGCGGATGATCTTGAGCCCGTCGCGCAGCCACTGCACGACCGCCCCTGCGATGAATACGCTGCCCTCGAGCGCGTAGTCGGTCGCGCCACCGCGGCGCCAGGCGATCGTCGTCAAGAGGCGATTCTTCGAGGCGACCGCCGTGCGCCCGGTGTTGAGCAGCAGGAAGCAGCCGGTGCCGTAGGTGTTCTTCGCCAGCCCGGCCTCGAGGCAGGCCTGACCGAACAGGGCGGCCTGCTGATCGCCCGCGATGCCGGCGATGGGGACGCGCGCACCCAGAACGCCGCCCTCGGCGCACACGCCGGAGGAATCGACGACCTTCGGCAGCACCGAGCGCGGTACGTCGAGCAGCGCAAGCAGCTCGTCGTCCCAGTCGCCGCGATGGATGTCGAAGAGCATCGTGCGGCTCGCGTTCGAAGCGTCGGTGAGGTGCGCTGCACCGCCGGACAGGTGCCACGCGAGCCAGGAGTCCACGGTGCCGAAGGCGAGTTCGCCGCGCGCGGCGCGCGCGCGCGCGCCCGCCACGTGGTCGAGCAGCCACTTGAGCTTCGTGCCCGAGAAGTAGGCATCGACGACCAGCCCGGTCTTGCGCGCAATCGTTTCCGCGTGGCCGGCCGCTCGCAGCGCATCGCAATCCGCTGCAGTGCGCCGATCCTGCCAGACGATCGCGTTCGCGATGGGTCGACCCGTGGCGCGCTCCCAGAGGATCGTCGTCTCGCGCTGGTTGCTGATGCCGACCGCGGCGAGATCCGCGGCGGCGATTCCCGCTTTCGCCAGCGACTCGGCCATCACGCCCGACTGCGTGGCCCAGATCTCGAGCGGGTCGTGCTCAACCCAGCCCGGTTGCGGGTAGATCTGCGCGAATTCCTGCTGCGCGACGCCGCGAACCGCGCCGGCGTGGTCGAAGACGATGGCGCGCGAGCTGGTCGTTCCCTGATCGAGCGCGAGGACGAAAGACTTGGAAGCCATCGACCTTCCTTCTGCGGTCGGATCGTTGTGAGTTGGTGTGCCGCCGCGTAGAATGGCGCGCTTCGCGGCCCCGGTATTCTAGTCCAGCCGGCCGCTGCAGCAGACAACCCGCGCCGACCCGATTTCCCGAAGGAAACCATGCCGCTCGCGCCCCTGCCGGTGAAACGCGCCCGCCTTCACACGCGGAAGGTTGCGTACGAGGCGTTCCGACGCGACGACGGGCTCTTCGACATCGAGGGCCATCTCACTGACGTCAAGGATCACGACTACGCGCTGCTCACCGGGTTGCGGCCCGCCGGCGTGCCGGTGCACGACATGTGGGTGCGCGTGACGGTCGGCCCGGACTACCTCATCCGCGCGCTCGAAGTGAAGACCGACGAGATGCCCTACCCGGGCGCGTGCAACCGGATCGAAGGCGCGTATGCCAAGCTCGTCGGAGCGAGCCTGCTGCACGGCTTTCGCAAGGCGCTCTACGACGCCATGGGAGGCGTGCGCGGCTGCAGTCACGTGACCGAGCTGCTGGCGCACCTGCCGACCGCAGCGATCCAGATGTTCGCCGGCTTGCGCCGCGAGATCGGGGAAGACGGCAGCAGGCCGTTTCAGCTCGATCGCTGCCACGCATTGGAGACGACCACCGACACGGTCCGTCGCTACTATCCCCAATGGTACCGACGCAGTGTGAACGAAGCCGGAATGGACGTCGTCCCGGCGCAGGCCGGGACCCAATCGAGGCAAGCCGTTCGGACCGCAGGAAAGAACTTGGGCCCCGGCCTGCGCCGGGGCGACGAAGACTCGTCATGAAAATCCACGAGTATCAGGGCAAGGAGATCTTTCGCCGGTTCGGTGTACCCACGCCGCGCGGAATTCCGGCGTTTTCCGTCGACGAGGCGGTGAAGGCGGCGCAGGCGATCGGCGGCAGCGTCTGGGTCGTCAAGGCGCAGATCCACGCCGGAGGACGAGGGAAGGGCGGCGGGGTCAAGCTCGCGAAGTCGCTCGAGGAGGTGCGCGAGATCGCGGGCAGGATTCTCGGCATGCAGCTCGTCACGCACCAGACCGGTCCGCAGGGTCAGCGCGTGCGGCGGCTTCTGATCGAGGAAGGCGCGGACATCCGCAAGGAGCTGTATGTCGGAATGGTGGTCGACCGCGGCACGCAACGCGTGGTGCTCATGGCGAGCTCCGAAGGTGGCATGGACATCGAGGAGGTGGCCGCGAAAGCACCGGAGAAGATCCACAAGGTCTTCATCGACCCGATACGCGGCCTCACCGACGCCGACGCCGAGACGGTGGCGCGCAAGATCGGCATTCCGGAAGCCTCCATCGCACAGGCCCGCGTCCTGCTGCAGGGGCTCTACCGCGCCTTCGACGAGTCCGACGCTTCGCTCGCGGAGATCAACCCGCTGATCGTCACCGGCGACGGGCGCGTCGTCGCGCTCGATGCCAAGCTCAACTTCGACGACAACGCACTTTACCGCCATCCCGACGTGGTCGAGATGCGCGATCTCGACGAGGAGGATCCGGCCGAGATCGAGGCGTCGAAGTACGATCTTTCCTACATCTCCCTCGACGGCGACATCGGCTGCCTCGTCAACGGTGCGGGGCTCGCGATGGCGACGATGGACACGATCAAGCTCTTCGGCGGCCAGCCGGCGAACTTCCTCGACGTCGGCGGAGGGGCGACGGCGGAAAAGGTGACCGAGGCGTTCAAGATCATGCTTCGCAACCCGGGGCTCAAGGCGATCCTCGTCAACATTTTCGGCGGGATCATGAAATGCGACACGATCGCGGCGGGCGTGGTTGCCGCGGCGCGCGAGGTGAAGCTCAAGGTGCCCCTGGTCGTGCGCATGAAGGGTACGAACGAGGAGCTTGGGCGCAAGATGCTCGCCGAATCGGGGCTGCCGATCATCAGCGCGGAGAACATGGGCGAGGCGGGAGAGAAGGTCGTCGCCGCCGCGCGAGGAACATTCGCGGCGAGAGGAACACATTAGTCGCCCCGGCGCAGGCCGGGGCCCAAGTTGTAAACGCGGCTCAACGATATAGCGATTAGTCACCCCGGCGCAGGCCGGGGGCCAAGCTTTGGATGCGGCGTGACACATGACGATTAGTCACCCCGGCGCAGGCCGGGGCCCAAGTTGTGAGCGAGATTCGAGGATACGTCTATATACTGGCTAGCAAGCCGTATGGAACGCTCTATGTTGGTGTAACGAGCGAACTCGCGAAGAGAGTGTGGCAGCACAGGGAACATCTGGTCGCCGGGTTCACAACGACGTACGACATTGCACGATTGGTATGGTACGAATGCCACGACTCGATTGAAGCGGCGATCACGCGGGAGAAGCAGATCAAGGAATGGCGCCGAGCATGGAAGGTCAACCTGATCCAGGCAATGAATCCCGACTGGCGCGACCTATATGAGGACTTGACGGCGTAGACACTTGGGCCCCGGCCTACGCCGGGGCGACACAAGCGAAACTGGATCCCGGCCTGCGCCGGGGCGACACAACCGAAACTGAACCCCGGCCTGCGCCGGGGCGACACAACCGAAACTGAACCCCGGCCTGCGTCGGTGCGACACAACCGAAACTGAACGCCCGGCCTACGCCGGGGCGACACAAGCGAAACTGGATCCCGGTCCGCGCTAGGGCGACACAGAACGAAACTAGGGCCCCGGCCTACGCCGGGGCGACATAACCGCTAACAAGATTCCGATGAGCATTCTTGTCGACAAGAACACCCGAGTCATCACCCAGGGGATCACCGGAAAAACCGGGCAGTTCCACACCCGCATGTGCCGCGACTACGCCAACGGCCGCAACTGCTTCGTCGCCGGCGTCAATCCGAAGAAGGCCGGGGAGGACTTCGAGGGGATCCCGATCTTCGCCACCGTGGCCGAGGCGAAGCAGGCCACCGGAGCGACGGTGAGCGTGATCTACGTGCCGCCGTCCGGGGCCGCCGCAGCAATCGATGAGGCGGTCGCCGCGGACCTCGACCTGGTCGTGTGCATCACCGAGGGCATCCCGGTGCGCGACATGATCCGCGTGAAGCGCGCCATGCAGGGCAGCGCCACGCGCCTCATCGGCCCCAACTGCCCGGGCGTCGTCACGCCCGGCAAGGGCAAGAACTCGCGCGGCGGCTGCCGCATCGGCATCTCGCCCGGCTACATCCACAAGAAGGGCTCCGTCGGCATCGTCTCGCGCTCCGGGACCCTCACCTACGAGGCGGTGTGGCAGGTCACCTGCAAGGGGCTGGGCCAGAGCACCTGCGTCGGCATCGGCGGCGACCCGGTGCCGGGCCTGTCGCACCTCGACATCATCAAGCTCTTCGCCGCCGACCGGAAAACGAAGGGCATCATCCTGATCGGCGAGATCGGCGGCACGGCCGAGGTCGAGGCCGCGCGCTGGATCAAGGAGCACTGCCCGAAGCCCGTCGCCGGGTTCATCGCCGGCGCCACGGCGCCGAAGGGCCGTCGCATGGGGCACGCCGGCGCGGTTATTGGCGGCAAGGAGGACACCGCCGCCGCCAAGATCGCGATCTTCAAGGAATGCGGCATCGAGGTGGCGGCCACGCCCTCCGACATGGCCGACGCCCTGCTCCGTGCCGCCCAAGCCAAGGGCGTATCGCTGGAATAATTCCTCCGGTGGGGCGGGCTTTAGGCCCGCCAGGTCGTCCCCTCAAGGCCGGACCCCGAGTCCGGCCTTTTCGTTTGCGGGGCCCGGGCCTCATGGTCCGGGCCGCAGCTGCCGGCGGCTTATGACACATTTTCGGCTGGCGCAGGCCCGAAGCCTCCGCCATTTTCCGCCCCGCATCAGGAATGAATCCCGGCAGGGGCCGGGGTTCTGCCAACCGGGCCGGGAGCGGCCACGGTGGCTTCGGGCCTAACAACCCGGATGTGCGAAGCGCCCGCGGCTTCGAACCAAGCGCTCCTGAAGACGAAGACCGGCCTGATGCCCAGGCCGGCTTTTTGTTTTCCGCCCCTGGTGCGCCAACCGCCAACCCACGTTTACGCATCATGTCCGCTCCCGCCACCGCCCTGCTCCGGATCCGCCCCTGCGCGGAGAACCCGAACCATCACCTCTGGAACAACCACGGCACGTGGTTCCTCCATTACACCGTGCACCCGACGCCGTTCACCAAGGAGCGGGTGCGCCGCTCGCTCGGCACCAGCCACCTCGACGAGGCCCGCGAGCGCCGCGACGCGTTCTTCGCGCATTGGCCACGCCAGGAACGGAGCGCCGTGCTTCAAGCCGTCGCTTGAGGCACGACCAAGGCTAATCAGAAGCCATGAAGCCAGAAATCGAGCCTTCTCATGGCTTCCCGGCGTCTGGTTGAATCCGATCCGCCATCCGCCTACACCCCGATCGCCTCGCAGCACTTGCGGAAATGGTGGCCGTAGATCGAGAGCGTGACGGCGAGCGGCAGCAGCGCGGGCCGGTGGAAGAACGTCCAGATCAACAGCCGCCAGTACTGGACCCGCTCGCGGCCGATGACGCCCAGGCGCACCGTGGAATGCGCAAACGCCATCAGGCGCCGCCAGTCCAGCGACTCGGAGAACTTCGGGCGCTTGTATTCCCGCAGGAAGGTGCGCACCCGCTGGTAGTACGGCCCCGGCGCGTAGATGTGTTCCAGGATGCTCCGGTAGCCTTCGCGCAACGCCTCCATCTTCATGCACGGGGTGAAGTTGGTCGTGCCGTCCGCATTGTCGCCCGTGCTCCGCCCGAGCAGCCGGCCCTCGCGCTTCAGCCGGGCGTGGAGCTTGGTGTCGGGCAGGGCGTTCAGCAGGCCGACCATCGCGGTGACGATGCCGCTCTTCTGGATGAACTCGATCTGCCGCCGGAAGATCGTTGGCGTGTCGCTGTCGAAGCCGACGATGAACCCGCCCTGCACCTGCAGGCCCGCGCGCTGCATGCGCTTCACGTCGGCCACGAGGTCCCGGCCCCGGTTCTGCCGCTTGTTGCACTCGGCCAGCGCGGCCTCATCCGGCGTTTCGATGCCAATGAACACCATGTCGAACCCGGCCTCGGCCATCGCGTGCATGAGGTCGTCGTCGTCCGCGAGGTTGATGGACGCCTCGGTGTAGAGCGGCAGGCCGCGGTCCTTCTGCCACGCGGTCAGCGGCGGGAGCAGCTCGGTGCGCAGCGCCCGCTTGTTCCCGATCAGGTTGTCGTCCACGAAGAACACCTGGCTGCGCCAGCCCAGCCGGTAGAGCGCGTCCAGCTCGGCGATGACCTGGGCCGCCGTCTTGGTCCGGGGACGGTGGCCGAACTTCGTGGTCACGTCGCAGAACTCGCAGTCGAAGGGGCAGCCGCGCGAATACTGCAGGCACATCGAGGCGTAGCGGTTGAGGTCCGCCAGCTCCCACAACGGCACCGGCGTCTGGTGGATGTCGGGGAATTCCGTCGACGCGTACACCCGGCGCGGCACCCCGGCCTCGAGGTCGCGCAGGAATTCCGGCAGGGTCACCTCCGCCTCGTTCAGGACGAAGTGGTCGACCCCGGGGAACTGGTCATGTTCGCTCGTGAACAGCGGCCCGCCCGCCACGATGGTCTTGCCGGCGGCGCGGCAGCGGGCGATCAACGCCTGCACCGATTCCCGCTGCACGATCATCGCGCTGATGAACACGACCTCCGCCCACCGGAGATCCCGGTCCTTCAGCCGGCGCACATTCAGGTCCACCAGCCGCTTCTCCCACGGGCGCGGGAGCATGGCGGCCACCGTGAGCAGCCCCAGCGGCGGCAGCGACGCCCGCTTGCGCACGAACTTCAGCGCATGCTTGAAACTCCAAAACGTGTCCGGGAACTCCGGATAAAGCAGCAGGACCTTCATCTGTGGCGAGATTATCGCCCGGCGCCGCGCGGGGCAATGTCTATCGTCGCGCCGGCGCCCGCAATGGATATTTGCCTCGCGCGAATTCCTGTGCTGGCTTCGGGACATGAGCCATCCGATCGACGCCGAGGAGCTGCTCGCCCGCTTTTGCCGCTATGTCCGCCTCGACACCCGGAGCGACCCCCACTCGCCCTCCTGCCCGAGCACCCCGGGCCAGTGGGACCTGCTCCGCCTCCTCGAAAAGGAGCTGCAGGAGATCGGCGCCGCCGACATCCGCCTCAACGCCGACGGCTACCTGCTCGCGACGCTGCCCGCGACGGCCGCGAAGGCCGGCGTGCCGCGCGTCGCCTGGTTCGCCCACGTCGACACCGCCACCGAGCTGCCCGGCGGCGCCAAGCCGATCGTGCACCGCAAGTACGACGGCAAGCCGATCACCCTGCCGGACGACCCGAGCCAGCAGATCACCCTCGAGACGATCCCCCACCTGCGCGAAAAGGTCGGCCAGGACATCGTCACCGCCAGCGGGAAAACGCTGCTCGGCGCCGACGACAAGGCGGGCGTCGCCGTCGTCATGACCGCCGCCCACCACCTGCTGCGGCATCCCGAGATCCCGCACGGTCTCATCCGCCTGTGCTTCAACCCGGACGAGGAGATCGCCCGCGGCATGACCAGGCTCGACTTGAAGGAACTGGCCGCCGACGTCGGCTACACCCTCGATGGCGAGGGCCTGGCCACGATCGACTACGAGACGTTCTCCGCCGACGCCGCCACCCTGGAGATCCAGGGAGTCTCGATCCACCCCGGCTGGGCGAAGGGGGTGATGGTGAACGCCATCCGCCTCGCGGGCAGCTTCCTCTCGGCCCTGCCGGCCGAGATCTCGCCGGAGCGCACGGCGGGCCGCGACGGCTTCATCCATCCGGTGGAGGTCACCGGCAACGCCGACCGGTGCGCGGTGCGCATGATCCTGCGCGACTTCGAGCTCGCCGGCCTCGCGGCCAAGCGGGCGGCGGTCGAGCAGGTCGTGGCCAGCCTCCGCATCGTCGAGCCGCGCGCGGTGTTCACCCTCACCTTCACCGAGCAGTACCGCAACATGCGCTACTGGCTGGAAAAGGACATGCGGCCGGTCGAGTTCGCCCGCGAGGCCGTGCAGCGCGCCGGCCTCACGCCGATGTCCTCCGCGATCCGCGGCGGCACCGACGGCTCCAACCTCACCGCCCGCGGCCTGCCCTGCCCCAATCTCTTCTGCGGCACGCGCGAGGCCCACAGCCAGCGCGAATGGGTCAGCGTGCCGGACATGGTCAAGTCCGCCGAGACGCTCCTCCATCTCGCCCAGCTCTGGCACGAGAAGGCGTGAGCGGAGCCCATTCCCGCCATCCATCCATGCCGCGACGAATCCAAGTTTCGCCCGAGCTGTAGGGCCGGCGTTCTGCTGGCCGGCAGAACCGGGCCGCCCGATCATCGACGCGGCCTGCCGGCGAGCGGCAGCCCTACACCGCCATTAAACTGACTCCCATGAAAGCCATCCGCGTTCACGAATTCGGTCCGCCGGAAGTGATGCAGCTCGAGGACGTGCCCGATCCCGTCCCGGGTTCCGGCCAGGTCGTCGTGCGCGTCCACGCCGCCGGCGTGAACCCGGTCGAGACCTACATCCGTTCCGGCAATTACGCCAACAAGCCGCCGCTGCCCTATACGCCGGGCGGCGACGCGGCGGGGGTGATTGCCGCGGTCGGACCGCAGGTGGCGCGCTGGCGCGCCGGCGACCGCGTCTACACCGCGGGCACTCTCAGCGGCGCCTACGCCCAGTTCGCGCTTTGCCAGGCGGAGCAGATCCATCCGCTGCCGGCGAACCTCTCGTTCCCCCAAGGCGCCGGGCTGCACATCCCCTACGCCACCGCCTACCGCGCCCTGTTCGACCGGACCCGCGCCCGCGCCGGGCAGACCGTGCTCGTCCACGGCGCC
>DATJZM010000082.1:0-8560 GCA_035499135.1 Casimicrobiaceae bacterium | reverse complement strand
GTGCCTCGGCCTCCATGCGCGGGCGAGATCCTGAGCGTCCTCGATCCTCTGCGGGGTCATCTTTCTCGCGACGATGTCGCGATTCTTGACCGCGCGCGCGCGCTGCTCCGCCTCTGAGGGAAGAAAGCGGGCGGCGGCGAGGTTCAGCCATTTGTGGGCTTCGAGGTAATCCTGCGGGACTCCTCGGCCATAGAAGTACATGATGCCCAGATTGAGTTGAGCCGCTGCGTTGCCTTCCTCGGCGGCCTGGCGAAACCACTTGGCTGCCTCGGCATAGTCCCGTTCCACGCCGTAGCCGTGGTCGAACAGGACTCCCAGGCCGAACTGTGCGCCCACGTTGCCTTGATCGGCGGCGGCGCGGAACCATCGGCGCGCCTCGCCATGGTCCTGTGGCCCACCCTGGCCCTTCTCGCACATGACGCCAAGGTTGTATTGGGCATCGGCGAAGCGCTGCTCGGCGGCTTTGAGGAACCATCGCCGCGCTTCTACGTGGTCCTGCGCCACGCCTCGACCACTTTGATACAAGACCCCCAGGTTGTTTTGCGCCTGGGCGTGGCCCTGTTCGGCAGCACCGCGATACAACCTCGCCGCCTCGACGTGGTCCTGCGGCGCTCCGAGGCCGTGCTCGTACAGGTAGCCGAGATTGGCCTGGGCGTTGGCGATTCCGAGGTCCGCTGCCTTGCGGAACCACTGGATCGCCTCGGTGTAGTCCTGGCGTACCCCTCGACCACGCTCATACAGGACGCCGAGATTGACCAGCGCGTCGGCGTTGCCCTGATCGGCTGCCTTGCGATACCACGCCAGAGCTTCGGCGTAGTCCTGCGACACACCGCGGCCTCGCTCGTACATGAAGCCGAGGTTGTTCTGCGCCCTGGGATGATCCTGCTCAGCGGCCTTGCGATACCACGCGACGGCCTCGACATGATTCTGCGCCACGCCCTGACCCAGCTCGAGCATCACCCCAAGGTCGTTCTGGGCGTTGGCGAGGCCCTGCTGTGCAGCCCTGCGATACCAGCTCACTGCCTCAGCAGGATCGTGCGGCCTGCCCTTGGGGGACGCGCATATTCGAGCGAGCGCATATTGGGCCGGCGCGTAGCCTTGATCGGCGGCTCGGCGATACCACGCGAGCGCCTCGGCGTCGTCCTGGGGCACGCCCTGACCGGCGCCGTACATTCGGGCAAGCGCGTACTCGGCTAGGGCATAACCCCTGCTCGCCGAACGGCGAAACCACTTTACCGCCTCGACATCGTCGTGCCGCGTGCCCAGCCCACGCGCGTACATCACGCCGATTTCATAGTGCGATTCGGCTTCGCCTGCGACAGAGAGCACCAGGCGGAGCGGCGGGAAATTCGTAGCGAGACGGGCCTGGGTCATGGGAGCCTTCCACGACTGTTGCACTCCCCCCCAGGAGTTCGATGCCAGCTGGACCGACAAGGGATTCTCACCACATCGAGCGCCGTAGTCAACGGGTGCGCAGAAACCCGGCGCGCTTTGTCGCTGAGGGCAGCGGTCAAACCTTCGCAACGGCGGGTACAGCAACAGCCGGCGTGGCAGGAGCTTTCTTTGTCCGGCGAGCGTTCCGGCTCCTGCCCGCGGGCGCCCGAGCGGTCCCCTGGCGCTTATTCTCTTGTGATGGTTATGTCGTCGAACGGGCTGATGGTGCGCTGAATGTGGCGTGATCTTCGGTCTTCCTCCTTGGCGCGGTCCATGACCGCGAAGAGCAGCAACCCGAGGGCCACAACGACCGCGAATACAACCCAGAAGATGGTCATCCCTGTCTCCTAGCCTCCTCCCCAAACGGGCCGTTGAAAAGCATAATGCGGACCATGATGACAAGCCGTTGATGCGCCTCGGTTTCCGATTGAGTCACCAGGCTGTCATGTAAAAAAGCGGTGACAAAGGTCCGGCGTCCTCGCCACCGGTGCAGATCGCGTGCCCGTTCTGCAACAATGCGTGATCGTCGGTTGCGTTGGCGTGAACTGCGCCTCCCGGTGGCCGGGCCACGCATGGCTTTCCTCTTGCCTTCGCTTGTGCGCTGCGACGAACGACTGCAGGCGCACTCGGGCACCCTCTCGCGTGAATATTCCGTTGTGCTGAGAAATTCGCCAACGTAGGATCGGCCGTCCAAAGCCTGGCGGCAGATGGATATAGCCGGTCTGCCTAAGTTGCGCCCCGCGGTCAAGTTATGATACAGGCGCGTGATGCAAGTCCGGAAGAGGAATGTTATGACGTGGTTCGAGCACCATGAGCGGAGCACGAAGCTCGCGGAGGCCGCGCGCAAGCTCTGGCGCCGCGGCGAGGAACGCGAGGCGGAGGAGCTCTACGAGAAGGCCGCTGCGGAAGCCGAGCGCGCCATGGCGCTCGTCCCGAAGGAAAGGAAAGTGACCTTCGGCGTGATCGCCATGCTCGCGCATCGCCTCTGGCGCCGCGCTCGCCGCCAGGGCGACGCCGCTCGCGTCGCGGCAGTCATCCGCGGCTCGCCCGAGCTCTTTCCCATCACCGCAAGTCCCCAGAGCGGCGCGTCACCGCCGCCGCGGCAGAGAAGCTGACTCTCTTTCGATCGCTCGCTGCGCCTTGAGCGCCCGCTCGAGGAGCTGAGGCGCGTCCATGCGCTGCGTCCAGCCGGCGAAGGCCTTCTCGGGGCCGCGCCAGCGCAGCTCGTCAACGTCGCGGAACAGCGGTGCGTCGGTGCGCAGTGTCGCGAGCTTCTTGAAGAGCAGCGCGCGCTCGCGCCGCTCGCCCAGGAGATCGGGCGGGAACTTCTCGATCGGTCCGTGGCGGTTGAGAAGCTGCGCCGCAGTCACCGCGCCGATCCCCGCGATGCCGGGGTAGCCGTCGGCTGCGTCGCCGACCAGCGCAAGGAAATCCGGGATCAGCGCCGGGGCCACGCCGAACTTCTCGCGCACGCCCTTCGCGTCGATGAGCTTGTTCGCGCGGCGGTCCATCTGCACGACCCGCTCGCCGCGCACGCACTGGGCGAGGTCCTTGTCCACGGTCCAGATGCAGACCTTCTCGACGCGCTTGTCCTTCTGCGCGAGATGAGCGGCGGAAGCGAGCGCGTCGTCGGCCTCGAGCTCGACCATCGGCCACACGGCCACGCCCATCGCCGCGAGCGCTTTCTCGAGCGGGCCGAACTGCGCGTAGAGCGCCGGCTCGATGCCCTCTCCCGTCTTGTAGCCGGGCCACAGCTCGTTGCGGAACGACTCGATCACGTGATCGGTCGCCACGCCGAGGTGCGTCGCGCCCTTCTCCAGCATCTGCAGGATGGTCTGCAGCACGCCGACCACCGCGCCGAACGGGCGGTCCTTGCCCTTGGTGAAGCGGCGCAGGCCGTAGAAGTGACGGAAGAGCTCGTAGGTGCCGTCGACGGCGTGGACGATCAGCGACGGCGCGTGCTTCTTGACGCCGCTTGCTGCAGGGGCCTTCGACGCTCCCACGCGCCCCCTCAACCGCCCTGCCGCAGGGTGAGCCACAGGCGATTGACTCCCCCCTCGTAGGCGTAGCGCGCGTCGGTGACGAGCCGCCCGACGAGATAGGCTCCCAGACCTCCCGCGGGACGCTCGCCCGCCGGTGCCTCGAGGCTCGGCGGAGCAGCGGAGAAGCGGGCGAGCGGATCGTAGCGCGGCGCCCAGTCCTCATAGAGGATTCGTATGCTGCCGTCATGCACACCAAGCGCGATCCTCACCGGCGAATCCGTCTCGTCGCGGTATCCGTGCTGGACGGTGTTCGTGAACAGCTCCTCGATGATCAGCGCGAGCCGCAGCGCGTCGTCGTGGGCAAGTCTGTTGAGCTCGGAGAAGGCTCGCGCGAAGGCCGTTGCATCGGTGAGAGCGCGCAGGCGCGCCGGAAAGGTTGCCTGCTGGCTGTAGATGGTGGAGGGAGGCAAGATGGCTTTGTGTAAACTAGCGCGACGCGCCGGCATCGCACTCGATGGAGTGGACGCGAGAGCCTCATTCTCGCATGCAAGATCGCTCGGAGCGCGATTCGAGGAGGAGCCAGGAACGATGTGCGAGTCACTTGAGCGCGTGGGCGGTCGCTGTACGCTGCTGTTAATGCTGCTCTGCTTCGCGGTCGTCGCGGGTGCCGCAGAAATCGGGCAGGTCAAGACCTCGAAGGGCCAGGTCACGATCGAGCGCGACGGGCGCTCCCAGCCGGGCACGGTCGGGCTGCGCCTGCAAACCGCGGACATCATCAAGACCGGGGCCGACGGCTCGGTCGGCATCACCATGGACGACGAGTCGCTGCTGTCGGTCGGACCCAACAGCGTGCTCTCGCTCGATCGCTTTGTCTTCGACTCGAAAACGAACGCTGGCCGCTTCGACGCAGCTCTCAACCGCGGAACGCTGGCGGTGATCTCGGGCAAGATCGCGAAGCAGACGCCCGACGCGATGACGGTGCGCACACCGACCGCCGTTCTCGGCGTGCGCGGCACGGAATTCGTCGTCAGCACCGATGATTGACGGCTCGCCGGGCCTGACCGGCCGCGCGGTCGGCGTCGCTGCGCTGATCCTGCTCGTCGGCGCGTGCACGAGCGGCACGGTGGTGCTGCTGCCTGAGAAGGATGGGCGCGCGACCGCGGTGTCGGTCAAGCAGGGCGACAAGGAAGTCGTCCTCGACAAGCCGTATGCCGCCGCGCACCCAACACCGTTGGGACCGCGCGGCTACGAGTCGAGCCCGCAGGAGGTGCAGGCGCGCTTTGGGACGACGCTCGCCGCGCAGCCCTCGCGCCCTGCGTCGTTCACGCTGTATTTCGTCGAGGGGAAGGACGAATTCACCGACGAGTCGAAGCAGGTCGTCGACAAGATCCTCGCCGAGATTGCGGCGCGTCCCGTTCCCGACGTGCTGGTCGTCGGGCACACCGACACCGTCGGCAACGATCAAGCCAACGATGCGCTCGGGCAGCAGCGGGCCGAAGCAGTCCGCGCCGCGCTCATTCGCCTGGGGATTCCGTCCGAGGATGTACACGCCATCTCGCGCGGAAAGCGCGAGCTCGCGGTGCCGACTCCGGACGGCGTCGCCGAGCCGCGCAACCGGCGTGTGGAGATCATCGTCCGCTGACGCGGGGACGCTCGCTCGACGCCGGACTAGGCAGTCGCGCGCGGCCCGAGCCAGCGCAGCACGAGCACCGTGAGATCGTCGGCGGCCTCGGCGCCCTGCGTGAAGGCCTTCAGCTCGGCGCGCACCGCGCCGAGGAGCGCAGCGGCGTTCGGGCTATTCGCGTTGCGCGTCAGAACCGCCCGCAGGCGCTCGCGCCCGTAGCGGGCGCCGCCTGCGCTGCGCGCATCGATCACGCCGTCGCTGAAGAGGCAGAGCCACTCGCCCGCCTGCATGCGCCGCTTCGCGCTCGAATACGCGAAGCCCGCGACGCTGCACAACGGCGGGCCCGCGCCCTCCCCTAGCTCGAGCAGGTCGTGGCGGCCCGGCGCGAGCACCCAGGGATTCTCGTGCCCAGCGTTGCAGTAGGAGAGCTCTCCCGAGTCGAGGTCGAGCACGCCGGCAAAAGCGGTGACGAAGAACATCTCGGGGTTGTCGCGCGAGATCTCGGCGTTCGCCGCATTCTTGACCTCGCTCACCGTCGCGCCGGGGTTGCGCACCCGCGCGCTCTTGTAGAGCGCCTTGCTCACCGCCATGAACATGCTGGCCGAGAGTCCCTTGCCGGCGACGTCGCCGACGAGAAAGAAGAGCCGCCGATCATCGAGCGGAAAGAAGTCGTAGAGATCGCCGCCGACCTCGCGCGCCGGAGTCATCGACACGGCGAGATCGAGCCGGCGATCGTCGCGCAGGAGATCGGTGCGAGGGAGGAACCCCGTCTGGATGCGCTGCGCCGCCTCGAGCTCGCCGGAAACGTACGCGGCGCGCTCGCGTTGCGCCTGTACGACGCGCTCCAGTCGCCGGCGCTGCCGGCCCGCTTCCGCGAGCGTGAGCACGAGCAGCACGCTGAAGAGCGCCAGCAAGCCCGCCGCCGGCGCCGCCGCGTCGAACACGAGTCTTTGCGAGGCGAACGCGGCGAAGCCGGCCAGGACCGGAAGCGCGATGCAGCCCGTCGCCAGCAGCGCGGCATTGCGCGGGTCCCAGCGCGGCGTGGCCCAGATCAGCGCGAGCCCGAGCAGCACGAATACGGCGACTTCCAGCGCATGGGCCCAGCGCGGACGCGTAAGCCACGTCTGCTCGCGCAGATTCTCGAGCACCTGCGCCAGGACTTCGCTCCCAGGCATGCGCACCCCGAGGGGAGTGTTCTGATAGTCGGTCGTGGCGAGGCCCGTGACTCCGATCAGCACCAGCTTGTCCTGGAAGCGCAGCGGGTCGAACTTCCCGTCGAGAACGTCGACGGCAGAAACAAAGCGACCGCTTTCGCGTCCCGAGTAGTAGATGCGCAGCTCGCCGTCGGGCTCCGTGGGAGCGACGAAATTGCCGACACCGATCGTGCGCACGGACGCTCCGTCGAGCGCGAGCCTAACCACGGGCGCTCGCTGCGCCACGCGCAGCATCTCGATCGCGAGCGACGGCACATAGCGATCGCCAATTTCGGCCACGAGGGGAAGCCGACGGATGACATCGTCGGACGGCCCCGCGGAGATCAACCCGTGGCCCGCAGCGGCGCGATCGAGAATGTCGATGTTGGTGAGCGCGCCGGCATGGTGCGGTATCCCCATCGCGCTCGCCGTTGCTGCATCGTGCCGCTGGCGGTCGGTCACGAGGATGGGCGGGGACATCGGTTCGTGGTCGCCGCGCTCGGGCGTCCCCGCCAGGCCGAGAATCACCGGGCCGGCGGCGATGGTCTGCGCCAGCTCGCTGTCGTTCGACGGCAGCGTGTCGAGCCGCCCTGCGAGAACCGGATCGCGTTGCCTCGCTTTGGCGAGCAGGTGTTCCGGCGACAACCGGTCCGGTTCGGGCATCACGATGTCAACCCCGATCGCGCGCGGGGCCGCGCTCTCGATATCGCGCAGCAGCTCGGCGAGCACCGTGCGCGGCCAGGGCCACTGCCCGAGACGGGTGAGGCTCTTCTCGTCGATCTCGACGACGGTGACCGGCCAGGAGCTCGAACTAATGTCGCGCGGCTTGAGCACCTGGTAGGTGTCGAACCAGGCCGACTGCAGGCGCAGATTCCAGGGCGGCTCGAACCAGATCAGCGCAGCGAGTGCGGCGAGAAGCGCGAGCCCGAAGGCCGAGATGCGCCGATGCGAAAGCCGGTTGAGCTGCTCGCCTTGCTCCCCGCTCACAAGAGGATTTCCATGCCGTCGTAAGCGGCGGAGACAAACAGCGGCTGCCCCTTGCGCGACAGCTCCTCGAAGCGCCGCGTCTCGGCCAGGATGCGCGAAATCGCCTCATCGCCGTGCACGGGCTCATGGTGGAAGAGGCACAGCTGCCGGACGTGCGCCATATGGCAGAGCTCGACGCCCACGATATTGCTCGAATGCCCCCAGTCGGCCTTGACCGAGATGGCATCGGTGAGCGAATACATCGCGTCGAAGATGACCAGATCCGCGTCGCGGAAGAAATCGACGAAGGTCGCGGTCTCGGAGTCGTCCTCGAGCCGGTGCTCCGAATCCGTCGTGTAGATGACCGTTTTTCCGGCGGAGGCGAAGCGGTATCCGTAGGAGTCGCCCGCGTGCCGCTGCAGCATGAGCCTCACGCTCAATCCGGCGATGTCGTACGCACGTTCCGGCTCGAGGTGCACGAACTCGATCTTCGCCGGCAGCGCGGAGAAGTCGACCGGGAACGACGGCGCAGCGTGCTGCCGTCGGAACGCGTGCTCGAGCTCGGCATGGGCGCCGTAGATGCGAATGCGGTTGCCGGGAATGTACACGGGGGTGAAGAGCGGGAACCCCATGATGTGGTCCCAGTGCACGTGCGACATGAAGACATGGTAG
This sequence comes from Casimicrobiaceae bacterium, assembly GCA_035499135.1. Lineage (GTDB taxonomy): Bacteria > Pseudomonadota > Gammaproteobacteria > Burkholderiales > Casimicrobiaceae > PALSA-1003. Next base: position 689 of record DATJZM010000082.1, on the reverse strand, counting down.
GTCTGCGGCGCGGAGGCACCGTGGCGCGCGATTGCCTTCTGGCCGAAGGGCCGCACGCCGCTGCCCAGGTCGCACAGTACGTACTCGCCGCCGCCCGTGTCGAGCTCGACGCACGGGCTGTGCCCGCCGTACGTTCCGGCGACCGCGATCCCGAGGCCGTCGAGGTAGGCGCCGATCTCGTCGTCCGATGCGAAGCTGCGTCCGCTCGCGCCGCGCAGCGCGGCCGTGAGCTTGTGGCGCACGGCCGCCGAGGTTAGGGCGACCGGCAGCGACCCGCGCGTGCCCCAGAAGCGCACGCACTTCATCGGGCGGGCGCGTCGTAGGCCGCCAGCGCTGCGGGTGACACCTGAGCCAGCGCATCGCGAATGCTCGGGAAAACCTCCACGACGTGCCGGAAGCGCGCAATGCCGAAGATCTCGTCGACGACCGGCTGCAGCGCTGCCACGGCGATTCGTGCGTTCTTCGAGCGCATGTGCTTGGCGGCAAGCAGGAGCACGCGCAAGCCCATGCTGCTGATGTACTCGACCCCCGCGAAGTCGAGCACCAGCGCGTTCACTCCGGCGCTGTCGTCCAGGATCGGCTGCAATGCCTGCTGCAATTGCTGCGCCGTCGGGTGATCGAGCTGCCCGGTCGGCGTCACGACGACGACATCGGCCAGCCTGCGATGTAAAAGTTGCAAGTTGTCTCCT
>DATJZM010000081.1:0-2568 GCA_035499135.1 Casimicrobiaceae bacterium | reverse complement strand
GCGCAGGAATACCTTCGGCGGATCTCGAACGTATTTTCGAGCCGTTCATGACCACCAAATCGCACGGCCTGGGTCTCGGTCTGGCCATTTGTCGATCGATCGTCGAGGCCCACGGCGGGCGCCTGTGGGCAACCAACAACGCCGATCGAGGCGCCACGCTGCATTGCGAATTGCCGTCGAAGGCATCCTGATGCGGACGAAGGAACCTGCGCCGATCGTTTACGTCGTCGACGACGATCCCGACGTGTTGAAGGCGATCGAGCGATTGCTCGAGTCAGTCGGGCTCGAATATGCCACATTCCCGTCCCCGCGGCAGTTTCTCGAACGCTACGATCGGGACGCCGCAGGGTGTCTGGTCCTGGATCTTCAATTGCCGGGGTTGAGCGGTCTCGAGCTGCAAGGGATGCTCGAAGAGCAGGCGAGCCAACTACCCATCATCTTTCTCACCGGGCGCGGCGACATCGCAGCGAGCGTGCGCGCGATGAAGCAGGGCGCATCGGACTTTCTCACCAAGCCCGTCGACGACGCTCTGCTGATGGCCACGATCCGGGACGCATTGGCCCGGGATCAGTCGCTACGGGCCGCCCGCGTCGAACGGGAGCGCATCGCGAAGCGCCTCGCAACGCTCACCGAGCGCGAACGGCAGGTGCTCGAGCACATCGTGGCCGGGCGGCTGAACAAGGAGATCGCCGCCGAGCTAGGAACGGCCGAGAAGACGATCAAGTTCCATCGCGCGAACCTGATGCGCAAGATGGATGTGCGTGTCGTCGCTGATCTCGTGAAGCTGGCGGAGCGCGCGGGCGTCGGCTCGACGTCCAAGACCTGAGACGGCGGCACCGCGCTCCCTCCAGGCCCGATACCTGGACCAAGGTCCAGTAGGATCAGCCGCCCGCGCTTGATACCGTGCGGTCGAGATGAGTGACGACGCGCCGTTGCTGGCCGTGGTCGACGACGATGCGGACGTACGCATCGCATTGACGCGGCTCGTTTCTTCTGCGGGTTTCGCGGTCGAGACGTTCGCGTCCGGCGCGGAGCTTCTGCGCTCGATCCAGGACCACGAACCGGACTGTGTCGTGCTCGACCTGCATATGCCGGAAATGAGCGGACTCGAGGTTCAAACCGCGCTCGCCAGCGGTCACGCCGCAATTCCGGTCATCGTCATCACCGGACATGACACACCCGAGTCGCGCGCGCGGGCCATTCATTTGGGCGCGAAGAGCTATCTCCGCAAGCCGGTCAACGACAACGTGCTGCTCGAGGCGATCGAGACGGCCATCGGTGGGCACGCGTAATCGGGCTGAGGAACAATGTATCATCATGAAAGGCCCGCCGGCGCGATAGGTTGACCGCGAACGCGGCCGACGGGCAACCAGCAAGCGACACCATGGGAGAGACCGTCATGCGTTCAACGATGTCTGCTGCAAGCTTGGCCATCATCGCGCTCGTCACGTTGGCTGCCTGCGAGCAGAAGCCCCCCGAGGCCCCCGCGAAGAAGGGCGAAGCGACGGATGCCGCCAAGACCGTGGCCAGCGCTCCGGCGGCAGCAACCGCGCCGGCCCCCGCCCCCGCCGTGGCGTTCGAGTCGGCGCAGAGGGTGGAGCGCAACCCCGAGCGCAACGCGTACTTCGGCGAGACGCACCTGCATACCAGCTGGTCGGTGGACGCGTGGGTGATGGGCAATCGCATGACCGGCCCGGCGGATGCGCTCAAGTACGCCCAGGGCGAGACCATCAAGCACCCCTTGGGCTACGACATCAAGATCGAAACGCCGATGGACTTCATGGGCGTGACCGATCACTCGGAGTACGTCGGCGTCACGCGGGAGGCCAACACCCCGGGTTCCTACGTGAGCAAGCTGCCCGAAGCGCAGCCGATGATCATGACCGATCCGACCAGCAAGGAACAGCAAAACCGCGTGTTCTCGTACTTGCTCAAACTCAACGCAGGTGCGCCGGTGAAGGCGCTCATGGACCCCAAGATCACTTCGACCGTGTGGAAGGAGAACGTCAAGATCGCCGACGAGCAGAACAAGCCCGGCAAGTTCACCGCGTTCTGCTCGTACGAATGGACGTCGATGCCCGGCAACCGCAACCTGCATCGCAACGTCTTCTTCCGCGCCTGCGACAAGGTGCCCGACTATCCCTTCAGCTCGCTCGAGTCCAATCGCCCCTCGGACTTGTGGAACTGGATGGACGCGCAGCGCAAGGCGGGCAATGAGCTCCTCGCCATCTCGCACAACGCGAACGTGAGCGACGGCTGGATGTATCCGGTGGACGTCGACCAGACTACCGGGCGGCCGATCGACGCCGCCTGGGCCGAGGCGCGCATGCGCAACGAGCGCCTGATCGAGATCAAGCAGGGCAAGGGACAATCGGAAGCTCACCCCTTGCTCTCGCCCAACGACGAGTTCGCGAGCTACGAAATGTATGAGGCAATCCTCGGCCTTCCGGGCAACGTCGGCCGCATCGACCGCATCACGGGCAGCTATGCCCGCCAGGCTCTGAAAGACGGCATCACCCTGCAGGATGTGCGCGGCTACAACCCGTACAAGTTCGGCATGGCCGGCGG
>DATJZM010000080.1:0-118430 GCA_035499135.1 Casimicrobiaceae bacterium | reverse complement strand
TGAAGCGGGTGGTGGCTGACCTGACGCTGGATAAGCAGATTCTATCCGAGGTTCTGCGAAAAAAAGTCTGAAGCCGGGGCGACGGCGGCAGTTGGTCGCCTGGATTCAGGAGACTTTCCAGGTGAGCACTGTCCGGTCGTGGCGGCTGGCCCAGTTCATCCGCGCGGCCTGGTATCGGAAGAGCACGGCGCGGGACCAAACCGCCTTGGCGATGCGCATTCGCGATCTCGCGAGCAATGCGCAGATCCCCCAGAGGGAGATTTCGAAACGCATTCGAACGAGAGTCATGACGCGAACACGTGAGCTTAACGAAGAAACGACGACTAGTTCGGCCGCCGTCGCCGAGCCACTTCAAAGCGAGCCAAGAGTGCCAAGCGACGGTCACTATTGAGCGGGCGGAGCGCACATGGCAACGCTGAGGGGCCCATAACCCTCGGGGACGAAGCCCTGCGAGATCATGTAGCCGCGGACGTTGGTTGACGTCGTGTAGCGGTGATTCGAGTCGATGCGCCCGTTCCATAGCCGATAGACGGGCGTCGTTCCCGCGGGACAGACGCCGGTCGTCGTGTCAGGGAGCGCGATCTCGAAGGCGTCGTCGGCTTCCTTTTCCCATGCCCAGCCGAATTTCGCGCTGACCGCCGCGCACTCCGCAGGACTCGCGGAGTAGAAGTGCGAATCCAGGCCTGCCGAGGGCAGGCCGTAGAATCGGCAGACCGGATTGCCGCGTCCCGAGGAGCGCCCCGCAACGTAGGCCGGAAAAGCGGAGCTGGTCCGGACCCATCCGGGAAACATGCCCGCGTCCAGCGCCTGGATTTCGCTTGCGGACTGGGTCATGAAGTAATGGTCCAGGTTGGCGTCGTAGTACTCCACGACAGAAGCCGTCGCGTTGGGCGCACCACCCGCAAGGTTCACGCGAACCATTTCGGTGGCATTCGCGCTCGTCACCCACAGGTTGCCGTCTGGCCCGGTCGTGAGCCCTTGCGGCTCGCTAACAAGGTACCCATCGCCCGGCACGCCGAATTCGTCGACATGACCCGATGGTGAAATGCGTCCGATCGAGGCCGCGAACTGCTGGCTGAACCAGACGTTGCCGTCGGGCCCGGCAGCTATGTAGAACGGCTCTCTGCCCACTCCCTCGATCGGGAACTCGGCGATTAGTCCAGAGGGGGAGATTCGTCCAATCTGGCTCGCGCTGACCTCGGAGAACCACAGGTTACCGTCCGGCCCCTTCACGATGTCCAACGGCCCGCTGTCGGGCGTGGGGATGTTGAATTCGACCACCGTGCCATCGAGCGTCATGCGTCCGACCTTGTTTCCGAACTGCTCGACAAACCAGAGGTTGCCGTCGGGACCGAGTGTCATCCCGACCACGCCGCGCCTGGGACCAGCGTAGGTTATTTCCGTGATTGCACCAGACGGAGTGATGTGGCCCACTTGGTCGGTGGCCCAGTCAAGGAACCAAAGATTACCATCCGGTGCGAGCGTGATGGAGCTTGTTACAGGCGCAACCACGCTGTTAACGTTCGATTGTGTGAGGGGAAACACCGTGAAGACGCCTTGGGGCGTAATCCTCCCGATGAACCCTACGTCAGTGAACCAGAGGTTGCCGTCGGGCCCCGTCGTTATTGAATTCGGTTCAATCAGCGAACCGCGCAGCGCAAAAAGCGTCAGCTCACCCGTCGGAGTAAATCGACCGATCTGAGGGGCGCTGTCGGTGAACCACAGGTTGCCGTCGGGACCCGAAGTTATTGCCCGTGGGTAGCCAACCCCCGGAAGCGGAAACAGGGTCATGGTCTGGGCCAGGGCATCGGACGCCAGGAAGAAAACTAGAACGGCGACAATTGCGGTTGCAGTCTTTCGCATGTTTGCGAGTGATGAGACCCTAAATTCGGCGCTATCGCGGAACGCAGAAAGCCACTGCATTGGGCCCGTAGCCCTCGGGAATCCAGCCCTTCTGAACCATGGCGTCTCGGATCGCAAGCGAGGTCGTGTAACGATGATTGACGTCTGGCCAATTGTTATAGAGGCGATAGAAAGCCTGCGTGCCGAAGGGGCACGCCCCAGGGATCGGATGGATCCGCGTACTGCGGTTGCGGTAGAAACATTTCTCCATCGAGCCCAGCGATCTCGATGGAATTCGAGGTCATGAAGTAATGGTTCCGCTGCATATTGTAATACTCGACGGTGGACCCAACAATATTCGGATCCGCGACAGTTACCGCCAGCGTCGATACGATTTGGGGTGGTAGCAGGTAGTTTGTATCAGGCAAATTTCGGTTGTACTGTAGGAATCGAAAGGTATAGGTTCCCGCAGGAAGCAGCGGTGCAGTCTGATTCACCTGAATCGGCTGTGGGAAAATTTGATCGTTCAACTGAACGACGTACACGGAAACGTCGATAACGTTTCCGTCTTGAATGACAGTCACCTGCGTTACATTGGCCGGCGTGTTTACCAGCACCGAATTAATCTGAATCGGGAAAGCTGTCAGCGCTGACGGTACAGGTGGGCCTACCTGGATGCCGAGGTATCTCGGCACCGGTGATTGGCCAAGAAGTAATGTTCGAGTTTATGCGCAGAACCGCCTTTTGAGGAAGCCGTGGTGGTCATGGTATGAGGTCGAGTGTCGAAGTCGACCGAAACCCTTCTGTGGAGGGCCACACCATGACCGAGAGGAAGCTTAAAGCAGTCCGCCCGCGGTTAGAAGCGCTGGTGGCGCAGGACCGAGATCTGTTGAAGGCGCTGGTCAAGGAAGCGCTGGACCAGATTCTGCAGGCGGAGATGACGGAGTTTCTGGGTGCTGCACCCGGAGAACGCAGCGGCTCACGGTTGGGTTACCGAGCGGGCTACTACGAACGCGGCTTGGTGACGCGGGTGGGCAAGATCGAGCTGCGGGTGCCGCGGGATCGGTCGGGGGAGTTCTCGACGGCGTTGTTCGAGCGCTTCCAGCGCAGCGAGAAGGCGCTGGTGTCGGCGATGGTGGAGATGTACGTGCAAGGGGTGTCGACGCGCAAGGTGAAGGCGATCACGGAGGAGCTCTGCGGGCAGAGCTTCGCCGCCTCCACGATCAGCGCGATCAACAAAGGGCTCGACGAGGGGCTAACCAAATTCGCGCAGCGGCGGCTGACCGAGGACTTATCCGTACCTGATTCTGGACGCGCGGTCCGAGAAGGTACGCGAGGACGGCATCATCCAGAGCCAGGCGGTGCTAATCGCGATCGGCATCAACTGGGAGGGAAAGCGCCAAGTGGTCGGAGTGGAACTCGCCAACCGGGGGAGCGCCTCGAGCTGGCGGGAGTTTCTGGTGAGCCTCAAGCAGCGTGGTCTGCAGGGCGTCGAGGTGGCGGTCTCCGATGATCATGCGGGGCTACGCAAGGCGATCGCGGAGATCCTGCCCGAGGCGGCTTGGCAGCGCTGCTACGTGCACTTCCTGCGCAATGCCCTGGACTACCTGCCACGCAAAACCGATGACGACTGCCTGCAGGAGCTGCGCTGGCTCCACGCGCGGCGCAACCTGGCCGAAGCACAACATGATCTCGCCGCCTGGCTCGCGCGCTGGCAGCGCAAGTATCCGAAGCTCACCGACTGGGTGGAGGAGAACATCGGTAGCACGCTGACCTTCTACCGGCTCCCGCGGCAGCATCACAAGCATCTGAAGAGCACCAACATGCTCGAGCGGCTCAACGAAGAGCTGCGCCGGCGCACGCGCGTGGTGCGCATCTTCCCGAACGCGGCGAGATGCTTACGGCTAACCCGCGCCATGTGCGTCGAGACCCACGAGGGCTGGCTCGAGGACAAGTGCTACCTCAACATGGACGTGCTGTGGGAGGCACGCAAAGACCAGTTGCGAAAGGCCACATAGGCCTCAGGCCATGACCACGTTTTTGCACAACTTGACGAACACAACCAGTCTCTCCCAGCCACGCCGAGAGTCAGAGCCCCAGGAAGGTAAGCGCAAAAATGGCGAGCGGGTAGCGGAGAATGAGCAGGAGATCACTCATCGGGGTCGCAATTTCCGTTTACGTGGCCTGATGCGATGTGTGGTGCCGGCAGTAGGAATCGAACCCACGACCAACGGTTTACAAAACCGCTGCTCTACCAACTGAGCTATGCCGGCGCCGGCGCTCCCTGCGCAGCGCGGCTATTTTACAACTTGGAGATGCTTGGGCCGCTTGGGTTTGTCCGAGGGCGTCGAACCGGCCGGCGCCGACTCGGGCGCCGTTGCCGCGTCGAGCGAAACGACGGGATCGCTGCTGACCGTGAAGGCAAAGCCGTAGCCCGTCTCCTTGGCGAAGATGCCCGCGACCGCGTTCATGGGAACGGAGACTTCCTGCGAGACGCCGTTGAAGCGCGCCGTGAACTGCACGCGCTCGCCGTCGATCGTGAGGCGCCGAGTTGCGCCCGCACTGATGTTGAGCACGATCTCGCCGTTCTTGACGAAGGCGGCGGGGACGCGCGTCTGGCGGTCGACCTTGACCGCCAGATAGGGCGTCAGGCTGTTGTCCGCACACCACTCGCAGATGGCGCGCAGCAGATACGGTTTGGCGGACTGCTCGGACATAGACTTAGGATACTACACTCGGCAGGTGTCGCTCCTTGCGCCGCTCGGGTCGTGTTCAAGTCCGCGTGTCGGCGCCGAGTCGCGCCGTGCGCGGGCCCCCTCTCGCTGCTCGGGCGGCGGCCTCCTTGCGTAACCACCGGTCGTGCTATGTGGCGCGTCGGCCGCGGCAGCCACTCGCCTAACGCTCGACCCCACGCGCTGCGCGCGCGGGTCCCCTCTCGCTGCTCGGGCTGCTACTTTCTCATCCCCCGCTCGGCGGAGGTGAGCGCTTCGATGAACGCGGGACGCGAGAAAAGACGCTCGGCGTACTTCATCAGCGGCGCCGCGGGCTTCGGCAGCGAGATGCCGTAATAGTCGAGCCGCCACAGGAGCGGGGTGATGGCGACGTCGAGCATGGAGAACTCCTCGCCCAGCATGTACTTGTGCTTGGCGAAGACTGGCGCAATCTGCATCAGGCTGTCGCGGACCAGGCCTCGCGCCTTGTCGAGCTGCTTCTGGTTGTTCCCCTCGAGCGTGTCGATGTGCGAGAAGAGCTCCTTTTCGAAGCGATGCAGGAAAAGCCGCGCGCGCGCACGCATCAGCGGATCGGCCGGCATCAGCTGCGGATGAGGGAAGCGCTCGTCGATGTACTCGTTGATGATGTTCGACTCGTGCAGAACGAGGTCGCGCTCGACCAGAACCGGCACCTGGTTGTACGGGTTCATCACCGCGAGGTCCTCGGGCTTGTGGTCCAGGTCGACATCGATGATCTGGAAATCCATGCCCTTCTCGTGCAGCACGATGCGGCAGCGCTGGCTGAACGGGTCGGTGGTCCCGGAGTAGAGGGTCATCATGATTGTGGTCTCCCGCGCGCCCTATGTTGGGGCGTCGCGCCTTGTTTCAATCTCTTGCGGCTCCTACTGCAGAGTGCTTCGAGGCAGCCAGGACCCGGGGATCAGTGGACTTCTTTCCAGTAGTCGCGCTTGAGCGAGTAGACGAGCACGAAAAGCGCACCCATGAAGATCAGCACGACGATGCCCATGTTGATGCGCTCGTGCTTGACCGGCTCGCCCATGAAGTCGAGATAGTTGACCAGGTCTGCGACGAAGGCCTCGTACTGCGGCGCCGAGAGCGATCCCGGCGTGTCCAGCGCCAGCGTCCTGACCACGAACTTGCCGCCCGATGCGGGTTCCATTACAGCCAGACCCTTGGCGGCGATCGCCGCGGCTTCCGCTTTCTCGCCGTCGGCATACTCGGTGTCGACGAGCTTCTGCGACCCCGCCAGATTCCACAGGACGTGCGGCATGGCGACGTTCGGGAACACGAGATTGTTCCAGCCGCTGACCGAGTCTTCGTCGCGATAGAAGGCGAGCAGGTAGCTGTAGAGCCAGTCCTTGCCGCGCACCCGCGCGATCACCGAGAGATCCGGCGGCGGAGCACCGAACCAGGCCTTGCCGTCGGCCTCGCTCATCGCCACGGTCATGGTGTTCCCGATCTTGTCGGAGGCAAACATCAGGTTGTCGTTGATCATCGCCTCGGTCAGGCCGAGGTCGGTGAGGCGCGAGTAGCGCATGAACCGTGCGCCGTGGCAGCTCAGGCAGTAGTTGACGAAGTTGCGCGCGCCCCTTTGCAGCGACGCCTCGCGCGCGAACCAGCTCTCCGAGGGCGCGGTGAGCAGCCGCGGGCCGCCCTCCGCGGCGAGCGCCGCACCGCTCGCGGCGAGCAGGAGCGCGGCGAGAAGGCGCGTTGCGATGGCGCGCATCATTGCACCCTCTCCGGCACGGGCTTGGTCTTGTCGCGCGCGGTATACCACGGCATGAGCACGAAGAAGAGGAAGTAGGCCACCGTCAGGATGCGCGCGACCCATGTCGCCTTGTCCTTCGTATCGAGGATCTCGGTCCAGCCGCCGCTGAACTGACCCCAGATCGTGACCGGAACCGTGCCGAGGTAGCCGAGCAGGAAGAAGCAGAACACGAACAGCGCGAGCCAGCTCTTGTAGAGCGTGCCGCGGTAGCGGATCGATTTGACAGCGCCGCGATCCAGCCACGGCAGGAAGCAGAAGATCAGCACCGCCACCGCCATCGCCAGCACGCCGTAGAACTGCGTGGGCGGGACGAAAGGCAGCATCTTCGACGGCACCGCGCGCAGGATCGCGTAGTAGGGCGTGAAGTACCACACCGGGGCGATGTGCTCCGGCGTCTTCAGAGGATCGGCGGGGATGAAGTTGTTGGCTTCGAGGAAGTAGCCGCCGACGTCTGGAATGAAGAAGACCACGAAGAAGAACACCGCCAGGAAGAACACCACCCCGACCAGGTCCTTGATCGTGTAATACGGGTGCGAGTAGATGCCATCGAGGTAGATGCCGGTCTTCGCATCCTTGGGCTGCTTCTTGATCTCGATGCCGTCCGGGTTGTTCGACCCGACCTCGTGCAGGGCCATCAGGTGCACCGCTACCAGGAGCAGCAGCACCAGAGGGAAGGCGATGACGTGGAACGAGAAGAAGCGGTTGAGCGTGACGTCGGAGATCGTGAAGTCGCCGCGTATCCACGTGCCGAGGCCGTCCCCGATGAACGGAACGGTGGAAAAGAGATTGACGATCACCTGCGCGCCCCAGTACGACATCTGCCCCCATGGCAGCAGATAGCCGAAGAAGGCCTCCCCCATCAGCGCGAAGTAGATGAGGCAGCCGATGATCCACAGCAGCTCGCGCGGCTTGCGGTAGCTGCCGTACATCAGTCCCCGGAACATGTGCAGGTAGACGACGATGAAGAACGCCGAGGCTCCCGTCGAGTGCATGTAGCGGATGAACCAGCCGCCCGATACGTCGCGCATCATGTACTCGATCGACTCGAAGGCCTTGGCTGCGTCCGGCTTGTAGGTCATCGCGAGGAAGATGCCCGTCACGATCTGCATGACGAGCACGAAGGCCGCGAGCGAGCCGAAGTAGTACCAGAAGTTGAAGTTCTTCGGCGCAACGTACTTGCCCCACTGCTCCTCCCACAGCTTGGTCAGCGGGAAGCGGTCGTCGATCCAGGACAGGAGTTTCTGCATTGGCGGCTCGCGCTCGGTTCTTCCGGGACGGTTGCTTCGGCGGCTACGCGGCTTTGGCGTCCTCGCCGATGCGTATCTTCGTGTCGGAGAGGAACTTGTACGGCGGTATGACGAGGTTCTTGGGCGCGGGAACGCCTTTGTACACTCGACCGGCGAGGTCGAACTTCGACTGATGGCAGGGACAGAAGAAACCGCCCAGCCAATCGGGACCGAGGTCCGGCGGCGCCACTTGCGGGCGATACGTCGGCGAACAACCGAGATGCGTGCAGATGCCGACGGCGACGAAAAACTCCGGCTTGATCGATCGATCCTCGTTCTGGCAGTACTTCGGCTGCTGATCGACCTCGGATTTCGGATCGGCGACGCGGTCGTCGAGCTTGGGCAGGCTTGCCAGCATCTCCTTGGTGCGGTTGATGACCCATACGGGCTTGCCCCGCCACTGCACCGTGATTTGCTGGCCGGGCTCGAGCTTCGAGATGTCGACTTCGACGGGGGCTCCGGCCGCCTTCGCGCGCTCGCTGGGCCAGAGGCTCATCGCGAAAGGTGTGGCGAGCGCGACGCCTCCTATGCTGCCCCACACAACCGACGCGCCGAGCAGGAACCGGCGCTTGCCCAGGTTTACGCTCCCATCCGCCGCCATTGCCCCGGTCCCCCAGCCGCAAACTTTGAAATTATAAAGGATTCACTCGGCGCGCCGGAAGCCTGGTCTGTGAATTTCCCTTGAAAGCCTTTCCAAAACAGCTGATTGGCCTGGTGCTGCGACGCGACTCGCGCAGCAATGGGCTCGCCGGGCGTCCGGCCAAACTCGCTATAATTCCCGCTTGCCGACCGCCAAATCGCCCTTGCTGCGCCGCTTCTGGCTGCTTTTCGCCCAGGTCACCACGGTCTGCCTGGGAGGGCTGTTCGTCGTGGCGACGCTGCGCCCCGACCTGCTCGCCCGCGTTTCGGGCCGCCAGAACATCGTCTTGGTCGAAGAGCATCCCGCCGGCATCGCCGCCCCGAAGATCGACAGCCTCGCCGATGCAGCGAAGAAGGCGATGCCCTCGGTAGTGAACATCTACACGAGCAAGGAAGCTCGCGTCCGCAACCCTCTGCTGAACGACCCGCTGCTGCGCCGCTTCTTCCCCGGCTTCCCGGACAGTGATACGCGGCGTACGACGAGCCTCGGATCTGGCGTCATCGTGAGTGCCGAGGGTTACGTGCTCACCAACAACCATGTCATCGAGGGTGCCGACGACATCCAGGTGGTCCTCGCCGACGGGCGGCGACTGCATGCGACGGTCCGCGGCAGCGATCCGGAATCCGATCTCGCCGTGCTCAAGGCCGACGGCACCGACCTGCCCGCGATAACGCTCGGCTCGCTCGACACCGTGCAGGTGGGCGACAGCGTGCTCGCTCTGGGCAACCCCTTCGGCTTCGGCAATACGGTCACGCACGGCATCGTGAGCGCGCTCGGGCGCAATCACCTCGGCGTCAACCGCTTCGAGGATTTCATCCAGACCGATGCAGCGGTGAACCCCGGCAATTCCGGAGGCGCGCTGGTCGACTCCCACGGGAATCTGATCGGAATCAACAGCATCATCTTCTCGCAGAGCGGTGGCTCGCAGGGCATCGGTTTCGCAGTCCCTGTCTCGCTCGCCCGCACCGTGCTCGAGCAGATCATCCGCGACGGCGAGGTCACGCGCGGCTGGCTGGGCATCGAGCCGCAGGAGCTCACTCCCGAGGTCGCGGTTGCATTCCAGCTGCAAAGCATGGACGGCGTGCTGATCCGCGGCGTGCTCAAGAACGGGCCCGCTGACCGGGCCGGGGTACAGGTTCGGGACGTCGTGCTCGAGATCGACGGCAAGCCCACTCCCGACGGGCCGGCGCTCCTGTCGCAGATCGCGGCTCTCACCCCCGGCCAGCCAGCGAAGCTGAAGATCCTGCGCGACAAGAAGCCGCTCGAGCTGTCGGTGGTCGTCGGCAAGCGACCAAAGCCGGCCGGCTAACCGGCAAAGCGTCCTACTTCGCGGGCTCGCTTCCTTCCGTTCTTCCCGTCTCGTCCTTGGCGGGGGAGACGAAACGCGCCGCGATCAGCCCGAGCTCGTAGAGCAGCCACAGCGGCACGGCCAGCATCACCTGCGACAGCACGTCGGGAGGAGTGAAGATCGCGCCGACGACGAAGGCGCCGACGATCACGTAGCCGCGGATCGAGCGCAGCTTGGCGAGATCGACCAGGCCGAGCCGCACCAGCACGACGACGACCACCGGCACTTCGAAGGTGAGGCCGAAGGCGATGAACATCGTGAGGACGAACGACAGATACTTGTCGATGTCGGTCATCATATGCACGCCCACAGGCGTGTAGCCGGCGAAAAATCCGAACGCCACCGGAAACACGATGTAGTACGCGAACAGCATCCCGACCGCGAAGAAGAAGACGCTGGAGACGATCACCGGCAGCGCGAGCCGCTTCTCGTGCTGATAGAGGCCGGGGGCGACGAAGGCCCACATCTGGTAGAGAACGTACGGGAGCGCCACCAGGAAGGCCACCATCAGCGTGAGCTTCAGCGGCACGAAGAAAGTCCCTGTGACGTCGGTAGCGATCATCGTGCTCCCGGCCGGCAGCGCCTTGAGGAGCGGCGCGGCGACCACCGCGTAGATCTGCTTCGCAAAAGGAAACAGGCAGGCGAGGGCGATGATCACGGCCACGATCGAGCGCAGCAGGCGACTGCGCAACTCGATCAGGTGCGAGATGAAGGTTTCCTGCGTGTCTTCCGGAGCGCTCAAGGTGTCGCGGGAGCGTCTGGCAGGGTTGTGGCAGCGCTAGATGCGCTCGAATCCGGGCAGCGCGGCCTGCTGCGGCCCGTCGCGCTTGGCGGCGTCGGCCGAAGCGCCGGGAGGCGGCTCCGCCGCTTTCGCCGCCGGAGCGACGCTCTCTCCGCCTTCGAACGCGTTGAGCTCGCTCTCGACCGAGCGCACGCCGCTCTCGACGCTCTGCGCCGCGGCCGTCACCGACTGCTCGATATCGCGCGCCGCATCCTGAACCTGCGTCTTGAGCTTGCGCAGCTCATCGAGCTCGATCTCGCGGTGGATGTCCGCCTTGACTTCGTTCACGTAACGCTGCATGCGGCCGAACATGTGGCCGAGCGTGCGCGCGACCTTCGGCAACCGCTCGGGGCCGATGACGACGAGCGCCACGACTCCGATGACGACGATCTCGGAGAAGCTGATGTCGAGCATGGATGCGATACCGCGGCGTTCCTGCGGCCCCGGCAGATGACCGGCGGCGCGCGGCGGCCGGCAGGGGCTAGGACGTCTTTTCCTTCTTGACTTCGCCTTCGATCGTCTGGCCGGAGATCTGCTGAGTCGAATCGGGCTGCGGCGGCGATTGTTCGCCTTCGGCGCCCTTCATGCCTTCCTTGAAGCCCTTGACTGCGCCGCCGAGGTCCTGCCCGATGTTGCGCAGCTTCTTGGTGCCGAAGATCAGCACCACGACCAGCAGCACGATCAGCCAGTGCCAGATGCTCAGTCCGCCCATGTTCGTCCTCCTCTCAAGCGCCCGGCCTGGGCAGCATGCGTCCCAGCGGCTCAGGACCGCCGACGATGTGCACGTGCAGGTGCATCACTTCCTGCCGGCCGATGCGTCCCGTGTTGATGATGGTGCGAAAGCCGTCCGGCAGCCCCTGCTCGCGTGCAAGGCGCGCCGACATCGTCAGCATCCGGCCGAGCATTCCCGCATCGTCGGCGCTGGCGTCGGCGAGCGAGGCGATGTGCTTCTTCGGGATCATCATGAAGTGCACCGGTGCCTGCGGGTGAATGTCGTGGAAGGCGAGGATCTCCCCGTCCTCGTAGACCTTCTTCGAGGGAATCTCGCCGCGCGCAATCTTGCAGAATATGCAATCTTCCATGCTGTCCTGCGGCTCGTGCGCCCGGGCGCCGTCCCGATGTCACAGCCGCGAAGCTTTTTCCCGCAACCCCGATACCCCCTCGCGCCGCACGAGCTCGGCGAAGACGTCCTCGGGCCCCAGCCCATTGCGCACCAGAACGACGACGCAGTGAAACCAGAGATCGGCGATCTCCGCAGTCAGGCGCATCTTATCACCCTCCATAGCCGCCATGACCGCTTCGGTCGCTTCCTCGCCGATCTTCTTGACCATCGCCTCGTCGCCTTTGGCGAAGAGCGTTGCTACGTAGGAGGTCGCCGGGTCGGCGCTCCGCCGCGCGCCGATCGTGCGTGCAAGCCGGCACAGGACCTCGCCATCGTCAGCGCGCGCTCGCGTGGTTCCGGCAGCAGTCTTCGCAGACGCTCTCGCCGAAGTCGCCGTCCTCGCTCCATCCACTTCCTTATTCGCCATAGATCACCTTCGGGTCCTTGAGCACCGGGTCGATGTCGCGCCAGTCGCCGTTCTCGAGCCGTCGAAAGAAGCAGTGATGCCGCCCCGTATGACAGGCGATGCCGCCCATTTGTTCGACCAGCAGCAGGATCGCGTCGCCGTCGCAGTCGAGCCGGATCTCGCGCACGCGCTGCACGTGGCCGGAGGTTTCTCCCTTGCGCCAGAGCCTGCCGCGGGAGCGCGACCAGTAGTGCGCTTCGAGCGTGGCCACGGTCCGCTCCAGCGCCTCGCGGTTCATCCACGCCTGTGTGAGCACGGTCCCCGAGCCCGCTTCCTGCGCGATCGCGGACACCAGTCCGTCGGAGTTCCACTTCACTGTGTCGAGCCAGCTCATCTCAGGTTTGTGCAGTCGTGCCGAGAGACGAGCCGATTCTACGCTGAACGAGTCCGCGCTCAACGCACCTCGATCCCGGCTGCGGCCATCGCCACCTTCGCCTGAGCGACCGTGAACTCGCCATAGTGGAAGATCGATGCCGCGAGCACCGCGTCGGCGCCGCCGAGCACGATCCCGTCGACGAGATCCTGCAGCGTTCCCACGCCGCCTGAGGCGATCACCGGGACATCGACGGCCTCGACGACGGCGCGCGTAAGCTCGACGTCGAATCCGCTCCTCGCCCCGTCGCGGTCCATGCTGGTGAGCAGGATTTCGCCGGCACCGAGACGCGTGACGCGCTGCGCCCACTCGACCACGTCGAGCCCGGTCTGCGTTCGCCCGCCGTGCGTATACACTTCCCAGCGCCCGGGAGCCGCCTGCCGCGCATCGATCGCGGCGACGATGCATTGCGAGCCGTAGCGGCCCGCTGCCTCGGCGACGAGCTCCGGCGAGGCCACCGCGGCGGTGTTGATGCTGACCTTGTCCGCGCCTGCGTTGAGCAGCGCGCGAATGTCGTCGACCCGCGACACCCCGCCGCCGACGGTAAGCGGTATGAACACCTGGTCCGCGACCGCCTCGATCATGTCGTAGAGCAGCGGCCGCGTCTCGACGCTGGCCTGGATGTCGAGAAAGGCGAGCTCATCGGCGCCCTGCTCGTCGTAGCGCCGTGCGACCTCCACCGGATCTCCGGCGTCGCGCAGGTTGACGAAGTTCACTCCCTTGACGACGCGCCCGCAAGCGATGTCGAGGCAGGGGATGATGCGCTTGGCGAGAGGCATGATGTCTTGTGGCGCGCCTCAGAAGGCTCGGCCGGCGGCCTCCTAGGCGGGGACGCGAGTAACGTGTTGTCGCGTGTCGGCCGCAGCGCCGACTCGCCACGCGCGATCCCCGCTTCGCGGGGCCGCTCGCTGCGGGCTCGCGTCGCTACTTCCCGCCCTTCGCTGCCTTGAGTGCGGCCTTGAAGTCGAGCGTTCCCTCGTAGAGCGCGCGGCCTGCGATCGCGCCTACCACGCCCTCGCTCTCGAATGCGGCGAGCTCCTTGATGTCCTTGAGCGAGCTGATTCCGCCGCTCGCGATGACAGGCACCTTGAGCCCGCGCGCGAGCTTCACCGTCGCCTCGATGTTGACGCCCGTGAGCATGCCGTCGCGTCCGATGTCGGTGTACACGACGGCCTCCACGCCGTAATCCTCGAACTTCTTCGCCAGATCGACGACGTCGTGGCCCGTCATCTTCGACCAGCCGTCGGTCGCCACCTTGCCCTCGCGGGCATCGAGGCCGACGATGATGTGCCCCGGAAAGGCGTAGCAGGCATCGTGCAGAAAGCCGGGGTTCTTCACCGCCGCCGTGCCGATGATGACGTAGGTGATACCGTCGTCGAGATAGCGCTCGATCGTGTCGAGGTCGCGTATGCCTCCGCCGAGCTGCACCGGAATCTCCTCCCCGATTACGCTCACCACCTCGCGGATCGCGAGCTCGTTGCGCGGCCTCCCGGACACGGCGCCGTTCAGGTCCACGAGGTGCAGTCGCTGCGCGCCCTGCTCGAGCCAGTGCTGCGCCATGGCGGCAGGATCCTCGGAGAACACCGTGGCCGACTGCATCTCGCCCTGCTTCAGGCGTACGCAATTGCCGTCCTTGATGTCGATCGCGGGAATGATCTGCATGGCGGCAGGGTGGCGACAGGATGTCGCTGCCGTAGCAACGCGTCGCGGGGCTGATTCTGGAAGCGCTTCAGACGCGCCCGTTCCAGGCGACGAAATTGGCGAGCAACTGGAGACCGGCGCGGTGGCTCTTTTCCGGGTGAAACTGCACGGCGAAGATATTAGCGCGGGCAATCGCGCAAGTAAACGCTGCCGGATAGGCCACGGTCGCAGCGGTCAGGCCGATGTCTTCAGGCACCGGGTAGTAGCTGTGCGCGAAGTAGAAACGCGCGCCATCCTCGACGTCCTGCCACAGCGGATGCTCGCGCACGCGGTGCACGGGACTCCAGCCCATGTGGGGCACCTTGAGCCGGGCGCCGTCGGCACCGGTCATCGCCGCGTCACGAAAGCGCACGACATGGCCTGCGAGAACGCCCAGGCCGGGAGTGGGTCCTTCCTCGCTGTCGTCGAAGAGCATCTGCAGGCCGAGACAGATGCCGAGGAAAGGGCGATCGCGGGCCGTCTCCTCCACGACGTCGCGCAGCCCGCTCGCGTTCAAGCAGCGCATGCAGTCGGGCATCGCGCTCTGCCCGGGCAGTACCACCCGGTCGGCGTCCCGGATGATGGCCGGGTCCGAACTCACCACAATGGTGCGTTGCGGAGCGACAAAGCGCAGCGCCTTCGCCACCGAGCGCAGGTTGCCCATTCCGTAATCGACGACGGCGATGTCCGACATGAGGGGTAGCGGAGCCTTCCGTCAAAGCGTGCCCTTCGTCGACGGCACTCCGCCCGAGCGCGCCTCGCGCGCGACCGCCATGCGCAGCGCTCGAGCAAAGGCCTTGAACACCGTTTCGGCCTGGTGATGCGCATTCTCGCCGCGCAGGTTATCCACGTGCAGAGTCACGAGCGCATGGTTGGCGAAGCCCTGGAAGAATTCATGGGTGAGATCGACGTCGAAGCCCCCGATCATCGCCCGCGTGAAGGCAACGTGGAACTCGAGCCCGGGCCGGCCGGAGAGATCGATCACGACGCGCGACAGCGCCTCGTCGAGCGGCACGTAGGCGTGACCGTAGCGCGCGAGCCCGGCCTTGTCGCCCAGCGCCTGCTTCACCGCCTGCCCGAGCGCAATCCCGACATCCTCCACGGTGTGATGCGCATCGATGTGCAGATCGCCCTTGGCCCGGATCGTCAGATCGATCATGCCGTGGCGCGCCACCTGATCGAGCATGTGATCGAGAAAGGGCACGCCGCTAGCCAGGTCGGCCCGACCCGTCCCATCGAGATCGACGCTCACTCGGATCGTCGTCTCCTTGGTGCGGCGCTCGACCTGCGCCGTGCGCGCGACCGAGCGGGAATTCTTAGTCTTCATCGGCAAAGCTCCGCGCAAGCGGCGAGCAGTAGATCGTTCTGGGCCGGCGTCCCGACCGTGATGCGCAGGCAGCCATCGAGGAGCGGGTGCCAGCCGTGGAGGTTTTTGGCCAGAATGCGCCGCGCTTTCAGGCCTTCGAACACCCGCGCCGCATCGGCGACGCGTACCACGATGAAGTTCGCCTGCGTCGGGTACACCGTCGTCGCCGGGAGGCGTCCCAGCGCGGCGCCGACGCGCTCCCGCTCGGCACGAATCGCGCCCGCCTGCTCCTCGATCCACGAGCAATCGGCGGTCAGTTCGACGATGGCGGCCTGAGTAAGCGCGTTGACATTATACGGCTGACGCACTTTGTTGAATTCCGCGATCCACTCCGGGGCGGCCACGGCGTAACCGAGCCTCAGGCCGGCCATGCCGACCTTCGAGACCGTGCGCAGTACCAGCAGGTTGCCGAATTCCGCGAGCCGCGGGAGAAAGCTCGTCTGCGCGAAGGCATAGTAGGCTTCGTCGACGACCACGAGTCCGGGCGCCGCGCGAAGCAGCGTGTCGACATCGGACGCCGCAAAGAGATTGCCGGTCGGGTTGTTGGGATACGCCAGGTAGACGAGCGCCGGGCGCTCGCGCTCGATTGTCTCGAGCATCGCCGTCATATCGAGACTGAAATCGGGCCTCAGCGACACGCCGACATAACGCATGCCGGAATAGAGCGCATTCGTCCGGTACATCACGAAGGAAGGCTCCGGCGCCAGCATTGCCGCGCCCGGCCGGGCAAGCGTTGCGGTGATGATCTGGATGAGCTCGTCGGATCCGTTGCCGAGCAGCACGCCCGCCGCATCGGGCAACGCGAAGGCGCGGCGAAGCGCAGCGCGCGCGTCGTCCGCGGCGCCGTCCGGGTAGCGGTTGATCGGCACGCGCCCGAGGGCAGCCCCGAGCCTCGCCATGACCGCCTCGGGAAGCGCGTAAGGGTTCTCCATCGCATCGAGCTTGATCATGCCCTCGGCCTTGGCTACCGCGTAGGCCGACAGCGCGCGTATCTCCGGACGCACGAGCGCCGCGACGAGCTCGCCCGCAGCGGATCCCCGGGCGCGGTCGTTCATGGCGCGTCGACCCGCAGGGTCGCGCTCCGTGCATGCGCGGGGAGGCCCTCGCCCTGCGCCAGCGTCGCCGCGAGGCGGCCGAGCGTGCGCGCCCCCTCCCGCGACACCGCGATGATGCTGCTGCGCTTCTGGAAGTCGTAGACGCCGAGAGGGGAGGAAAAGCGCGCGCTGCGTCCGGTGGGCAGCACGTGGTTCGGGCCCGCGCAGTAGTCGCCCACGGCCTCGGAGCTGAAGTGCCCGAGAAAGATCGCTCCCGCGTTGTTGATGCGGGCGAGCAGCGGCTCGGGATCCGCCACCGCGAGCTCCAGATGCTCCGGCGCGATGCGATCGGCGAGGACGCAGGCCTCGGTGAGATCGCGTACCTTGACGAGCGCGCCGCGGCGCGCGAGCGAGGCGGCGATCACCTCGCGCCTCGGCATCGTGCGCAAACCGCGCGCAATGCTCGCGGCGACCGCCTCGATCAGCGCGGCATCGGGTGTGAGCAGGATCGCCTGCGCCGACTCGTCGTGCTCAGCCTGCGCGAACAGGTCCATCGTCACCCAATCGGGCCGCGCGGTCGCGTCGGCGATGACAAGAATCTCCGAGGGCCCCGCGATCATGTCGATGCCCACAGCGCCGAAGACCCTGCGCTTGGCCGCGGCCACGTACGCGTTGCCGGGTCCGACGATCTTGTCCACGGCGGGGATGGTCGCTGTGCCGTAGGCGAGCGCGGCGATCGCCTGCGCGCCGCCGATCGCAAAGGCACGCGCGACGCCTGCCAGCCGCGCCGCTGCGAGCACCAGCGGATTTCTCACACCGTCGGGCGCCGGCACGGCCATGACGATCTCGGCTACACCCGCGACACGCGCCGGAATCGCGTTCATCAGCACAGAGGAGGGGTACGCCGCGCGGCCCCCGGGCACATACAACCCCACCCGCTGCAGTGGGGTGATGCGCTGCCCGAGCCGCGTGCCGTCGGCTTCGGTGAGCGACCAGGAGCTCGTGAGCTGGCGCTCGTGGAATGCGCGGATTCGGGCCGCGGCGCGTTCCAGAGCCTCGCGCTCGGCCGGCGCGAGCTCCGCGAGCGCCTTGTCGAGCGCGGCGGCCGACAGCTCCAGCGCCGCCACGCTCGGGGCGCTGACCCGGTCGAAGCGCGCCGTGTACTCGAGCAGCGCCGCGTCGCCGCGTGCGCGAACGTCCGCGACGATCGCGGCGACCGCGGCATCCACTTTCTCGTCCAGCGCGGCGTCGAACGCCGTCAGTCGCGCGAGCGTTGCGTCGAAGCCGGGGGACGAGGAATCGAGGCGCGCGATCTCAGCCATGAGCATGAACCGCGGCGGAGATAGCCTCGATGAGCGGCTGCATCTTCTCGCGCTTGAGCTTGAGCGCGGCCGGATTGACGATCAGTCGCGAGCTGATCGGCCGGACGTCTTCCACGGCCACGAGGTCGTTGGCCTTGAGGGTGTTGCCGGTGCTCACGAGATCGACGATGGCGTCGGCGAGACCCATCAGCGGCGCGAGCTCCATCGAGCCGTAGAGGCGGATCAGGTCCACGTGCAGGCCCTTGCCGGCGAAGTGCTCGCGCGCCGTCGTCACATACTTGGTCGCGACCCTGAGTCGCCCGCCGCGTCGGAGCGCGCCGGCATAGTCGAAATCGCGTCTTGCGGCGACCACCATCGTGCAGCGGCCGATACCCAGGTCGATGGGCTGGTAGAGTCCCTCGCCCCCGTGCTCGACAAGCACGTCCTTGCCGGCAACGCCGAGATCGGCGGCGCCGTATTGCACGTAGGTGGGAACGTCGGAGGAGCGCACGATGACGAAGCGAACGTCGGGCCGCGTGCTCTCGATGATGAGCTTGCGCGAGGCCTCGGGATCCTCGGCCGGCGCGACGCCCGCGCGTGCCAGCAGCGGCAGCGTCTCGTCGAGGGTGCGCCCCTTGGCGAGGGCGATGGTCAGGGATTGCACGGTGCGTGCGGCACGGGTGTGAACGTTCACGTTCATTCTAGCAGCCCGATGCGCCCGGGCACTGCTGGCGAGGGCCGTGATGCGAGCGACGATCGGGCCGCGGCGATCTTTTCAGCGGCCCTTGGCCTTGCGCCAGGCGGCGAAATCGCGCTCTGCCTGCGGATCGGTCGCGGGATAGAGCCCAAGGATCGAGCGGCCCTTCAAGACCTCCTCGGCGACGAAGTCCTCGAACGCGGTCATCTCCACCGCCTCGGCTGCGATCTCGTCCGCGAGATGCGCGGGAATCACCACGACGCCCTCTGCATCACCCACGACCACATCGCCCGGAAACACCGGCGCGTCGCCGCAACCGACCGGTACGTTGATGTCTATCGCCTGATGACGAGTCAGGTTCGTGGGCGCCGCCGGCCGCTGGTGATACGCCGGAATGCCGAGCCTCGCGATTTCCGGCGAATCGCGGAAGCCCCCGTCGGTGACGATGCCCGCGCAGCCGCGCTGCATCAGGCGCGCCACCAGGATCGAGCCCGCCGACGCGGCGCGCGCGTCCTTGCGGCTGTCGATCACCATCACAGCTCCGGGCGGGCACTCCTCGATCGCCTTGCGCTGCGGGTGGCCGCGGTCCTTGAACACGCTGATCGGGTTGAGGTCCTCGCGCGCCGGGATGTAGCGCAGCGTGTACGCCTCTCCGACCATCGGGCCCGCGTCAGGGTTGAGCGGGCGGACATCCTGGATGTACTGGTTGCGCAAGCCGCGCTTGAAAAGCGCCGTGGTGATCGTTGCGACGCTGACGGTTTTCAGCCTCGCGCGGGTGCCCTCGTTAAATGCCATCGCTCGCTCCGGTCGAGATAGATCGGCTCAGTTACCGGGCAGATCGGGGTCGCATCGTCGTTCCCCCGTGAGGGTCAGGCAACGCGCCGAATGCGTGCGCCAAGCGCGGAAAGCTTCCGCTCGATCGCTTCGTAGCCGCGATCGAGGTGGTAGATGCGATCGATCGTCGTGCGTCCTTCGGCGATCAGGCCCGCGATGACGAGGCAGGCTGAGGCCCGCAGGTCGGTCGCCATCACCGTGGCCGCAGTGAGCCGCGGGACACCCCGGACGATCGCGGTGCTGCCTTCGACCTCGATGTCGGCGCCGAGGCGTTTGAGCTCCTGCACATGCATCATCCGATTCTCGAATATCGTCTCGGTGATCACCGACGTGCCCTCCGCGATGGTCATCAGCGCCATCAGCTGCGCCTGCATGTCGGTGGGAAAGCCCGGATATGGGGCGGTGCGCACGTTCGCCGCCTTGAGCGGCTCGCGACGCGACAGGCGGATCGTGTCCTCGTCGGACTCGATCTCGGCCCCTGCCTCGGCGAGTTTCTCCAGCACCGCCTGCAGCGTGTCGGCGCGCGCGCCGCGAAGCGTGATCTCTCCGCCCGCCGCGGCGGCGGCGGTGAGATAGGTTCCGGTCTCGATGCGGTCGGGCATCACTGCATGCGTCGTCCCGGCGAGGCGCTTCACGCCCTCGATCACGATGCGATCGCTGCCTGCGCCGCTGATTCGCGCACCCATCGCGTTCAGGCACTCGGCGAGATCGACCACCTCGGGCTCGCGCGCGGCGTTCTCGAGCGTGGTGACACCGTCGGCCAGGGCGGCTGCCATCATCAGGTTCTCGGTGCCAGTCACCGTCACCATGTCGAAGACGAACGGCGCTCCCGTGAGCCGCTTCGCCTTCGCGTCGATATATCCGTGATCGAGATCGATCGCCGCGCCCATCGCCTGCAAGCCCTTGACGTGCTGATCGACCGGCCGCAGTCCGATGGCGCAGCCCCCGGGCAGCGAGACACGCGCTTCGCCGCAGCGCGCGAGCAGCGGTCCCAGCGCCAGGATCGACGCGCGCATCGTCTTCACGAGCTCGTAAGGGGCGAGCGCCCGCTCCACGCGCGGCGCCGCAAGCGTGAGCACGCCCTCGCCCGGCTCGATCGTCACGCCCATCTGCGCGAGCAGCGCCTGCATCGTGCGCACATCGTTGAGCCGCGGCACGTTGGTAAGCCTCAGCGGTTCGGCCGTGAGCAGCGCGGCGCAGAGGATCGGCAGCGCAGCGTTCTTGGCTCCGGAGACACTGACTTCGCCTGCGAGAGCGACGCCGCCGTCGATGACGAGCCTGTCCATCCTCTGCCGCCTCCTACGTCGGTGCGCGCCAACGCGAAACTCCGCGTGTCGGCGGACGCGCGAATTCGCCTGGCTCGCCCCAAAAGGGGGTCCCCGTCGCTGGGCTCATCGCGCTAGCCCTGAGCCGCCCACTCGGAGGGCGTCAACGTGGTCATCGACAGCGCGTGGATCTCTTCGCGCATGCGTTCCCCGAGCGCGCCGTAGACGAGCTGGTGGCGCTTCACGCGGTTCAGGCCCTCGAAGCGGCTGCTGACGATCAGGGCCTCGAAGTGTTGACCGTCTCCCGCGACCTCAGCTCGCTCGCAGGGGAGCGCGGCCTCGATGGCACTCTTGATCGATTCGGGCGTAGTCACGGGAGCTCGCCAGCACGTCCCCGCTAGTGGCGCAGCTTGTAGCCGCGTTGCAGAAGCACGAGCGTCAACGCGGTCAGCGCAAGGCAGGATGCGGCCACGATGGCGAAGCTCAGGGCCGGGGAGATGTCCGACAGGCCGAAGAAGCCATAGCGGAAGCCATCGATCATATAGAAGAACGGATTGAAGTGCGACAGCGCCTGCCAGAACGGCGGCAGGGTATGAATCGAGTAGAACACGCCTGACAGGAAGGTGAGCGGCATGATGAGAAAATTCTGGAACGCCGCGAGCTGGTCGAACTTGTCGGCCCAGATGCCCGCGAGCAGCCCGAGCGTGCCGAGGATGGCGCTCCCCAGAAGGGCAAACGCCGCCGCCCACAGGGGGTGCTCGAGCGACAGCGGCGCGAACCAGACAGTGACCAGAAGCACCCCCGCGCCCACCACGATTCCTCTCACCATCGCGCCGAGCACGTACGCCGCGTACATGTCGAGCGGCGACAGCGGCGGCAGCAGAACGAAGATCAGATTGCCGGTGATCTTGGACTGGATGAGCGAGGAGGAGCTGTTGGCGAACGCGTTCTGCAGCACCGACATCATGACGAGCCCGGGCACGAGGAACGCCGCGTAGCGCACGCGTCCGTCGAACACCGACACGTGCGACTCGAGGACGTGCGAGAAAATAAGAAGGTAGAGAAGAGCCGTCAGCACGGGGGCGAGAATGGTCTGGAAGCTCACCTTCCAGAAGCGCAGCAGCTCCTTGTAGAGCAGCGTGACCCATCCCCTGCCGAAATTGGGCGTCATGGCGTCGCGTCGTCAGTGAGTGCGCGCCATGATGCGCAGGAAGACCTGCTCGAGATCGGCTTCCTGCAGCGAGAGCTCGGTCACCGGGATGGCGTGCTCGCGCAGCGCCGCCAGCAGGCGCTCGAGCTCCGCGTAGTCCGCGAGCGACAACAGATAGCTGCGCCCCTCCTCACGGAGCACGCGGGGGCGCCAGTCGTCGGGCAGCCGGTCCGCGGTGAGTCGTACGGTCAGCCCCGCGAACGAGGACAGCAGATTCTGCTTGCTGTCGAGGGCGACGATCCTGCCCGTCTTGAGCATCGCAATGCGTCCGCACAGGGCCTCGGCCTCCTCGAGATAGTGCGTGGTGAGGATGATGGTGTGCCCCTCGGTGTTGAGCTTGCGGATGAACGCCCAGAGGCTCTGGCGCAGCTCGACGTCCACGCCCGCCGTCGGCTCGTCGAGCACGATGACCGGCGGCTTGTGCACCAGCGCCTGGCCGACGAGAACTCGCCGCTTCATTCCGCCCGAGAGGGCGCGCATGTTGAAGTCGGCGCGCGCGGTGAGATCCAGATGGTGCAGGAGTTCGTCGATCCAGGCGCGCGCGTCGCGCAGTCCGAAGTAGCCGGCCTGGATCTCGAGCGTCTCGCGCACCGTGAAGAAGGGGTCGAATACGAGCTCCTGCGGCACCACGCCCAGCGATCGCCGCGCGTCCCGATAGTCGGTCACGACGTCGTGTCCGAGGACGCGCGCCGTGCCGGAGTCGGCGTGAACGAGCCCGGCGAGGATCGATATGAGCGTGGTCTTGCCCGCTCCGTTCGGCCCCAGCAGGCCGAAGAATTCGCCCGGTTGAACGACGAGATCGATGCCGGCGAGCGCCTGAACGCTGCCGAAGCGGCGCGCCACCCCGGTGATCTCGACGGCGGGCGTCACGCGGCCGGAGCCCGCGAGCCTTCGGCCTCGGCAGAGATCAGCTGCTCGACGCCGTAGAGCTGCGCCAGAGCGGCGAGATTCGACGGCACGCCGGCGAAAACGAGGGACTTGCTCTCCCGCAGCGCGCGGCGCCTCCAGGCGAGCAGGACGGCCACCGCCGCCGAGTCGACACGGCCCAGACCGGCGAGCGAGGCGACTCCCGAGGCCGGCAGCTCCGTCGCGCGACTCGCCGCCAGCACCCGCGCGGCGCCGTCGATGGTCAAGGCGCCGCTCAGGCTCCAGCGTCCGCCATCGACGGAAAGCAAGGCGGGTCTTTCGCTCGTCGCTTTCACTTGGCCGCTACGCCCTTGTTCTTGTCGGTCAGCGTCTTGATCAGGCCGTCCACGCCCGAGCTCTTCACGATGTCGTTGAACTCGTCGCGATAGTTGGTCACGAGACTCACGCCCGCGACCACGACGTCGTAGCATTTCCAGCCGCCCGGCGTCTTTTCCATGCTGTAGTCGATCGGGATCGGCGCCTGACCCGTGCGCGTGACCTCCGTGCGCACCACGACGTCCTCGTCGCCGGGATTCGTGCGCAACGGCCTGTAGGTCATCGTGTTGTCGCGATAGTTCGTCAGCGCGTTCGAGTAGGTGCGGATCAGCAGCGTCTTGAATTGCTCGCTCAACGCCTTCTGCTGCTCGGGGCTCGCCGCGCGCCAGTTGCGGCCCATCGCAAGCGCGGTCATGCGCGTGGTATCGAAGTACGGAACGAGCTTGGTTTCGATCAGCTCCTTGACCTTGGCCGGATTGCCCGCCTGGAGCTCCTTATCGGCGCGGATCGCCGCGAGCGTGTCCTCCGCCACGCGCTTGACCAGCACGTCGGGAGCTTCCTGCGCCTGCGCGAACGCTGTGCTCAGCAACAGGGCGGCAATCAAAGACGAGACGAACTGGCGCAGCATGGCGATCCTCACTTCGGCGCAGGCGGTTGCTCGGCGGTCGCGGGCGGCGGTGTGGTCCCACCCGCGGGGCCGGCGGGCGTCGCGCCATCGTCGTCTTCATCCGGTGGCGGCTTGCCGTCGTAGAGCTGATAACGCCGCGCGCGAAGATAAGCGTTGCGGATGAAGCGATACTTGTCGATCGCGGCTGCTTCCACCACCGACTCCGCGGGCAGCGCCGCGGCCCTCGTGTCGACGTAGGCGAGCCCGTAGATCGAGTTGCGCACGGGAACGTCGGGAATATAGCCCACCGGGCCGATCGCCAGCCGCACGATCCATCCCGTCCCATCGCGCACCGTGAACGGCCCGAACCCGGGGACGAACAGATAAGGCCCCTGGGGGAAGCCCCACTTGCCGAAGGTGATTCCGAAATCGGTCTTGTACTTGGGGATGCCCATCATCGACGCCAGGTCGAAGATGCCTCCGAGGCCGAAGCTCGTGTTGAGCAGCACGCGCCCGAAGCTGTCTCCCGCGTGATAGCCGTTGCCCTGCAGCAGGCCGTTGATGCCGCTGAAGAGATCGTCGATGTTGCCCAGGATGTTCGAGAAAGCGTCGCGCAGCGGCGCCGGCACGATCGCGACGTAGCCCTGGGCGACGGGCTTGATCACCGCGCCATCCACCGCCTCGTGCACCGAAAACATGCTGCGATTGAACGGCTCCCAGGGATCCTCCTTGGTCGGCCCGGCTGCGCACGCCCCGAGCAGAATCGACGCCGCCGGAATGAGCAGCGCGGCGCGCAGGCTTCCCGAAGCCTTCTTCATTTCTTGATCCCCTCCGCCTCTTTCGCTTTCTCCCCTGACCCTGCCTTGCCGCCCTCAGCCGCCTTGTCGAACAGAAACTGGCCGATGAGCTTCTCGAGCACCATCGCAGACTGCGTCTTTACGATACGGTCGCCATTCTTGAGCATTACCGGGTCACCCCCGGCGTCGAGGCCGACGTAGACCTCGCCGAGCACGCCCGAGGTGTTGATCGAGGCTATCGTGTCCCTCGTGAACTGGTATTCGCGATCGATCCTGAGCGTCGCCACCGCTTCGTAGGTCTTCGGATCGAGGCGCACCGACTCGACCCGCCCGACGACCACCCCCGCGGCCTTGACGGGCGCGCGCAGCTTCAGCCCGCCAATATTGTCGAAGTTCGCCTCAAGCACGTAGCCAGGCGTGGTGTTCAGCGTGAGCAGGTTGCCGACCTTGAGCGCGAGAAAGATGATCGCCGCGATACCCATCGCGACGAAGACCCCGACCCAGAGGTCCATCGCGGAACGATTCATACTGCGGCCCCCCGGAACATGAACGCTGTCATCACGAAGTCGAGCGCGAGGATCGCGAGCGACGAGATGACGACGGTGCGCGTCGTCGCGGTCGAAACCCCCTCGGCAGTGGGCTTCGAGTCGTAACCCTCGAACACCGCGATCAGCGACACGGCGATGCCGAACACGATGCTCTTGATGATCCCGTTGGTCACGTCCGGCCAGACATCGACGCCCGCTTTCATCTGGCCCCAGAACGCACCCTCGTCGATGCCGATGAGGCGCACGCCGACGAGATAGCCACCGAAGATGCCGAAGGCGGAGAACAACGCGGCCAGCAAGGGCATGGAGATGATGCCGCCCCAGAACCGCGGTGCAATCACGCGCGCGAGCGGGTCGACCGCCATCATTTCCATCGCGGCCAGCTGCTCCGTCGTCTTCATCAGCCCGATTTCCGCGGTGATCGCCGACCCGGCGCGACTCGCGAAGAGCAGTCCCGCGATCACCGGCCCGAGCTCGCGCACGAGAGCCAGCGCGACCAGAATCCCCAGTTGCTCGTCGGAGCCGTAGCGCTTCAGCGTTTCATACCCCTGCAGGGACAGCACCATGCCCACGAACATGCCCGACATGAGGATGATCACCAGCGAAAGCACGCCCGCGAAATAGATCTCGCGCAGCGTGAGATGAATGCGGCGGAATGCCTGTGGCGAATGCCACAGCACGGCCACCAGGAAGCGAGCCGCGTAGCCCAGCTTCGCGAGACCGCCCGTGACGGCGCCGCCGAGGCGGCGCAGCCAATAGGCTGGCCCGTGCGCGACTTCAACCGACACGGGCGAGCAGCTCCTCGCGATACGACGCCGCCGGATAGTGGAAAGGCACCGGCCCGTCGGGCTCGCCGTCGACGAACTGGCGCACGAAGGGCAGCATCGACTGGCGCACCTCATCCGCCGTTCCGCTGGCGACGATCCGGCCCTCGGAGACGAAATACAGAAAGTCGACGATCTTCAGCGACTCGTAGACATCGTGCGTCACCACGACCGAGGTGATGCCAAGCGCGTCGTTGAGCTTGCGAATGAGCTGGCCGATGACGCCGAGCGAGATCGGATCGAGCCCTGCGAACGGCTCGTCGTACATGATCAGCATCGGATCGAGCGCGATGGCGCGCGCGAGTGCCACGCGGCGGGCCATGCCGCCGGAAAGCTCTGAAGGCATGAGCTGGGCGGCCCCGCGCAACCCGACTGCATGGAGCTTCATCAGGACCAGATCGCGAATGAGCTCGTCCGGAAGATCGGTATGTTCCCGCATCGGGAAGGCGATGTTCTCGAATACGCTCATGTCGGTGAACAACGCGCCGAACTGGAACAGCATGCCGCAGCGGCGGCGCAGCGCGTAGAGCGCATCCGGCTCGAGGTCGGGAACCGACTGTCCGGCAACGCGGACGCTGCCGGACTTCGGCTTCAGCGCGCCGCCGATGAGCCGCAGGATCGTCGTCTTGCCGCACCCGCTCCCGCCCATGATGGCCACGATCTGGCCGCGCGGGATCGTCATCGTGATGTCCTCGAGCACGGGCCGAACGTCGTAGGCGAAGGAGACGTCCTTCAACTCCACCGCAGGCGCGTCGGCATCGCTGCGATCAGCGAGCGTCGCCGCACCAACGCGGACGTTCGCTTGCGCGGGCATTGGGCAATCTCTTGATTTTCAAGCGGGGGCGATGATTGTAACGGGTTGGGTGCACCGCCACAATCGCGGGCCGCGCTACGCCGGATGCTACTGGCCTCGTTGCAGCAGGCGGTTCTCGGCCAACACCAGGCTCTCCGGGCGCCCGAGCAGCACGAGCACGTCGCCCGCCTCGAAGCGGTAGTCCGGCTGGGGCACGGCGGAGCGAATGCCGCGCCGCCGCACGCTCGTGATTTCGACTTGTCCCGGCAGATCGAGTTCCGCCACCGTGTGCCCGACCGCAGATGAACGATCGCTCAGCAGCACCGAGTGCAGACGCGGCTGCAGATTCTCCGCAGCATCCGCGGCATCGGTCGCGCCATGGAAGAAGCCGCGAAACAGCGTGTAGCGCTCCTCGCGGATCGCGCGAATGCGCGCCAGGACCCGTGCGAGGGGCACGCCGAGCAGCAGCAGCAGATGCGACGCGAGCATGAGGCTCCCCTCGAGCACTTCGGGCACCACCTCGGTCGCCCCCGCCTTGCTCAAGCGGTCGAGCTCGCTGTCGTCGACCGTGCGCACGATCACCGGCAGCTCGTGCCGCAGCTGCTGCACGTGATGGAGAATCTTCATCGCCGTCGGCGTGTCAGCGAAGGTGACGGCGAGCGCGCGCGCCTTGGGCAGCCCTGCAGCGATCAGCGCCTCCCGCCGGCCCGCGTCGCCGTAGACGACGCTCGTCCCGTCGGCAGCAGCCTCGCGCACGCGCTGCGGGTCGGAGTCGAGCGCAATGAACGGAATCTCCTCCCTTTCGAGCAGGCGCGCCAGATTCTGCCCGCTGCGGCCGAAGCCGCAGATGATCACGTGTTCCTGCCGGGACATGCTCTGCGCTGCAATCTGCGTTACCTGAGCGGCGCGCGCGAGCCAGTCGTTGGCGGTGAGCTTGCGCACCAGCGGCTCTGCAAAGTGGACGAGCAGCGGCGCTGCCAGCATCGACAGCACCATCGCGGCGAGCAGAACCTGGGCGAAGGTCTGCTCGACCAGGCCAAGCTCCCTAGCTACGGCGAGAAGCACGATTGCGAACTCGCCCGCCTGCGCGAGATAGAAGCCGGTGCGCAGCGCGGTGGCGAGCGAGGCGCCGAAGAGGCGCGCCAGGACGACGACCAGCAGGAGCTTGACGACCACCGAGCTCGTCAACAGCAGCACCATCCAGCCGAAGTGCTGCGCTACGATGCCGAGGTCGAGATACATGCCGACGGTGACGAAGAACAGCCCAAGCAGCACGTCGCGAAACGGCTTGATGTCCTCCTCGACCTGATAGCGGTACTCCGTTTCCGAGATGAGCATGCCGGCGAGAAACGCACCGAGCGCCAGCGAAAGTCCGGCGATGCGCGTCACTGCGGCGAGGCCGAGCGTAACCAGCAGCACGTTCAATACGAAGAGCTCCGGCGAGCGCTGCCGGGCCACCACGTGAAACCACCCGCGCATCGGCTTCTGCCCAAGCACGAGGATGACGGCGAGTGCGAGAGCGGCCTTGCCCGTCGCAAGCGCGAGCGACTGCCACAAGTCGCGGCCGCCCGTCGCGAGCGTCGGAACGACGACCAGCAGCGCGATGACGGCGAGATCCTGGAACAGCAGGATGCCCATCGCGTCGCGTCCGTGCGGAGTGTTGAGCTCCGAGCGCTCGGCGAGCATCTTGGAGGCGATCGCGGTGGAGCTCATGGCCAGTGCGCCGCCGATCGCCACGCCGGCGAGAACACCATGGCCCATGATCGAGAGCCCCGCTGTCACCAGCACGGTCGTCAGTGCGACCTGCGCAAACCCGAGGCCGAAAACGGCGCGGCGCATCGTCTTCAGTTGCGGCAGGCTGAACTCGAGGCCGATCGAAAACATCAGGAAGACGATTCCGAACTCGGCGAGCGAGCGCACGTCCGCGTCGTCCGGAATCCACGCGAGCGCGTGCGGCCCCACTATGGTGCCGACCCCGACGTAGCCCAGGACCGGCGGCAGCCGCGCCAGGCGACAGACCATGACTGCAACGACCACCGCTGCGAGCAGCACCAGGATCAGTTGCAGCGTCTCGGACACGAGGTCAATGTAGCACAGCGTCCCGACGGAGCTTCTGGGCTTCGCGGTATACTTGAGCGCATGTCGGCAACGATCGCGGCGGCCGCGTCGGAAGCGCGCGGTCTCGATCCTGAACGCGCGCTTGCGCTGGGACGCGACGTGCTCGCGACCGAGGCCGACGCAATCCGCGCGCTGCTTGCGCGTCTGGGCGCTGCCTTCCTTGCCGCGGCGAGCGCACTGCTCGAATGCCGCGGCCGAGTCGTCGTGATCGGCATCGGCAAGTCGGGCCACATCGGACGCAAGATCGCGGCGACTCTCGCCTCGACCGGCACGCCGGCATTCTTCGTCCACGCCGCCGAAGCAGGCCATGGTGATCTCGGCATGATCACCTCCGACGACATTGTGCTGCTGCTGTCGAACTCGGGCGAGACCGACGAGCTCGTCTCGTTGCTGCCACATCTCAAGCGGCAGGGTGCAAAGCTCATCGCGCTCACCGGCAACGAACAGTCCTCCCTCGCACAGGCCGTGGACATCCATCTCGATGCCAGCGTCGACGCCGAGGCTTGTCCCCTCGGCCTCGCTCCGACCGCGAGCACCACCGCGGCGCTCGCGCTAGGCGACGCGCTGGCGTTGACTCTGCTTGACGCGCGCGGCTTCTCGGTCGAGGATTTCGCCCGCGCGCATCCGGGCGGCTCTCTCGGGCGAAGGTTGCTTACGCGAGTCAAGGACGTGATGCGCACCGGCGACGCCGTTCCCGCGGTACCCCTCGACGCAACGCTCGCTGCAGCCGTGGTCGAGATGAGCGGAAAAGGCATGGGCATGACGATCATCGTCGACGCCCAGAGACGGGTCGCGGGCATCTTCACCGACGGCGATCTGCGGCGCTGTCTCGGCAGCGTCCGCGACCCGGGCGCCGCGCGAGTGGCCGAGCTCATGACGCGACACCCGCGTGTGATCGGTGCGGACCGTCTCGCGATCGACTGCGTGGAGCTGATGGAGACTTCGCCGAAGGTCACGCAACTCGTCGTCGTCGATTCCGAGCGCCGGCTTGTGGGTGCGCTGCACCTCCACGACCTCTTTCGCGCCAGGGTCGTGTGATGGTGCCGGCGGACCTGTCGGCGCGGGCTCGCGGCGTGCGGCTCCTCTCCTGCGACGTCGACGGAGTGCTCACCGACGGCAAGATCTACGTCGACGAGCAAGGCCACGAGCTCAAGGCGTATTCGTCTCTCGACGGCCTGGGGATGAAGATGCTGGAACGCTCGGGGATCGTCGTTGCCTGGATCACCGGCAGCCGCTCCGCGGCGGTGAGCAAGCGCGCTGCGAGCCTCGGCGTCAAGCACGTTATCCAGGGCGCGGAAGACAAGTTCGACGCCTGGCAGCGCCTGTGCACCGAGCTTTCGCTCGCACCGGAGCAGTGCGCGCACATCGGCGACGATCTGCCCGATCTGCCCATCATCGTCCGCTGCGGACTCGGCGCGACGGTGCCCGACTCGCCCGATGCGCTGCGACGTCAGGCTCACTACGTCACCCGTGCGGGCGGCGGGCGCGGCGCGGTGCGCGAGCTGGCGGAGCTGATCCTTGCGGCCCGCGGCGCGCTCGATGCAGTGCTGCGCTCCTACGACGTCGTCGAGCGAACCTCATGAGCATGCGCAGGCAGCGCTGGCTCGAACGGATGCTCGCGTGGTCGCCAGCGTTCCTCCTCGGCGCGCTGGCGGCGATGACCTATTGGCTCAACACGCAGGTGCGTCCCGTCGGATCGGCCACCGATGGCACGAGCCGCCACGATCCGGATCTGATCGCCGAGCATTTCAATGCAGTCAGTCTCGACGCCGAGGGACATGTCCGTCAGTCGCTGAGCGCGGCGCGCGCAAAGCACTATCCCGACGATGACTCGACGCACTTCGAGCAGGCGCGGATCGTCTTCACCGATCCGGAGAAGCCACAGATCGAGGTCACCGCCGACCGGGCCACGCTCACTGCAGATCACGAGCACGTCTATCTCGAGGGACACGCCAAGGTCGTGCGCGCGGGCACCGGCGGAGACAAACCCGAGGGTCCCATCACGGTAACCAGCGAGTACCTCGACGTGATGCCCAAGGACGACCGCGTGTTCACGGACCGGCCCGTCACGATCACCGACCCTCGCGGAACCGTGAACGCCACCGGACTGGAGCTCGACAACAAGGCCAAGACGGTGAAGTTCAGGTCGGCCCTCTCCGGACAGCTCCAACCGCGGAACACGTCGCCATGAGCGGGCGAGCGCTGCTTGCCGCCTGCCCGATGCTCGCGGCGCTCTGCGTCGCCGCGCCGCTCGCGCAGGCCGAGAAGGCGGATCGGGACAAGCCGATCAACTATCAGGCCGATTCGGGGGACGTCAACTACCAGACCAAGGTGGGAACGCTGCTCGGTCACGTGATCGTAACGCAGGGCACGCTCACGATTCATGCCGACAAGGTGATTCTGCGCCAGAACCCCGACAATTCGCTGTCCGCCACCGTCTACGGAAATCCACTCACCTTTCGTGAGAAACGCGACGGAACGGACGAATACTACGAAGGCATTGCGCAGCGCGCGGAGTACGACGGCGAGAAGCGCTTTCTCGAACTGTTCGACCGCGCCATGCTGCGCAAGGGCACGGACGAGATTCGCAGCAACTACATCTCCTACAACGCCAACACCGAATTCTTCAAGGCCGAGGGCAGGCCCGACACGCGGCCGCCGAACCCGGACGAGGCCCCGCTCGGCGCGCGGGTGCGAGGAGTCTTCCAGCCGCAGCCGAAGGAAGAAAAGAGCGCCAAGGATGCGAAGGGTGGCAAGGCCGCAAGCGACGACAAATCCCCGAAGAGCGACAAACCCGCGAAGGAAGACAAGGCCCCTGCTGCGCCGGCCAAGCCGCCCCCACCCCTCCCGCTCAAGCCCGACAGCGCCATAGGCGCCGAGGGTGCGAAGTGAAGCGCGAAGACCTCATGAGCACGCTGGCGGTGGCCTCGCTCGAGAAGCGTTACAAGTCGCGTACTGTCGTGCACGATGTGTCGCTTTCAGTAGGAAGCGGCGAGGTCATCGGTCTGCTCGGCCCCAACGGCGCGGGCAAGACCACCTGCTTCTATATGATCGTCGGGCTGGTCGCGGCCGACGGCGGCAAGATCGAGCTCGACGGGGAAGACCTGACGCGCATGCCAATCCATGCACGGGCGCGGCTTGGCCTGTCCTACCTGCCGCAGGAGGCGTCGATATTCCGCAAGCTGACCGTCGGTCAGAACGTGCAGGCTATCCTCGAACTGCAGGGAGTCGACTCCGACGAGATGGCGAACCGCCTCGACGCGCTGCTCGAGGATCTGTCGATCTCGCACCTTCGTGACGCCCACGCGCTCAGTCTCTCGGGCGGCGAGCGCCGTCGCGTCGAGATCGCGCGTGCACTCGCCACCCGGCCGCGATTCATCCTGCTCGACGAGCCCTTCGCCGGCATCGACCCCATCGCCGTGCTCGATATACAGAAGATCATCGGTTTTCTGAAGGAGCGCGGAATCGGCGTCGTGATAACCGATCACAACGTGCGTGAAACGCTTGGCATCTGCGACCGCGCCTACATCCTGAGCGAGGGCCGGGTGCTCGCCTCGGGGACGCCCGACGAAATTGTTTATAATGAAAGCGTACGGAAGGTCTATCTCGGAGAGCACTTCCGACTCTAGCAGGCTCATGCGGCCTTGGCCATGAAGCCCACGCTCCAGTTAAAGCTCAGTCAGCACCTCACGCTGACTCCGCAGTTGCAGCAGTCGATCCGGCTGCTGCAACTGTCTACGCTCGAGCTCAACGCGGAGGTCGAGCGGATCCTGCAGGAGAATCCCCTGCTCGAGAAGGCCGACGAGGAAGAGGCGGGCGCACCGCCGCCGGAGTTCGTCGCGCCGGTCGCGCTAACCTCGCCCTCTTCCGATCGTGCGGGCGACGGCGCGGAGCCTGCAACGCCCGAGGTCGCCGACCTCCTCGCCGGCGGAGACGGAGACTGGGGTCCCGCCTCCTCGACGATCGATGACGACGACGAGACCTTCATTCCGCAGCAGGTCGCAACCAACTCGCTGCGCGACCATCTCAATGCCCAGCTCGCGCTGCTCAACCTTCCGCTGCGCGACCGCCAGATAGTTGCGGCCCTGATCGACGCGCTGGACGAGGACGGCTACCTCGCGACCTCGCTCGAGGAGCTGCTGGAGCTCTTCCCGGCGGAGCTCGAGCTCGAAGCCGACGAGCTTTCGATCGCCCTCAGGCACTTGCAGAACATGGAGCCCGCGGGAGTGGGCGCGCGCGATGCGGCCGAGTGCCTTGCTCTGCAGTTGAAGGCGCTGCCGGAATCCACGCCTTTCCGGGCCGAAGCGCTGAAACTGGTGCTGCATCATCTGCCGCTGCTCGCCGCGCGCGACTTCGGGAAACTGAAGCGGCTCATGCACACGGACGACGCCTGTCTGCGCTCGATCCGCACGCTAATCACCAGCTTGAGTCCCCGCCCCGGCGCGGGGTTCGCCAAGACCGAAGCGAACTACGTGATCCCCGACGTGGTCGTACGCAAGATCCGCGGCCGCTGGCTCGCCGCGCTCAACGAGGCGGCGATGCCGAAGCTGCGGCTGAACCGGATCTACGCCGACATCCTCACCCGTAACCGAGAAGCGTCCAACCAGCAGCTCGCAGCGCAGCTTCAGGAAGCGAAGTGGCTGATCCGCAACGTGCAACAGCGTTTCGAGACCATCCTGCGCGTATCGCAGGCAATCGTCGATCGCCAGCGCCATTTCTTCGAGCACGGCGAAGTGGCGATGCGGCCGATGGTGCTGCGCGAGATAGCCGACATCCTCAGCCTGCACGAGTCGACGATCTCTCGCGTAACAACGCAAAAGTACATGCTCACGCCGCGCGGAACCTACGAGCTGAAGTACTTCTTCGGCAGCCACGTCGCGACGGACACCGGCGGCGCCGCCTCCGCGACCGCTATCCGCGCACTGATCAAGCAGCTCATCGGAGCCGAGGATCCGAAGGCTCCGCTCACGGACAGCCGGATCGCCGATCTGCTCAGCGATCAGGGCATTCTGGTCGCAAGAAGGACGATCGCCAAGTACCGGGAAGCGCTGCAAATACCGCCCGTGAACATGCGCAAATCGGTTTAGGCGCGGCCGCGGGCTTCCCAAGGAGGGCAGGATGAATCTCAACCTCAGCGGCCACCATCTCGTCATTACGCCCGCGATCCGCGCCTACGTCGTCAGCAAGCTGGTGCGCGTGACGCGGCACTTCGATCATGTGATCGACGTCAACGTCGTCCTTTCGGTCGACAAGCTGCAGCGCCAGATCACCGCCAATCTGCACATCCGCGGCAAGGACATTCACGCCGAATGCGTCGAGCCCGACATGTATGCGGCCATCGATGCTCTGGCCGACAAGCTCGACCGGCAGGTACTCAAGTACAAGGAAAAGCGCAACGGCCATCGGCGTGACCCCGGGCCCTCGGGGCCGCCCTCGCGCGCGTCCGCGCGCAGAAAGCAGGCCTAGGCTCCTTGGCGTATGATTCCGCGGCATCCGGCAGGCGAGGCATGCCTGCCGGCGCGTCTCCCGCCGCCCCCATGAACCGCATCGCGCAGCTGCTTCCCGAAGCGAACATCCTGCTCGACCTCGAGGCCACGAGCAAGAAGCGCCTGTTCGAGCAAATCGGAGCCTTGTTCGAGGAGCGCGCGCAGATCGGGCGAGCAGTGGTCTTCGACAGCCTGTTCGCACGCGAGAAGCTCGGATCCACCGGGCTGGGCCAGGGAATCGCGCTTCCTCACGGCCGCATAAAGGGGCTGGAAAAGGCTCTCGGCGCGTTCGTGCGCCCGCGCCAGCCGATTCCCTTCGACGCGCCGGACGGCAAACCCGTGACGCAGGTCTTCGTGTTGCTCGTTCCCGAGCATGCCACCGAAGAACACCTGCACCTGCTGTCCGAGCTGGCGGGGATGTTCAGCGAGCGCTCGTTCCGCGATCAGCTCACGACCGCCACCGACGCGGGCACGCTGTACCGTCTTTTCTCGAACTGGGAAGCCGCGTTGTGAGCGAGGGCGATGCCATGCGGCAGGTAAGCATCGAGAAGCTGTTCGCCGATAACCAGCAGCGGCTCGGCCTGACCTGGCTCGCCGGCCGGCGCGGCGGCAGCAAGGTTCTCACGGGCGAGGCGGAGCTCAGGCCCACCATCGGACAGGTGGGCCACATGAACTTCATTCACCCGTTCCGCGTGCAGATCATCGGTGCGGCGGAAGCGAGCTACCTGCGCGGGCTGCCCGAGGATGCACTCAGGGCATCGACAGGCCGTCTGTTCACCACGGAACTCGCCGCGATCATCATCGCCAACGGGGAAGAGACCCCGCCCAATCTGCTCGACGAGTGCAACCGGCACCACATCGCGCTTCTCACCTCGCCGCAGCCTTCGCCTCACGTTGTCGATGTGCTGCGCCTGTATCTGTCCCGAGTGCTCGCCGAGTCGACGACACTGCATGGCGTGTTCCTCGATGTGCTGGAAATGGGCGTGCTCATCACCGGCGCTTCGGCGATCGGCAAGAGCGAGCTCGCGCTGGAGCTCATCTCGCGCGGCAACGGCCTGGTGGCCGACGATATCGTGGAGCTCTACCGCATCTCGCCCGACACGCTCGAGGGGCGCTGTCCCGCGGTGTTGCGCGACTTCCTGGAGGTGCGCGGCATCGGCGTGCTCAACATCCGCACCATCTTCGGGGAAACCGCAGTGCGACCGCGCAAACTGCTCAAGCTGATGGTGCACCTCGAGGACCACAGCACCGAGCAGTTCTCCGACCTCGACCGGCTGCAGGTCGACGCCACGTTCCAGGAGATACTCGGCGTGCCGATTCGCAAGGTTACGATTCCCGTCGCTGCCGGGCGTAACCTTGCCGTGCTCGTCGAGGCGGCCGTGCGCAACTTCGTGCTCAACCAGCGCGGCATCGACAGCACCAAGGAGTTCATCGAGAGACAGCAGAAGCTGATGGAAGACGGCGGCTGAGGAGAGGCAATGGCGGTCGAGTCCGTTGCCGTTCGTTGCTGCGTCGTCGGCGGCGGGCCGGCAGGCATGATGCTGGGCCTGCTCCTCGCCCGCGCCAGCGTCGACGTGCTGGTGCTCGAGAAGCACGCCGACTTCCTGCGCGACTTTCGCGGCGACACGATCCATCCATCCACGCTCGAGATCGTCCGCGAGCTCGGCCTGCTCGACGCTTTCCTCGCCTTACCCCACCAGGAGGTGCGCGAGCTCACCGGCGAGGTCTATGGCGGCTCCGTCACGCTCGCGGACTTCAGGCACCTGCGGACGCGTTGCCCCTTCATCGCATTGATGCCGCAATGGGACTTCCTCAACTTCCTCTCGGCGCAGGCGCGTCGTTTTCCCCGTTTCGCGTTGCGGATGCAGGCTGAAGCCACCGACCTTATCGAGACTGCGGCCGGCGTCTGCGGCGTCAAGGTGCTCACCCAGGAAGGGTTGCTCGACGTGCACGCCGATCTGGTCGTCGGCGCCGACGGCCGCCACTCGATCGTGCGCCGCCGCGCAAGGCTCGCGATTGAGGAGCTCGGCGTGCCGATCGACGTGCTGTGGTTTCGGCTGCCGCGCCGGCCGAGTGATCGTGCCGAAACGGGCGGCTACGTGCAACCGGGCTCCTTTTTCGTGATGATCAATCGCGACACCTACTGGCAGTGCGGGTTCGTGATCCCCAAGGGCTCGTTCGAAGCCATCCGCGGCGAGGACATCGCGGCATTTCGTGCCCGCATCGTCAGGGCCGCACCGTTCACCGCGGCCGTCGTCGACGCGCTCGAGAACTGGGACATGGTGAAGCTTCTCACCGTCCAGGTCGACCACCTGCGCCAGTGGTTCAAGCCCGGGCTGCTGTGCATCGGCGACGCCGCGCACGCCATGTCGCCCGTCGGCGGAGTCGGCATCAATCTCGCGATCCAGGACGCGGTGGCGGCGGCCAACATCCTCGCCCGACCGCTGCGCAGCGGGCCAGCGAGCGTCGCCGACCTCGAAGCGGTGCAGTCGCGACGCGAGTGGCCCGCGCGCGTGACGCAGCGCGTGCAGGTGGCAATCCAGGACCGCGTAGTCGCGCGCGTGCTCGACGACAAGCGCGGCCACGCGCCGCGTCTGCCGTTCATATTCCGTCTGCTGCGGTGGTTGCCGATCCTGCGCCGCATCCCGGCGCGCGCGATCGGCATCGGCGTGCGGCCGGAGCACGTGACCGCGACCGGACACTGAGCGCATGGATCTGCTGCTCATCGGCGGTGTGTCCGGCTCGGGCAAGAGCGTGGCGCTCACTGCGCTCGAGGACAGCGGCTACTACGCGGTCTCGAACCTGCCGCTTGCGCAACTCGCAGGGCTGCTCGCGCATCTCAAGGCGGCGAATCTCGATCGGGTTGCGGTGGCCCTCGACGTGAAGACCGGGCCCGGCCTCGCCGGCCTGCCCGCCGCGATCGACACGGCGCACGCGCAGGGGTGGAATGTGCGCTACCTGCAGCTCGACGCGAAGACCGACACGCTGGTGAAGCGCTTCTCGGAGACGCGGCGGCGCCATCCGTTCTCCGGCGGCGAGAGGACGCTCACCGAGGCGATCGAGTTCGAGCGGGCGCTGTTCGCCGAGGCTCGCTCGCTCGGTTACAACTTCGACACCAGCGATCTCACCGCCGCCGCCCTTCGCTCGTGGATGAAGGATTTCGTGAGCGTGGATCCATCCAAGCTCACGCTGCTGTTCCAGTCCTTCGGCTACAAGCAGGGCGTCCCGCTCGACGCCGACCTCGTGTTCGACGTTCGCTGCCTGCCCAATCCGCACTACGAACCGGCCCTCGCTGCGCAGACCGGGCGCGATCCCGCGGTCATCGCCTACCTCGAAGGCCTGGCGGAAGTGCAGCGCATGTACGGAGACATCTATCATTTCATCGCGAGCTGGCTACCGGACTACGCGCGCGACAACCGCAACTACCTGACTGTCGCCATCGGCTGCACCGGAGGTCAGCATCGCTCGGTGTACCTCGCTGAGCGGCTGGCCCGAGCGTTCACGCCCCGCTACCAGGTGCTCGTCCGCCACCGCGAGCTGTCCTAGCAGCGGACGCCGCTGCAGGCGGCGCTGCTACAATGCGTGCATGTCTGCGCCGCGCACGATTGCGCTCGCCTTCACTGGGGCTTCCGGCCTGCCCTACGGCCTTCGCCTCCTCGAATGCCTGCTTGCGGGCGAGACGCGCGTATTTCTCGTCTATTCGCCCGCAGCGCAGGTCGTCGCCCGCCACGAATCGGAGCTCGTCCTGCCGGCACAGCCGCACGCGGCGGCGGCGCTGCTCGCTGAACGCTATCGCGCTCGCGCCGGACAGCTCACGGTCTTCGGCCGCGAGGATTGGCTGAGCCCGATCGCCTCAGGCTCCAATCCTGCCGACGCGATGGTGATCTGTCCGTGCACCATGGGCGCGATCGGCGCGATCGCCTCCGGCCTCGCCGACAATCTGATCGAGCGCGCAGCCGACGTGATGCTCAAGGAGCGCCGTCCGCTCGTGCTCGTGCCGCGCGAGACGCCGCTTTCGGCGATCCACCTGGAGAATCTCCTCAAGCTCGCGCGGGCGGGCGCGGTCATTCTTCCGCCGTCTCCGGGCTTCTACGGCCATCCGCAAGGCATCGAAGACCTGGTGGACTTCGTCGTTGCCCGCATTCTCGACCAGCTCGGCATTGCGCATGCGCTCGGACCTCGCTGGGGCGAGGCCCGTGTGAAGCCTCCCGCGGTCGAGCGCAGCTGAGGCGGAGCGCAGGAGATGTTGTCGTTCCTGCGCGCCGCGGGAACGCGGGAACCGAGCCCGCTGCCGCTGTTTCCGCTGAAGACGGTGCTCTTTCCGGGGGGAGTGCTGCCGCTCAAGGTGTTCGAGCAGCGCTACGTCTCGATGACCAAGGCCTGTCTGAAGGATGACCGGCCGTTCGGCGTTTGCCTGCTCACCCGGGGAGAAGAAGTGTCCGGCGCCGGCCCGGCGAGCACCGTAACCGAGTTTGCGCCGATCGGAACGCTCGCCCGCATCACGAACTGGGACATGCCGCAGCTGGGAATCCTGCATCTGCGCACCGAGGGCGACACGCGCTTCCAGGTTCAATCGCACTCCGTCGCCGAGGACGGTCTCGTGATCGGCCAGGTGACGGCCCTCGCGCCGGAGCCGTCGCTCGCGCTTCCCGAGAGCTACGCGCCGCTGTCGAAGCTGCTCGAACTGCTCATCGGACGCGTCGGACGCGAGAACTTTCCTGCCGATCTTGCGCTGGACGACGCGTCGTGGGTCGGCTACCGGCTCGCGGAGTTGCTGCCATTGCCGCTGCACATCAAGCAGAGCATGCTCGAGATCAACGACTGCGAAGTACGCCTCAAGGTCCTCGCCCAGTTTCTCCGGCAGCAGGGTTTGATCTAGTACCGTCTGTCGTCGCCACGCACGGTGCGGCGGTGACCTCACGCGTATAATCAAGCGGTTTTTTCATCGAGCATCGCCCATGGCCGGACACAGCAAGTGGGCCAACATCAAGCACCGCAAGGCGGCGACCGACGCGAAGCGCGGCAAGATCTTCAGTCGCCTGATACGCGAGATCACGGTGGCGGCGCGGCTCGGCGCTGGCGACATCTCGAGCAATCCGCGCCTGCGTCTCGCCGTCGACAAGGCCACCGATCACAACATGCCGAAGGACACCATCGAGCGCGCGATCAAGCGCGGCGCCGGCGCGCTCGAGGGCGCCAACTACGAGGAGGTGCGCTACGAGGGCTACGGCATCAACGGCGCCGCGGTGATCGTCGATTGCATGACCGACAACCGCACGCGCACTGTCGCCGACATTCGTCACGCATTTACGAAGCATGGCGGCAACCTGGGCACCGACGGCTCGGTCGCCTTCCTGTTCAAGCACTGCGGACAGCTCGTCTTCGCGCCGGGAACCGACGAGAACAAGCTGCTCGAAATCGCTCTTGACGCCGGGGCTGAAGACGTCGTCAACAACGACGACGGCTCGATCGAAGTGGTCACGACCACGCAGAGCTTCGTCCCCGTGAGGGAAGCGCTGGCCAAAGCGGGATTGAAGCCGGAGCTCGCGGAGGTCACGATGAAGCCGCTCTCCGAAACGTCGCTCAAGGGCGAGGACGCGGCCCGGATGCAGAAGCTCCTCGACGCCTTCGAGGCGCTTGACGACGTGCAGGAAGTCTACACGACCGCGGTGCTCGAGCCGGTGTAGCCGTGCGCCTTCCCCCGGTCCATGTCAGAGCGCATTGACGCTCCAAGGGTGCGGCGAATACTGGGGATCGACCCCGGTCTGCGCGTCACGGGATTCGGAGTGATCGAAGCGAACGGCGCGCGGCTTCGTTACGTGACGAGCGGCTGCATCCGCATGAGCCCGGGCGAGCTCCCGGAGCGACTCAAGATCATTCTGCGCGACCTCGGCACCGTCATCGCGACCCACGCGCCGGGCGAGGTGGCCATCGAGAAGGTGTTCGTCAACGTCAACCCTCGCTCGACGCTGCTCCTCGGGCAGGCACGCGGAGCCGCGATCTCCGCCGCGGTCCTGGCCGAACTGCCGGTCAACGAATACACGGCGCTGCAGATCAAGCAGGCGGTGGTCGGACACGGTCAGGCGGCCAAAGAGCAGGTGCAGGAGATGGTGCGCCGCCTGCTTGCGCTGCCGGCGCGCCCTTCGACCGACGCCGCCGATGCGCTCGCCTGCGCAATCTGTCACGCCCACGGCGGCGAGGGCTTCGGCGGCGTCGCCTATGCGAAGCGCGGAAGGCGGCGCGGGCGGTTTCGCTAGCGCGCTCGCGCAGCGCACCGGTCGGGCGGCGGTCGTCATGGGATAATGCCGCTCACGCCGCCCGCGGTTCGCCCATGATCGGTCGTCTTTCCGGAACGCTCGTCGAGAAGAATCCCCCGCAGATCCTGCTCGACGTGCGCGGCGTCGCCTACGAGATCGACGTCCCGATGAGCACGTTCTACAACCTCCCCGGCATTGGCGAAAGCATCACGCTGCTTACGCATCTGATCGTGCGCGAGGACGCGCATCTGCTGTTCGGATTCGGCTCGGAGGCCGAGCGGCGCGCATTCCGCCAGCTCATCCGGATCAGCGGCATCGGTGCGCGCACCGCGCTTTCCGTCCTCTCCGGGCTGTCAGTGGCCGAGCTTGCGCAGGCGGTCAGCCTGCAGGAATCAGGACGGCTCACGAAGATCCCCGGTATCGGCAAGAAGACCGCCGAGCGGCTGCTGCTGGAGCTCAAGGACAAGCTCGGCGCCGATCTCACGGCTGCAGTCGGCGTGCATCGAGCGCCTCCCGTGACTTCGGATGTGCTCAACGCGTTACTCGCGCTCGGCTACAGCGACAAGGAGGCGGTGCACGCGGTCAAGCAGCTCCCCGATGGGGTAGCCGTGGCCGACGGCATCAAGCAGGCGCTGAAGCTCCTGGCCAAGGCATAATGCTCGGCATCGGCACGCTCCGCCCATGATCGAAACCGATCGCCTCGTCGCAGCTCCCGCGACTCCGCAGGAGGAGGCGTTCGAGCGCACGCTGCGCCCGCGCGCGCTGACCGAGTATGTCGGCCAGGAGAAGATCCGCAGCCAGCTCGCCATCTTCATCGAGGCTGCGCTACGGCGCAAAGAGTCGCTCGACCACGTGCTCCTGTTCGGACCGCCGGGTTTGGGCAAGACCACGCTCTCGCACATCATCGCGCACGAGCTCGGCGTCAACCTGCGCCAGACCTCCGGCCCCGTTCTGGAGCGTGCGGGCGATCTGGCAGCGCTGCTGACGAATCTCGAGCCCCGCGATGTGCTCTTCATCGACGAGATTCACCGTCTCTCGCCCGTCGTGGAAGAGATCCTCTATCCCGCGCTCGAAGATTTCCAGATCGACATCATGATCGGCGAAGGACC
This sequence comes from Casimicrobiaceae bacterium, assembly GCA_035499135.1. Classification (GTDB taxonomy): domain Bacteria; phylum Pseudomonadota; class Gammaproteobacteria; order Burkholderiales; family Casimicrobiaceae; genus PALSA-1003. The sequence continues at coordinate 76,984 of DATJZM010000080.1, read as the reverse complement.
GGCAGCAAGATCGGTGAAGCTCGATTTGCCCCCGTTCACGCTGATCGGCGCGACCACGCGCGCCGGCATGCTCACCAATCCGCTGCGCGACCGCTTCGGCATCGTCGCCCGCCTGGAGTTCTACACCCCGGAGGAGCTCACCCGCATCGTCACGCGCTCCGCGAAGCTGCTGGAGATCGCGCTCGACCCCGAAGGCAGCCTGGAGATCGCGCGGCGCGCGCGCGGAACACCTCGCGTGGCGAACCGGTTGCTGCGCCGAGTACGCGATTACGCCGAAGTCCGGGCAACCGGCCGGATCACGCGCGATGTCGCCGACGCAGGGCTGTCTGTGCTTGACGTCGACACGTCCGGCCTCGACGTCATGGATCGCAAGCTCCTTCGCTGCGTACTCGACAAGTTCGCCGGCGGGCCGGTAGGCATCGACAACCTCTCCGCAGCGATCGGCGAGGAGCGCGACACGATCGAGGACGTGCTCGAGCCGTTCCTGATCCAGCAGGGGTTTCTCCAGCGCACGAACCGCGGTCGCGTCGCCACCGCTCTTTCCTACCGCCACTTCGGCCTTGCCCCTCCCGGTGCCGTGGGCGAGCTCTTCTCGAGCGAATGACGACGGCGGAGCCCTTTCGCTGGCCCGTACGCGTTTACTACGAGGACACCGACGCCGCCGGGATCGTCTATTACGCCAACTACCTCAAGTTTCTCGAGCGCGCCCGCACCGAGTGGCTCGCCCGGGCGGGCTTCGCGTTGCCTGCGCTCGAGCGTGAACATGGCGTCAGCTTCGTGGTCCATCGCCTGGAGATCGAGTACAAGGAGCCGGCCCGGCTCTACGACGCGCTCGAGGTCACGCTCATGCTGCGCGAGCGCGGCCGCGGGCGGCTGGTGATGGCGCAGGACGTGCTGCGCAACGGCGCTACCCTGGCCCGCGCCACGGTGACGCTTGCCTGCCTCGATCGCTCGAGCGGGCGGCCGGTGCGCATACCGGCCGCCGTGGCCGCAAAGATGGAGGTTTCAGCTTGAACCTGCATTCGGACCTGAGCTTCGTCGCAATGATCGCCAACGCCAGCGTGGTCGTGCAGTCGGTGATCGCGTTGCTGTTCGCGTTCTCGCTCTGGTCGTGGTGGCAGATCTTCATCAAGCTGTTCAGCCTGAAGCGTGCCGCGCGCGAGACCGACCGCTTCGAGGACGAGTTCTGGAAGGGAGGCGACCTGAACGAGCTGTTCCAGCGGGCGAGCCAGAACCGCGGCGGCGCGCTCGAGCGCGTTTTCTCGGCGGGCTTTCGCGAGTACGCCAAGCACCGCCGCCAGGGAAGCACTGCGGGCGCGACGATGGACAGCACGCGCCGCGCGATGCGCGCCTCCTACCAGAGGGAGACCGACGCGCTGGAGGCCAACCTTGCCGGCCTCGCGACCGTTGGCTCGGTATCGCCGTACATCGGGCTGTTCGGAACCGTCTGGGGCATCATGAACGCCTTTCGGGGGCTCGCCAGCGTCGGGCAGGCCACGCTGGCGCAGGTGGCTCCAGGTATCGCCGAGGCGCTCATCGCCACCGCAATCGGGCTCTTCGCCGCGATTCCCGCGGTCATCGCGTACAACCGCTATACCCACGACGTCGATCGGCTGGCGACCCGGTTCGAAACCTTCATCGAGGAATTCTCGAACATTCTGCAGCGGCAGGGCTGAGTCTTGCGCCATCACCGCAAATCGATCAACCAGATCAACGTCGTGCCCTACATCGACGTGATGCTGGTGCTACTCGTGATCTTCATGGTCACCGCGCCGCTGATCACGCCGGGGGTAGTCGACCTGCCGAGCGTCGGTATGAAGCTCGCGGCGCCGGTGGCCCCGCTCGAGGTCGTCCTGAAGGCCGACCAGTCGCTTTGGTTGCGCGATACTCCGAGCGCGCCGCAAGTGCGCATCTCGCGCGGTGACCTCGTGACACGCGTGCGCGAGCGCCAGGCGAAGAAACCGGACCAAGCAGTCGTCATCGAAGCCGACCGTTCGCTGCGTTACGCCGACGTGATCGATGTGCTGGACATCCTTCAGCGCGGCGGCGTGCGCAAGGTCGGGCTCGTGCTGCAAACGAAGCAGAACTGACCGGCATGAGACCGCAGCGAGCGGACTCCGGCCGTTCGGCCGGCAAATGGATCGCCGCGATACTGGCGATCGCGGTCAACCTGGGGTTCGTGCTGTTCCTGATCTTTCACGTTTCGTGGCGCAATCCATTGCCAGAAACGGTCGCGGTCGAAGTCTACGCCCCGCCGGTGGAAAAGACGGAATCAGTAAAGGCACAGCCGCAACCGCCGGTCGAGCCGCCCAAGCCCGCGCCAGTGCCGGAGCCGCCCGAGCCACCTAAGGTCGAGCCTCCCAAGCCGGAGCCGCCGAAGCCCGTCCCCAAGGCCGAGCCGCCCGCGAAGCCCGACATTGCGCTGAAGGAAAAGCAGGCGCAGGCCGAGCGCGAGCGCAAGGAACGCGAAAAGCAGGAAGCGCAGAAGCGTGAGACGGAGCGCAAGCAGCAGGAGAAGCGTCTCGCCGACGCGCGCGAGCGTCAGGCACTCGAAGCCGCGGCGCTCAAAGCGCAGGCCGAGCGCGAGCAGCGGGCGCAGCAGCAGATCGCCCTGAACGCCGCGCGCGCGAAAGCGGACGCGGACTACATTCGCCGCGTCCAGGCCAAGATCCGGGGCAACGTCGTCCTTCCACCCGACATGGCAGGCAATCCCGAAGCCGTGTTCGATGTCGTGCAGCTGCCGACTGGAGAGATCATCGACGTGCAGCTCGGCAAGTCGAGCGGCGTGCGTGCGTACGATGAGGCCGTGCAGCGGGCGATTCTCAAGTCCTCGCCGCTGCCTCGCCCGGATACGCCCGAGATGTTCCGCCGCAACCTGACACTGAAGTTCCGACCGCTCGACTAAGTGAGCCTCGCGCGCAGCGACGCCGAGGGGTCACGCGGCGAGATGCCGAGGCGCACTGCAACCGTGGTCGAGCGGTCAGCCTTCCCGCGGTTGCTTGTCGAGGATCTGGATGGTCGCCCAGCTCCAGTCCGGGCGCTGCTCGACAAGATAGCGGAGCGCGACCGTGTAAACGGAGTTGGTCGTCGTGAGAATTACGTTGCGGCCGTCGGCGTACTCGCTAGTCGGCACGATCAGCGTCTTCATGGCAAGCGGCTTGTCGGGCCGCGATGGCGGCGGCAGGTACAGGCCGCCGAAGCGCTCGCCCATGGTCGACAGATCGAGCCCGTCGATGACGTAGCTCATCTCCTCGTTGGCGCGGCGCTTCGCGGCGAGCGTCACTGCGACCATCCGCTCGGCGATGATGTTGACCCCGGCTTCGACTTCCTCGCTCGACACTTTATTGAGCCGCCGGACTACGCCAAGCAGCCAACCGTCCACATCCGATTGCCGCACAGCCACGAGCGCGCCGAGCGAGAGGCTCTGGCCGATCCCTCCTGTAGCCGCAATGCGAAGCCCAGCAACGCTCCGATCCTTGACCTCCCACATCGGGTCGGTCCAGGAGGAAAGGCTCGCCGCGAGCGAGTCGTCCTCTACGAGCGGCTTGCGCTTCGGGCGCGGAGCTCCGGCCACCGGGAAGACTTCAATTTGTTCGGTGCCGGCGCTTGGTTCGGGGGCGGACTCGCCGCCCGCTTTGGATCCCAGGTCCTGGCAGATGCGTGCAAGGCCGATGCGCACACGGGCGGACACGGCGACCGCGGTGCGCGGGTCGCGGCGAAGATCTGCGGCTGTTGTCGGCGACAACGCGGGGTGAATCTTGCGCAGCACCGCCTGGCGCTGTTGATTGATCGCTGCGACCGGGCCCTGATCGGTCGACTCGGCCTCGCGCAGCGCGGCGACGGCGCGCTCGAGCGCATCCGAGAGCGGCGTCGTGTCGACGTAGCGCAGCATCGAGCCACGGTCGTTGCCGTTGCGTCTCACCAACCCGGCGCGACCAGCCAGGTCGACGAAGAAACCTTCGACCGACTTGGGGATCTGATCGAGCGACAAGCGGCGACTCCAGGCCCTGAGCTGAGAGCTCGCCCAGTCGATCTCTGCAGGACCAAGGTTGCCGGTGTTGAGCTGGTGCACGAGCAGCACGTAGAGATATTCCTGCTCGGCCGTCCACGTCTGAGCGCCGCTGCCGGCCGCCGGGAGCGCGGCTGCTACCCGATCGCAGGACATCTCGCATGCGCGCAGGTAGATCTGGTGCAGCTCCATCCATTTGGCGGGAATCCAGCGCTCGTATTTGAAGACGCGCAGCTTCGCGTCGGTGCCGTGAAAGTGCACGAGCCGGACGAACAACAGCGGCAGCACGGACTTCCAACGCGCGTTCGCGGGCTGGCCCAGGGCGTGCTCGAGCGCCGTCTGATAGGTGAGCGTGAACGCCTGGCTTATCTCCCACAGCGAGTGCCAGATGCGCTCGGCAAGCTTCGGCGAGCCTTCCGCATTCTCGATGTACTGCTTTATCAGCTGCCGCCGATCGGCGCCGAGCGCCGCATCGACGAACTGGATCGCGCCTACGCGCGAGAGGTCGATGGTCGGCTGCGACTTGCGCATCGTATCGAGAGCGCGCATTACGTGCTGCTGCCGCCCGATCACGTCGAGCGCCGGCAGCTCGCGCAGCCACGCGCCGGCGCTCTTCGCGCTCTGCAGCGGGTCGGCCGGTTCCTTGGCCTGAGCGGTGAGAAATCCGAGCATCGCCTTCATGGGTGCACCCGACGGGCGTCGAGCGGAAGCAGTTCGAATCGCGCCGCCTTTGGCGGTCAATGCCGCTTCGCGCGAAGCGGATCGACCGTGTGGCGTAGCTTTAGCTTATAGCCCATAATCGCCAGCGATGCAAAACGGCGCCGTAATGGAGCAAATTACGACGATGTCCTCGCGCGAGCGAAACCCGTTGCCTCCAATCACCATCCGCCAATCCTCGATATGATCTCCGATGCGATTCTCAACCGCGCCTGGCGCCTCGCTTCTGCCAGCGCCGCAGTCTTCCTCGTTCCCTCGGCGGTCGCACTCGCGCAGGCACCTGCCGGCGCTCCCAATACACATGAAAGCAAGATGGGTGCCAACGTTACGAAGCTCGAGAAGATCGATTCCACCGCTGGAACAGGCGCCGAGGCGGTCAAGGGAAAGACCGTGGTTGTTCACTACACCGGATGGCTCTACGATCCCTACGCGACTGACAAAAAGGGCAAGAAATTCGACTCTTCGCGCGATGGGCCGACTCCGTTCAGTTTTGTTCTAGGAAGCGGTCAGGTGATCGCCGGCTGGGATGAGGGCGTGCCCGGCATGCGCGTCGGCGGCAAGCGCACCCTAATCATCCCGTCATACATGGCCTACGGCCGGCGCGGCGCCGGCGGGGGCGTCATCCCTCCCGACGCAACGCTGATATTCGAAGTCGAACTCCTCGACGTCAAAGGCTGATCCGCGGCGCGAGCTTTTCGGCGCGACGATCCCGCTAACGAAAGCGATAAGCTGACGTCAGCCTCTGGGCGAGCCGTCGTGTACAACGTGGCTGGCTGGCGCGGCCACCGCGGCTGTGGTCGCCGCGGCTTCCTCAACACCTTGCGTTGGGCATCGGCCGCGCGTCGGCCGCTACCAATAAGTCTCCACCGTGAAGTGCCCAGGCTCTCGCCGGCGGTGCCGGCGCATGCCGCGCGCTTCGAGCACGGCCTGTGTCTCTCGTACCATGTCCGGATTTCCGCATAACATCGCGTGCGCGTTGGCCGGGGTCAGCGGAACCCCGGTGCGCGCCTCAAGGCGACCATCGTGGATCGCTTCCGGGATGCGCCCCGGCAGGGCGCCGCGGTGCGCCTCCCGGCTCACGAAGCTGGCGAATCGGAACCGACCGGGGCGCGCGCTTGCGATGGCAGCGATGACCTCGCCGTAGGAAAGATCAGCCGCATGCCTCACGGCATGCACCAGGACGATTCGCTCGAATTTCTCCCACGGCTCCTCGGTGCGCAGGATGGAAAGGAAAGGGCCGAGGCCCGTGCCTGTGGACAGACACCACAAGGCGGCTGCGTCGGGCAGCTCCGTGGCGCAGAAAAACCCGTTCGCGCGATCGAGCAGCCACACCGGATCGCCGGTGGCGAGTGCCGCCAGTCGCGGCGATAGCGGCCCTTCCGGCAGCACGTTGAAATAGAACTCGTGCGGCGCTCGATCGGGCGGATTGACGAACGAATAGGGGCGCCCCAGCATCGGCTCCTTCGCGCCGGAGGGCGCGGGAAGCGCGAGGCGCGCGAATTGGCCGGCGACGAAGCTCACTTCGGGCGCGGCGATGCGCAGGGTGACCAGCCGGTCGGTCCACAGCTGCTTGTCGACCACCTTGCCTTCCACCCACTTGCTCATCTTCGCTCGAGGTCGGTTGCTAATATGCCGATTATGCCAGCGGCCAAACGCACGACTCGCGCGGCGAGTGGCAGCGTCTACCTGCGAAGCCCGCGGTACGCCGACGGCCCGGCGTTCGTCGCGGCCGTCAGGGCGAGCCGCGCGCTGCACGCGAACTGGGTCCGCGCGCCGAGATCCGCCGCGGGTTTCGCGAATTATCTGCGCCGCTTCGCAGGAGCGAGGTCGCGCCGCGCGAGCGCTACCCAAGTGGGTTTTCTTGTCTGCCGGGCGGAGGATGACGCACCGGTCGGCGTGTTCAACCTGAGCGAGATAGTGCGTGGGTCTTTTCGCAGCGCCTATCTGGGCTATTACGGGCTCGCGCCGCATGCCGGACGCGGCTACATGGCCGAAGGGCTCGCGCTCGTCCTGCACGCGGCTTTTCGCAAGCTCAGGTTGCATCGCATCGAGGCCAACGTGCAGCCCGGCAATCGCCGCTCCGTCGCGCTCGTTCGAGCCGCGGGCTTCACCTGTGAGGGGTTCTCGCGCCGCTACGTGAAGATTGCCGGCCGCTGGCGTGATCATCAGCGCTGGGCGATTCTCGCCGAAGACTGGGAGCGAGGCACGCGCCGAGGACGCCGGCATGCGGTCCGCTAGCTACACTGCAGCGATCGGCCTCATGCTCGCCGCCTGCACGGATGCCCCGTACCGCCTCGACGCTCCGCGTGGCGCCGCCGGCATCGAGCTGGCGCCGTACGCAGTCTACGAGCAGTGCGCGCGGCTCGACGCCGGCGAGCGCGTCGACTACTACTTCAGCAGCGTCGCGCCGGTCGCCTTCAACATCCACTACCCCGACGGAAACGCGGTGATCGTGCCGATCACGCGCCGCGACGTGAAGCAGGACGGCGGCGAGCTCACCGCCGATCGCAGCGAGATCTACTGCTTCACGTGGGAGGCCGGCGCGGAACCGAGCCTGCTCGAATATCGCCTCCGCCCGCTGCCCGCGCGGCACTGAAGGTGCGAGCGGCGGCGCCTCAAAGCTCCTGGTACGTGTACGTGCGTCCGTGCTCGACATCGGCGAGCACGAGTTTCGCCACGATCTTCTCCGCCACGACGTCGGGTGGCACGAGGCGCCCCTGACTGTGAAATTCGCGAAACATGTCCACGCAGGGCAGCGCGTCCGGCGACTGCGAGCGCGCAAAGAGTTGCATCTCCGTGTCGATGATTCCCGGCCGCACGTTGATTGCACGGAAACCGGGCGCTTTCTGCTCGGCGGCGAGCACCCTGGTCAGCATTTCAAGACCGGCCTTGGCCACGCAGTAGAGCCCTTCGCCGGGGAGCGCCGATTGCGCCGCCCCGGACGAGACGTTGATCACGCGACGGGACAGGCTCTCATCGGCGAAGACGGCGCAGAAGAGGTTGCAGAGCACGAGCGGCGCGATGAGGTTTACCTCGAGTGATCCGAGGCTCGCGGCGTCCTGGAGCCGGCCCAGCACGCCGACCGGTCCGGCGACCGCCGCATTGTTGACGAGGCAGATCGATTCCGGCTTCTCCGCGGCAAGCGCCCGAAACGGCGCCTCGAGCACCCCGCGTGTCTTCTCCGCTTCCGCGAGGTCGAAGGAAGCGAAGCGGTAGCGCTCGCCCGCGAGGCGCGCGCTGCTGCGGCGTCCGACGCCGAGCACCGTATAGCCCTCCGCGAGCAGCGCCGCCGCCATCGACTCGCCCAGTCCGCGCGAAACACCCGTCACGATTGCAGCATGCATGGCACCTCCTGCCGGTGTTCGGTTCGCCTCATCGATGCGTGCCCAGCGAAAAGGCGATCAGCACGAGCACGATGATCGCAAGCACGAGCAGCGTCACCTTGACCCAGCTCTTCGGATACTCGCCCTTGATCGAACCCGTGAACCCATTCATCACCGCCTGGAAAGCCCTCGCCCCGAAGGAGTAGCTCAGCAGCCAGATCGGCGCCAGGATGTGCTTGAAAGTCTGCCCCGAGTAGCTGGCGCGCACCTCGAGGTTGCGATAGGTGTCTCCCGGAATCTGCGCCGCGCACATCTGTCGCAGCTTCGCATCCATCGCTTCGCGCGAGGCCTTCGCCGCGCCGAGCAGATCGATCTGGTAACGCTCGACGACCCAGCCTGCAACGTATCCTGCATCGTAGGGCTTGAGCTCGGCCGTGGGGAACGGCTCGATTCCGCGGACGAGATCCGGGTGAACGCCGATCGACGCGCATACGAGGTCGTCGTCGAAGAAATGCGAGACCCTGCCCGCGGCCGGCTCCCAGCGCACGTGTTGGACCTGACGCGACTGCGTGCGCCCGCTCGCGTCGGTGTAGCTCTCGGTCGTGTAGTAATAGTAGCCTGCCTCGGCCGTCCACTCGGCGTCGACTTGCGCGTCGAAGGTCCAGTAGGGGAGGTAGACGCCCTTGACCGTGTCGGTCAGCGCGCGGCGCTTGAGCGCGCCGGGCGCGAGCCACAGGCGACTGTACCAGGCGCGGATGCCGTCGCGCGCCTGCGCCTCGGTGATTCTGAACGGGAGCAGGCTCTCCGGGCGGAACGACTCCCTGCTCTGCTCATAGGGCACGAGTTGCGCCGAGCCGCAGAATTCGCAGCGTTGCGCCTGCCGCGCCGGGTCGAGCACCGAGATCGCCTGGCAGCTCTGGCATTTCACATAGCGCTTGTCGCTCTGCCAGCCGCGACGATCCTCGCCGAGGCTGCGCAGCGCGGCGACGAGCTCGTGCTCGACGATCTTGCCCGTGTCGACATCGAGCTTTGCCGGGGAGACCGTGCCGCAGAATGCGCAAACCAGCGCCTGCTTGCCGGGATTCCACACCGCCTCTGCGCCGCAGGCAGGGCAAGAATACTTCTGCCGCGCCGCAATCTCGGGCGCGGATCCGGGCGGATCCGTCATTGGCTAGGCGAGCTCGGACTTCAACGGATGAGATAGCCCATCACGCGCCACACGCCGTCGGACTCGCGCTCGAGGGTGACCGTCTCGTGGAGCTCCTGTCCGTTCGCGTACTCGCACTCGAAGAGAACCTGGGCGTAGTCTCCGTCGGGCCCACCGGGAAACTTGGTATCGAACCGTGTCGCGACCGCGGTCCGGTTGACGAACGCTCCGAGCGGCTCGCGCGCCTTGGCGACCGCCGCGCGCCAGCCTTCCGCGTCGAGCTGCTCCTTGAATTTCTTGCCTGAGGCTGCATAGGCCGCGTCCACATCGCCCTTGTCGACCAGCGCAAGCCATGCACGCGCAGCACCTTGCGCCGCGGTCGCTCGCGGGTCTTGCGCGTGCGCCGGCACCGGCGCGAAAAGCACGAGGCAGACCAGCGCCAGGAGCCACGATCCTTCCAATGCCAGGCGGCGGATCATGGTTCGCTCAGGATCGCAGGAACTGATCGACGGCGGCCCGGGTGATGCGCCATTGCGTCCCGATCTGCTTGCCCTTGAGGTCGCCCTTCTCGAGACTCGCCATCACGTCGGATTCGGCTACGCCGAGGAGCTGCGCCACCTGCGCGGGCGACATCAGATCAGTCGCCGGTGCCTGGCCTGCACCGGGAGCCTGCACGCCGGGCGTTGCCTGACCGCCGAGGATGCCGCCGGCCTGGTTCATCATCTGCTGCGCCATCGCCATCCCTACGGCCATCTGCGTGGCCATGCCGCCGGCGCCGCCGTCGCCCTTCTCCAAGCCCTGCGCCATCTGAAACTTCACGTAATCGTTGAGATTGCCGACGGCAGCCATGCTCGAGCGCTTGTCGATGGCCTGCTCGACCTCCGGCGGCACGGAGACGTTTTCGACCACGAAGCTCGTGATCTCGAGGCCGTACTTCGAGGTGGTCTGCGGATTGATCAGCGGCAGCAGTGCCGCACCCAGCTCGGCGTAGCGCGCTGCCACGTCAAGCGCCGGGATCTTCGATTGTGCGAGCGCCTCGGAGAACACGCTCACGATGCGCGAGCGCATCGTGTCGTTGAACTCGTCGAGGCGGAAGTGATCGTCGGTTCCCGCGACCTCCTTGAGAAAGAGCTTCGGATCCGAGATCCGGAAGTCGTAGATGCCGAAGGCGCGCAGGCGCACGACGCCGAAATCCTGATCGCGCATCATCACCGGGTTGGCCGTGCCCCATTTGTTGCCGGTGAAAAGGCGCGTCATCACGAAGTACACGTCGGCCTTGAACGGACTCTCGAGACCGTACTTCCAGCCCTTGAGGTCCGTGAGCACCGGAATGTTGTCCGTGGTCAGCGTGTATTTGCCCGGGGCGAAGGTGTCGCCGAACTGGCCCAGGTAGACGAACTGCGCGATCTGCGATTCCCGGACGATGAGCTGCGCGCCGCGCTTGATCTCCTTGTCCTCGTCGGGAAAGCGGAAGGAAAGCGTGTCGCGCGAATCATCCGTCCATTGGATGATGTCGATGAACTGCTTGCTGATGAAGTCGAGAATTGCCACGGTTGCCTCCGTCGCGATGCCGCCTGCTACTTTTTCTCGGCAGCGAGCTTCTTCGCCTGCACTTCGCCCTTGCTGATCTCCCGCTCGAGCTCGGCAAGCGGGATCGCCCCCGGCACAACCGAACCGTCGGCGAACACCAGCGTCGGCGTGGCGCCGACGTGGAGTCGCTTCCCGAGCTCCGCGGTCTCGGCGATCGGAGTGGGGCAGTCGCCCTTGTTGTCGGGAAGCTTGCCGGAGGCGAAATAAGCCTCCCAGGCCTTGGCCCTGTCCGGCGCGCACCAAAGGATCGCGGACTTGCGCGCCGCATCGGGATGGAGCTCGTCGATCGGAAACAGGAACGTATAGATCGTTACATCGTCGACCCGTCTGAGATCGCCCTCGAGTTTCTTGCAAAACGGGCAGTCAGCATCGGCGAAGATCGCCAGCCGGCGTGAGCCGTTTCCCTTCACGCGCTTGAAGGCGAGGTTGAGCGGCAGCGAATCCCAAGGCACGCGCGTGAGCTCGCGCAGCCGGGCGTCGGTCAAATTCTCCTTCGTGTCGGCGCTGAACACGGCGCCGACGACGACGTAGGTAACTTGTGGATCCGTGTAGACCAGCCTGTCGTCGAACTGCGCCTCATAGAGGCCGAAGTACGGCGACCTGCTCACGTTGCTGATGACGGCGCCCGGGAACTTCGTCTCGAGCAGTTTCCTGACTGCGGCCGCCTCCCGTGTCGCGGCGTCGGGCTTCGCGGCATCCTGCGCTAGAACGGGTAGTGCCTGCCAGACGCAGGCCGCAAGGACTGAAGCAGCAAACCAATGTAGGCGCACGAACACTCCGCGGCGTCGAAAGGGAGCGACAGTTTAGCGCAGCGGGGCCGAAGCCAGAAGCCGCCTTAACGGAGACAAGGCGCCCACGGCACGCATGCCGCCGTTGCGAAGACCCTGCAGCGACGGTGCGTCGAACAGGCGCACCAGCCCATCGGTGACAACCTGCATCGCCAGCACGGGCAAAGCGCGCCTGCGCGCGTAGCGCTCGAGGAGAATCCCGGCGCCGGCATCGCTCACCGGGCCTCGTGCGCCGAGGACCGCGGCCAGCGCGGCGGCGTCGCCGAAGCCGAGGTTCACGCCCTGACCGGCGAGCGGATGGACGCCGTGTGCGGCATCGCCGACCAGCGCGAAGCGATGTGCGACCGCCGAAGGCAGCTTGAGGAAGGACAGTGGAAAGGTCGCCGGCGCGGTGATCAGCTCGATCCGCCCCAAGGCGTTGGCGCCCGCGCTCGCCACGCGCTGCGCGAGTTGTCCGTGGTCGAGCGCGGCGATCTCTCCCGCGAGCGCTTCCGGCGCTGACCACACGATCGACATTCGTCGGCCGGGCAGCGGAAGCCATGCGAGCACGCCTTGCCGGCCGAGGAACCATTGATAGGCGCAGCCCCGGTGCGCATGCTCGGTCGCGAAGTTGGTCACCACCGCGGTCTGGCCGTAGGGGCGAGGCTCGCTTCCGATTCCCGCCTGCGTACGCGCCCAGGAGCGCACCCCATCGGCCCCGACCATCAGCGCCGCCGCGATGCTGCGCCCGTCGGTGAGCTGCAGCTCGGCTGCCTCGGCGTGCCACGCAATCGAAGCCGGCTCGCACGGCGCGAGCACCTCGACGCGCTCGCAGGTGCGTACCGTCTCCGTCAGCGCCGCCATGAGCTCCCGGTGCTCGACGATCCAAGCAAGCGCCCTTTCGCCGAGCTCGTAGGCCGTGAATACGATGCGACCACTCGCGTCACCGCGAACGTCCATCGTCTCGATCGCCGCGAGACGCTCGACCGGCAGGCGCTGCCAGGCACCGATGCTGCGCAGGAATTCCGCGCTGCCGGGGCTGATCGCATAGACGCGGGCGTCCCAGTCCTGTTGGTCCCGCCGATCGTCGGATGCAGCAACCGCCGTCCGATCGACGATGGCCACCGCGAGTCCCTCGCGCGCCAGCGCTGCGGCGAGCGCGAGACCCACGGGACCCGCGCCGAGAACGACGGCGTCGCGCGGCGCGCCGCCCGCGCCCGCCTGCATCAGCTCCCCTCCAGCGTTTCGATCACCAGGTTCTCGTTGGTGTAGATGCAGAGCTCCGCGGCGATCGTGAGCGCCTCCTTCACGATCTCTGCAGCGGAGAGCTGGGTGTGGGCGAGCAGCGCTCGCGCGGCGGCTTGCGCGTACGCGCCCCCGGAGCCGATGGCAACGATGTCGTGCTCCGGCTCGAGCACATCGCCGGCGCCGGTAAGGACCAGCGAGGCTTTCGTGTCGGCGACCGCCAGCATCGCTTCCAGGCGGCGCAGCACACGGTCGGAGCGCCAATCCTTCGCCAGCTCGACGGCGGCGCGCTGCAGATGTCCCTGATGCTTCTCGAGCTTGGCCTCGAAGCGTTCGAAGAGCGTGAACGCATCGGCGGTGGCGCCGGCGAATCCCGCCAGCACGCGATCGTTGTAGATGCGGCGCACCTTGCGCGCCGTCGCCTTGATGACGACATTGCCGAGCGTGACCTGCCCGTCTCCGCCGAGGGCGACGCTCGCGCCGCGGCGAACCGAGAGGATCGTTGTTCCGTGAAACGCTTCCATCAGAGAAGGCCCCGCGCGCGACGCGCGGGCGAGCGCGCTATTGCGGCTTCTTCACGAAGTGCCGCGGCGATATGCCGATCAGCAGAAGCAGCGCCCGAATGATCGGCGTGGCGCCGGAGATCTGCACGCTCTTGCGCTGACTCTCGGCGCGTCCTATCGCGTTGAGCAGTGCGCCGGCGCACACGAAGTCGATCCGCTCCACTGCCGACATGTCGATGGGCAGCACGTTGCGCCCCTCGCGGAACTCGGTGAACTTCTTCAGCTGCGCGTCAGTCGGACCGGCCATGCAACCCTGCCAGACCAGCGTATCGGTGGGCGCGTCGATCACCGGAAGCGGATCGGCCGCCGCGGCGGGTGCTGCGACGTCGGTCGGCGGCTCCCACGAGGGAGGCGAGAGCTCGAAGGCGATCGCGAACTCGAGCGCGCGATCCTCGAAGGCCTTGAAGTCGTTCTGCCACTGCAGCAGTTCCAGCAGCAGCGTCCAGTACCCCTCCCCCGCATCGCGTCCCTGCTTCACGGCCTGGTCGAGCGCCTGCCGAAGCTTCTCCGGGTGCTGCAGGGCGAGAGCATATCGGTGCTTGCGCAGCTGCGCGAGCGCGTTCGCCAGGAGCCTTGCCCCCGCTTCGTCGGCACCGCTGAGCGAGGCGAGATCCAGGCGCGCTTGCGGTTGCTTCTTCATCGCTGCAAGCATGTTCGCGATCTGGCCGGAGTTGGCCGTGGAAAGCTTGCCCGTCAGCGCGAAATATCCGCCGCTCCCCGGCCGGGCAGCCGTATCCGATTTGGTTCCCCGCTCTTCCCACGCAGGTGCCGAGCGCTCGAAGGCAACGACGTACTGCAAGGCGAACTGATCGAACGCGGTGCGATCTCCCGCGCGCTGCAGCAGGTCGAACAACGCGAGCCATGCAAGCGGCGAGAGCTTCGCTTCCTCGTCGGTGGCCACGCCTTGCTCGAGCAACTGTCGCGCCTGATGCGCTTGCCCGCTCGCGAAGAGCAGCGCCGCGTTTTCGAGCACGGCGCAAAGACCCGGGTTCGCTTCCGCGACCTGGATGCTCGGTGGCGAACCGGGACTCCAGTCGATGAGGCTCGGGGGGCCGGTCAGAGTGATGTCGCGATCTCGCGCGTCCGGGAGCTCGCCCTGTGCCGCCGGCTTCCCGACCGCGCGACCCTGGACTTTGGCCGTGTCCGCGACTTCACGTGCCGATGCCGGTCCGCGCTTGTTGGGCGCGCGTGCATCGTGTTGTGGCGTCAGCTCGGGCTTGCCCTTGGGTCTGGCCCCGGGCTTGTGGAACAGGGAAAACGCCATCGAGCGGTTCTCGCCCTCGGGAAAGGTCAGTGATTATGTGCCCTTCCGTGGCGCGCAACAAGCCGCGGCGCCGACGCCCCGGAGGCGTGCGCCGAGTGCGAAGGTCCGCGCCACTCAGTTTGGCGCGGCGTGGGCGGCCACGTGCTTTCGGTTCGCGAAGTTCTCTGTCGCAAACCCCCAATCGATCAACCGGTCGAGCACGGCGTCCACGTGCTCCGCTCGACGATTCTCGTAGTCGAGATAATAGGCGTGCTCCCAGACATCGACTGCAAACAGCGCCCTCTGCGCCGAAGCGGGAGGTGAGGCCGCATTCGCGGTCTTCACAATCTTCAGATCATCACCGTCGGCTACAAGCCAAGCCCAGCCGCTGCCGAACTGGCTCTGCGCCGCCTTTCCGAACTGCAGCTTGAACGCTTTGTAATCACCAAACGCGGCGGCGATTCGATCGGCGAGCTCGCCCTTCGGCGCTCCGCCGCCTCCCGGGCGCAGCGAGCGCCAGTACAAATTGTGGTTCCACACCTGGCCGGCGTTGTTGAAGATCTCCGTTCGCGCCGCGTTGCCGGCGGTCGCCCGAACGATCTCCTCGAGCGTCTTGTCCTCGAGGTCGCTCCCCGCGATGAGCCGGTTCAGGTTGTCGACATAGGTACGGTGATGCTTCCCGTAATGCAAGCCGATCGTTCGTGCCGAGATGACGGGTGCGAGTGCATCCTGAGCGTAAGGCAGTGGTGGAAGGGAAATCCGCATGACTGACTCTCCTTCATGGTCTTGGAACGAATACAAAAACGCGCCGGGCCGCTTGCTTCCCGCGCACGGTCTGCCGGCTGGATTGCCCACCCGGCGCTTGCTACAATGGATCGACACCCTGCTCCGCTGGAAGTTTCCCGTCGCGGAGGGAGTGTGCGGCGTTAAGGAGCGACGAAAATGAAGAATCCGCTTGACTCGCTTTGGGGGACGATCATCTCGGGTCTGGTTCTGACGGTGATCCTCTACTTCGTGGTAAAGAGCCTTCTCGGCTGAGGGAGTGACGGCTATGGATTATGTTCCGGCTCTAGCGCGGTGGATCCACTTCCTTGCCGGTGTGATGTGGATAGGCCTGCTCTACTATTTCAACTTCGTTCAGGTGCCGGCGTTGAAGGCTGCGACGGCGGATGGGACCGGCGCCGGCATCACCAAGCACGTGGCGCCGAGGGCGCTGCTGTATTTTCGCTGGGCGGCGGTAGTCACCTGGCTCGCCGGCGCGACGCTTCTGAGCGATAAGTTCGTCGACGCTTTCACGTTCCGCCACGGCATGGCGGGGATCGGCATGGGCGCCTGGCTTGGCACGATCATGCTGTTCAATGTCTGGGTGCTGATCTGGCCCAATCAGCAGAAGATCCTCGGCCTGAAGCCCGCGACCGACGAGGAAAAGAACAAGGCACGGCGGGTGGCATTTCTCGCGTCGCGGACCAACACGATGCTCTCGATTCCCATGCTCTTCTTCATGGCCGGGGGCTGGTCGCATCGCGCCATCTTCGGGCTGTAAGCAAGCCGCAGAAAGCGAAACGGCCCGGCGCGAGCCGGGCCGTTTTCCTTGCGCGCAGGGCGCAAGGGATCAGTCGTCGCCGTATAGTTTTTGCACGCGCTCGCGGCGCTCCTGCGCCTCGAGCGACAGAGTAGCGGTCGGACGAGCGAGCAGCCGCGCGAGCCCAATCGGCTCGCCAGTCTCCTCACAATAACCGTAAGTCCCGTCGTCGATCATTCGCAGGGACTTCTCGACCTTCTTGAGGAGCTTGCGCTCGCGATCGCGCGTGCGCAACTCGAGCGTGTATTCCTCCTCCAGGGTCGCGCGGTCCGAGGGATCGGTCGTGATTTCGTTCTCGCGCAGGTGCTGCCCCGTATCGTCGGCATTGTTGAGCAGCTGTGCGCGCAATTCGAGGAGCCGCAGCTTGAAGAACGCGCGCTGGGCGTCGTTCATGTAGTCCTTCTCGCCCTGCTTGAGCAAGTCCTCTTCGGTGAGCTCCTTGCCCTTCTTTCCCCCACCGCTCTCCGCGGCCCGCGCCGCTGTCGGCCGCGGTGCGGCCGCCGGTGAGCGCGGAGGGGTGCGGCGTCCCTTGCTAGCGTTTGCTTGCGCCATGAGTTGCGTGATCCCTGTTTCCCTAAATCGGCGCCTTCTGCATCCACAGTGGCGCCCTAACGAACCGGGGATTATAGCCTGAATCGCTCAGCGCAAGCGATCGGTTTCCGCGACCCGCCTTCGACGAGTCCTCGCTCGCCGTCCAGGCGGACCGCATGCAGCGGCTTTCGCTGCGGGGACAAACCTCTGTAGGGGCCTGCCCTGCCCGCCGCTTATAATCGACGCAAGAACGATCCGCGGCGACTGGCGTGCCTGCCCGGCTGCAACGATGACCGCATCGACGCTCACTCTCGTCCGACCCGACGACTGGCATCTGCATTTGCGTGACGGCGAATCGCTGCGCGCGGTGGTCGCTGCTACGGCGCGCGTCTTCGCGCGTGCGGTGGTGATGCCCAATCTCGAACCTCCCGTAACGACGGTTGTGGCGGCGGCGGCCTACCGTGAGCGCATCGTTGGCGCGTTGCCGGCGGGATCGCGCTTCGCACCCCTGCTCACGCTGTATCTCACGGAGCAGACAACGGCCGAGGAGATCGTGCGCGCGCGCCGCAGCGGCTTCATTGCTGGGGTCAAGTACTATCCCGCCGGCGCGACGACCCATTCCGAATCCGGCGTGAGGGATATCTCGCGGGTCTACCCGGTGCTGGAGGAAATGCAGCAGCAGAACCTGCCTCTGCTTGTGCACGGCGAGGCAATCGATCCGGAGATCGACATCTTCGACCGCGAACGCGTGTTCATCGAGCGCGTGCTCAGCCGGATCGTGCGCGACTTCCCGCATCTGCGCGTGGTGCTGGAGCACGCGAGCACGGCGGAGGCCGTCGACTTCGTGACAGGCGCAGCCTCGCATATCGGTGCGACGATCACTCCGCAACACCTGCTCTGGTCGCGCAACGCACTGCTTGCCGGGCGGATTCGCCCGCACCTGTATTGCATGCCGGTGCTCAAGCGCGAGAAGCACCGGCTCGCCCTGCTGCGCGCCGCGACGGGCGGCAGCCCCAAGTTCTTCCTCGGCACGGACTCGGCGCCGCACGGCAGGCACGCGAAGGAGAGCGCATGCGGGTGTGCGGGCTGCTATTCCGCGCATGCAGCCCTCGAGCTCTATGCGCAGGCCTTCGAAAGCGCGGATGCGCTCGATCGCCTCGAAGGCTTCGCGAGCTTCCACGGCCCTGATTTCTACGGCTTGCCGCGCAACCGCGACAAGGTGACGCTGCGCCGCGAGGCCTGGAAGATTCCCGAAGAGTACCCTTTCGCCGAGACGAGCGTCGTACCACTGTTCGCAGGCGAGCTGCTCCACTGGCGCGTCGAGGACGCATCAGGGTGATAAAATACCTCCTCGAAGTCAGCCAGACCGTCGCTGCTGGCGTGAGGCAACTCATGTGCCGGCAGAGGAAAGTCCGGGCTCCGTAGAGCGGGATGCTGGGTAACGCCCAGACGCCATAAGCCAGACGCGCGAGCGTCGGCGAAAGCGAGGAACAGGGCCACAGAGACGAGTCGCATCCGACCAAAAGGATGCGGGTGAAACGCGGCAACCTCCATCCGGAGCAACACCAAGCAGGCGGACGATGACGCTGCTCGCTGAGTCCGCGGGTAGGTGGCTTGAGCGTCGCGGCAACGCGACGCCTAGATGAATGACGGTCATAGCGCGCTCTTAGGGCGCGCCGTAACAGAACCCGGCTTACCGGCTGGCTTCGACTTGTACCTGTGGCGCCCCGCGGCGAGAGTCGCGGGGCGTCGCCTTTACTTCGCGACTCCGCGACTAGCGCGATGCCTTCGGCGCCTGGCGTCGCGCAGAATCTCGCGCGCCGCGTTGTGTCCCGGCAGTCCGCTGACGCCTCCCCCGGGGTGCGTGCCTGCGCCGCACATGTACAGGCCGCGAAGCGGCCCGCGGTAGTCGCCGTGTCCGAGGACGGGTCGCGCCGCGAAGAGCTGATCGAGCATGAGCTGCCCGTGAAAGATGTCGCCCCCGACAAGGCCGAAGTCGCGCTCGAGATCGAGCGGCGAGAGCACTTTGCGCGCGATCACGGTCGCAGCAAAGTTCGGAGCGAAGCGGCTGACGGTGCGCAGCATCAGGTCGGCGACCTCCTCCCTCGCAGCGTCCCAGCTGCGTCCGTCGGGCAGCAGCGGGTTCGCGTGCTGGCAGAACAGGCTCGCCACGTGCTTCCCGGGTGGCGCCAGCGATGGATCGACGAGCGAGGGAATGAGCAGCTCGACGATCGGCTCGCGCGACCAGCCCATCGTGCGGGCATCGAAATACGCGCGCTCCATGTAGGCGAGCGACGGTGCGAGGATGATGCCTGAGCGCAGGTGCGGCCCGTCGCCGGGCAGGCAGGTGAATTCGGGCGCCGTATCCAGCGCGACGTTCATGCGAAAGGTCGCCGATGCGCAGCGGTAGCCCTCGATGCGTCGCCGAAACTCCGGCTCAAGCGCGGAAGACTCGATGAGCTGCAGATAGAGCAGCTTCGGATTCACGTTGGCGACCACGCGCGGGGCGGCGATCTCGGTGCCGTCGTCGAGCGCGATGCCCGTCACCGCACCGTCGCGTGCAGTCACGCGTGCGACGGGCGCCCCGGTGAAAATCGCCACACCCTGCCTGCGCGCCTCCCGCGCCATCGCTTCCGTGATCGCGCCCATGCCACCGAGCGCGTGCCCCCACTGGCCGCGCTTGCCGTTGACCTCACCCATGACGTGATGCAGCAGCACGTAAGCGGAGCCAGGAGTGTACGGACTCGCGAAATTGCCGACGACAGCGTCGAAACCAAAGGCCGCCTTGATCGGATCGGATTCGAACCATTGGTCGAGGATGTCGCCGGCGCTTTTCGTGAAGAGATCGAGCACATCGCGGCGCTCGCTCAGCGAAAGACGCTTGAGCCCGCGGCCGGCTCTCCAGGCGCGTACGAGCTCGGCCGTTCCGCCTCCGAGGCTGGGAGGCGTCTCGAGCAGCAGCGCGCGCACGACGTTGGCGACGCGCTCGAGCATCGCGTAATAGCCCGGGAGCGCCTGGGCGTCCTTCTGCGATCGACGCCCGACCTCCGCCTGCGTCGCGGCCAAGCCACCGCCGACCTTCAGATACTCCTGATCCGACAGCGGCAGGAAGTTCGCTAGCGGCCTCTCGACGATCTGCAGCCCGTGCGCAGCTAGGCGAAGGTCGCGGATCACCTTGGGATGCAGCAGGCTCACCGTGTAGCTCGCCGAGGAGTTGCGGAAACCGGGCTGGAACTCCTCCGTGATGGCCGCGCCTCCGACGACGTCGCGGCGCTCGAACACGGCGACTTTCAGGCCGCCGGTGGCGAGATAGCACGCGCAGACGAGGCCGTTGTGGCCGCCGCCGACGATGACCGCGTCGTACCCGGATGCCGAGGGCGAGCGCACGTGCGGCGTTCTACTCCTCGCTCATCCCCGCAGCAACGATCGAGAAGCCATTGTCGACATAGGTCACCTCGCCGGTCACCGCGCTGGCGAGGTCGGAAAGGAGAAACGCAGCAACATTGCCCACCTCCTCGATCGTGACGTTGCGCCGCAGCGGCGCCGTTCGCTCGACGAAGTGAAGAATCTTCGAGAACCCGCTGATGCCGGCGGCGGCGAGCGTCTTGATCGGGCCCGCGGAGATTGCGTTAACGCGGATTCCCTCCGGGCCGAGACTCTGCGCAAGGTAGCGGACGTTCGCCTCGAGACTCGCCTTGGCGAGCCCCATCACGTTGTAGTTTTGGATCGCGCGCTCCGCTCCCAGGTAAGTGAGCGTGAGCAGCGCGCCGCGGCGCCCCGCCATCAGCGGCCGCGCTCCCTTGGCGAGCGCCGCGAAGCTGTACGAGCTTATATCGTGCGCGGTCGCGAATGCGGCCCGCGTAAGAGCATTCAGAAAATCCCCGGCAAGCGCATCGCGCGGCGCGAAGGCGATCGAATGCACCAGCCCGTCGAGCGCGCCCCATTCGCGGCCGAGCGAATCGAACAGCGCGACGATTTGCTCGTCGCTCGTCACATCGCAGGGAAAGATCGGAGCGCCGCCCAACTCCGCGGCGAGCTTGGCGACGCGCTCTTTCAGCTCCTCGTTGACGAAGGTGAATGCAAGCACCGCGCCCTCGCGCCGGCACGCCTGCGCGATCCCATAGGCGATCGAGCGGTTCGACAACAGGCCGGTGATCAGTATCTTCTTGTCGGCGAGGAAGCCCATGCGAGCCGCGGCGGGATGATTAGCGTGGCAGACTGAAGCGCCGAATCAGAGCAAGTCCTTGAGCGTCGCGCCGTTGTTGAGCTGGATGACTCCGCAGGCGATCCAGCCGTTGCGCTCCCCGAACACCGGTTTGGGATCGGGATCGACGCCCGCATGGATGACCACCGAATGGCCGATCACGTCGTCCGGACGTCCGGTGCCCACCGAGATGCCCGAGACGGTGGTCGACAGGTCCGCGCGTCCTTCCGATCCCGCGACCACCTGCGGCAAGTCTCCGGTGCGCTTGCGCGCGTCGCCCGCGATGTTCCAGACCGGGCCGGCACTGGCTGCGTTGGGGGAACTGCAGTTGCCCACCTCGTGAATGTAGAGGCTGTGAGGACCCGGAAAGAGCTCGAAGAATTGCGCCGCGACGACGACCCGGTTGCCGCGCTGGGCGAACGCGATCACGCCACGCACCGTGCTTCCGCTCTTGGGGCTGAGGTTGGCCACCGCGCTAGCCTCCTTCGCGGCGGCGGGCTCCTCCTTTGCGGGCGCGCCGCCGCAGCCCGCCGCGCACAGCGCCACGACTACTGCGAGCCCGCGCAGCAGCGGCGCTTGAAGCCCGTTCGCTCTTCCGCCGCAACGATCCATGCCGTCAAGACTTCGAAATCACGCCACAGGCGAGACGCGCGCCGGAGTTGCCTGTCGGCTGCGTCTTGTAGTCGTCGGCGTCCTTGTGCACGATCACCGACTTGCCGATGATGTCGGCGGACCCGGTGCCGATGCTCACACCGCTAAGCTCTGCCGTGAGGCTAGCATTGCCGCTTGCGTCGGCCTGCAGCATCGGCATGTCGCCCGCGTGATGATCGGGCGAATCGGGGTTGCCGTGCGCCTTGCCTGTCGGGTTGAAGTGACCGCCTGCGCTCATCGCGTCCGGCGCGCTGCAGTCGCCCTTCTCGTGTATGTGAAAACCGTGCCCTCCCGGTGAGAGCCCGCTGATCTTTGCTGTGACCGTAACCTTGTCACCTTTCTGCGCGAAGCTGACGCTACCCGCGGCGGTGTTGCCCGCCGTCGGCGCGAGCATGGCCGTCGCGGTTTGCGCCTGAACGGCGGCCGCGAGGCCGCCCGCGACGAGCCCGCTCCACAATCGTGCCCCGGTCGAAATCATCATCTGCCTCCTCAACCTGTCCCGCTCTGCGCTGCGACCCGCATTGCCCCTGCCGCGGTCGTCTGCGCATGATAAGGGCAATGCGCGCGCGTTGCCAAACGCGCCGCGTCCCAGGTTGCGCGTCGGGCGAATGGCCGGGGTGCGGCGATGCCCACTCAAGCGTTCCGCTACGCGCGCCGGATGCGCGATAGAATTCCACGCGATGCGGCACCAGCCGCGGCGGCAACGTGGGACACAATCCGGGAGAGCGCATGAAGATCAGGCGATACGGCGGCATGGCAGCGGTTGCGACAATGCTCCTCTTTGCGGCAGGCGAAGTGTCGGGCTATGACGGGCCGGTGGAGAAGAAGGTCTTCACGCTCGCCTCCTACACGACGGCAGGCGGCAAGACGATCAAGAACGTGCGCGTCGGCTACGAGACCTACGGCACGCTCAACGCCGCGGGCGACAACGCCATCTTCGTTCCGCATTTCTTCACCGGCACTTCGCACGCCGCTGGCAAGTACAAGACCGCCGATGCCGCACCTGGCTACTGGGATCCGATCATCGGTGCTGGCAAGCCGCTCGACACCGACAAGTACTTCGTCGTCAGCGCCGATGCGCTCGCGAACCTGAATACGAAGGACCCGAACGTCACGACGACCGGTCCCGCGAGCGTCAATCCGGACACCGGCAAGCCGTATGCGATGTCGTTTCCAGTCGTCTCGTACGAGGACAGCGTTCGCGTGCACAAGGCGCTGCTCGACGCGCTGGGCGTGAAGAAGCTGCAGGCGGTCGCCGGCGCTTCGGGAGGCTCGATCCAGGCGATGCTGTGGGCGGCGCTTTACCCCGACTTCGTCGCGCGCGTCGTCCACGTGGTGGGGCCGGGGTTCGATATCTCGCCGTACGTCCTGCAGATGCTCGACGTGTGGACGCTGCCGATCAAGCTCGATCCGAAATGGAACAATGGAGACTACTACGGCCGGGATGAACCGGCCGGGGGCGTCGCGCAGGCGCTGATGATCGTGACCCTCACGGCACGCGCCAACGGCTGGGCGGAGAAGACTTTCGGCTACAAGTGGGCCGATGCAGCCAAGAACCCCGTCGCCGACATGGGCAACCAGTTCATGATCGAGGACGCGCTCAACAAGGCGGGCACGGCGCGGGCCGCGACGACCGACGCCAATTCGATGATCTATACGGCAAAGGCGAACCAGATCTACAACCTCGGCGATGCGGTCGGGAAGATCAAAGCCAAGATACTGTTCGTGCCCGCGAAATCCGATCTGCTCTTCCCGCCCGAGCTCTCGCAGCGCGCGGCCGAGCGCTATCGGGCGCAGGGCGGCATCGCGGAGGTCGCCGTGATCGACGGTGATGGCGGCCACCTCGACGGCATCCTGAACGTGGCGAGACAGGGCGACGCGATTCGCGCCTTCCTCGCGCGATAAAGGCGCGTCTCGGGCGGTCATTGTCCGGTGCGCCGCGTCGCGGCCTCCCGGAGATCGCTTCAGTTGCCGCGGTAGAATGCGCGCTGCCGCCTGTCTCAGCGGCGATCGAGCCCGCTATGTCGCTCATCATGACGCCTTCCGAGATCGTGCACGAGCTGAACAAGAACATCGTCGGCCAGGACGCGGCGAAGCGCGCGGTGGCGATCGCGCTGCGCAACCGCTGGCGCCGCCAACAGGTGGCGGAACCGCTGCGCCAGGAGATCACGCCCAAGAACATCCTCCTGATCGGTCCTACGGGCGTGGGCAAGACCGAGATCGCGCGCCGGCTCGCCAAACTCGCCGACGCGCCGTTCATCAAGGTGGAAGCAACGAAGTTCACCGAGGTCGGCTACGTCGGGCGCGATGTGGACACCATCATCCGCGACCTCGCGGAGACCGCAATCAAGCAGACGCGCGAGAGCGAGACGCGCAAGGTGCGCGACCGCGCCGCCGATGGGGCCGAGGAGCGTATTCTCGATGCTCTGCTGCCGCCGGTGCGCGAGGTCAACTTCGAGGACATGAAACCGACGGACTCGGGGACACGGCAGAAGTTTCGCAAGATGTTGCGCGAGGGCAAGCTCGACGAAAAGGAGATCGACGTCGAGCTCTCGGTGCTGCCGGCGCAGATGGAGATCCTCGCCCCGCCGGGCATGGAGGATCTCACCAGCCAGATCCAGGGAATGTTCCAGCAGATGTCCGGCGGGCGGCGCAAGACGAAGAGGATGAAGGTCGCCGATGCGATGAAGGCACTCATCGACGAGGAAGCGGCGAAGCTCGTCAACGACGACGAGCTCAAGGCGAAGGCGCTCGCCAACGTGGAGCAGAACGGGATCGTCTTTCTCGACGAGATCGACAAGATTGCCAGTCGCCAGGAAACGATGGGCGCCGACGTGTCGCGGCAAGGGGTGCAGCGCGATCTCCTGCCGCTGGTCGAGGGCACGACGGTGGCCACCAAGTACGGAATGATCAGGACCGATCACATCCTGTTCATCGCCAGCGGCGCCTTCCACCTCGCCAAGCCGTCCGACCTCATCCCCGAGCTGCAGGGACGCTTCCCGATACGCGTCGAGCTCTCCTCGCTCTCCGTGAAGGACTTCGAGCAGATTCTTACCGCCACGGACGCCTGTCTCACACGCCAGTATCAGGCGCTGCTCGCGACCGAGCGCGTCGAGCTGGACTTCCAGCCCGAGGGCATCCGGCGCCTCGCGGAGATAGCCTTCGCCGTGAACGAGAAGCAGGAGAACATCGGGGCGCGGCGCCTCTACACCGTCATGGAGCGCCTTCTGGAAGAAGTGTCGTTCGACGCGGCGAAGCTCGACGGCAAGGTCATCGTGATCAATGCCAGCTACGTCGACGAGCGACTGGCCGGCATCGCGAAGGACGACAACCTGTCGCAGTTCATCCTCTAAGCAGGCCGATGCTCGGGCGCATCGTCGGCATCATCCTGCCGGTGTTCCTCGTCATCGCGCTCGGCTACGCGTACGCGCGGCGCGCGAAGCCGGACATGACGTGGGTCAATCGCATCAACCTGAACGTCCTCGCGCCCGCGCTGATCTTCACGGCGCTCTCGAGCAAGGACTTCGACATCGCTGCTGACCGCTTGCTCATTGCCGGAAGCGTCGGCGTGGTCCTGGGCTCAGGCCTGCTGGCATGGCCATTCGCCAGGCTGCTGCACGAGGATCCGCGGACGTTCGTGCCACCGATGATGTTCAACAACTGCGGAAACATGGGGCTGCCGCTCGCCGCGCTCGCCTTCGGAGCCGGCGGCCTGTCGGCCATGGTCGCGATGTTCGCAGTCTCCAACCTGCTGCACTTCACGATCGGCGTGCACATCGTGAACAGCCGGGCGCGCATCGGTCCCTTGTTCCGCAACCCGATGGTGATCGCGACCTTCGTCGGTTTTGCTTTCGCAGTGCTTCATCCGCCGCTGCCGGAATGGCTCGCGCTGGCGATAAAGCTGGTCGGCGACGCGATGATTCCGCTCATGCTCATCTCTCTGGGCGTGCGCATGGCCACGGTGTCGTGGGGAGGCTGGAGCCTTGGCGTGATCGGAGCGCTGGTGTGCCCGCTCACCGGAATCGCGATGGCGGCGCTGCTGGCACCGGTGCTCGCGCTCGACGCGACGCAACAAGGCCTGCTCATCCTCTTCGGCTGCCTGCCGCCGGCGGTGATCAACTTCATGATCGCCGAGCAGTACGAGCAGGAACCGGCCAAGGTCGCCTCGATCGTGCTCGTCGGGCACGTAGCGTCGATCGCCTTCGTGCCGCTGGGCCTGTCGATCGCCCTGCACTGACCCGGACGCGGCAACTGCGCACCCGCTGCGCCAAGAGCCGCGACAGCCTCGCGCTAGCGGTCCGGTCGCGGAGAAGCGGCGGTCTCGACCTCGGGCAGGGCAGCGGCGGGCAGAGCCCACGCGGTCTCGAGCTCGGCCCCGTCCTGCGCGCTGATGTGCGGATTGCGCATACCCTGCAGAATCTGCACTGCGAATACTTCCTCCACGATGCCGGAGAAGCGCAGGAAGGCGACCGTCTTCCTCGTGTCGATGTTCACCACCCAGACGCCGCTCGCGCGATCGGGATTCTCTTCAGTGACCGGAATGTCGACGAAGGTGTTCGAGGCGCGCACCTGCGAGAGTCCGACGAAGGCGAGCGAGCCCAGGAAATCCAGTCCGCGCGTGAATCCGGGCAGCCGGATCACCGTCTCGACCTTGCCGCTGGCGAGATCGACGGTGGCGAGACTCCCCTTGCCCGATTCAAGGATCCACAGCCGGTCGCGGTACAGCCGCGGCGAATGCGGCATCGACAGACCGCGAAGCGCGACTTCACCCGTATCGACGTCGATCAGCACCCCGCCGTCGCGCTTCTTTGAACGCCAGCCCTCGACCTCGTTGCTCGCACCCAGCGCCGTGACGAACTTCGGGCGCCCGTTCTCCAGTGCGAGGCCGTTCAGATGGCAGCGATCGCCGGGGGCATACCCGGTGATGAACCGCGGGCGCCAGCGCGGGATGAAGCTGTGCTCCTGATCGAGCGTGCACAGGCATGAAAACCGCGTGCTGACGCACCAGCACTCGTCTCCGGCTAACGCCATCTCGTGGATATCGATCGCGCCCGTGACGTGCACGTTGCGCATCAGGTACACGGCATCGTGCCCGTCGAGTTCCGGCAATCGCGAGGTGAGCGTCGGCATGTTGCGGAAATCGTAGACCCGGTCCCAGGCGCCGACGAGAACGCGCCGCGCATCCGCCGCGATCCCCATCGGGCGCTTCAGCGCGACGTGCTCGGTATGCAGCGCCTCGCCGTCGCTGTGCACGACGAACAGAACCCGTGCCCGTTCCGTGGTGCTGACGAGCAGCGAGCTCTTGGCCTGCTCGAGCAGGGTTGCGAAGCTGCGTGTATGGACGCTGCCGAGCGCATCGGCGGCGCTGCTGGCGGGTTCGGTCACGGGAGTCCGAGCAGACGAAACGGCCCGGATTGTACCAACATGGCTACGGCGAGCGCCGCGCGAGGCTCTCCATCAGCGCCCGCGTGCCGAAGGTCCACGGTGCTATCCGATCCGACCGGTTGACGCGATTGACCAGCGCACCGAGGCGCGGGGTGGCCACCGTAACGATGTCGCCGATAGCATGGGTGAACCCCTGGCCCGGCTTGAACCGGTCCTGCGTGGGCGCGAACATCGTACCCAGGAACAGCATCATGCCGTCGGGATACTGGTGGTTGGGACCGATCGCCTGTCCGACCAGCTCCAGCGGGTCGCGGCTGATCAACGCCATTGAGCTCGCGCCGGTGAGCACGAAACCCTCGGGGCCGTCGATGCGCATGCTGAGCTCGCAGGCGCGCACATCATCGATCGTGAATGCGTCGTCGAAAAGCCGTATCAGTGGACCGATTGCGCAGGACGCGTTGTTGTCCTTCGCCTTGCCCAGCAGGAGCGCGCTGCGTCCCTCGAAATCGCGCAGATTGACGTCGTTGCCGAGGGTGGCACCGAGGCAGCGGCCGCGGCTGTCTACGGCGAGAACTATCTCGGGCTCGGGGTTGTTCCATTCCGACCGGGGGTGAATGCCAATCTCGGCGCCGATGCCGACCGCGGACATCGGTTGCGACTTGCTGAAGATCTCGGCGTCCGGCCCGATGCCGACCTCGAGGTACTGCGACCACGCGCCCTGCTGGACGAGAACCTCCTTGAGGCGTGCGGCCTCGGGCGAGCCGGGGCGCACCGCGGCCAGATCCTCGCCGATCACCGCGACGATCGCCCGCCGCACGGCTTCCGCCTTCGCCGGATCGCCGCGTGCCTGCTCCTCGATCACGCGCTCGAGCAGGCTCGAAACGAACGTGACACCGCTCGCTTTGATCGCCTGCAGGTCGCAGGGCGCGAGAAACCACGGCAGGCTCTCGTCGCGCGCGCTCCAGCGAGAGTTGGCGAGCGTCTCTTCCAGGCCTGCAAGCCGCGGCAATGAGCCTCCGCCCAGCAGAGCTGCGGGATCGTCGAGCTCGAGCAGGCCGCTCGCCGTGGCGGCAAACGAGGAGAGATCGTACAGGCCGTCGCGCCGCACCTGCACCAGCACCGGTCCGTCCAACGGCGACACCCAGACGCGACCGACGAGGGTCGCCCGGTCGAGATCCTCGGGCATGCAGGCGGAGAGGGTCAGATTCTCGTTCATGCGCGCGTTCGTGGACGTGCCCTATCGCGCGCATTCTAGCAATGGCTGGCGACGGCGCCCGCGCGCACTGAGTCTTCTTGGGCAAGGCATGGGGGCACGCGTATCATCGGCTGCCTCTGCGCAGCCTCTGACCTCCCGCCCATCCATGAGCATCCTGTCCGAGCTGCAACGCGACGAGGCTGCGCGGCTCCTGCTCGCGGCGCGCGGCTCCGGGCGACCGGGAAGCCGGCTACCCGAGTCCTGCCGCCCGCAAACGGCTGAAGATGCGCTGGCCATTCAGCGCCGCGTCCAGGCCGCGCTCCAGGCGCAGACGGGTGGTTGGAAGTGCTCGCTGCCGACAGCGGAGCGCCCCGTCGCCTGCGCCCCGATCTTCGCCTCGACCATCCGGCGCGACTCGCCTTGCGCTGTGCTGGCGCACGGACCGACGGTCAGGATCGAGCCGGAAATCGCTTTCGTGCTCGGTCGCGATTTGCCGCCGCGCGCCGTGCCTTACGGCGAGGGCGAAGTCCGAGCCGCAATCGTCGAGACGCGGCTCGTCCTCGAGCTGCTCGACTCGCGCTACGCGGACCCGAGCGTCGCTTCCTTCCCGGAGCTTCTGGCGGATCAGGTCAGCAACCAGGGGCTTTTCGTGGGATCGGCGGTCCCGGACGGTCTCGCTGCGCCGCTCGAAGCTTTTCGTGTCGTGATCGAGGATGACGCGCGCACCCTTCACGAGCGCGTCGGGCGACACCCCGACGGTCATCCGCTGCGGCCGCTCGTCTGGCTCGCGAGCTTCCTCGCCTCACGCGGCGAGCCGCTCGCCTCGGGTCAGATCGTGACCACGGGCTCGTACGCTGGCGCGCTCGAGGTACCGCTCAGCGCAGCGCTGCGCGTGCGCTTCGGCGAGCTGGGGAGCATCGCGGTGAAGTTTCTTGCCACGCGTCGCTAATCGAGAGTGCCGCGGAAGGATCGCACGCCGACGGCGATCCCCACCAGCATGAACAGTGCAATCGGCCAGGACTCCGGCAGCACTTCGGCCACGCCGTTGCCCTTGAGCAGTACGCCGCGCACGATGCGCAGGAAATGGGTGAGCGGCAGCGCCTCGCCGATGTACTGCGCCCACTGAGGCATGCCGCGGAAGGGAAACATGAATCCCGACAGCAGTATCGACGGAAGGAAGAAGAAGAACGTCATTTGCACCGCCTGCAGCTGGTTCTGCGCCAGCGCCGAGAAGGTAAGCCCGAGCGTCAGGTTCGCCGCGATGAATAGCAGCACGGCGAGGTAAAGGATGGCGATGTTGCCGAGCATCGGCACGTTGAACAACCAGTTGGCGAGCGTGAGCACGATGCTTATCTGCAGCAGGCCGATCAGGATGTAGGGGACGATCTTCCCGGTCATGACCTCGAGGGCGGTCGCCGGCGTGGCGAGCAGATTCTCCATCGTGCCCCGCTCGCGCTCGCGCGTGATGGCGAGCCCGGTCATCATCACCATCGTCATCGTCAGGATGACGCCCATGAGCCCGGGCACGATGTTGTATTGCGTCAGCGCCTCGGGGTTGTAGCGCGGGTGGATGCGCACCTCGAAGGCGTTCGGGGATGTGGCCAGCGGAGCGAGCGGGCCGGTGAGATCGTGCACAAGCACCGTCTGCGCGAGCTGGTTCAGCGCGGCTATGGCGTTGCCGGTCGCGCTCGGATCGGTGGCATCGGCCTCGACCAGCAGCGCCGGGCGCTCGCCGCGCACGAGCCGCTTCGAGAAGTCCGCCGGGATGCTGACCACGAACTGCGCCTCGCCCGTCGCGAGCATCCGGTTGGCGTCGTCCTCGTCGCGCGCCTCGCCGATGAACGCGAAATACTCGCTGTTGCGCAGGCCCGCGAGAATGCTGCGCGAGAACTCGCTGCGATCGGCGATCAGCGCTGCGGTGGGCAGGTGCTTCGGATCGGAGTTGATCGCGAAGCCGAACAGGATGAGCTGGATGATCGGGATCCCGACGATCATCCCGAAGGTCAGCCGGTCGCGCTTGAGCTGGATGAATTCCTTGCCGACGATCCCGAGCCAGCGCGAAAAGGAGAACCAGTCGCTCACGGACGTCCCTCGACGACCGGCGCTTCCGCACCGCGCATCAGATGAATGAAGACGTCCTCGAGACCCGGCTCGATTTCCGTCCACCGGCGGCCCGGCTTGGCGATGAAGGGGGCGAGCGCCCGGCGCAGCGCCTCGCGCTCCACACCCGTCACGTGCAGCGCGGTGCCAAACGGCGCTACCTGCTCGATCGCCGGCAGCGCGCGCAGCTGCGGCGCGAGCTCGCCGAGCCGCTCGCCCGTCACCTCCCAGGTGAACAGCGATTGCCCGGAGACGATCTCCTGCGCGGTGCCCTGCGCGAGGAGGCGCCCGTAGAGAATGTAGCCCAGCTTGCTGCAGCGCTCGGCCTCGTCCATGTAATGCGTGCTGACGAGCACGGTGATCCCGTGGGCCGCGAGGTCGTGGAGCTGCTCCCAGAATTCGCGGCGGGCCTGCGGATCGACGCCGGCGGTTGGCTCGTCGAGCAGCAGCAGCTTCGGTTCGTGGAGCAGACAGGCGGCCAGCGCGAGGCGCTGCTTCCACCCGCCGGAGAGCGCTCCCGCCAGCTGGTTCGCCCGTTCGCTGAGACCGAGTCGCGCGAGCGCTGCCTCGACCCGGGTGCGCGCGTCCTTCATGCCGTACATGCGGGCGACGAAGCGCAGGTTCTCGCGCAGCGTCAGGTCCTCCCAGAACGAGAAGCGTTGCGTCATGTAGCCCACTTCGCGCTTGATGGCCTTGGTCTCGCGCACGACGTCGTAGCCCAGGCAGGTGCCTTCGCCGCTGTCTGGAGTGAGCAGCCCGCAGAGCATGCGGATCGACGTCGTCTTGCCGCTGCCGTTCGGTCCGAGAAAGCCGAATATCTCGCCGCGGCGAACGGTGAGCGCGAGATCCTTGACCGCGTGGTTGTCGCCGAAGTGCTTGTTCAGCCCGCGCACATCGATCACGATGTCGCTGTCGGCGCGGATCATTGTGGCAGCGTGACGTCGACCGGCTGGCCCACGTTGAGCCGCGCGGCGATCTCCTGCGCCGGCCGGGCTTCGACGAGGAAGACGAGCTTGGCGCGGTTCTCGCGCGAGAAGAGCACCGGCGGAGTGTACTCGGCGCGGTCGGCGATGAAGGAAATCGTCGCCTTGACGGGAGCGCCGCAGCCGTCGCAGCTGAAGCTCACGGACTGCCCCGGCTTGAGCTGCCCGAGCAGCGGCTCCGGCGCGTAGAAGCGGATCTTCACGTTGCCCGGCGGCAGGAGACTCACGACGGGACTGCCTGCCGGCACGAAATCGCCGACGACGTAGTACGTATCGTTGACGCGCCCCGCCGCGGTGGCTTCGACAACGCGCTGGGAGAGCTTCCAGTCGGCCTGCGCCAGCGCCTCGCGCGCCGCTTTCGCATCCCCTTCCGCGGCCTGGATCTCGGCCGGCCGGCCCTCGGGCAGGTTGGCACTCGCCACGGTCGCGCGCAGTTCGGCGACACGCGCTTCGTCGCTGCGCAGACGCGTACGTGCATCGTCGATCGCGGCGCTGCTGACGAACTTCGACGCGAAGAGCGCCTCCTGGCGCTTGAGATTGGCGGCCGAGAGATCGCGCGCCGCGATCGCCTGCCTCAGCTGCTCGGAGACTGTTTCCACCTCGGGCGCGCGCTTGCCCGTCTTCAGATTGGCGAGTCGCGCTTCGGCCGACTGCAGCTCCTGCTCGGCCTGGCGCCGCGCTGCAAGCTCGTTTTCGCGCTCGAGCGCGAAGAGCGGAGCGCCGAGCGCCACCTGGTCGCCGCGCTGCACGGACAGCCGCTGCAGCGTCCCGGCGAACGGCGCGCCGACGCGCACGTATTCGCCCTCGACGTAGCCCTGCAGGAGCTGATCGCGAGACGAGCCGCAAGCGGAGGCGAGCAGCGCCAGAGCCGCCGCGCCCAACGCGATTGCCTCGCCCCGGCGATCAGCCATTCACCTCGCAGCCCCCCTGGGCTGATTTTCGCTGCGAGCGCAGGTGCGTAGCCTGTCCGCTCAATAATCGATCGAGCAGCCGTAGGGCGTCGTGTCGGCCGTCGTTATCGCCATTCCGGCCGTTGCCTGCGTCAGCGCGGTGCGCACGTAGTTCTTGGCCGCAGGCGGGTCATCGGGTCGCGTCGACGGACGATCATCGATCGCACCGGCATAGACGATCTGCCCCTCCGGATTGATCACGAACATGTGCGGCGTCGTCTTCGCGCGGTAGAGTTTCGCGACTTCGCTCTCGCCGTCGACGAGCACGGCTTGCTGCGCTGCTCCCTGCTTGCGCATCCAGGCGTCGAGCTTGGCGGGGGCCATGTAGCTCCAGCTCGACTTGTTCGAAGAGTCGATCGACAGCCACACCACGCCGCGCGGCCCCCACGCGCTCTGCAGTGTCTGCATGTTGCGCGTGTCGTAATGGTTGCGCACGAACGGGCAGCTTGGATTCGTCCATTCGAGCACGACGTAGCGACCCTTGAAGTCCGACAGTTGTACCTGCCTGCCTTCGGTGTCGGTGAGCGTGAAATTGGGCGCCGGCTGCCCCGCGGTGGCACCCAGGGCGGGCAGCGCCGCGGCCGACAGCAACGCGGCGAGAAGAAGCTTCCACTTCATACCTGACTCCTCGATCAATGCCTACAATGTGGCGAGCGCATCCGCAATCGTGCTCTTCTGGAGGACCTCGGGCAACAGCAGCGGCTCGCGGCCCGGCCGGTACAGCACGTAGACCGGGATGCCGTTGCGGCCGAGCGCGGCGAGCGCCTGACCGATGACCGGGTCGCGACGCGTCCAGTCGGCGCGCAGGAGCGCCACGTTGCTCTGCGCGAAAGCGCGTTGCACGGAGTCCGTGTTGAGCACGAGGCGCTTGTTGACCTGGCAGGTGACACACCACGCGGCCGTGAAATCGACGAACACTGCGCGGCCCGAGGCGGTCAGCTCGCCCAGACGCTCCGGCGTGAAGGCTTGCCATGGCCCGTTCTCCGCAGCGAGCGCCTTGGGCGCCGGCGCATTCCCCGCCACCACGGCGACCGCCACGGGCCAGCCGATCAGCGCCGCTGCAAGGAGGCCGCCGAGCGCCGCTGCACCCCACCGGCGCGCTCCGCCTTCGCGCATCGCCTGCCACGCCCAGAGCGCGAAGGCGATCGCAAGGAGCGTCGCGAGCAGGCGCGCGACTGCGTCGCCATCAAGCTGCATGCTAAGCACCCAGGCGAGCCAGATCACCGTGCCGTACAGCGGAAAAGCGAGGACCTGCCGCAGGCGCAGCATCCATGGTCCCGGCTTGGGAAGCCTGTTTCTCCAGGCAGGAAAGAACGCGAGCAGCAAATACGGCAGCGCCATGCCCACGCCGAGTGCAGCGAAGACGGTGAGGGTCGAGACGCTGTTCTCGCCCAGCGCATAACCGAGCGCAGCACCCATGAACGGAGCGGAGCAGGGCGAAGCGACCAGGACCGCGAGCACGCCGGAGAGCGCGTCGTTGGCGTAGCTGTTGCGTGCTGTCCAGCCGGCCAAGGAGGACGGGAGCAGCCGTCCCAGCTCGAACACGCCGGAGAGGTTGAGCGCCAGCACGAAGAAGAGGACGGCGAGCCCCACGATGATCGCTGGCGACTGCAACTGGAAGCCCCACCCGAGCTGCTGCCCCGCCTCTCGCAATCCGATCAGGAGCGCCGCAAGCAGCACGAACGAGGCCACGACGCCGCCCGCGAACACGAGGCCGTGCGCGCGCATTCCCGCGGTGCCGCCGCCGTGCGATGCGAAGCCCAGTACCTTCAGCGAGAGCACGGGGAACACGCACGGCATCAGGTTGAGCAGCACGCCGCCGACGAATGCGAAGAGGAGCGCCAGGCCGAGCGAAAGCGACGGCTGTCCCTGCGCTCCGGGCGCGAGCGCCAGCGCTGCCGCAGCGCCCGCAGGCCGGGCCCCGGCGATCACCGTGCCGGAAAGCGGAACGTCGATGCTCGCCGCGGCGTGGCCGTCGATTCCCCTGCTCGCGGTCAGCACGCCTGCGACGCGGTTGAATTCACCGACGCGCTGGCTCGCGACCGGCAGCGTGAGCATGAGCGCCGAGTCGGCACGCAAGATCGTCTGGCGCCCTGCCGCCTCGATCTTGCCTTCGCTGTACGGGAAGAAATGAACCTCGCCGAGCTCCGCCGCGGCGCCCCGGGGTTGCAGCGTAAGCCTCACCTCCGCGCCCTGACCCGCCGCGCTGACGCTCCATCCGGCGAGAGGCTGCGGCAGCAAGGCGCGCGCGCTCGCGATCGCGCCGCTCCAGCGCGCGTCCGGCGCGGCGCTCGGCACGACCGGCAGCTGCAGCGCGAGATCGGCGCCTTCGGGAATGCAGATCTCCCTGCACACAAGCCAGTCGGCGCGAGCGGCGATCGAGGCAGCGGACCCTGCAAGGGTTTGCGCGGCACTGACCTCCGTGAGCAAGAACACTTCGTTCTCGTAGCCGTAGTTGACGAGCGGCCCCACAGGCAGCGCTCGAGGCGCCGGCCAGAGGATCGGCCCGGCGGTCAGCCCGGCTGGAAGCTTCCACGCGATCGTGGTAGGCAGTCCCGAATCGCCCGGATTGAGCCAGTAGGTGTGCCAGCCAGGATCCATCTTGAGCCGGAGCGCGACCGTCGAAACCGACCCCGGCACGATGGCGGTCTGCGCCGCGACGAGCTCGGCCTCCACGTGCGCGGTGCGCACGGGCGCGGCGGCGGCCGCCGCGCAGAGCGCGGCGGAAGCGGCGATGAACAGTCGAAGCAGGCGACGCATCGGTCGGCAAACGAATCGTATGGATTGGCGAACCCGCTGCTGCATTGGGTTATTCCGCCGCGGCGAGGTTCCCCGTTGCTACAATTCTAGCAGTCCGGGACCGGCGCCCGCCCCAGCCCGGAGTACCCGAGCGCGAAGCGTGGACGGGCGCCCGACGGGCGGTCGGCAAGACCGCTCCGGGACGCGATTCGTCCCAGGCGCTTCGCCACACTGCTTTCAAGTTCCCGCCGCCCGTCCATGCCCTTCGGAGCCTTCGTCGTATCGACGCTGGTTGTCGCCGTGAGCGAGCTCGGTGACAAGACGCAGCTCCTCGCGTTGATGCTCGCCGCGCGTTACCGCAAACCGCGACCGATCATTCTGGGCATCCTGGCCGCCACGCTCTTCAATCACGCGCTGGCCGGACTGCTTGGCACGTGGCTGCGCGATCTCGTGCCGCCCGTGGTGCTGCGCACGACGGTGGCCGCCTCGTTCGTCGCGGTGGCACTCTGGACCCTGCGGGCGGAGGCGCCGCTCGAAGCCGACGCCGCGCCGGCGCGCGGCCTGAGTGTCTTCGCCATCACGGCCACGACCTTCTTTATCGCCGAGATGGGTGACAAGACGCAGGTGGCTACCGTGGTGCTCGCGGCGCAGTTCGGTTCGCTCGTCGCTGTCGTCGCAGGCACGACGCTCGGCATGCTGCTGGCGGACGCACCGGTCGTGTACCTCGGCCAGGCGGCGGCGACACGCATTCCCATGCGTCTCGTGCGAGGCGTCGGCGCGGCGTTCTTCCTGCTGCTGGCGCTCGTCGCTCTGCTCACGCGCTGAAGCGCTCGCGCAGAGGGCTGCCGGTATAATCGCACGCTTCACGAAAGAGCGAGCCTCCTCAGCACATGCAGCCCTATCGTCCCGCCGAGATCGATGCCGCCGCCCAGGCGCACTGGCGCGCGGTCGATGCCTTCCGCGCGGGCGAGGACCCCGCGCGGCCCAAGTTCTATCTCGTATCGATGCTGCCCTACCCGTCGGGCGTCCTGCACATGGGGCATGTGCGCAACTACACCATCACCGACATGATGTACCGCTACCTGCGGATGAAGGGCTACAACGTCATGACGCCGATGGGCTGGGACGCGTTCGGGCTGCCGGCGGAGAACGCGGCGATGAAGGCAGGTATGGCGCCTGCCAAGTGGACTTACGACAACATCGCCTACATGAAGAAGCAGATGTACGCGGTGGGTCTCGCGATCGACTGGTCACGCGAACTCGCGACGTGCAAGCCCGACTATTACCGCTGGAACCAGTGGTTCTTCCTGAAAATGCTCGAGAAGGGCATCGCCTACAAGAAGACGGGCGTCGTGAACTGGGACCCGGTCGATCAGACGGTGCTCGCCAACGAGCAGGTGATCGACGGCAAGGGTTGGCGCTCGAGCGCGCCGGTGGAGAGGCGCGAGATCCCGATGTATTACCTGCGCATCACCGACTACGCCGACGAGCTGCTCGACAACCTGCCCAGGATGACCGGGTGGCCCGAGCGGGTGCGCACGATGCAGGCCAACTGGATCGGGCGCAGCGAAGGCGTGCGCTTCGCCTTCCCACACGAGATCCGCGGGACGGACGGCAAGCTCATCGGCGACGGCAGGCTGTGGGTGTTCACCACCCGCGCCGACACGATCATGGGCGTGACCTTCTGCGCCGTCGCGGCCGAGCATCCCTTGGCGACGCACGCGGCGCGGTCGAACGCCGGGGTCGCCGCGTTCGTCGAGGAGTGCAAGCACGGGACGGTTATCGAGGCGGAGCTCGCCACGATGCAGAAGAAGGGTGTATCAACCGGGCTCTTCGTCACGCATCCGCTTTCGGGCGAGAAGGTCGAGCTGTGGGTAGCCAACTACGTGCTCATGGCCTACGGCGACGGCGCGCTCATGGGCGTGCCGGGTCACGACGAGCGCGACTTCGAGTTCGCCAAGAAATACGGCCTTCCGATCAAGCAGGTGATCGCCGTTCCCGGCAAGGCCTTCTCCACCGACGCCCTGCAGCCGTGGTACGAGGACAAGGAGCACGGTGTGTGCGTCAACTCGGGCAAATATGACGGGCTCGCGTATCGCGAGGCTGTCGATGCCGTCGCGGCGGATCTCGCAGCAAAGGGCCTGGGAGAGAAGCGCACAACCTATCGCCTGCGCGACTGGGGCGTCTCGCGGCAGCGCTATTGGGGCACGCCGATCCCGATCATCCACTGCCCGGCGTGCGGTGACGTACCGGTGCCGGAGTCCGACCTGCCCGTCGTGCTGCCCGAGGATTGCGTGCCGGATGGAAGCGGCAACCCGCTCACCAAGCGTGCCGACTTCTTGAATGTCCCATGCCCCAAATGCGGCAAGGCGGCGAAGCGCGAAACCGATACGCTTGATACCTTCGTCGATTCGTCTTGGTACTACATGCGCTACGCCTGTCCCGGCGCGCCGACGATGATCGACTCCCGCAACGACTACTGGAATCCGATGGACCAGTACATCGGCGGTATCGAACACGCGATCCTGCACCTTCTCTACGCGCGCTTCTGGACCAAGGTGATGCGCGACATGGGCATGGTCAGCTTCGACGAGCCCTTCATGCGGCTCATGACCCAGGGCATGCTTCTCAATCACGCCTGGTTCCGGCGCACCGAGCGCGGTGGCTTCGACTATCTCTCTCCCGAAGAGGTCGAGCCTGCCTACGATGCCGAAGGCAGGATCACCGGCGGCAGGCTCAAGGCGAGCGGCGAGCCGGTGGAATACGGCGGCACGGGCACGATGTCGAAGAGCAAGAAGAACGGCGTCGACCCCAATGAGCTCATCGCCAGGTACGGCGCCGACACGGCGCGGCTGTTCGTCATGTTCGCCGGTTCGCCGGAGGATTCTGCACTGTGGTCCGACGAAGCCGTGGAAGGGCAGTTCCGCTTCCTCAAGCGCCTGTGGGCCTACGCGCAGGCGCATGTCGATCCGTTCGCACGCGCGGCTGCGTCGGTCGACTGGACACGCGTCGCACCGGAGTTGCGCGCGATACGCCGCCAGCTTCACCTCCACCTGAAGCAGGCGAGCGACGACTACGAGCGCGTCAAGTACAACACCGTCGTGTCCGCAGGCATGAAGATGCTCAATGCCCTGGAAGAGATTCCCGACGACGGCTCGGCGGGTTCGATCGAGCTCGCGCGCGAAGGGCTGTCGCTGCTGCTGCGGGTGCTCAATCCGGTTGCACCCCACATCACGCACGTGCTCTGGCAGGCGCTCGGCTTCGCGGCGGCGCACGGCGACATCCTCGACGCGGCCTGGCCAACGGTAGACGCGAGCGCGCTGGCGCAGGAGGAAATCGAGCTCGTTCTGCAGGTCAACGGCAAGCTGCGCGGTAAGATCGTAGTCCCGGCCGCAGCCGACCGCGCCGCGATCGAACAGGCTGCGGTTGCGAGCCCGGAAGTGAAGAAGCATTGCAATGGGGCGCCGCGCAAGGTCGTGGTTGTACCTGGCCGTCTGGTCAATGTGGTTTGCTGACGTCGCGCGCTCGAGTTATATGCTGGTCCTGTCGGCGGGACTCGTCGCCTGCGGTTTTCACCCGCGCGGCGAGGCGCACTATGCGTTCGATACGGTGTATCTGAACTCCCCTGCCAGTCAGCCGCTCACCAGGGAGCTGCAGCGCTCGCTTCAGGGCGGCGGCTCGGCGCAGCTCGTTTCGTCGGCCGAGCAGGCGCAGGTGGTCCTCGACATCACGAGCGTCGAGAACAGCAAGCAGATCCTGTCGCTGTCGAGCGGCGGGAAGGTGAGCGAATATCTGCTCATCAAGCGGGTGCTCTTCCGCGTGCACGACAAGGAGGGCAACGACTGGCTTCCCACGGCGGAGGTCGTGGTGCGGCGAACCTATACGTACAGCGACACCGAGGCGCTCGCCAAGGAGTACGAAGAGCAACGGCTCTGGGGCGACATGCAGGCCGATGCAGTGCAGCTGATCATGCGCCGGCTTCAGTCCGCCAAGAAGCCAGTGGCGTGATCGTGCCGGGTGGCCGCTCTCTGTCCCATCGTTTACCCGATTCGAGATGCGGCTCCGTCCCGACCAGCTAGCGGCGCACCTCGCGAAAGAGGTGCGCAGCCTGTACATCGTGCACGGGGACGAGCCGTTGCTCGCGATCGAGGCCGGCGATCGCATCCGCGCGTCCGCGCGTGCCGCGGGTTACGAGGACCGCGAGGTGCTCGTCGTCGAGGCGGGCTTCAAGTGGGATGCCTTCACCGCGGCCAACCGCAACCTGGGCCTCTTCGGTGCGCGCAAGCTCGTCGATCTGCGCATTCCCTCGGGCAAACCCGGCGTCGAAGGAGCGCGCGCGCTGGAGGATTGCGCGCGCAATCCAAGCCCCGATGCCGTAACGCTCGTGACCCTGCCGCGCCTCGACCGTGCCGCTCTGGGGTCGAGCTGGTTCTCGGCGCTGGAGGAAAGCGGCGTCACGATCGCCGTGCAACCGCTCGAACGCGCGGAGCTGCCGGCCTGGCTCGCGGCGCGCCTGGCCCGCCAGAAGCAGCGCGTGTCGCGGGAAACGCTGGAGTTCCTGGCCGACACGACCGAGGGCAACCTGCTCGCCGCGCGACAGGAGATCGAGAAGCTCGGCCTGCTGCTGCCCGAGGGCGAGCTCGCGCAGGAAGCGGTCGAGCTGGCGGTCGCCGACGTGGCGCGTTTCGACGTCTTTCAGCTTTCGGAGGCCTGGCTTGGTGGCGACGCGCCGCGCGTGTGCCGTATCCTCGCCGTCCTGCAGGCCGAAGGCGAGGGGATGCCGCTCCTCCTCTGGCAGCTTGGAGAGGACCTGCACGCGCTGGCGGAAGTGTTCGCGGCCAGCGCCTCGGGGACGCCGCTCGGCGTCGCGGTGCGCGGGGTGCGTGTCTGGGGCAAGCGCCAGGCAGCGCTCGAGAAGGCCGCCGGGCGCGTCGCACCGGCGGCGATCTCGGACCTGCTCACCCGGCTGGCGCGTCTCGACGCACTCGCCAAGGGCATCGGCCGCGGCAACCCCTGGGACGAGCTTCTGGAGCTAGCGCTCGCGCTTTGCGGCGGTTCTTCGGCGCGCATCGACTCCAGCGCGGCCGTGATGCGTTAGGATCGCGTCTGCGGCCGCGCCAACCCGCGGCCGGCTCTGCGGGGGGACACTCTCCTGAGCGAGGAGGGAGCTATGTACAGAAAAATTCTCGTCGCCTACAACGGAACGCCCGAGTCGCGCTCCGCGCTGGATGAAGCCGTACGCCTCGTACCTGATGCCTCGGTCGAAGTGCATCTCGCCGGCGTCGTGCACTACCCATCGGCGTACCTGCTCGCCGGCGAGTACGTGCCGGAAGTCGCGCTTGCCGACGAGCGGGAGCACATGGAGGCGGATCTGAAGGCCGCGCACGAGCTCCTCGCGGGCAAGGGCCTCCGCGTGACGGACCATCTGGTCGTCGGCGAGCCGGTTGAGGTGATCACGAAGCTCGTGAGCGACCTGGGCATCGACCTGCTGATCCTTGGACACCCGCGCAGCAAGTCCTTCGCACTGCGCTGGTGGCGCGGCTCGGTGGACGCGATCCTCATCGAGCGCGTCCGCTGCAGCATCCTGGTAGCTGCAGACGCGAGGGCCTAGCTCGACCCTGCGCCCGTCGGTCAGGGCTTCACCGCGCTTACGCTGACGTCGCCGTAGTAGGCCTGCGCGTCGGCCTGGGTATTGTCGGTGTCGGTCATCAGCTGGATCGACGTGACGTTTCCGGGCTCCTCGCCGAAGGCGCGTTTGAAATCCTCGACGAGGTTGCGCGTATACGTTTGCCAACGGCCTATTCCCTGATCGTCGACGGCGACCGCGATCATGCGCACCCGCGCGCTGCGGCTGCTCACGGTGATGGAATCGAGCGCGACCTTGCTGCCCCAGATGTACATCAGCTCCGCATAGGGTAGTTGCTGGCCCGAAATGGTCTGCGCGGCAGAGGCGGCGAAGCGATCCTTGAACGAGAGCTTCGAGTTATCTCCGCCGAACGCGACCATGAGCCGCACCGGTGCGTCCTCCTTGGCCTGCTCCGCGCTGCTCGCACTGGGGATGCCTTGGGCCACCTTCCATTTCCAGGTGAGCATCGGGAAGCGATGCGGATCGAAGTCGGTCTGCAAGCCGAGGAGCGAGGCGGAGTTGTGCGCCATGGCCCGCACCACGACCGTGTTGTCCTCGACCACCAGCAGATAGTCGGTGCTGTTCTTGAAGGAGGCGAGCGGGATGTGCCTCCACTCGCCGGGCAGGGCTCCTCCGGCCTTGGCCGTCGAGAAAGCCGGAATCGCCGGAGCCTGCTGCGCGGCCGCGCCAACGGCGACGAGCGCGCACAGCATGCCGGTTGCAAGGATCGTTTTCATCGCAGCTCCTCGGATGTGCATTGCGCCTTGTATTCGCGCGCTTTGCATCTCATCAAGCGTTCTCCGCGGCGGTCGTGCATTGTGCGCCACAAGTCGCTGCCCTCCTTCTCTCTTGTCGGAAAAGCTTACCATCTCGCAGACGTGCGCGTGTCGCGAGAACCGCGCTACCTCTTCTATTGACGCGATCGCTTAATGCGTCCGCAGGCCCCGCGCTCAGCGCCAGTCTCCCCAGAGGGCGGCAAGCGCGGCCAGCGCAGCGGGCCCCGCGGTTTCGGTGCGCAGCGTGCGCGGTCCCAGACGCACTGCTTGAAAGCCGGCGGCGAGCGCCTGCGAACGTTCCTCCGGCGCGAGGCCGCCCTCCGGCCCGACAAGGAGTTCGATCGTGCCGTCGGGGACTTGGAGCTTCCCGAGCGTCAGCGAAGCGTCAGGCGCGAGCAGCAGCCGCATGTGCGCGTGCGAAGAGCGCTGCAGCCACTCGCGCAGCTCACCGGGCGGGTCGATCCGCGCCAGCCGGTTTCGCCCACACTGCTCGCAGGCCGCGATGACGATGTGACGCCAATGCTCGAGGCGCCGCTTTGCGCGTAGCCCGTCGAGTCGCGTGACGCCGCGCGCGGTCGCCACCGGCGCGATCGCGAAGACGCCGAGCTCGACCGCCTTCTGCACGACGTAGTCCATACGCTCGGCTGCAATCAGCGCCTGTACCAGCGTGATCTTAAGCGGCGACTCGCGCTCGACCATGCGCCGCTCGAGGAGACGAACGCTCACCGCGCGCGACGCAACCCTCGCGATCTGCGCCTCGTATTCGGAGCCGTCGCCGGAGAAGAGCGTCAACGAGTCGCCGGCGCGAAGGCGCAACACGCGCACCGCGTGATGCGCCGCTTCGTCAGGCAGCGCGAGTTCGGCGCCTGGCGAGAGCGGCAGCGGACAGAACAGCCGCGGCGTCACGCGACCCCGCCCGCCCCAGCCGACTGCAAATCGAAATGAAAGTGGTCGGCGACTGGTCGGTAGCCGATCTTGCTGTAGATGCTGTTCGAGGTCGGGTTGGCGAGATCGGTCGTGAGATAGAGCGGCTGTCTGCCGCCGCGCAGCAGCTCGCGCGACAGTGCGCCGACAAGTGCGGAGGCATAGCCCCGGCCTCGCTCCTGCGGCGGCGTGTACACCGGAGCAATTCGCGCCGAGAAGCTGCCGTCATCGCGCCGGGTCTCGGAGAAACCGGCAAAGGAGACGCCGCGCCGATCGTCCCACACGCGAACGAATCCTCCCTCCAGACGGCGCGCGAGGCGTGTCCGGGCGCGCTCGGCCTCGTCCGGCGGCAGTCCGGCTTCGAGCATGAACGCCGCCTGCCACCGGGCGATGAGATCGTACTCTGCGGGCTCAGGGCAGCGCATCGTTCCCGTCATCGCTGGTGCCGCAGGCATGTCCGTCAGCGCGAAATGCCGAAGGCGGAAGCGTAGCGAATGCTCGATGCCGGTCCGCTCGCGCCAGACTCGCGTGAACGCATCGCAGGAAGACAGCGGCCCTACGAGTCGCTTCGGAAAGCGCTTGCGCGCGGCGAGGTCGGCAGCGATCGACTCTATTGCGCGCGCCGGCCCGCCTGTGACCAGCAGAGCGCCGTCGGGCACGTGCAGCGCCGCCGCGGCCACGGCATCGCGTTCCATGGCGCACGCGAAGTAGGCGTCGGCATCGCCGGGATCCGGCGCCGCGATCATTCGCGCGACCGCAGTCACCATGATGCTGTTCTCCGCCTCCGTCACCTGCAGGAAGGCAGCGGCGACACGCAGAAAGCTCGCCGGATCAGCGTGGATGCGCAGCTGCACGAATTTCGAATGGGCGCGAGGCGTGCTAGCATTTTGCCATACGCCCGCGAGGAGATTCACATGGCCGAGACGACACCTGTCTGCGCATTCGACACCCCCGCTCCGGACTTCGACCTTCCAGGCACCGATGGGCGCCGTTACCGGCGCGACGCGGTTCGCGGTCCCAACGGGTTGCTGGTCATGTTCATCTGCAACCACTGTCCGTTCGTCAAGGCCGTGATCGACAAGATCGTGCGCGACGCGGCCGAGCTCAAGACGCATGGCGTGGGCTCCGTAGCGATATGCAGCA
This sequence comes from Casimicrobiaceae bacterium, assembly GCA_035499135.1. Taxonomy (GTDB): domain Bacteria; phylum Pseudomonadota; class Gammaproteobacteria; order Burkholderiales; family Casimicrobiaceae; genus PALSA-1003. The sequence continues at coordinate 33,591 of DATJZM010000080.1, read as the reverse complement.
ATGATCCAGCAGACTATCCCGAGGACTCGTTCGACAACATGAAGTCGCTCGCCGAGCGAATGCGTCTCCCGTTCCCCTATCTATGGGACGAGTCGCAGCAGATCGCGCGCGCCTACGGTGCGGTGTGTACGCCCGATTTCTTCGGCTATAACTCCGCGCTGAAGCTGCAGTATCGCGGGCGACTGGACGACTCGGGGCGTTCGCCGAAGCCCGGCGCGCCCCGGGAATTGTTCGAGGCCATGGTTCAGGTCGCGCGCACAGGCAAGGGCCCGGCGCAACAGACCGCGAGCATCGGCTGCTCGATCAAGTGGAAGGACGCGTAGCCGCGCAACGCAGCGCGCCGGCGCCGGCCTTCTAGCGGGCCGGGAAAAACTCCCGCAGCGCATCGAGCACTGCGTCCGGCGCCTCGACCATGAGGCTGTGTCCGCAGTCGGGAATGCGCACGACGCGTTTGTCGGCGAGCGTCTCGGCGAGTGCGCGAGCGTTCTTCGGCAGGGTCATCTGGTCGCGCTCGCCGACGATGAGCAGCGCCGGGCAGCGAATCTTGCTCGCGGCCTTTAACCCCTCGGCGTAGCTGTTGCAGGCGGCGAGGTCGGTGTAGAGCACGCCGGGGCCACAGCGCTCCATCAGCCGCAGCGAGCTGCCTGTCATCCATACGCCAGGCAGGCGATTGCCTCCCAGCTGGTCGGGCGGGGAAAACGACCAGGCGTTGATCATTTCGAACGCCGCGTGATCGTCGCGCTTCGCGGCATCGAGCAACGCCTCGCTCACCGGCATGGGCACCGACGGGCCGAGCAACGCGACCCGCTCCACGCGAGTCGGGTGTCGGCCGGCCGCATCGAGAACGGCGAGGGAGCCGAGGCTATGTCCGGCCAGCGCAGCCGTGTTTATCGCACAGGCGTCGAGCACAGCGACGAGCCAATCCGCGATCGCCGCGACCGTGCGCAGCGCTGCACCTTCGCTGCGACCATGTCCCGGAAGGTCGAGCGCCAGCACGTTCCTGCCGTGATGGGCGAAGTAGCGCGATTGCAGCGCCCAAACGCTGTGATCGTTGGCGGCACCGTGAACGAACGCGATCGTCGGGAGCGCCGCGTCGAACGCCCGCGCCCCAGTGTAGGCGTAGACCGAATGACCCGCGACGCTGACGCGCACAGCGCCGCTCAGGCTCTCTCGGCCGCGTGCAGCGCGCGGCCAAGGTCCTCGATCAGATCCTCGGCGTGCTCGAGGCCGACCGAAAGGCGTATCGTCCCTTCGCCGATGCCCGCGGCCCTGAGATCCTCCGCTGAAACACGAAAATGCGTGGTCGAAGCGGGATGGATCACCAGCGACTTCGCGTCGCCGACGTTGGCGAGGTGCGAGAAGACGCGCAGCGACTCGATGAATCGCCGCCCCTGATCGCGGGTGCCGCGGATCGCGAAGCTGAACACCGCGCCGCAGCCGGCGGGCAGCAGCCGTGCCGCCAGCGCGTGGTCCGGATGCGTCGGCAGCTCCGGATAGCCGAGCGACTCGACGAATGGATGCGCGGCGAGAAACGACACGATCTTGCGTGTGTTCTCGACATGCCGCTGCATGCGCAGCGGCAGCGTCTCGATTCCCTGCAGGATCTGGAACGCCGTCATCGGCGCCATGCACGCACCGAAGTCCCGGATGCCTTCGCGCCGGGCGCGCAGCAAAAACGCCGCGGTCGTCGATTCCTCCGCGAACACCATGCCGTGGAACCCCGCGTAGGGCTCGCTCAGCGTCGAAAACTTGCCGGCGCTCCTGCCCGGCTCGTCCCAATCGAAGCGTCCCGAATCGACGAGCAGGCCTCCGATCACCACGCCGTGACCGGAGAGGAACTTGGTCGCCGAGTGGTACACGAGATCGGCGCCGTGATCGAAGGGGCGCATGAGATACGGCGTGGTGAAGGTCGAGTCGACGAGCAGCGGCACTCCGTGCTCGTGCGCCAGCGCGGCGACGCGAGGCACGTCGAGAATTTCGAGCCCGGGGTTGCCGAGCGTCTCGCCGAAGAGCAGCCGCGTGTTGGGGCGGATGGCGTTGCGCCAGGCATCGAGATCCCGGGCATCGACGAAGCTGGTCTCGATGCCGAAGCGCGGCAAGGTGAAGTCGAGCAGGTTGTGCGAGCCGCCGTAGAGCGAGCGCGAGGCGACGATGTGCGAGCCTGCGCCCATGAGCGTCGCGATCGCGAGATGCAAGGCCGCCTGACCGCTCGCCACGGCGATTGCACCGACGCCGCCCTCGAGCGCGCTGATCCGCTCTTCCAGCACGGCGCAGGTCGGATTGGAGATCCGTGAATAGACATACCCCGCGCGCTCCATGTTGAAGAGCGCCGCCGCATGATCGGTGTCCCGGAAAACGAACGAAGCGGATTGATAGATCGGTGTGGCGCGCGCGCCGGTCGCAGGGTCGGGCCGCGCGCCTGCATGCAGCGTCAGAGTATCGAAATGGGTCGTCTTCGGCTTGGCCATGGCGTCGGGCTCTCGCTGCGCAGGCGCGCTATGGTAGCGCATTGCGAGCCGCCCCGACCCGCCTCCTCCCCCTTGGCGTGTGCCCGACGCGGGCCTACACTCTCACACCCTGAAGGTCTACTTTACATTCCCGGGAGAGCGAGATGCACCGCAAGGCCTCCGCACGCTGGCAGGGTACCGCGAAGGAAGGCGCAGGAACGATAAGCACGCAGAGCGCCACTCTGAAGGACACGCCCTATTCGTTCGTCGCGCGCTTCGGCGACGGCAAAGGCACCAACCCAGAAGAGCTGATCGCCGCGGCGCACGCCGGCTGCTTCACCATGGCGCTGTCGTTCATGCTCAATAACGCGGGCTTCACGGCCGACGCGATCGACACCGAGGCTGCCCTGACACTGGAGCAGGTGAGCGGCGCATGGACCATCACGTCGATCCACCTGACGACGCGCGCCCGGGTCGGCAACATCGATGCCGCGAAGTTCGCCGAGGTCGCTGCCAACGCGAAGGCCAACTGCCCGGTCTCGCGCGTGCTCAACGCGACCATAACGATGGACGCCAAGCTGGTGGCCTAGCCGGCCATGCCGCAATGCCCGAGGATACACCGCGCGTAAGGAAAGGCCGCGGCGCCGGGTACAACCCGGCCAACCGCTTTCGCCGCGACGCGCGCGAAGCCTTCGACGACGGCTGGGCCGCGGCGCCCGCAGAGGACGAAGAGCTGCCTCCTATCAGGACGACGGTCTCGATCCAGCAGGCGCGCACGATCATCTCCCGCAACGACTCGCCCGATATTCCGTTCAACCAGTCGATCAATCCCTACCAGGGCTGCGAGCACGGCTGCATCTACTGCTACGCGCGGCCCTCGCACGCCTATCTCGATCTTTCGCCGGGTCTCGACTTCGAAACGAAGCTCTTTGCCAAGCCGAATGCGGCAGAGCTGCTGCGCGCGGAACTCGCCAGGCCGGGTTACCGTTGCGAGCCCATCGCGTTGGGAACGAACACCGATCCGTATCAGCCGATCGAGCGCGAATGGAAGATCACGCGCAGGATCATCGGGATCCTGGCGCAGTGCGAGCACCCGCTGACGATCACCACCAAGGGAGTGCTCGTCGAGCGCGACATCGACCTCCTCGCCCCGATGGCCGCCAAGCGGCTCGTGCGCGCCTACATCTCGATCGCCATGCTCGATCCGGAGCTCGCGCGCAAGCTCGACCCGCGCGCGCCTGCTCCCAAGCGGCGGTTGCAGATGATCAAGGCGCTCGCCGACGCGGGTATTCCGGTTGGCGTGAGCGTGGCGCCGGTCATCCCGCAGCTTACCGATCGTGATCTCGAATCGATCCTCGAGGCCGCCGCGGCAAGCGGCGCGCGCTGGGCCACGTGGATCATGCTGCGGCTGCCGCGCGAGGTCTCGGAGCTGTTCCGCGACTGGCTGGCGCAGCACTACCCGCTGCGCGCTGCGCACGTCATGAGCATCGTGCAGCAAGTCCGCGGCGGTCGTGACAACGACCCCGCTTTCGGCTCACGCATGCGAGGTGAGGGACAGTTCTCCGAGCTCATCGCGCAGCGCTTCGCGGTCGCCTGCAAGCGGCTCGGGCTCAATGCCGACCGCACGCCTCTCGACACCACACGTTTCCGGCCGCCGCGCCGCGAAAGCGCCGGACAGCTCGAGCTCTTCGGTGGCTGAGTCGCTGACGGCGCGGCTTGCGCGCTGCTACACCGGCGCGGTGCACGACGCACTGCGCGCGCTGGGGAGGGAGAACATCGTTCTTCCACCGGCCATCAAGCCTGTCGTGCCGCAGATGCGTCTCGCCGGACCGGCATGGACCGTCGCGGGGCACGTCGACCGGACGCGCACGCGCGACGAGACGCTGCGCGCCTGGTGCACGCTGCTCGCCCGCGCGCCGAAAGATCATGTGATCGTGTGCCAGCCCCACACCCACGAGATCGCCCTCATGGGCGAGCTTTCTGCGCAAACGCTGCAGGCGCGCGGGGTCCTGGGAATCGTGATCGACGGCGGCTCGCGCGACACCGATCTCGTGGTCGCGCAGGGTTTTCCCGTCTTCTGCAGCTTTCTAACCCCGGCGGACATCGTCGCCCGCTGGATACCCGACCGCTTCGGCGAGCCGGTCACGATAGGCGACGTGACCATCGCCAGCGGTGACTATGTTCTAGGGGATCGCGACGGCGTAGTGGCCATCCCGCGCGCTCTTGCGGCGGAGGTCGTGACCGCCACGGAGGAGGTGGTGGCGACCGAGAGCGAGATGCGCCGCGCGCTCGTCGGCGGGATGGACCCGGTCGAGGCGTACGACCGGTACGGAAAATTCTGACCTGCTGCACACAGGTCGGCTGGACCACCTAGATCTCCGCCTCGAGCAGGCAGCCGAACTCGCGGGCGAAGTCGACCGATACGCGGGCGTGCACCGCGCCCTGCTTGTCGAAGAAGCGGCGCGTCCCGCGCAGCGCGAACACGCCCTCGTGCCATACGTTCGGATGAATGTAGAGCCCCTGCCGGCCATCGAAGCGAAAGCATACGAAGTCCTGCGGCTTGACGTCGTCACCGGGGAGCGCCAGAGGAACGACGAACGGCTCTCGCTCGAGCGGGAAGAACAGCTGCCCGCCGTCAGGGTGGTAGTTGGCATGCCAGAGCAGGATGCGCTGCGGATCCCGCGCATGCGCGGGATCGGCGAGCGTGGGCTCGGTGGCATAAGCGAGAACGTATTCGCCGCCGACTGCCTCGTTGCGGCCGAGAAGGACATCACCCCGCCACTCGCTCACGAACACGCCTTCGATCGTGCCGGCCTCGTTACCCGTGTCCGCGTCGATCTCCCGCCAGCCCTGCGCCGGCCAGCGCATGATCTCCACGTCGCAGCTCTGCGCATCATCGACCAGACGGCCGTATCCGCCCAACGCTTCCGTTGTCGCGTCGACGACCCGCATGCGCACCCGAGCAAGCGCCGCGGGCAGCTCGGGCTTCAGGTAATCGAAGACAGGCATGCGCGCGGCCGCGGCGCGAGCCGCCTCAAGGCTGGCAATCGGCGACGCGGTGCGCGGTGACGACTTCGTCGCGGGTGCGGCCGTCGCGCACCGTGTGGGTCTCCAGGCGGTAGGTGGTGTCGCTGTCTGCCGTAAGGATCGAGGTGGTGCTCCACGACGCGAAGCCCGAAGGAAGCTTCACCGTGCATTGAGCAATCGTCGTGTAGGTGGGCGCCTGGGTCGAGCTCGAGAGCTTGCAGCCGATCTTCTCGAGCGTCGAATCGCGCTGGCGCAGCTCCTTGGTCGGATCGATGCACTCCTTGGCGGCGAACTTCCTCTCGCCTACCGTGCTTTCGTATTCCCACATGCCCTGGCGGAACGCCGGTACCTCCGCCGCCGCCCCGCCGCTACAGCAGAGGAGCGCGCCAGCAAGCGCGGCCCACGGCCGCGCTCGCGACGCCCGTCGCGGAGTGACATTCATCGGTTCGGGGAAATCAGTGGCTCTCGCGTCCGACCTTGGCGCCGGACTTCCCGACGAGAAAGTCGAGATCCACGCCCTGATCGGCCTGCAGCACGGTCTTGCAGTATAACTTGACCCACCCGCGATCGCTGTGCGGCTTGGGCGCACGCCACCGCTTGCGCCGGCGCGCTAGCTCGGCTTCCGAGATGTGGAGCTCGAGCTTGCGCCTGGCTACGTCGAGCTCGATCAGGTCGCCGTTCTCGACCAGCGCCAGCGGTCCGCCCGCCGCGGCTTCCGGCGCGGTATGGAGCACGACAGTGCCGTAGGCGGTCCCCGACATGCGCGCGTCGGAGATGCGCACCATATCCGTGACGCCCTGGCGCAGCAGTTTGGCTGGCAGCGCGAAGTTGCCGACCTCCGGGAAACCGGGATATCCCTTCGGCCCGCAATTCTTGAGGACGAGCACGCAGCTAGCGTCGACGTCGAGCTTCGGGTCGTCGATGCGCCGGTGCAGGTCCTCGATGTCCTCGAACACGACGGCGCGGCCCTTGTGCTTCATGAGCTTCGGCGTGGCCGCCGACGGCTTCAGCACCGCGCCCCGCGGCGCGAGGTTGCCGCGCAGCACGGCGATGCCTCCATGCGCCTTGAACGGCTTTGCGAGCGGCGTTATCACGGCTTCGTTGTAATTCACCGCATCCTTCACGTTGTCCCAGATCGCGTGTCCGTTGACCGTCGGCGCCTCCTTGTGAAGGTATCTGCCGATCTCCTTGATCACGACCGGGAGTCCTCCGGCGTAGTAGAAATCCTCCATCAAATACTTGCCGGAGGGCATGAGATTGACCAGGCACGGCATATCCCGCCCGAGCCGGTCCCAGTCGTCGAGCGAGAGCGACACGCCGATGCGCCCGGCGATGGCGAGCAGGTGCACGACCGCATTCGTCGAGCCGCCGATCGCGCCGTTGACCATGATTGCGTTCTCGAACGCTTCCTTGGTGAGGATCTTCGACATCGTGAGGTTCTCGCGCACCATCTCCACGATGCGCCGGCCCGCCATGCGCGCGAGCACTCGCCGCCGCGAATCGACCGCCGGGATTGCCGCATTGGTCGGCAGGCCCATGCCCAGCGCCTCGACCATCGAGGCCATCGTCGAGGCCGTGCCCATGGTCATGCAATGCCCTGCCGAGCGTGACATGCAGGACTCCGCCTCGATCATGTCGGGCTCCTTCATCTCGCCCGTCTTGAGCATCTCGGTGAACTTCCAGACGTGGGTGCCCGAGCCGATGTCCTCGCCGCGGAACTTGCCGTTGAGCATCGGTCCCCCGGAGACGCCGATCGTGGGCAGATCGCAGGACGCGGCGCCCATCAAGAGTGCGGGCGTCGTCTTGTCGCAGCCCATCAGCAGCACGACGCCGTCGAACGGGTTCGCGCGGATCGACTCCTCGACGTCCATCGCCGCCTGGTTGCGGAAGAGCATCGTGGTCGGCCGCATCAGCGTCTCGCCGAGGCTCATCACCGGAAACTCGATCGGAAAGCCGCCGGCGTCGAGCACGCCGTCGCGAACGTGCTGCGCGAGCTCGCGGAAGTGCGCGTTGCAGGGAGTTGCCTGCGACCAGGTGTTGCAGATGCCGATCACCGGGCGGCCGTCGAACTGATCGTGCGGAATGCCCTGGTTCTTCATCCACGAGCGGTGGACGAGCGCGTCGCGATCGTGGCGGCCGAACCACTCGGTCGAACGCAGCTTGTGTCGGCCCTTGCTCATCGCTTCAGCGATTCCACGATCCCTCGCCTCTCAAGAATGAACTCGCCCGCAGTCGAGACTCACCCGCCGATGCGCTGGCCGGTCGACCTGTCGAAGACGTGCACCATCGCGGGTTCGACCGTCAGGCCGATCCTGTCGCCGGGATTCACGACGGGACGACCGTGCGTCACCAGAACGATCTGCTCGTCGCCGACCTGAACGACCAGCTCCGTTTCCGCTCCGGTCGGCTCGACGACGACGACCTCGCCCGGAACCGAGCCTGACGCACCCTTAGCCGCCAGCGACAGGTGCTCGGGCCGAATGCCGTACGCAACCTGCTGGCCGTCGGCGCCGGCGGCCCCCGCCAGCGGCCACTTCACCCCCTTGGCAGTATCCACGTGTGCCGCCCCGTTGGCACGTCGCACGGTACCCTCGATCACGTTCATCGCCGGCGACCCTATGAATTGCGCTACGAAGAGGTTGCTGGGCCGGTCGTAGAGCTCGAGCGGAGTGCCGATCTGCTCCACGCGACCGTCGTGCATCACGACGATGCGGTCGGCCATCGTCATCGCTTCGACCTGGTCGTGGGTCACGTATACGGTCGTTGTCTTGAGTCGCTGGTGCAGCGCCTTGATCTCGCCTCGCATCGCCACGCGTAGCTTCGCATCGAGGTTCGACAGCGGCTCGTCGAAAAGGAATACCTTCGGGTCGCGCACGATCGCCCGCCCCATCGCTACACGCTGCCGCTGGCCACCGGAAAGCTCCCGCGGATAGCGCTGCAGATAGGGATCCAGATTCAGAATCTTCGCCGCCTTCGCGACGCGCTCCTCGATCGTCTTCGGGTCCGCCTTGCGCAGCTTCAGGCTGAAGGCCATGTTCGCCGCGACCGTCATGTGCGGGTACAAGGCATAGCTCTGGAATACCATCGCTATGTCGCGGTCCTTCGATTCCATTTCGTTGACGACCTTGCCGTCGATCGCGATGGTTCCGCCGCTGATCTCCTCGAGCCCGGCCAGCATCCGCAGCAGCGTCGACTTGCCGCAGCCCGACGGGCCGACGAGGACCATGAACTCGCCGTCGTGAATGTCGAAGCCGATGCCGTGAATGACCTTCGTGCTGCCGAAGGTCTTCTCGATGCTCTGGAACGATACCGATGCCATAGCTTTACCCCGGAGGAAGATGCTTCACGCCTTGACCGCCCCGGCGGTCAGGCCGCCAACCATGTAGCGCTTGAATGCGTAATAGATCGCCGCCGGCGGCAGCGCATAGATGAGGCCCACGGTCATCAGCAGCTCCCACGGCGAGTCGTCGGCCGCAAGGAAGTTGCCGAGCGCGACTGCGAGCGTGATCTGCTTGTCGTTGGACAGCAGCAGGAACGCGTAGAGGTATTCGTTCCACGCGAGCAGCAGCGCATACGTGCCGATCGCGACGAGCGAGGGCATCATCAGCGGCAGATAGACGAGGCGGAAGAGCTGCAGCGGCGATGCGCCGTCGATCTTGGCCGCCTCGTCGAGCTCGTAGGGCAGCTTGTCGGAGGCCTGCTTCAGCACCCAAATCGAGTACGGTGCGGCGATCGTCACCATGGCGAGGATCAGCGCCCACTGGTTGTTGAGCAGCCCATAGGTGCTCATCGTCTTGTACATCGGAACCGCGAGGAACGCCGCCGGGATGAAATACGTGAACAGGGCGAGATTCATCACCAACCTTCCGCCGCGCACGCGCAGTCTGCTGATCGCGAACGCCGCGCCGGTGGCGACGAGCAGCGTCAGGATTCCGACCGTGACCGCTATCAGAAACGAATTCCAAAGCTGGAGCCAGAAATGCGAGAGGTAGTAATGCTGCTCCCTGAATACGACCTCGAAGTTGTGCAGCGTCGGATGGTCGGGCCAGAGCTTGCCGGCGAAAGCGGAATCCTTCGGCGAAATCGCGAACAGGAACAGGTGATAGATCGGCAGCATCGTCCACAGCAGCACGGGAATGCCGATCAACAGCAGCTTCGCCTCCCTGCTCGCGCTACGCCAGGAGAGCTTCATTTGGACAGCCGCTTCATCATGAAGTAAACGAGAGGCAGCACGAGCGGCAGCGCGCACACGATCGCCGCCATCGAAAGGTCCACCTGGTCGAGACGCAAGTAGCGAATCCCCAGCGTCGCCAGCACGTGCGTCAGGTCCGCCGGTCCTCCGCCGGTGAGCAGGTAGACGCTGTTGAAGTCGCCGAGCGTCCAGATCATCGACAGAATCGTCGAGGTCAGGTAGAGCGTCTGCAGCGACGGCCACGTGATCGCCTTGAATTTCTGCCAGCTCGATGCGCCGTCGACCGAAGCCGCCTCGTAGAGCTCGCCCGGGATCGCCAGGCGGCCGGCGATAAGGATAAGCGTCCAGAACGGCAGCGACTTCCAGATGTGCATGAGGATCGCCATCGAGAGCGCGAGCGGCGGCTCGTTGAGCCAGTTAGGGCCGTCCGCGCCGGTCAGCCGGAAGATCACCGAGTTCACCAGGCCCCATTCGGGATTGAGCATGAAGCGAACCGAAAGGATCGTCGGAATCGACGGCACCGCCCAGGGCAGGATGAACAGCAACGACAGCCACTTGATCCACGTGCGCGTCTGGACGAAGAACCCCGACAGACACAACGCGACGAGCATCTTCAGATTGATGCCCACGACCAGGAAGATCAGCGTGTTGACGACCGAGCGCGTGAACACCGGGTCGTCGGCGAGCTTCACGTAGCTCGCCGGATGACGGGCAAGGAACAGCCCGTAGCAGATCGGGTAGACGACGAACACCAGAAACACCAGCACGTAGGGCGCGAGCATGATCGCGCCCCACGCCTGCCACGGCGACATTCGCTTCTTCACGGGCCCTGCGGGAAGCGCGGGCTCGGTGCGCGGAAGAGCGAGCGTGGACACCGGTTCGAATGCTCCTCTTCAGGGAGCGAGCGCCGAAGCCTTGCGCAGCCGCGGCGCCCGCTCGTTCAGTTCCCTTCCCTCGGCGCGGAAGGGTCCTGCTCAGCCTGCGACCGCCTTGATGCGGGCGATCATCTCGTCAACCGCCTTGTCCGTGGGCACCTTCTCGTTGACGATCCTGTTCATCGCCTTGGCCCAGACGTTCTCGTTGTTCAGGATCGTGAACTTGTAGTTCTTGGTGAATTCGAAGGTCACGGTGCCCGCGTGGAACTGGTTGTAGACGGCTGTGCGGTGTGGGTCCGCCTTCCAGAACGGCCGCTCGGCGGCGGACTTGGTGACCGGATACCAGCGGCCCAGTGAGCCCTCGACGTAGGGCGTCAGGTTCTCGTCCTGCAGCATGAAGGTGACGAATTCCTTCGCCCGCTTCTTGTTCTTCGAGGCTTCGAAGATCACTCCCGTCTTGATGGCGGCGCGATAGACCATCTTCGTCCCGTCGGGCTTGTTCGGAAAGCCAGCCGTGCGGATCAGCTCATAGTAGTTCTTCTTCGCCTGCGCGCGCTGCTCGGCGGACAACGATTCGTTGTTGGCGTCGTCCAGCCACTTGGCAGCGATCGAGATGGTCGCGTTGTGCGTCATGATCGTCGTCTTGTTGTGGAAGGCGACGTTGTTGTCGGGATCTTTCCAACTGGTCGAGGACGGAGGAGTGCAGCCCTTGAGGTAGGGCGCTGTGTAATCGTTCATCGCGTCGATCAATCCCTGCCGCACCTTGGGATCGTCGACCAGAAGCTTGCCGTTGTCGTCGACGAGCTTCACGTTGTAGGCATCCATGAAGGTGAGGAACGAATAGAACGAGTCGCTCGAGTCGACACCCATCGGAAAGCCCGTCGCATAGTTCCTCGTTCCGCTCTTCTGGCGGTAGGCCGGCTGCACCTTGTCGCACCAGAACGACCAGTAGTCCTTCCAGCCGGTCGGCAGGTCGGATTCCTTGAAGCCGGCGGTTCCCAGCATGTCGATCCAGTACTGAATGTGCATCGTCTGCTGCTTCAGCGGAAACGCGTAGTACGCTCGCTTCTTGGCCTTGTCGTTGTACAGGTAGGTTGTCTCGACGGTATTGGGCAGGAATGCGGCCTTCATCGGTGTGAGGATGTCGGTGATGTCCTCGAGCTTCCCGTCGAACGCCCACTTTCCCGTGACCTGGAAGTCGTAGACGTCGGCGTAGGCGACGTCGGGAGGGTTGCCGGCGTCCAGCGCCGACACCGTCTTCGGAATCATGTCCTGCACCGGATACTGGGAGAGCTCGACTTTGACTTTCGTCTTCTCCTCGAACTTCTTGATCGCCGCGAGCAGCGCGTCGTCCTCGGACTTGTAGAAACCCTTCACCCACCATACGGTGAGCGTCTCCTGCGCCAGCGCCTGTCCCGCGAACGCCATGGCGCATCCGGCGATGATGCCGGCAAAGAGCTTTTTCATTTGATCCCTCCTCGTCGTTGAAAGTGATTCCGCGCTGCCGCGTGAGCCTCTTGGCGAACTCTGCAGGCAGGGTAAAAGCAAGCCCCGCCCGTGTCAATGCGCCCCGCCGCTACATGACCGCACCCAGATACCACGGCACGAATTCGTTCTGACCGTAGCCGTGCAACTCGCTCTTGGTCTTCTTGCCCGATGCGGTGTCTAGAATCATGCGGAAGAACCGCTGCCCGATCTCGTCGACTGCGGCGGTGCCGTCCACGATCTCGCCGCAGTTGATGTCGATGTCTTCCTCCTGCCTGTTCCACAAGGCGGTGTTCGTGGCGAGCTTGAGCGAGGGCGACGGAGCGCAGCCGTAGGCCGAGCCACGCCCCGTCGTGAAGCAGATCATGTTCGCCCCGCCCGCGACCTGCCCGGTGGCGGACACCGGATCGTAGCCTGGCGTGTCCATGTATACGAAGCCGTGCGCGGTCACCGGCTCGGCGTACTCGTACACAGCAACGAGATTGGTCGTCCCGCCCTTCGCTACCGCGCCCAGCGACTTTTCCAGGATCGTCGTAAGTCCGCCCGCCTTGTTGCCGGGCGAAGGATTGTTGTTCATCTCGCCCTTGTTGCGCGCCGTGTAGTCCTCCCACCACTTGATCCGCTCGACGAGCTTCTCGCCCACCGCCCGCGATATCGCGCGACGCGTGAGCAGGTGCTCCGCGCCGTAGATCTCCGGCGTCTCGGAAAGGATCGCCGTGCCGCCATGGCGCACGAGCAGATCCACCGCAGCACCGAGCGCGGGGTTGGCCGTGATGCCGGAGTAGCCGTCGGAGCCGCCGCACTGGAGCCCGAGCAGCAGATGGCTCGCGGGAACGGGCTCCCGCTGCACTTTGTTCGCGTGCGGAAGCATCTCCTTCACCATCTCGATGCCGCGGGCGATGGCCTTGGCGGTTCCACCGGTGTCCTGGATGCTGAAGGTTCGCAGCAAGACGCTTTCCTGCAGCTGCTCGGCGCCGAGGAGCGCGCTTATCTGGTTCGCCTCGCAGCCGAGGCCCACGATCAGCACGCCGGCGAAGTTCGCGTGCCGCGCGTAACCGCCGAGCGTGCGGCGCAGCACGCGCATGCTCTCGCCATTGACGTCCATGCCGCAGCCGCTCCCGTGGGTGAGCGCAACCACGCCGTCCACCCCGGAAAAGCGTTCGAGCGCCGCGCCCCTGAAGGCATCGGCGATGCCGTGCGCCACCGTCGCCGAACAGTTGACCGTCGAGAGAATCCCGACGTAATTGCGCGTGGCCACGCGGCCGTCGGGGCGAACGATGCCCTGGAACGTCGCCGGAGCGGTGACGTAATCCGTTGGCTTTACGTCGGCCCCGAAAGCGTAATCGCGCGTGAACTCGCCCATCGCCAGGTTGTGCAGATGGACGTGCTCTCCGGGAGCGATCCCCCGCTTCGCAAAGCCGATGATCTGGTTGTAGCGCTTCACCGGTTCGCCGCCCTTGATCGCGCGCGTCGCGACCTTGTGCCCCGGTGGCACGAGTCCCGACACCGTAAGCTTCTCGTCGAGGAGCGCCGTGCCGGAGACAAGCTGCTGGCGCGCGATGACGACATCGTCGTTTGGATGCAGACGGATGGTGAGAGAAGTCTTGGTCAACATGAATGTCTCCGACTGGAGATCGAGTAGTCCCGCCCCTAGGCCGCGATCAACTGCACCTTGGTGCTCTGCGTCTTGTCCTTCGCTAGTTGGAAAGCCTTGACCGCTTCGGTGAGCGGGAATTGGCCCGAGAGCAGCGGGCGCACGTCGACCCGCCGCGAGGCGATGTACTCGACGGCCCAGTCGAACTCGATGCCCCAGCGGAAAGCGCCCTTCAGATCGAGCTCCTTGACCATGATCTCGTTGACGACGAAGGGCAGCGGCTCGTGCGGCAGTGTCCCCACCTGAACGACCGTTCCGCCGCGCCTCGCCGCGGCCACGCAGGTCTTAAGCGCAGCGAAGCTGCCCGAGCATTCGAACGCGACGTCGAAGTGCGGCGCGGCGAGCGCTTCGGCTTCGCGATCGCCGCGGATGGTACGCGCGGCGCCGACGGCGCGCGCTGTGGCGAGCGGACGGTCGAGGACGTCGGAAACGGTCACCGACGCCGCGCCGGCGAGTCGCGCAGCGATCACAGTGAGACAGCCGATCGTGCCGCCACCGGTAACGAGCGCGCGCTTGCCGAGCAGGTCGCCGGCGCGATTCACCGCGTGCAGTCCAACCGCCAGCGGCTCGGCGCAGGCGAGCTCGCCGAGGGTCGCGTCGCCTTCGACGGGATAGCATTGCCGCTCGCCGAGCACGAAGTATTCGGCGAACATCCCCTGCACGTGTGGATAGAGGCTCGCACTGCCGAGAAAGCGCATGTTGCGGCACAGGTGCTCGCGCCCCTCGCGACAGTAGTCGCAGAGGCCGCAGGCCTGCGAGGGGCTGACAGCGATCTTGTCACCGGGTTTGACGCGAGTGACGCCCGGGCCGACCTTGGCTACGACGCCGGACGCCTCGTGTCCGGGAATGAGCGGCTCGCGGATCACGAAGCTGCCGTTCCTGCCTTCGAAGTAGTAGTGCAGATCCGAGCCGCAGATGCCGCCCGCCCCGAGGCGGATGAGGACCTGTCCCTCGCCGACGGCGGGCTCGGTTTCGGGCTCGATGCGCAGATCTTCCTTGGCGTGGATGCGACAGGTCAGCATGACGGCGTGCTCCGGGAGAAAGTTCGACTCAACGCTGGGTGTCCCAGCTCCTGCTGAAGCGTTTGTACGCCCGATCGAGGTGCTGCTGCATGGCTGCGCGAGCGCCCTCCGCGTCGCGGCGTCCGATCGCTTCGAAGACGACGCGATGCTCGGCGAGCGCGCCGTCCCACGCCTTGGGCGTATCGTAATGATGCTCGAGTCGCGTGAAGAGCGGGCCCATCCTCTCCTCCCACAGCATCTTCACCACAGCGACCAGCGCGCCGTTGCCCGTGGCCTCGGCGACCCGCAGATGAAACAGGCGGTCGGCGGCGAGCGGGGAGCGCTTCTCGACATCCTTCATCCTGCGCATCTGCTCGAGCGCATCGGCCATCGACGCGAGCTGCGGCTTGCGCGCCGTCTTCGCTGCCAGGGCCGCACACTCTCCCTCGACGATCCAACGCGCGCGCAGCAGCTCGAACGGTCCCGACGTCGCGTCAACCTCGGCCACGACGTCGCCGTTGGCATGAGGCCCGAGGACGTAGATGCCCGAGCCGATGCGCACGTCCACGAGCCCCTCAACCTCCAGCGCGATCAGCGCTTCGCGAACCGAGGGTCGCGACACGCCGAGCTGGCGGGCGAGATCGCGCTCGGGCGGCAGACGCGAGCCGGCAGGAAACTCCTTCGAGCGGATCAGCGTGCGGATCTGATCTGCGATCTGGCGGTAGAGTCGGCGCGGTTCAATGCTGTGGATCGGCATGGCAATGCTTTTCGCGGGCGCGCCCGTAGCAGAGCAAAATCCGCGGCTCTGGTCAA
This sequence comes from Casimicrobiaceae bacterium, assembly GCA_035499135.1. Lineage (GTDB taxonomy): Bacteria > Pseudomonadota > Gammaproteobacteria > Burkholderiales > Casimicrobiaceae > PALSA-1003. The sequence continues at coordinate 18,097 of DATJZM010000080.1, read as the reverse complement.
GTGGTCTTACCAATTCCGCGGCGTGCTGTTAAACTACAATTCGCGGCCGAGGGGGGCGAGAAGGCGGTGTGCGGAGGGCGGCGGTGAGCGGAAGACTGGCAGGAAAGACGGCGCTGATCACCGCGGCCGGACAGGGCATCGGCAGGGCGAGCGCCGAGGCCATGGCCGCGGAGGGTGCGCAGGTGTTCGCCACCGACGTCAATCCGAAGGCGCTGCAATCGCTGGGCGCCACGGCGAACCTGACGACCCGCGTTCTCGACGTCCTGGACGATGCCGCCGTAGAACGCACGGTTGCGGAGCTGCCGGCGCTGGACGTCCTCTTCAACTGCGCCGGCTACGTCCACAACGGCACGATCCTCGACTGCTCGCCCAAGGACTGGGAGTTCAGCTTCAACCTCAACGTGCGCGCAATGTACGTGATGATCCGGTGCGTCCTGCCGAAGATGCTGGAGCACGGCGGTGGCAGCATCATCAACATGGCCTCCGTCGCCGGCTCGATCAAAGGGCTGCCCAACCGCTTCGTCTACGGCGCCTCGAAAGCGGCGGTGATCGGGCTGACCAAGTCGGTCGCCGCCGATTTCGTCGGGCGAGGAATCCGCTGCAACGCGATCGCGCCGGGAACGGTCGACACGCCTTCGCTTGCCGATCGCATCAGCGCTTTCGCCGACCCGGTCGAGGCGCGCAAGGCCTTCATCGCGCGCCAGCCCATGGGACGGCTTGCTAAACCCGAGGAGATCGCTCCGATCGTCGTCTTTCTTGCCTCGGACGAATCCGCCTTCGCCACCGGCAACGTCTATTCCGTCGATGGCGGAATGACCATTTAGAGACCCGACCTACCTGTCGCACTGAACGCATAGGAGACCCGCATGAAGCTCGTACGCTATGGCCCCCCGGGAAAAGAGAAGCCCGGTCTCATCGACCGCAGCGGGAAGCTGCGCGACCTTTCGCGCAAGGTGAAGGACATCAACGCAGCAGCGCTCGCGCCGGGCGCACTCGCGAAGCTGCGCAAGCTGGACCCGGAGAAGCTGCCGCAGGTGAAGGGCCGCAAGCGTCTCGGACCCTGCATCGCCACGCCGTCGAAGTTCGTCGCGATCGGCCTCAACTATGTCGACCACGCCAAGGAGTCCGGCAACCCGATCCCGGAATATCCGGTAGTGTTCTTCAAGGCCGGAACCTGCATCGTCGGTCCCAACGACAACATCATGCTTCCGCCGGACTCGACGCACACGGACTGGGAAGTCGAGCTCGGCGTCGTCATCGGCCGCACGGCGCGTCACGTTCGCGTCGAGGACGCGCTCAAGCACGTTGCCGGCTACTGTGTCATCAACGACGTCTCCGAGCGCGACTACCAGCTCAAGCGGGGCGGCTCGCAATGGAGCAAGGGAAAAGGCTGCGACACGTTCGGGCCGATAGGGCCGTGGCTCGTCACCGCGGACGAGATCAAGGATCCCCAGAACCTCGACATGTGGCTCAACGTCAACGGCGCGCGCCGGCAGAGCGGAAACACGCGCACGATGATCTTCGGCGTGGCTGCGCTCGTCGCGGATCTGTCGAAGTGCATGACGCTGCTGCCCGGCGACGTCATCACGACCGGCACGCCGCCCGGCGTGGGCATGGGCATGAAGCCCGAGCCGCAGTATCTCAAGGCAGGCGATGTGGTGACGCTCGGCATTGCCGGCCTGGGTGAGCAGCGTCAGAACGTCGTCGCGTTCAAGGGACGCCGCTGAATCGGAGGGACACCTCGACGCGTCGCCCGTCCGGCATGAGAACCTCCTCGAACCCCGGCAACGCGCCTGCCACTCGCGGCCTGTCGCGCGACGATTTCCTGTATCCCCCGCTCGCAGCAGCCCGCAGCGGCCGCCTAGCGCTCGACCGGCGGCACACGATGCACTGGGAGGAGTCGGGGAACCCGCGCGGCGTGCCCCTCGTCTTCCTGCACGGCGGCCCCGGAGGCGGCAGCTCGCCCGACCACCGACGTTATTACGATCCTTCGTTCTATCGGATCGTCCTCTACGATCAGCGCGGCGCCGGAGAATCAACACCGCTGGGCGAGCTTCGCGACAACACCACTCAGCACCTCGTTGCCGACCTCGAGCGCCTGCGCACGCACCTCGGCATAGAGCGCTGGCTCGTCTTCGGCGGCTCGTGGGGCTCGACGCTTGCACTCGCCTACGCCGAAGCGCATCCCGAGCGCGTCCGGGGGCTCGTGCTGCGCGGCATCTTCCTCGGCCGCGCGCAAGAGATCGACTGGTTCATGCACGGAATGCGCTTCCTGTTTCCGGAACCATGGCAGGCTTTCGCGGGATTCCTGCCGGAGGCCGAGCGCGGCGATCTGCTGGCGAGCTACTACCGGCGCCTCACCGATGCCGATCCAGCCCTACACATGCCAGCGGCGCATGCCTGGAGCCGCTACGAGAGCTCCTGCTCGACCCTGCTGCCCGATCCCGAGCTCGTCGCTCACTTCGACGAGGACGTTGTCGCGCTCGCGATCGCACGCATCGAAGCGCACTACTTCGTGCACCGCGTGTTCATGGCCGAGGGCGAGCTGCTCTCGGGGGTGGCGCGCGTCCGCCATATCCCAGGGATCATCATTCAGGGACGCTACGACGCGGTGTGTCCAGTGCTGACCGCCGACGAGCTGCATCGTGCCTGGCCCGAGGCCGAGTACGTGGTGGTGCCCGATGCGGGGCATTCGGCACGCGAGCCGGGGATCGCCCGCGAGCTGGTTGCCGCGACCGACCGCTTCCGCGCGCGCTTGGCGTAGCCTCAGGGCAGCTAATCCTTGCGCGCCTCGACGGGGATGATGATGCGCACATCGTCGCCGACGACCTTCGGGATGCCGTACTTCATTCCCCAGTCCGAGCGCTTGATGTCGGCGGTTGCCTCCGCGCCGCACATCGGCCGCTTGTTGATCGGGTGCTCGCCGCAGACGACCTCCGTGACCTTGAGCCTTACCGGCTTGGTCACGCCGAGCAGGGTCAAATCCCCGTCCGCCCCCACGACGCGGTCGCCATCGAAGACCAGGTTGGATGATTTGAAGGTGATGGTCGGATACTTGGCGACGTCGAAGAAATCCTCGCCCTTCACGTGTGCGTCGAGGCGCGGATCGATGGTTCTGATCGAAGCGGCGTCGATCGTGACGTCGATGCTGCCCTTCTTCGCCTCCGGGTCGAGCGTGATCTTGCCGCTGAGCTTGGTGAACGATCCGCGTTGAAGCGAGTAGCCCATGTGCCGCACCTCGAAGATCGGCTGCGAATGCACCGGGTCGATCGTGTAGGTGTCCTCGGCGGCAGCCGCGACGTTTGCAACGACCACCAGCAAGGCCGCGGCGATCGCGGCAACAACCTGTCTGTTCATCATGCCTCCGGAAAACAGCGGACTGGAGCCGCTCATTGCTGCTGTATCGCTTCGACCGCCACCGCGATGCGGACCTCGTCAGCGGTCGAGGCCAGGTTCGTGGTCATCCCGAACTCGGTCCGTTTGACGGAGGCGTCGACGGCAACATCGATCGATCCCTTCTTGGCTGCGCGGTCCAGAACCACGGTGCCGGTCGTCTTGCCGAAGCTGCCGCGCTGCTGCGACAGGCCGAGATGGGTCACCGAGAACGTCGTGGCGGTATGCAGCGGATCGATCCTGTAGTTTTCTTCCTCGCCCAGCGCCGGACCGGCGACCGCGACGACGGCAGCCGCGACGATAAGACGTGCATTCATGGACCCCCTCCCTGAACATGTTCACGCCGCAAATTCCTCTACCGCCTGCCCCTGTGATCAAGCCGCCGGCGGCAATACCATTCGAAAGCGCACGACCACGTCGTTGGCCACCATCTCGGTGTCGGACCAGATGCCTTCGCCGACTTTGTAGTCCATTCGCTTCAGCGGAAAGCTCCCCTCGGCCACCCGGTTGCCGTTCGCGTCCTTCTTGAAGGCGATCGGCACCACGATGTCCTTCGTGACGCCTTTCATGGTGAGCTTCCCGGTCACCTCGAAGGCGTCGGCTCCCACGTTCCTGATCGATGTCGATGCGAAGCGCGCGACCGGGAACTTCGCGGTGTCGAACCACTGCGGGCTCCTGATCTCGGTCTCCGATTCATCGCTCGCGAGATCGATGCTTGCGAGCTCGATTTCGAAGTCCGCCTTGGACTTCGCCAGATCCTTGGGCAGAAATACGATGTCGGCCCTCCATTTGCGGAAGCGGCCCTCGACATTGACGCCCAGCTGCTTGGAGACGAAACGTATCTCGCTCTTGTCGGCGAGCAGCCCTTGCCCGTGCGCCTGAATCGCGCCGATCAACAGCGCGAGCAGCGGGACGACGAGCAGACGCAGGACCTTCATCCTTCACTTTCCTTCGACCCGAATGCCGGGAGCATGCGCCGGAGCGCGGGGTCGCGGTCGGCGAAATGGTGCTTGAGCGCGGCCGCGGTATGCACACAGACCAGCGCGAAGAGAAGGAAGTTCAATGTCACGTGCACACCCCGAAGGACGTTCGCCAGCGGCTTGCTTTTCGGCACCAGGTCCGGCAGCGGAAGGAAGCCCAGATAGACCACCTGCACGCCGGTGGCGGAGCTGTAGAGCCAGCCGGACACGGGGACAACGAGCAAAAAGGCGTAGAGAAGCAGATGCGACGCGGCGGCGGCTCGCCGCTGCCACTCCGCCATGGCGACCGGCGGCGGCGCGGGATGAGCCCAGCGCCAGGCGACCCGTGCGCATGTCAGCAGAAATACTGTAATCCCGATCCACTTGTGCCAGAGATACAAATGCAACTTGAGCGGGGTGATGTGTAACGGAACCATCGACAGGCCAAGCCCCAAGTTGGCGAGGATGAGCAACGCGGTCAACCAATGCAACGCGACCGCGGTATTGTCATACCTTGCAACAATTGCTTCCATTCGGGCGGTCATCCGACCACGGCGATGCGGCTTTGTAATCGGAGCGCAAACAGCCTGTCAACTGCCGTTGTTCCGGCGAAGTCCGACAATGACGTCGGTATAATGCGGACGGTTCGACCCGCGTCTCGCCCCGTGACCTGTCGCTCGTGCGCCGCCTGCGCTTTGCGCCTGCTGACGATGCTTGTCCTGGCGGGCTGGCTCGGCTACGCGGATGCAGCAGCTGCGCTCCCGCCGCCCGTGGTTCGCGCGTTCCTCGAAGAGCAGATTCCGCTGAGCGCCGTCGGCGCCTATGTTCAGGAGGTCGGAGCTCCGCGGCCGATCTTCTCCTGGCAGCCGACCCGCGCCATGAACCCGGCTTCGACGATGAAGCTCCTCACGACGTTCGCGGCGCTCGAGCTTCTCGGCCCCGATTACCGATGGCGGACCGAAGCCTACGCCGACGGACCGATCGCGGACGGCACGCTCGAGGGCAACCTCGTCCTGAAGGGCTACGGCGATCCGAAGATCACGATCGAGCAGTTCCAGGCCTTGGTCGCTTCGCTCCGTGCAACGGGACTGAAGTCGATTAGCGGCGACCTTGTCCTCGATCGCAGTTACTTCGCCCCGGCGCATCACGACGCGGCCGCCTTCGATGCCCAGCCCCTGAAGCCCTACAACGTCGGACCGGATGCACTGCTCGTGAACTTCAAGAGCGTGCGCTTCGTGTTCACGCCGAATCCGGCGGGCGACGCAGTGGCCGTCCACGCCGAGCCTCCTCTGGGCAACGTCTGGATGCACGGCGCGCCGCGCGCTGAGCCAGGCGAGTGCGTCGACTGGAGGGCCAGCCTGACTGCGATCTTTCTCAATCGGGGCAACCGGGCCGACGCGACTTTCGGCGGGGCGTATCCGATCGCCTGCGGCGAGCGCGACTGGTATGTCGCCCTGCTCGATCAGGCGGATTACACGCTGGCGATGTTCCAGCATTACTGGGCCGACGCAGGGGGCAGCTTCGCAGGGAAAGTGCGCAACGCCCGCACGCCGTCGGGAGCGAAGCTGCTTGCGACCCTTCAGTCGCCGCCGCTCTACGACGCGGTACGCGACATCAACAAGCTGTCGAACAACGTGATGGCGCGGCAACTTTTCCTCACGCTCGCGACGACCGCCTACCCGCCTCCCGCGACGCTTCCGCACGCGGGCGCAGCTGTGCGGCGCTGGCTCGTCGCGCGCAAGCTCTCCTTTCCCGAGCTCGTGCTGGACAACGGCTCCGGCCTTTCCCGGCGCGAGCGCATCTCGGCGCAGAGCATGGCACGACTGCTGCTCGCCGCGGACGCGAGCAAGGTGCGCTCCGACTACGTGAGTTCGCTCGCCGTGTCCGCGACCGATGGCACGGTCCGCAAGCGCTTCATCGACGAGAGTCTCGCCGATCGGGGCTTTCTGAAGACGGGGAGTCTCGAGGGAGTGCGCGCCATCGCCGGGTTCGTGCTTGGCCCGAGCGGCAGGCGCTTCGTCGTCGTCTGCTTCGTGAACCACGCCGCCGCAGCGCGCGCGCAGCATGCGCTCGACCTGCTCGTCGAGAGCGCGTATGGGGCCGCGAGCGGAGAATCGGGACGATGAGCACGCCAAGGTTGCTGGACGCGCTGGCGGAGGCGCGCATCGAGGAGGCGCTCGCGGCCGGGGCATTCAACGAGCTGCCTGGCGCGGGCCGCCCGCTCGAGTTCGACGATGACCTGTTTGTTCCCGAGGAGTTGCGCGCAGCGTACCGCATCCTCAAGCGAGCTGGATTCGTTCCGCCCGAGGTCGAGGCCCGCCGGGAGCTCGCTGTCCTGTCGGCCCTGCTCGCGACGCTCGACGATGCGGGTGGACGGAGGCGCGCTCTCGTGAAGGTGGCCTTGATCAACTGCCGGATGGAGCTTCGCGCGACCTCCTTGCGCCGAGGCCGCTGAAAGCCGAGTCGCTCGCGCGGCGGCCTCTTCGTGCGCCCACCGCAAGGCGCACTGTTACGCGCCGGCCGCGGCGGCGACTCGCGGACGCTCGACCCCGCTTCGCTACGCTCGCGGGTCCCCTCTCGCTGCTCGCGCCGCTAGCTCCTTGGATCCTTCGCGCTTTACCAGCCGCCGCGCGTCGCTAGCTGCGGCAACTCGCGGACGCTCGACCCCGCTTCGCTACGCTCGCAGGTCCCCTCTCGCTGCTCGCGCCGCTACATCCCCGGCACGGGTTTGCTGTCCTTGAAGAGCAGATAGCCGCGGATGAGGCGGTAGATCACCCAGATTGACGTGGCGATCCAGATCACGGGTCCGATGATCAGCCCGATCAGCAGCAAGGCCAGTAGCACGAAGACGACGGCGCCGATGATTCCCCACATCAGGGAAAACCAGAAGGTCCTGATCAGCCAGCGATAGTGCGATGCAAGCCAGCTTCCCTCGGCTTCGCCGCGCTTCACGTAGGCCATGATGATTCCGATCAGGCCAGCAATCCCGCCGAGCGGCGCGACCGGCGGAAAGCCGTGCGAAAGTATGGCGACCACGGCGCCCAGGCCGAACAGCCCATAGACGATCAGCGTTGCGGTAATGAGTGATGGCGTCGGGGATGCCGGCGCCTGCGTGTCGCTCATTTGAAGTTCTCCCTGTTGTTTTATCCGTGCTGCCTGCGCGCGAGCTCAGGCCCCGTAGCGGCGGCCGTCCTTGTGCGCCGCGTAGACACCTTTGCCGTCGTCGCACCACATGAGGTCGTCGTCCGGATAGAAGGCGTTGTCGCCGTCGGTCCGGTTGCCGATCTCGAGGTACGTCGCCGGCCCGTCGCCGCGGTTGATGAAATGATGCGCATCGCGGCTGCCTGCGGGATAGCCCGCGCAGCTGCCCGGCGTGAGGAGCTGTTCACCGGCGTCGGTCACCAGCGTGAGCTCGCCCGAAAGAACGTACACGAATTCGTCTTCGAGCGTGTGCCAGTGGCGCAGCGCCGACTGCCCTCCGGGTCCGAGCGTCACCAGATTCACGCCGAAGCGCGTAAGCCCGCAGGCGTCCCCCAGCCGGCGCTTCACGCGATCGCCCATGCGCGAGCGGAAGGGTTCCGGATATCCGCTGCCGCGCACCTCGGGCACGCTGCTCGGATCGACGGCGGGGCGTTTCAGATCGTGCATGGGGTGGGGCTCCGCGGGGAAGCCGGCGCGATCGGCGCGGGCAAAGGCAGGGCTATAATACGCCAAGCGCGAGCCTGGCCTGTAGCCGTGCAGTGGCAGAACACGCGCGCGACACCGGGCTTGCCGCCTTCCCGAAGGAGATGCACATGACTGCCGCAAGATTCGAGCGCAGCCGCGAGGCTCTGGTCAAGGATTTCGCCGACGTTCTCACCGAGGCCGACACCCTGCTCAAGCAGGCGGCCAAGGAATCCGGCGACCGAGCCACGGACCTGCGCTCACAGGTCGAGGCAAAGCTGCGTACGGCCAAGCTCAAGCTTCAGGATCTGCAGGACGACACCGTCGATCGCGCCAAGGCAGCCGCGCGCGCCACCGACGAATACGTTCGCGACAACCCTTGGCAGGCGATCGGCATAGGCGCCGCGATCGGTTTTCTGTTCGGCCTCGTGCTGGGCCGCCGCTGAGCCGCTCGTAGCGCCCGCCGAAACCCTGGGAATCGATGCCCGATTCCGCTGAGGAACCCCGCGCCGGCGGTCTGTCCAGCTCGCTCGTGCAGCTGGCGGCGAGCATTCTTGCGCTCGTGCGCAGCCGGCTCGAGCTCGTAACGATCGAATTCGAGGAGCAGCGCGAGCGGACCAAGGACATGCTCGTGCTCGCGGTCGTCGCCGCGGTGTTCCTATCGTTCGCGGTGATCGTCCTGTCCGCGTTGATCCTCGCGCTCTTCTGGGAAACGCATCCTGTCATTGCCACCCTCTGCGTGGCGGCGGCGTATGCAGCGATCGGCCTCATCGCCGTAGCGCTGCTCAAGAACAGGCAGCGCCAGCGGCCGTTCGCTGCGACGATCGCCGAGCTCGAGCGGGATGTCGAGGCCTTGAGAGGGAGGCGATGAGCGTTCGCCTCGACGAGCTCGCGGAACGCAAGCAGCTGCTTCTTGCCCAGCTGCAGCTGCAGCGCATGGAGGCGGCGTTGCGGGCCACCGAACTGCGCGAAGCAATTCGGCCGGCAAGCATGATCGGCGGTGCGATCACTCGGCCGGCGGCCGTGATCGGGCTCATCGACCTGGTCGCGCCCTTGTTCGGGCTGCGCCGATTTGCCCGCTGGGCGCGAGCAGGCACCGTGGCCGTGATCGTGTACCGCCTCCTGCGCGAGTGGCGCAGTCGACGCCGGCCGCAGGAGCTGCCTCCGGAATCGCCCGACTAAGGGCGCTTGGCTACAGACCGAGGTCCTTCCAGAGGGCGTCGACGCGCCGCTTGACCGCCTCGTCCATCGTGATCGGTCGGCCCCAGACGCGTTGCGTCTCCGGAGGCCACTTGTTGGTCGCGTCGATGCCGAGCTTGCTGCCCAGCCCGGAGTGCGGCGAAGCGAAGTCGAGATAATCGATCGGCGTGTTCTCCACGATGAGGGCGTCGCGCGCGGCGTCGACCCGCGTCGACAATGCCCAGACGACTTCCTTCCAGTCGCGCACGTTCACGTCCTCGTCCACGACGATGATGAATTTGGTGTACATGAACTGGCGCAGGAAACTCCACACGCCGAACATCACGCGTTTTGCGTGCCCGGGGTACTGTTTTCTCATGCTCACCACCGCCAGGCGATACGAGCAGCCTTCGGCCGGGAGGTAGAAGTCGACGATCTCCGGAAACTGCTTCTGCAGCAGCGGCACGAAGACTTCGTTCAGCGCCACCCCGAGGACGGCCGGCTCGTCGGGCGGCTTGCCCGTATATGTCGTGTGATAGATCGGCTCGCGGCGCATCGTGATGCGCTCGACCGTGACCACCGGGAAGCGCTCCACCTCGTTGTAGTAGCCCGTGTGGTCCCCGAAGGGTCCCTCCAGGGCCGTCTCGTAACCGGTTGCGTCGGCAGCGTCGGGACAGATGAATCCTTCGAGCACGATCTCGGCCGACGCCGGGACGTGCAGGTCGTGCGCGATGCACTTAACGATCTCGGTCCGCGCTCCGCGCAGGAGTCCCGCGAACTGATACTCGGAGAGCGTGTCAGGCACCGGCGTGACGGCGCCGAGAATCGTCGCCGGATCGGCGCCCAGCGCGACGGCGACCGGGAACGCTTGCCCGGGCGAGGCGAGTGCGTGGTCGCGAAAATCGAGCGCTCCTCCGCGATGCGGCAGCCAGCGCATGATGAGCTTGTCGCGCGCGAGCAGCTGCTGGCGGTAGATGCCGAGGTTCTGCCGCTTCTTCCTCGGCCCGCGCGTCACAGTGAGTCCCCAGGTGATGAGCGGCGCGACATCGCCCGGCCAGCACGTCTGCACCGGCAGGCGATGCAGATCGACATCGGCGCCTTCCCACATGATTTCCTGGCAGGGCGCAGAAGCGCGCTCCTTGGGCGCCATGTTGAGCACCTGCATCAACATCGGGCGCGTGTTCTGCCAGGCGTCCTTCAATCCCTCCGGCGGCTCGGGCTCCTTGAGCAGGGAAAGCAGCCTGCCGACTTCGCGCAGCGCGTCGACCGACTCCTGCCCCATTCCGAGGGCGACGCGCTGCGCAGTGCCGAAAAGGTTGCCGAGCACCGCGATGGAATGTCCCTTGGGTCGCTCGAACAGCAATGCGGGACCGTGCGCCTTGAGCACCCGATCGCAGATCTCGGTCATCTCCAGTCTGGGATCGACCTCGACACGCACGCGCTTCAGCTCGCCGCGCCGCTCGAGCTGAGCGAGAAAATCTCGAAGGTCTGCGTATTTCATCTTCGGCGGCACTGCCCCATTTACGTGCGCGGCATCTTACCAGCGGCTGTGCGAAAGTCAGGAATTGGCCGAAAACAAGGGAATCTGTCGGGAGACGGCGACAGTTGCCGTGGCATCGGCGCTACAGCGCAGCTTCGACCGGGTATTATCGCGCGCGGCGACTGGACCGTTGCAGCGGGCAGCGGCTATGCTCATTTTCATGGGCTCCTGCGGGAGCCCTTGTCGCCGGGGAGAGTGGCACTTTGCGCATCACAGCGTCGGCATTGAAGGCGTGCTGGGGCGGCTTCGGCCTGCTGTGGGCCGCCCTCGCCATGGCCGACGCAGGCACCTCTCCTCCGGCGCCATCGAGCACCGGAACGGCAGTTGCGACGTCCAATCATCAGCGAATACAGATCCTGCGCCCACAGAGCGGGCTTGCCGGGACCTGCGGCGGCAGCGCCTTCAGCCTCAACACCTTCATCAACGTCGATACGCTGGCCTCCTCCCAAGTGCAGCTATCCGCCCCCGCGCTGGGGGTGATCGAGCAGTTCACGGACGAAACCGGCAAGAACATCGGCCCCTACAACGCGCCCTATCCCAACTTCCAGATTCCCGCGTTCGGCGGCGGACTCGCTCCCGACACCCCGATCACGGTGACCATCACGACCTATGCGGGTCCGGGTCTTTCCGGCCACAAATCGAGCACCAGCGCGCTCACCTTCGACTGCACGACGGGTGTGGTTGCGCTTGCCTCCCCTGCTTCCGCGCAGTCCATCCCGGCGCTCTCGGACCTGACCTTGGGCGCAACCGCTCTGCTGCTTGGTCTCCTCGGCCTGAGCACGTTGCGGCGCCGCGCCTCGATGCACCGCACGCGCTAGCTGGCAAGCGGCTTGCGCGCGAGCGCGAAGAACTCGTGCCCACGCGTAGTAGCGGTCCGGAACAGACGAAACTGCAGCGGCTGAAGCGGACGCCACAGCGGAGCCGTGTGCTGCAGCAGGCGTGAAAGCAGCGGCAACTCCCACGCACTCGCCGTCGAGCTGGCTCGCGTCGCGACGCTCTTGTCTGCGATCAGCGGCGGCGACTTGAGCCGCGTGTAGAGACGGCGCATAGCCCAGAAGACCGGGTAGGTGAAATCCCAGAACACCTGGGGCTCCAGGCCCGCAGCGTCCAGTTTGCCGCTGAGCTCCGCCACCGTGTAGCGTCGAAAATGCCCGTAGAAATCATCGTCCCATCGCCATTCGCGCGGATTGCTCGGAACAGCGAGGAGGAGCTGGCCACCGGGCAGCAGCAGCTTCTCGATGGCGCGCAAGGCGCCCAGATCGTCCTCGATGTGCTCGAGCACGTCCCACATGATGACGCAGGCGTATTCGCCGGTGACGTCGACGAGGTCCTCCTTTTTCACTACGACGTGCGGAAACGGCGCGAGAATCACGGCGGCCTCGGCGATCGCCGAATCGGAGAAGTCGATCGCCGTTCCCATCCACCCCTTGGCGGCCAGGTGCGCGCTCACGTCTCCGCGTCCGCACCCGACCTCGAGGAACGGGCCGCACAGAGCATAGCGCTCGACGAAGCGATCGAGGCAATAGAGCATGTGCTGCTTGAGAGGCGCGAAGTTGGCCATCTCGGACGTGGCGAGGGACTTCGCGCTTCTTCGCTCAGCCGGGCCAGCGCGGCCACGAGTGATAGCGGATGGCGAAATCCGCCGCGATGCCGACGAACACCGCAAGACCGAGCCAGTGATTGCCGAGAAAGGCCCGGAAGCAGCCTTCCCGCCCGCGATTCCTGATGAGCCAGAAGTGCCATAGCGCAAGACACGCCGCCACGAGCACACCCGCGTGAAACACCGAGCCGAGCGCGTAGAACCGGCCAACCCAGGCGAGCGTGGCGAGGTAGATGGCGTAGCAGAGCATCACGACGAGCACGTCGAACCGCCCGAAGGCAATCGCCGAAGTGCGCAGGCCCAGCTTCCGATCATCTTCGCGATCGACCATCGCGTACTCCGTGTCGTAGGCGATTACCCAGAACAGGTTTCCGGCGAAGAAGGTCCATCCGGTGGTCGGCACGCGCTCGTATACCACCGCGAACGCCATCGGGATGCCGAACGAAAAGGCGATGCCGAGGAACGCCTGCGGCAGCACGAAGAAGCGCTTGAAGAACGGGTAGACGACGGTGATGACCAGCGCTACCAGCGAAAGCGCGATCGCGAAGCGGTTGAACCGCAGGACGAGCAGGAAGGCGCACAGCGTCAGGACGGCAGCGACCGCAAGGGCTTCCCATGGAGCGATCTCGCCGCGCGCGAGCGGCCTGTTCGCGGTGCGCTCCACGTAGGCGTCGAAGTTGCGATCCGCATAATCGTTGATGGCGCATCCCGCCGAGCGCATGAGCAGCGTGCCGAGCACGAATATGCCGACGACGACCCACGATGGCGAGCCGTAGGTCCCGAGCCAGAGAGCGGACAGCGTGGGCCACAGCAGGAGCAGCGTGCCGATCGGTTTGTCGAGTCTGATGAGACGCTCGTAGGCGTCAAGACGCGCTGCGATCCGCTGCCAGCGCGGGCGCTCGACGTCCGGAGCCGCCGGCTCGCCGGTCATCGCCGGCCCGCCGCGTTCATGTCGGTCCGAGTGGAAGCGCGAGTTGCCGGCGTAGCTCGCGCGGGGCAACCTCGGCCAGCAGCGTTTGTGGCAGCGGATACTTCAGGCGCAGTCTCAGCTCGCGCTTCATCCGCGCGTTGGAAAGCCGCCGCGACTCGCTCATGAACGACAGCTGCAACGGCGCTACTCGCGCTTCGGCCTCCTCGCGGGTCACGCGTGGCGGCCGCGACATGTGAAAGGCGTCGGCGACCACGTCGAACCACTCGCCCATGCGCAGCTCGGCGTCGTCGCTCACGTTGTAGGCGCGGTTGGGCCTGCCGCGAAACGCCGCGACCACCGTCGCCCGCGCCAGATCGTCGGCGTGAATGTGATTCGTGAAGACGTCTTCCTCGGCTCGCAGCACCGGCGTCCCCTGCTTCAGCCGTTCGAGCGGCAGTCGCGTCTCGGCGTAGATTCCCGGAGCGCGCAGGATCGCGAGATTCACGCCGTAGTGCCGCGCCCATCGGCGCAACCGATCTTCCGCCGCGATCCGGCGCCTGGCACGCGGCGTCCGGCCGCGGCGCGGGCGCGCTTCGGAGACGCGATCGCCGGCGCAATCGCCGTAAACGCCGCTCGTGCTGATGTAGACGAAGCGCTGCGGTATAATCCGCGCCTTTGCGAGCGCGGCAATCAGGCGCGCGGTGCGCAGATCGTCTCGTCCCTCGCCTGGCGGCGGGGCGAAATGAAGAACCGCGAAGGGCGCAGCGCGCAGTCGCTCCAGGCTTCCGCGACGATCGAGGTCGCCGAGGATCGGAACGACGCCGTGCTGCCTCAGCTTGGGAACATCCGCCTGCCGCCGCGTGAGACCGTAAAGGCGGACCTTGCCGCGCAGCAGCTCAGCGGTGCGCATGGCGACGTCGCCGCAGCCAATCAACAGGACCCGGATCACTTCTCGCCCTCTGCGCCGACAAGTCACGCCACAACCACGCGATGCCTTTCGAGATTACCATAAAACCGAGCGAGCACAGCTTCGCCTGCGACGACGGCGAGACGGTGCTCGCCGCCGCGATGCGCGCGGAGCTGATGATCCCGTACGGCTGCCGCAACGGCGCGTGCGGCACGTGCAAAGGGAAGATCCTCGAAGGCGAGGTCGACTACGGGCCACACCAGGCGGCGACGCTGAGCGCGCAGGACAAGGCTCAGGGACTGGCGCTGTTCTGCATGGCGACGCCCAGGTCGCGCCTCGTCATCGAGGTACGCGAGGTCCGGCGAGCGGGCGACATCCGGATTCGCAAACTGCCGTGCCGCATAGAGAAGATAGAGAAGGTGGCGCATGACGTGGCAATCGTCTGGCTGAAGCTGCCGGCTAACGAGCGCCTGCAATACCTCGCCGGACAGTACATCGATCTGCTGCTCAAGGACGGGCGCCGGCGCAGCTTCTCGATGGCGACCCCGCCGGAGAACGATGCGCTTCTGGAGCTGCACATCCGCCACGTCCCGGGCGGAGCATTCAGCGATCAGCTCTTCAACCAGTTCAAGGGGCGCGAGATCCTGCGCTTCGAAGGGCCGTACGGCATGTTCTATCTGCGCGAGGAATCCGACAAGCCGGTCGTGTTCGTCGCGGGCAGCACGGGCTTCGCTCCCATCAAGGCGGTGATCGAGCACGCTCTGAACAACGGTGTCGACAGGCAGATGGTGCTGTACTGGGGCGTGCGCAGCCTGCGCGATCTGTATTTGCCGCAGCTTCCGGCCCGGTGGCAGGAGGAGCACCGCAATTTCAGCTTCATTCCCGTGCTCTCCGACCCGCTGCCCGAGGATCGCTGGCCCGGTCGCACGGGCTTCGTGCACAAGGCCGTGATGGCCGATCTTCCCGACCTGTCCGGCTACCAGGTCTACGCCTGCGGCGGACCGGCGATGATCGAAGCGGCGCGGCGCGAGTTGACCGCGTCGTGCCGACTCCCGGAGAACGAGTTCTTCGCCGACTCCTTCACTTACGCGGCGCAGGTGGAGCAGCCGGCCTAGCTGCTTCCGCCGCGTTCCCCTCGCGATCGACGAGCCGCGCGAGCCCGGACGGAGTCTCGATCGCCTGCACCTGGGCGCGCAAGCGGCCCTCGGATTCGTCGAGGCGCTCAGGTGTCGTCCGCTCCCGGCCCGAGCAGGCTGCCTCGATCAGGCGCTCGTTGATTCCGGGATCGAAGTGATAGAGGTCTGTATAGCGGTCGAGGTCGTGCGTGATCGCGGCGTCGTCCTGCAGGTCGATGATCGACACGTTCGGCAGGTCCCGCGTGGCCTCGTAAACGTAGCGCTTGAAGGCGAGGCTCACGTCGAGCTGGTCGCGCTGCGCGAAATCGAGCCACACCAGGATCGAGTACGGCGGCCAGACGAGGTCGAATTCGGTATGCGGATGCCCGCGCAGCAGAGGCAGCACGTTGCGCTCGAAGCTCGCTCGCATTCCGGGAAGCGTGCGCTGCGGCTGCTGGAAGCGCAGGTTGAGGTGCGCGAGGTCGAGCCCGCGCAGCACTTCGTCGCGGCCGAAGCGCTTGAGCCCGCCCCAGAACCACGGCGCGTCGGGATCCGAGCGGTAGGTTTCGCTTTCCTCGCCGCGGACGATGTGCCAGGATCGAAGCAGAACGTTCCATGAGAGCAGGTACGGCAGATCGTTGAACGGATTTCGGTCGTACAGGTAAGCGGGCAGCGGACCTGCTACATCCTGCCGCGCGTCGGGCTGGCCGGCGAACTCGTTGAAGTCGAGAACCAGAATCGTGCGCTTGAGCGGCCGGCTCTCGAAAGCCGTGTCGAGCATCAGCTTGCGCTCGGCAGCGCTCATCGCCGGCATCGAGAGGTTGACGGCTGTTCCCCCGCAATGGCGCGCGACGACGCTGTTCGGCGTGCTCTCCATGATCGACGAGCCGCTGACCACGGTGTCGTAACTCTGATGCTTCGCGAGTCCCGGATTGATGTACCGGTGGTGCAACGTGTAGAAACGCGGCGGGTAGTGGGAAGCGAGCCGATACTGCTGGAAGGGATCGACCCACCACACGAATGCAGCGCAGGCGCCCAGCAGAGCGAGTGTGGCCGCGACCACTGCCGTGAACCACCGGCGAGCTCTGCGTTCGACCAACGGGCTTGCCGGACCGACGGCCATCAGAAATTGAAGTAGATGAACGGCGCGACCTTGCCGAGCTGCAAAACCGAGAACGCAAGGGCGAACGTCACGGCGAAGCCGTTGAGCCAGCCTGGGCGGAACTCGCGCACCATCCAGTTCGAGTTCCGGTGCAGGGCAACGAGGGCCGCCCCGCCCACGACCACCGCGGTGGCCAGGGCCACGGAGGTCGGCGCGGCCGGAGCGAGGATGCCTTCCAACTGCGCGAGCCAGCGCTGCGCGCTCGCCGCGCTCGTTTCAGCCGATCCACCATTCGCGCCCGCCAGCGCCTGCAGGACGGCCGCGGCATTGGTGAGCGAGGTCGCGCGGAAGAACACCCAGGCGAGCATGACGAAGAGGAAGGTCACGAGCCAGGCCAGCGGGCGCGGTAAACGCAGGCCCGACCGCTGCCAGCCGCGATAGCACACGAGTGCGGCGCCGTGGAGAGCGCCCCAGGCGACGAATGTCCACGCCGCGCCGTGCCACAGACCGCCGAGCACGAACGTGACCATCATCGCGAGCACCGTCCGCGACGGCCCGTGGCGGTTGCCGCCCAGCGGAATGTACAGATATTCGCGCAGAAACCGTGACAGCGTTACATGCCAGCGCCGCCAGAACTCGCGGATGTTCGTCGCGTGGTACGGCGAGTCGAAATTGATCGGCAGCTCGATGTTGAACATTCGCGCCGCGCCGAGCGCCATGTCCGTGTACCCGCTGAAGTCGAAGTAGATCTGCAGTGTGTAGGCAAGCACCGCTACCCACGCTCCGATCGCGGAGAGCTCGCTCGGATGGTTGAACCCGGCCTCGGCGAGCGGAGCGAGTTGATCGGCGAAGCAGACCTTCTTGACGAGGCCGATGCAGAGCAGGAAGAGCCCGGCAGCGAGATTCGCAGCCTGCGGTCGCTTGTTCGTCGGCGAGGCGAACTGCGGCATCATTTCGCTGTGGTGCAGGATTGGCCCCGCAAGCAGGTGCGGGAAGAAACTCACGAACAGGGCATAGTTCGCCAGACTCGGCTCGCGCGCCTTGCCCCGGTACACGTCGACGAGATAGGCGATCTGGGTAAAGGTGAAGAAGCTGATGCCCAGCGGCAGGATGAGATGCGGCAATGTGACGGGCGCGCCCAACAACGCAGCGGCGTTCGACAGCGCGAAGTCGGCGTACTTGAACACTCCCAGCAGCAGCAGGTTGGCCGCGATTCCGCATCCAAGGACGAGTCTTGCGCGCCGCGGCCGCCCGTGGAGCACGCGACCGACGGCAAAGTTCACGCCGATGCTTCCCAGGATCAGCGGGAGGTAGCGCGGATCCCACCATGCGTAAAAGAAGAGCGACGCCGCAACCAGCCACCCCACGGCCCAGCGCGGCCGTCGCCCGAGCAGGAAGAAGCCGACAAGCGAGAGCGGCAGGAAATAGAGCAGGTAGTCGTAGCTGTTGAAGAGCACGTGGTCGTCCCCCTGGCGCCGGGTCAGATTGAACACGCTAAGCGGGCGCCGAGGCAAGCGCAGCGGCGGACGTTCGAGCTGGGGCGTGTATCATCCCTCCGCTCGCCAGGCCCCCGCGGGGGAGCGGGGCCGCGAGCCGCCTCGAGCTCGATCCGCACATGCTGCACGGACAGAAAATCGTCGTCGTGATGCCGGCGTACCACGCCGAGAGGACGCTGGAGGATTGCTTCAACGCGATCCCTCACGACATCGTCGACCTCGTGCTGCTCGTC
>DATJZM010000079.1:0-10933 GCA_035499135.1 Casimicrobiaceae bacterium | reverse complement strand
TACTGGGAGTGCTGCGACATGTCCTCGTTGTCCTTGCGCCCGTAGAGCTCGCGATGCAGCTTGAGAATCGGCTCCATGATCTGCTGCGCTTCCGCCTGGCGTCCGAGCCTCACCGCAATCATCGCAGCGAGCATGAGCTGGTCGGCTTCGTCGCGTCGCTCGGCCAGCGTGCGTATCGGAATGTTGCGATGGACTTCCAGTGCGCGCTTGATCTCGGCGTCCGCCGCCGTGTAGTCCCCGAGCCGGTACGAGGCAGCGGCCGCGGTCCGATAGGCGACCTCCAGGACACGGCTCTTGTTGAGTTCTTGGTCGCGATCGATCGGCTTGGTCTGCTCGATACGCTTGATCGACGCTCGGGCCTCGCGGCGCACGGTCTCGAAATCGCCCGTCGCGAAAGGGACCGCAAACGCGCCGTAGCCGAGGCCGGTCGTCGGATAGCCGTAGTTGGTCAGCAATTCCGGCAGGAAAGCGCGGCCGAATGAGCCTTGCGGAAGACCGCGGATTGCCATGTTTGCCAGCCGCCGGTTGGCCACGAGTGCGGCGTCGGCGGCCTGGAGATTGCCCGTGTCGGCCTCGAGCGTCGTAACGTAGCCAGCCGCCAACGAAAGCACGACGCCCAGGAAAGCCGCCTCCTTCACGTTGCGCTCGATGTCGAGCGCCGCGCGCCACTGCTCTGCTGCTCTGGCGGGCTGTCCCAGGAGCCAGAGCGAGAACCCGATCCCCATGCGCGAGTTCGCGAGATTGTTCCACGCGATCTGATTGGTCGGATCGAGCTTGAGAATCGCTTCCCAGTCACGCGCCGCCCGCTCGTTCAGCTCCTTCGCCTTGCGAAGATGAAGATCGAAGACCTCCGTATTGCCCAGTGTGTCGTTGATCAGGGCGCGCGCTCGAAGTGCCGACATATTCCCTGGGCGTTGCTCCATGACCTGGCCGGCAATGCGCGCCGCATCCTCGCCGACCTTCCTCACCTCGTCGAATCGGCCGAGGTTTTGGAGCGCAGACATCTGCCAGGCGGAAGCCTCCGCATAGCCGACGGCTGCCGGCAGGTCGCCAAGCTTGAGCCCGTCGATGCTGCGATAGGCCTCCCGCGCCCCCTCGAGGGTCGCGACCGCTGCCTCTTCCTGATTCGTATTGAGCTGAGAAAAGCCGAGGTAGGTCATGGCGAGTCCGTAGGCGCGCCGCAGTGAGATCGACGGGTTCGGCGCCGTCATCAATGGTTTCAGCACCTCGGCGCCTCGCGTGGCCAGTTCGCGTTCTTCGGCACGCATGTTGCTGCTGCCGGCCACGCGGGCCTGGGAGACCAGACCAATGCCGAGGCCGATCGCGGTTGCCTCGGACTTGTCGCCCTGGGCGCGGAGCTTGTCCAGCACGCCGACGGCCTGCGACAAAGCCTTGCTTGCTTCATCGAGCTTCGACTGGACGCGCAGCGCCGCTCCGTAGCGCACCAGCGCGAGCGCATGGTTGCGCTCGGTCTCCGCGCTTCTCAGCTCGGCCGGCAACGCATCGTAGTAGTCGACCGCCCTTTTCGACAGCGCGGCGACGATGTCGAGCCGGCCGACAGGCTCCAGCTCCAGATAAAAATCGTCCAGCAGATAGACGATGAGCTTCTCGGCCTCGCTGCGCGCGCTCTCCGCCATCGCGCGGGTTTGCTGCGCCTGCGCCTCCGCCTGCTGCGCCCGCTTCGTGCTGATGTAGCCGAAGATCGTGCCGCCGATCGCGATGATCGCGAGCACCGCGCAGCCGGCCGCGATCTGCCGCGCGCGTATGAGCGCCTGGCGCGTGGCTCGCTCGCGCTCACGCTGCGCGGCGAGCTTGCGCTCCGCCTCGTCGCGCGCTTCGCGCTCGAGGCGTACTTCGCGGCTCGCAAGCACGACGGGGCAAAGCACGTCGTGTGTGAGCTCCACCCGGCGCAGGTCGAGCCGCTCCTCGACCCGCAGCAGCCGCCGGTTGACCAGCGCCGCGAGCGCTTCCGGCGCTGCGCGCGCGGCTGCGAAGGCCTTCTGCACGCGCTCCTCGCCCAGGCTCTCTCGGAAGCCCGACTCGGTGAGCATTTCGTCTTCGATGAACTTGCGCACGCCGGCGGGCTGGTCCGCGAGCGCCCGCTCGTAGAACTCGGAGAGAATCGTCTCGCGCGAACCGGCGAGCACGTCGGTGGAGATTTCAGAGCGGCCCTGCGCGATGCGGGCGTTGTTGAGCTCGCGGCAGATGAGGCTCAAGAGCGACGGCTCAACCTCGGCGTTGCGCAGCTCCGAGCCCCCCGCGACGAAGCGCACGATCGCTTCCGCCACCTCTTCGTTGACGAGCTTCCCGCCGGGCTTGAGCACGGCATCGAGCGCCTGCGCACCGGTCATGCGAGCGAGCCGCATGCGGTTCTGCGTGATCGAGGGCATCACGCCCTTGAATGCTTCGAGATGCGCGAGGTAATCCTCCCGCAGCGCGATCAGGATCCGATAATCGCCGCGGGTGAAGTCGAAGCGCTCCGCCGCCGTTTCGTCCTGCTCGATTCTCGCTTCAAGCGCCTTGGGGGCGCGGTTCTCGACGAGGTCGGCGAGGTCCTCGACGAACTGCGCTGCGCGCCGCCGGCCGAAATCGTCGGTCTGCGCCAGCGTGAAGATCTCCTCGAACTGGTCGAAGATCAGCAGCGGGATGAGCGGCTTGCCGGACGCGTCGCGCAGCACGTCGTCGCGGTGGTGCAGGAACTCCCACAGCGATTCGCCCGCCACCGCAACGCCTGGTTGCGTCCAAGTCCCCGAGGCCTGCGTGGCGCGAAAGATCGCCTCCTTGATCTGTTCGGACGGCGCGGGCGCCTGCTGCGAATAGTCGATGCGCACGTAGACGGGGCAGTAGCCCAGCGGCCGCAGCCGCGGCACGATACCGGCGCGCAGGATGGAGGTCTTGCCCAGTCCTGATTGCCCGAAAAGAATGGTGAGCAGCTTGCGCTGCACGCGGCGCGCGAGTTCCGCCACCTCCTCGTCGCGTCCGTAGAAATAGGCGCGCGTCTCCTCGCTGAACGAGTCGAGGCCGAGCCAGGGATGCTGGGCGTCGACGGCTGACGGTGCGCTCGTGCTGTCGGGCGGCGCCAAGCTGATCTCGCTTACTCGAGACGACCGGAGAGAAGCTCGCGCAGGCGGTGAGCGAACTCGGGCGAGACCTCGCCGCCGGGCAACCGGGTGAAGTGCAGTGCCTTGAACCTATCCGGCACCTGGGCTTGCCCCGCGTCGGTGTCGTCGACGCATACGGGGATGATGAAGAGCGCCCCCTCGGCGATGTTGCGGGAGCGATCGAGAGCGTAGCTCCACTCGCGGCGGAAGTAGGCCTCGAGCCTGCGCTCGGTCGCCGCCGAGACGACAGGAACGAAGAACGCGCAGCGCGCGATGTTGCGCTGGATCTTCCGGTCGTAATCGTCACCGCTTTCGAGTCGTTCCAGGTCGAACCAGGTCTTCACGCCGGCGGCGTCGAGCCCCGCCTTGATCTTTTGCACGGCAGCGAGGTCCTCGCGCGCGTAGCTGATGAACACAGCGTGGTCGGGCATTTCGCGCTCCGGCGGCAGGAAGCGCTGCGGCGCTGTCCCGAGAGAGATCACGTCGGCCGGCTTGCGGCGCGCAGTCCAGCGGCGGTGCAGCTCGTCGACGAACTTCTCGGCGCCGCTGTAGATGCGCGTGCGCACGCTCACCTGCTGCAAAAAGCTCACCAGCCGCTCGTCGTTGTCCGAATGGTTGTCCGCGAGGATCTCGCCGACATCGCGCGGGTCGGAGAGCCGGTGCCGCTTGGCCATGCGCAGGAACAGCCGCGCGAGCCAGTTGGTGAAGCTGCTTCCGATCAGGAGCAAATGGTTGTGCTCGAGCTCGTAGAAGAGCTTCTCGGGCGTGAGGTGCTCGCTTTGCAGCGCGCAGAAGAATTCGAGCGTGTCCTCGTCCGAAATAACGTAGGTCGGCGACGCCGACAGCCGGCCGAGCAAGTGGTAGACGACAGGTCGCTGCAGCTTTTCGCGCTCGGCGGGCAGGTCCGCAACGCGGTTGGGCGAATAGGCGACGACCTCGGTCGACTGCGCGCCCTGGAAGCGCTCAGCGTTGATCGCCTGCTCGAGCAACGTGTCGAAAGTCGTCGAAACGAAGAGGTCGAAATCGGTTATCTGCGCAAGCTGGCGCAGCGCGGGTGACGGGGCAACGTTCGCATCGCGCAGGATGCTGCGCAGCCGCGTGTATGCCTCCTCGCGTCGTCCCCGGGAAGCGAGGAACCAGCACACGACGTCGTTGAGCGTGCACGGTTGCGGCAGCTGCGTCGCATCGACCCCCAGCTTCGACGCGAGCTTCTCCGCGAGCCAGTCGTAGAGCAGACGGGGCCCCGCATCGGTCTCCACCATGAGCAATTCGGGTCCGACGATGGGGATGACGCGTCGCTCTTCGATGAAATCGAGCAGATCGTCCCACGCGTCTTCATCGAGCGTGGGGAGCGACTGGCTGATTTGCGTCACACTGCTCATGCGCAGATTTCCGTGGCTGGAGTGTCGTGAGTGAGAGAGGAGCGTGGTTCGAACCCCCGGAACGATCCGGAGCGAAGTGTCCATGATTCCCCCACCCCGGTCAAACGGCGGACCAGGGCCCGCACCGATGCTGATGGAACGATGGACAGGAGCTCGCCGAAGACTCGCTCGACTTGCGCGAGGCGCACGCAGGCTGTCCACTCGGCTACCATCCTTGTCGGAGAACGAGTTCGCGGAGGCGCCACGTGCAGGATCTGAACCCCCAAGGCAAGCAGATGGCCGACGAGTCGATGGTTCGCAACCTCGAGGCCCAGGCACGTGCGATCTGGCCGCAGGAGGTCGCGCTGCTGCGTCGCTACGCGCTGCCCGCCGAGCCCGCGATTCTCGACGCCGGCTGCGGCACCGGCGAGGGGGCATCGCGGCTCGCCGAGCTCTTCCCCCATGCGCGCGTGCTCGGGGTCGACATCCTCGATCAGCATCTCGCGCTGGCGACGAGGCGCTACGCGCATCTCTCCGCGCGCCTCGCGTTCGAGCACCAAAGCGTCTACGAGCTCCGCGCCGCCGACGGAGCCTACGATCTGACGGTGTGCCGGCACGTCATCCATTCGATCCCGTATCCGGAACGGGTCCTGGCGGAGCTCAAACGCGTGACGCGTCGCGGCGGATACCTGCACATCATCGCCGAGGACTACGGCATGCTCCATTTTCAACGGGGCGAGCTCGACCTGGCGCAGTTCTGGCATGACGTGCCCGCCAGTTTCGGCGCGGCGACCGGCACCGATCTGTACATCGGCCGGAACATCTTCGGCCTGCTGACCGACCTGGACCTCGAGGAGATCGCGCTGCACTATATCGTCGTGGACACCTTGCGCGCGCCGCGGGACGCCTTTGCGGCGATCCTCGAGGCCTGGCGCGATGGCTACGCGGGAGCGATCGGCGAGTTCACCCCGGTCAACCGAGAATCCGCGCTCGCCTACTTCGAGCAGATGATCGCCAACGTCCGCGATCCGCGCGGCTACGCGGTGTGGCTGGTCCCGGTCGCGAGCGCGCGGGTAGCCTAGCTCGTCGTTCGACTGCTTCGTCAGCCGGGCGCCGCCGACGCGACGCGGCGACGCAGCCGTGCTACGATTGGCGAGCAGCCTGACGAACCTATGTCGCGGCCCCCAGCTCCCGGCGACCCGTTCGCACCGCTCACCGAGCAGACGCTGCGCGAAATCGCAGCCACCGGCGTGGTGCGGAGCTACCCCAAGAACACGATCCTCATCAACGAGGGCGAGACGGGCGACTCGCTTTACATCGTGCTATCGGGCCGGGTGAAAGTCTTCGCGAGCAACGCAGCCGGCCGCGAAGTAGCCATCGCGTTCCACGGGCCGGGGGAATATATCGGGGAGATGTCGCTGGACGGGAG
This sequence comes from Casimicrobiaceae bacterium, assembly GCA_035499135.1. Taxonomy (GTDB): domain Bacteria; phylum Pseudomonadota; class Gammaproteobacteria; order Burkholderiales; family Casimicrobiaceae; genus PALSA-1003. Next base: position 5,042 of record DATJZM010000079.1, on the reverse strand, counting down.
CCCGCGCTCCGCCTCGGTGACGACGATCGAGCCGACGACCTGCGCGCTGGTGGCGCGAGCGAACTTCCGCGACTTCATCCTCGCCCACCCGGATTTCGCGCTGCACCTGATCGAGAAGCTCATCCAGCGTGTTCGTCTGACCACGCAGAACGTCAAGAGTCTGGCTCTCGAGGATGTCTACGGGCGCCTGGTCAAGCTGCTGCTCACCCTCGCCGTCGAGCGCAATGGGACGCTCATCGTCCCGGAAAAGCTCACGCAGCAGGACATCGCCGAGCGCGTGGGCGCCTCCCGCGACATGATCAGCCGCCTGTTCAAGGACCTGGTCGCTGGCGGCTATCTGTTGATTCAAGACAAGCAGATCACCATCCTCAAAAAGCCCCCGCCGGGGTGGTAGCGCGTGCGGACGGGGCAGGCCCGAACGGCCGAGACTCCGTGAATGTTCCGCACTCATCCCTCCGAATCCTCGGATTCGCGGCGAACGTCACCTCGCATATATTGAGCGCATCCGGAAGCGCGGGTCTTACCCCGCGCTCCGGGAGGGCGGCGGAAAGCACTCTTGCAGCACCGCGGCGGACCAGACACTGGAAGAGGAGTGAACCATGTCACAAGGATCGAATTGGAAGGAGCGCATCGCCCTGTCGCTGAGGGTCGCTGCGACGGTAGCTGTACTGGGTTTCGTCGTGCTCTCGGCGGAACAGCGCCTGGCCCACAACATCTCCCCGTTGGAGATCGTTGCGAGCGAAGCGGCACTGCCTGTTGCCGCGCCACCGGCTGACCAGCTTGCGCCGGCGGCCACGCCGAGCGCCGACTACTACTTCCCGGCGCAATTCCCCGCGCCGACGGGAGAGGTCCAGGAAGCGGCACCGACGTTCTGAGCGTGGATAGCGAGGTCGATGCCGACGTTGATAGCCGGCTCGACCTCGATTACGTCGTGCCAGCGGCCGTGGGTCAGCGCTCGTTTCGCCGGCCGCGAGCGAGCGTGGCGCGAGGCCAGCTTCTCGATATCGGCCTCGTAGTTGCGTCGTGGCCAACGCCCGGGCGCATCGCGTAGCCAGCTCGATCAGTGGTCCACGCCGCCGATGCAGACGTACTTCACCTCGACGTATTCCTCGATCCCGTACTTGGAGCCCTCGCGACCGAGACCTGACTGCTTCACGCCGCCAAAAGGGGCGACTTCGGTGGTGATGAGGCCGGTGTTCACGCCCACCATGCCGTACTCCAGGTCCTCGGCGACGCGCCAGATCCGGCCGACGTCGCGCGAATAGAAATAGGACGCAAGCCCGAACTCGGTGCGGTTGGCGAGCTCCACGACTTCGGCATCGCTGGAGAAGCGAAACAGCGGCGCTACGGGTCCGAACGTCTCCTCGCGGAAGATTTTCATGTCGGGAGTCACCTGCGCGAGCACCGTAGGCTCGTAGAACGTGCCGCCGAGCGCGTGCCGCTTGCCGCCGACGAGAACCTTTGCGCCGTTCGCCGTCGCGTCGGCTACATGCTCCTCAACCTTGGCGAGCGCGTCCGCGTTGATAAGCGGACCCTGAACGACACCGGGCTCGGTTCCCGGCCCGACCTTGAGTGTGCGAACCTTCTCCGCGAGCTTCGCCGCAAAGGCGTCGTAGACCTTGTCTTGCACGAACAGGCGATTCGCGCACACGCAGGTCTGACCTGTGTTGCGGTACTTCGAGATGATCGCACCCTCGGCGGCGGCATCGAGGTCCGCGTCGTCGAATACGATGAACGGGGCGTTGCCGCCCAGCTCGAGCGACAGTTTCTTGATCGTCGGCGCCACCTGCTTCATGAGCAGCCGACCAATCTCGGTCGATCCCGTGAACGAGAGCTTGCGCACGATTGGGTTGGAGGTCATCTCGCCGCCAATGGCCGAGGCCCTGCCGGTCACGACGTTGAGCACTCCCGGCGGGAAGCCGGCCCGATGCGCCAGCTCGGCCAGCGCGAGTGCAGAAAACGGCGTCGCCTCGGCGGGCTTGATGACCACGGTGCAGCCCGCGGCGAGCGCGGGGGAGACCTTGCGCGTGATCATCGAGGACGGGAAGTTCCAGGGCGTGATCGCAGCGCAGACGCCGACCGGCTGCTTGATCGCGAGCAGCCGGCGATCGTTGGCGATCGTCGGTATCACGTCTCCGTAGAGGCGCTTCGCTTCCTCGGCGAACCATTCCGTGTAACCGGCACCGATGGTGATCTCGCCCTTCGATTCCGCGAGCGGCTTGCCCTGCTCGCTGGTGAGGATCAACGCGAGATCGTCCGCGTGGGCGAGCTGCAGCTCGGACCACTTGCGCAGGATCACACTGCGCTCGCGCGCCGTCTTGGCGCGCCAGGCCGGCCAGGCCTTGTCCGCCGCTGCGATCGCACGCCGGGCTTCGCTCGCGCCCATCACGGGCACCGTCCCGATCTTCTGGCCCGTTGCGGGGTTCGCGATCTCGTGCGTAGCACTGGAATCCGCGGCGGCCCAGCGGCCGTCGATGTAGCACTGCTGCCTCAGCAAAGACGGGTCCTTGAGCGCGACGGAAGGTCGTCGTTCGAGCGTGTCGGGTGCCATGGGAATCTCCTGCAGGGGCCGGAGCCGCATGTGCTCCGGCAGAGGCAGCAATTATAGCGCGCGGCGAGTCGACGACGTTCCGGGCCTTGAGCGCACCGTCACCAGCGTCACGCCCGCCAGCACCAACGCGACGCCGCCGAGTTGGATCCAGTGCACGGGCTCGTCGAGCAGCCACCAGCCGAGCCAGATGGTGAACACCGGCCCCAGCGATCCGACGAGCGAGGTGCGGTTGGCTCCGATGCGCTTGATCGCCTCGGCGATGAGAAAGGTCGGCAGCACGGTGGAGACGACCGCCATGGCCAGCGACAGCAACTGGATCCGCGGCGCTGCCCCGAGTACGACGAGCGGGCGGGTTAGGGCAAACTGGGCGAGCACGAACACCGTCGAGGCGAGCATCGCCCAGGCGATGAAGCGAAGGCTCCCGACGCGCGCGATCACCGGCCCCGCACCCACCAGATAGACCGCGTAGAGCGCGGCGCCGACGAAGACGAGCGTGCCGCCGAGCCAGAACGAATGCGGATCGCCGGCAAGCGACAGGTCGCGCGCGAACACGAGCACGATGCCGGCGTAGGACAATCCGAGCGCGAGCACGATGCGCGGCGTGATCGGCTGGCGCAGCAGCGCGGCCGACAGAAGCACCACGAGCGTGGGGTAGAGATAGAGCATCAGGCGCTCGAGCGAGGCGCTCACGTACTGCAGGCCCATGAAGTCCACCAGGCTCGCAAGGTAGTAGCCGATGAAGCCGAGCCACAGGATCGCACGCCAGTCGCGCCCGGTCATCGGCGCGACTACGCGTCGTGCCGCCCACCATGCCACGAGAGCGAAAAACGGCGCGGAGTAGAGCATCCGCAGCGCCAGCAGGCTCACCGGGTCGATTGGCGCCCAGGCATAGGCGAGCTTGATGAGGATCGCCTTGAAGGAAAAGCCGAGCACGCCGAGGACCGCGCACAGCGGGCCGGCAAGCCAGCGGCCCGACGGCTCCGGCGCTTCGCGGCCTACGCCGGGCGCGCCGTTCAATTCCAGGCGACGAGGCCCGCGTACGCCGTGCCGAGGATCACCAGGCCGAAGGCGATGCGGTACCAGGCAAAGGGTACGAAATCGTGATGCGCCACGTAGCGCAGCAGCGCACGCACGACGACGAACGCGCTCACGAACGCGGTGATGAAGCCCGTGGCAAGCATCGGCAGGTCGCCGCCGCCGAGCAGGTGGCGGTTGCGATAGAGCTCGTAGCCCGTGGCTGCGAATAGCGTCGGGATCGCGAGAAAGAACGAGAACTCGGTCGCCGCCCGGCGCGAGAGGCCGAAGAGCATGCCCCCCATGATGGTCGCACCCGAGCGCGAGGTGCCGGGGATCAGGGCGAGCGCCTGCGCGAGGCCTATCTTCAGCGCGTCGGGCCAGCGCATGTCGTCCACGCGGTCGATGCGAATCGTCTCCGGCAGGCGCTGCTGCCGCCGCTCCACCCAGAGGATGACGAAGGCGCCCGCGACGAACGCGGCCGCGACCGGCACCGGAGCGAAGAGATGCGCCTTGATCGCGCTCGCGAAAGCGAGACCGAGGACGGCGGCGGGAAGGAAGGCGACCAGCAGATTCACCACGAAACGCTGGGCGACGGGGTCGCGCAGGCAGCCGCGGGCAACCCCGGTGAGCTTCACGCGATACTCCCAGCACACGGCGAGAATCGCGCCCGCCTGGATCACGATCTCGAACGCTTTCGCGTTCTCGCCGGTGTAGCCCAGCAGCGAGCCGGCGACGATCAGATGACCCGTCGAGGAAACGGGAAGGAATTCGGTCAGACCCTCGACGATGCCGAGAATCGCGGCGATCAACAGCGGGGCGGCCTGCATCGCCGCTTACGCGGTCCGCTTCGATAATGCGGCCATCGCCTGCGCGAGCATGTCGCTGTGGTCCGCCGAGATCTGTCCTGTCGGGGTGAGCTTGTCGATGATCTGCGGCAACGCCTGCGCGAGGCTACTGCCGGCTTCGCCGTGCGACAGGCCGAGCTGCTGGGCGATCTGCGCGATCGAGCCGCTGCCGAGCACCTGCTGCAGCTGGTCGGCGCTGATCGGGAGGTTCTGACCGGTGCCGACCCAGGAGCCTGCCTGCTGACCGTAGCCGGCTTGCTGAAACTTGCCGATGATTCCCGGCAGACCTCCGTTCTGCTGGATGACCTGCAATGCCATCTGCAGCAACGGACTCTGCCCCGTCTGCGTGCTTCCGCCCATCAAGCTTCCGAGCAATCCATCAAGCAGTCCCATGAGATACCTCCGTAGGAAAGATCCATAAATGATCGGCGGGCAGCTCGAGATAGAAGCCGCCGTCGCCGGCCGGCGCATCGCCGTAGCAGCGCAGTCTCAGCGCGCCGAGCTCGAAGAGATTCTCCTTGCGGTCGCCGAGGAACATGCCCGTGACGAGCGAAGTGCGCAGGCGATTTTCGCCCGGGCCGCTGGCGATGCGAGTGCGCTCGAGGCGGATCACGCCGGTCGCACTCGTC
>DATJZM010000078.1:0-102334 GCA_035499135.1 Casimicrobiaceae bacterium | reverse complement strand
CGTGATCCCGGTCGCCTTCACCCCATAGTTCTGCGCGGCGCGAAGAATCAGCCCGCCCCAGCCGCAGCCGATGTCGAGAAACTCCTCGCCCGGCGCCAGCATGAGCTTGCGGCAGATGTGGTCGAGCTTCTGCAGCTGCGCTTGCTCGAGCGTGTCAGCGTCGTCGCGGAAATACGCGCAGGAGTACACCATCCGCTCGTCGAGCCAGAGGCGGTAGAAAGCGTTCGACACGTCGTAATGGTGCTGGATGTTCGCCTTGTTGCTGTGCCTGCGGTTCACCCACTGCCGTGCGCGCGCCGAGAAGCGCTCCCGCCCGTGGTTGAAGCGACCGACCAGAGCCTCCGCTATCCCGAGGACGCGCCTTGCTCCGCCGCTAAAATCGATGTCGTTGCGCACGTAGGCGCGCGCTAGGCGTCCCATCTCGGGCGAGGCGAGCGCCTTCAGGCCGTCCCAGGTCCGCGCGTAGATGTCGAGCTCAGGCGCCTCCGACAACGGGACGCGCCCGCCGTCGGGAAGCACCAGCGCGATGGGAAGGTTGCGGCCGCGGTAGCGATTGGCGATGATCTTCTGCAGGGATTGCTTCATGGGCGTGCTCGTCATGCTGGCAGGCGGAAGTTTAGCAGCCCGCTTCGCTCGCGCGCGCTTTGACAGCCGCACAACCGGCCCCTAAGATGCAGCGGCCGTCGCCGGCCTCGAAACGACCGCACGGCCTCATCATGCCGAGCCCCGACGAGCGACCGCCGCAACCCGCCGTCTCCGAGCGGCGGTTTCGCGATGCGCTGTCCCAGTTCGCGACCGGAGTGACCGTTGTGACTGCGCGCGGGCCACACGGGGGTTTCGTCGGCTTCACCGCGAACTCGTTCAACTCGGTTTCGCTAGATCCCCCGCTCATCATCTGGAGCCTCGCGCGCCGATCGCGCAGTCTTGCCGTATTTGAAGGCGCCGAACGCTACGCAGTAAACGTTCTCGCGCACGATCAGGTAGAGCTCGCGCGGCGCTTTTCCCGCCCGCACACGGATCGCTTCGCGGGCGTGGCCTACCGCGCGGGAAGGGGAGGCGTGCCACTCATCGAAGACTGCGCAGCCTGGATCGAGTGTCGTCATCATGCGCTGCATCCGGCCGGCGATCACATGCTCTTCATCGGCGAGGTCGACCATTGCGAGCACCGGCGCGTCGCGCCGCTGCTCTGGCACGCTGGCCGCTACCGCGGCGCCTCTGGGAGCAAAGAGAAGGGCTGACGCGGAGCACAGAGCTCCTAGGCCGCGTTGCGCGCCCTCGGTTTGCTCTGCTGAAACAGGGCGTGCATCCGTCGGAACAGCGCGCCCGGGCGCCCGCCGGCGAACGCTCTGCCGTCGAGAGTAGTCACGGCGAGCACTTCCTTCGTGGACGACGAAAGCCACATCTCGTCGGCAGCGAACGCCTCCTCCTTCGTGACGGGTCTCACCTCGAACGGAAGCCCGCCTTCGCGCGCGAGTTCCAGGGTTGCGTCGTAGGTGATTCCGGGGAGGATGTGATTGTCCTTCGGCGGGGCAATGATCCTGCCTTGACGCACGATTAGCACGTTGGAAGCCGATGCCTCCGTGAGATAGCCATCCCGGAAGAGCACCGTCTCGACCGCATCGTGCTCGGCCGCGAACTGCCGGGCCAGCACGTTGGCGACGAGCGAGATCGTCTTCCAGTCGCAGTGCAACCAGCGCTCGTCCACGGCGGTCACCGCGGCCACGCCTCGCTCGACCTGCTCCGCGGACGGTGTGGCGAGCGGATTGCTCATCATGAAGACGGTTGCCGGCACGCCGGCGGGAAACGCGTGATCGCGCTTCGCTGCGCCTCGGGTGACCTGGAAGTAAACACCCTGCTGCTCGAAGGGCTGCCGCGCGATCAACTCATGAATGATCGCGCTCCATTGCACGTCCGTGTGGGGATTGGCGAGGCGGATGCCGTCTAGGCTTCGCTGCAGCCGCGCAAGATGCTGCGGGAGGCGGTAGGGCTGACGGTGATACACGGGAACCAGCTCGTAGACGCCGTCGCCGTAGATGAAGCCGCGGTCGAGCACCGAGATCCTGGCGTCCTCGAGGGGAAGAAATTTGCCATTCAGATAGACAGTCATGCCGTTTCCTTTACGAAGATCGCACGCGACCCGATGGGGCGCGCAGCATCATGTGCGCCTCACTTGAACCATAGCCGCACCGTGTCCCACGCCCGCCAGAGCAAGCTCGCCGGCGCGACTTCGTCAAGCGCGACAAGCGGAAACTCGCTGACGGGCTTGCCCTCGAGCGAAACCTTGACCACGCCGACGCGTTGCCCGCGCGCTACGGGGGCGATGAGCGGCTCTACGGTCTCCATGGAGAGCTTGAGATTCTTCGCCTCGCCTTTGGGTAGCGACACGTACTGATCGGCGACAAAACCCACCGGAACGGTGGGCTCCGCACCTTTCCAGACCTTGACCGACTCGATCGACTTCCCGCTCTGATAGAGCTGCACGGTATCGTAGAACTGGAAGCCGTAGTTCAGGAGTTTCTGCGACTCGCTCGCGCGGGCTGCGTCGGAGCCGGCGCCGAGAACAACCGAAAGGAGCCTGCGCGGGCCGCGCTTCGCGGAGGCGATCAGGCAATAGCCCGCCGCGTCGGTAAAGCCCGTCTTCATGCCGTCGACGTAGGGATCGCTCCAGAGGAGGCGATTGCGATTCGACTGCGTGATGTTGTTGTAGCGGTATTCCTTGATCGAATACAGCGGGTAGTACTCCGGGAAGTCGCGAATGACCGCAGCCGCGATGCGCGCTAGATCCGCGGCGGTCGAGGCCTGCTGCGACGCGCTCAAGCCGGTGGCGTTGACGAAGCGCGTGTTCTTCATGCCGAGCGCTGCCGCCTCACGGTTCATGCGCTCGACGAAAGCCGATTCCGAGCCGGCGACCGTTTCCGCGAGCGCTACCGCCGCGTCGTTGCCTGACTGCACGATCTCGCCACGCAGGAGCTCGTCCACCGAGACCGCCTTGCGGGGTTCGATGAACATGCGCGAGCCCTCGGTGCGCCATGCTTTCTCGGAGACCGTGACCATCTGCGAGGGCAGCAGCTGCTTGTCGCGCAGCGCCGCGAAAGCGAGGTAGGCGGTCATCAGCTTGGTGAGCGAGGCGGGCTCGCGCGGCTCGTCAGCATTGTGCGCCACGAGCGTCTGTCCGCTCAGCACATCGACGAGCACATAGGCCTTCGCCGCGATCGCCGGCGGCGGAACCGGCGCTGCTGGAACCGACGCGTCACTCGTCGAGTCCGCGAGAGCGGGCGTGAACGCGAGCGAGAGCCAGGCGAGCGAGAGGAAAAACATCGAAACCGCTGCGAAACGAAGCCGCATTATACGTCGCACCCAGCGCTCGCCGCGCAACGAGCGGCCCTACGACCCCAGGAAACGAAAGCCGATGTCGGGACGGCGTCCGGAGATGATCTCGGCGAGCGCTTTCCCCGAGCCGGCGGCCATCGTCCACCCGAGCGTGCCGTGTCCGGTGTTCAGGTACAGATTGGAATAGCGTGTCCTGCCGATCAGCGGCACGTTCGATGGCGTCGCTGGCCGCAGCCCCGTCCAGTAGCTCGCCCGGCCCGCGTCGATCGCCGCCCCGAACCATTCGACGGCGCGCCGCGTCAACGCTTCGCAGCGCACCGTATTGAGCTCGAGGCTGTAGCCCGCGAGCTCGGCGGTTCCCGCCACGCGCAGGCGGTCGCCCAGGCGCGTGAACACGATCTTCTTCGCGTCGTCGGTGACGCTGATCGTCGGCGCGGCGTCGGGGCGGATGATCGGCAGAGTCGCCGAGTAACCCTTCGCGGGGTAGACGAGCGCCGGCACGCCGATCGGCGCGAGCAGCAGCGGGCTGTGGCTCGACAGGCACATCACGTAAACATCTGCGGTGAGCAGCCCGCTGCGATCTCCGTCGCCTTGTCGATGCGCGCGCGTCCGAACGCCGGTGATCGTTCCGCCCGCCTCGCCGAGGCTCTCCACCGTGACGCCGTACCGAAACGAGATGCCGCGTTCGCGGCCCAGCGTGGCGAGCGCCTGAGTGAACTTGCGCGCATCGCCCGTCTCGTCGGTAGCCGTGTAGGTCCCGCCCACGATCCAGTCGCGCCGCGGCGCGAGCGCTGGCTCGATCGCGATGCACTCCTGTGCCGTCTTGATCTCGCGCGCGATCCCGTAATCTCGGACGAGCTCCGCCGCTCGCGCGGCGTCATCGAACCCCTCGCCGTCCGTATAGATCTGCAGGATGCCGCGCTGCAGATCGTCGTAAGAGAGCTTGAGCGTTGCCCGCAATTCGCGCAGGGCCGCGCCAGAGTATTTGCTGATCGCCAGAATCTGCAGCATGTTCCGCCGCGTGCGCGACGGCGTGCACTCGAGCAGAAACTGCGCGCCCCAGCGCCACTGGCGCCAGTCGAGCCGCGGGCGAAAGAGGAGCGGCGCGTCGGGCTGCCCCAGCCAACGCAGGATCTTGCGCGGCGCCGCCGGGTTGGCCCACGGCTCGACGTGCGACACCGAGATCTGCCCGCCGTTGGCAAACGAGGTTTCCTGCGCCGCCGCGTCCTGGCGGTCGACGACCGTCACCTCGTGCCCGGCCGCGCGCAGAAACCATGCGGTCGTCGTGCCGATAACGCCGGCGCCGAGGACGAGCACTTTCATCGACGGCTACCGGTACGCGTCGACGGGCAGACAGGCGCAGAAGAGATGGCGGTCGCCGTAGACGTTATCGGCGCGCCCCACGGGCGGCCAATACTTGTTCTCGCGCAGCGAGGCGAGCGGGAACGCCGCTTGCTCGCGCGTGTAACCATGCTTCCATTCGGTGGCGAGCAGCGCGCCGGCGGTATGCGGGGCGTGCTTGAGCGGGTTGTCGGAGCGATCCGCACGGCCGGCCTCGATCGCGCGAATTTCCTCGCGAATCGCGATCATCGCGTCGACGAAACGATCCAGCTCGGCCTTCGATTCGCTCTCGGTCGGCTCGACCATCAGCGTGCCGCCCACGGGAAAGCTCATGGTGGGCGCGTGAAAGCCGTAGTCCATCAGCCGCTTCGCGACGTCGTCGACCGCGACGTCAGCGCTCTCCTTCAAGGCGCGCAGATCGAGGATGCACTCGTGGGCTACCAGGCCGCCGGGCCCGGTGTAGAGGACAGGATAATGCGGCGCGAGGCGCTTGGCGACGTAGTTGGCGGCGAGGATGGCGGACTCTGTCGCCGCTCTCAGGCCCTCGGCCCCCATCATCGCGATGTACATCCAGGAGATCGGCAGGATGCCCGCGCTGCCGAAAGGCGCGGCCGAGATCGGTCCGATGCGGCGACCGTTCGGCTCCTCGGGAAGGTAGCGATGCCCGGGCAGGAAGGGCGCGAGGTGCGCTGCCACCGCGACCGGCCCGACTCCCGGTCCGCCCCCTCCGTGCGGAATGCAGAAGGTCTTGTGCAGATTGAGATGCGAGACATCGGCGCCAAACTCGCCGGGAGCCGCCAGGCCGACCAGGGCATTGAGGTTCGCGCCGTCGACGTACACTTGGCCCCCATGCGCGTGCACGATCTCGCAGATCTCGCGCATGCCTTCCTCGAAGACGCCGTGCGTCGAGGGATAGGTCACCATGATCGCCGCGAGCTCGCGCGCGTGCTCCCGGGATTTGGCGCGCAAATCGTTGAGGTCGACGTTGCCGTGCGCGTCGCAGTCGACAACGACCACGCGCAGCCCGGCCATGTGCGCGGAGGCCGGGTTGGTCCCATGCGCGGAAGCGGGGATGAGGCATACGTCGCGATGACCTTCGCCGCGGCTCGCATGATAGGCGCGGATCACGAGCAACCCGGCATACTCGCCCTGCGAGCCGGCGTTCGGCTGCAGCGAGACCGCGGCGTAGCCGGTCGCAGCGCAAAGCATGCGCTCGAGCTGCCCGATCATCTTGCGATAGCCGCGCGTCTGCTCCGCCGGTGCCAGCGGATGGACGTGCGCGAACTCGCGCCAGGTCACCGGAATCATCTCGGCCGTGCCGTTGAGCTTCATCGTGCACGATCCGAGCGGAATCATCGACCGATCGAGCGCAATGTCCTTGTCGGCGAGACGCCGCAGATAGCGCAGCATCTCGGTCTCCGAGTGATAGCGGTTGAACGTCGGGTGGGCGAGGAACGCAGACGTGCGCCGGAGCGTTGCAGGAAAGCCTTCGGTGATCTGCCCCTCGATCGCCTCGAGATCCGGCAGGGCGCTCCCCGGCGTCGCGAAGGCGCGCAGCAGGAGCCTCAAATCCGCCCGGGTCGTGGTCTCGTCGAGCGAGATGCCGACCGCACTTCCTCCCATGCGGCGCAGGTTTGCTCCCAGCGCGTCGGCTGCCGCGTGAACCGCTGCCGTGCGCGCCCCCGTAGCCACCGTCAGCGTATCGACGAACGTCGCGTTGACGATCTCCAGTCCGAGCTGCCTGAGCCCCGCTGCGAGCAGTCCCGTGAGGCGATGCACCCGCGCCGCAATCGTGGCGAGGCCGATCGGTCCGTGATAGACGGCATACATGGAAGCGATCACTGCGAGCAGCACCTGCGCGGTGCAGATGTTCGACGTCGCCTTCTCGCGGCGGATGTGCTGCTCGCGCGTCTGCAGCGCGAGCCGGTACGCCGGCGCTCCGTTGGCGTCGACGGTAGCGCCGACCAGCCGCCCGGGCAGGCTGCGCTTGAACTCGTCGCGAGTGGCGAAAAAGGCCGCGTGCGGGCCGCCGAAGCCCATCGGCACACCGAAGCGCTGGCTCGAACCCACGACCACGTCCGCGCCCCATTCGCCCGGCGGCTTGAGCAGCGTCAGCGCGAGCAGGTCGGCGGCGACGATCGCAAGCGCACCCTTCGCGTGCATTGCACGGATCAGCTCGCCGTAATCGCGAACGTGGCCGTCCGCCCCAGGATATTGCAGCAGCACTGCAAAGCAATCGGCCCTCGCAGCATCGCCCGCCGGACCGACGAGGACATCGATCGCGAGCGGGGCCGCGCGCGTGCGCACGACATCGATCGTCTGCGGCAGCACATCGTCGGCGAGGTAGATTGCGCTGCTCTTGTTCGTGCCCACCCGCCGCGCGAGCGCCATCGCCTCCGCGGCGGCAGTCGCCTCGTCAAGCATCGAGGCATTGGCGATGGGCATGCCGGTCAGGTCGCACACCATGGTCTGAAAGTTCACCAGCGCCTCGAGGCGTCCTTGCGAGATCTCGGGCTGATAGGGCGTGTACGCCGTGTACCAGGCCGGATTCTCGAGCAGGTTGCGCAGGATCACGCCGGGCGTGAGCGTGCCGTAGTAACCCTGACCGATGTAGGACTTCGCCACCCGGTTCTCGCGCGCGATCGCCTTCAGCTCGTCGAGAGCCTCCTGCTCCGCCTTTGCCGCGGGCAGCGAAAGCGGCCGGCGCACGCGTATCGCCGGCGGCACGACGGCGGCGATGAGCGCCGCGCGCGTCGGAAAACCCAGCGTCTTCAGCATCTCGGCCTGCTCGGCCTCGTTCGTGCCGGTGTGGCGATCGACGAAACCGCGATGCTGCTCCAGTTCGGCCAGCGTTCTGCGCGCACCGGCCGCGGCCTTGAGCTCGTCCATCTTCATCGCGTCACCTCAGGCTTCGCTGACGAGCTTGGCGTACGCGGCTGCGTCGAGGAGCTTGGCGGGCGCACCGCCGTCGGCCGGCCTGAGGCGATAGAGCCAGTTCGCGTAGGCATCGGCGTTCACTTTCTCGGGGGCCTCCACGATCTCGCCGTTCGCCGCGATCACCTCGCCCGCGACCGGCGCGTAGACGTCGGAGGCCGCCTTGACCGATTCGACGACCGCACAAGCCTCGCCTTCCTTCAGCTTGCGCCCTACGGCAGGCAGCTCGATGAAGACGAGATCGCCCAGCGCTTCCTGCGCGTGATCGGTGATGCCGATGGTCAGGCTACCGTCCGACTCGGTGCGAATCCATTCGTGGCTTTCCGTGTACCTGAGGTTCGAAGGAACGTTCATGGCTTCTCCATCCTTGGTCAGACGAGGCGCTTGCCGTTGCGCACGAACGGCGGCTTGACTACGCGTGCAGCGAGCGGCCTGCCGCGAATGTCGACTTTGACCACGTCGCCGAGGGCAACGCCCAGCGGTACCCGCGCGAGGCCGATCGACTCCGACAGCGTCGGGGAGAACGTGCCGCTCGTCATCTCGCCCTCGCCGGCAGTGCTGTGCACCACCTGGTGGCTGCGCAACACGCCACCCTTCTCCGCGAGAACGAGTCCCACCTGCTGGCGCATGGCCTTGGCGGCGAGCGCCGACTTGCCGACGAAATCCCGCGCGCTCGCGAGGTCGACAGTCCAGGCAAGGCCCGATTCCAGCGGCGTCTCCCGCTCGGTCATGTCCTGCCCATAGAGGTTCATCCCCGCCTCGAGGCGCAGCGTGTCGCGCGCGCCGAGCCCGCACGGGCGCACGCCTGCATCGACGAGCGCGCCCCAGAGCGCGGCGGCTTGCGTGCCGGGAAGCGTGATCTCGAATCCGTCTTCCCCCGTGTACCCCGTGCGAGCGATGAAATGCTCGCCGAGCCGCGTCGCGGTGAACGGCTTGAGCGCCTCCGTGACCGCGCGGCTCCCCGGGAGCGCCTGCCACACGCGCTCGCGAGCGTGCGGACCCTGCACGGCGATCATGGCGAGATCACGTCGGGGTCTGAGCGTCGATTCGCTCGCGCGCTCGGCAGCGAGTCCCTTGAACCAGGTCACGTCCTTCTCCGCGGTGGCGGCGTTCACCACGATGCGAAAGTTCTTTTCGCTCAAGAAATAGACGATCAGGTCGTCAAGCACGCCGCCGTCTGGCCTGAGCAGGCAGGAGTACAGCGCTTTGCCCGGCGTCGCGAGCTTGTCGACGTTGTTGGCGAGCGCGTAGCGAAGGAAATCGCGCGCATCGGCGCCTTCGAGGTCGATCGGTCGCATGTGCGAGACGTCGAACATCCCGGCGTCCCGGCGCACGGCATGGTGCTCCTCGATCTGCGAGCCGTAGTGCAGCGGCATGTCCCAGCCGCCGAAGTCGACCATCTTGGCGCCGGCGGCGCGATGCACTGAATGGAGCTGAGTCTCAAGGAGCATGGCTCTCCCGGGCGACAAAAAAGGGCGAAGCGGCTGCTCCGCTTCGCCCCGTCTGTCCTTTTACCTGAGAGATTGCGGCGCCGTATGACGCGCCGGATGCCCCTTCGGTGGAGCGCGCCAGCGGCGCGCTCGCTCTCCAGATTAGCTGCTTCCCGTGCAGTCCCTGTTGCCTGAGCGGTTGCGGGAGTTACGCCTTCGGCGGCGGCCCGGGCTCTCCCGAGCGGGGCCGCGCTCTCCTGCACGGGAGCGCTAGGTTACCGCCCGTCGCAGCGGCTGTCAAAACCGCGTCGGGCGAAATGCCTTGCGCTGTAGCACCCGCTATTTCTTGAGGGTCAGGATCCAGGAAACAAGGCTTTTTATGTCGGCCTCGGGGACCTGCGTGTTCGGAGGCATCGGAATCTGGCCCCAGACGCCGACACCGCCCTTCTTGACCTTGTCGACCAGCATCGCTTCGGCCTTCGGGTCCCCCTTGTATTTCGCAGCCACCTCCTGATAGGCCGGCCCGACCACCTTCTTGTCGATGGCGTGGCACGCGGCGCAGCCGTCCTTCTTCATCAATTCTTCCGCGGCCTTGTTGTCGAGTGCCGCATGAGCGCTGCCTGCCGCAAGCACGCCGGCAGCGAGCAATGTGAGTTGGCGTTTCATTGCGTCTCCGATGCAGTGGAAAAAAACGGTCGCATGGTACCCGAAGCGCTGCTGCGGCGCTACAACTCCGCAGCGTTCAAGTGCGCGAGGCCAGCGCAGATTCAAGCTCATCGAGGCTGCGGATAGGCGCTTCGCAGACCCCACCTCGGCAGACCCACGCGGTCGCGCGCGCGCCGTGCGCATCGCGCGGCTCCGCGAGAGCTCCCGGGAGATCTTTCTGCGCCGATAGGTCGAGCACGCGCAGCATCGGCCGCAAGCGCCTCTCGAGCGCGCGCTGCCATGCGGCGCACATCGCCGCGTCGCCTCGCAGCAGCACGGTCGTCGGGGCGAGCAGGCATTCCTCGAGCGCGATCAGCAGCGAAGAGCAGCCGGTCGGGCTTTCGCTCAACTCGCGGCCGAACGCGCGGACCGCCCTCTCCGCCGCGTTGAGGTAGCGCGCCTCGCCGAGCCAGTGGCCCAGCGTCGTGAGGCCCTGGGCGGCGATCCCGTTGCCCGAGGGTGTGGCGTTGTCGTGGCCGGGTTTGGGACGATGGATCAGCGGCTCGTGATCGTGCGCGGTGAAGAAAAAGCCGCCGTTGGCTCGGTCCTCGAAGCGGTCGAACAGTGCGCTTGCGATCTCGATAGCCCAGTCAAGGTCCTCGCGGCTGAAGCGGGTCTGCATCAACTCGATCAGCCCCGCCAGCAGATAGGCGTGATCGTCCAGATATGCATTGAGATGAGCGTGCCCGTCCTTGTAAGTCGCCAGCAGACGACCATCGCGCGACATCGTGTTGCGGACGAAGTTGCACGCGGCTCTCGCGCTCGCCAGCCACTCCGGTTCATCGAATACCCGCGCCGCCCGCGCAAGTGCGCCGATCATGAGCGCGTTCCAGCTGGTGAGGATCTTGTCATCGCGCCCGGGACGGACCCGCATTTCGCGCAACGCGAAGAGCTTGCCGCGCGCCGATGCACACCTTGCCTTCGCGATGGAAAGGTCGGTGCCGAGCTCGGTGGCGACCAGCGTCAGCGGCGCGGCAACGCGCAGATGCCAGGCCGCGCCCTCGAAGTTCGGCGGGCCGTCGAGTCCCCAGTGGCGCGACGCCACCGCCCACTCGTCCGCGTCGAGCGCCTTTCTTACCTCGGCGGGCGTCCAGACATAGAACTTGCCTTCCTCGTGCTCGCTGTCGGCATCGAGGCTCGAGTAGAACCCTCCCTCGGGCGCGCGCATCTCGCGCAGCGTCCAGGCCGCGATGCCCCCGGCGGCCCGAGCGAATTCCGGCTCCGCGGTCACGCGCCAGGCATCGGCGTAGAGCGTGAGCAACGCGGCGTTGTCGTAGAGCATCTTCTCGAAATGCGGAATCGACCACTCGGTATCGACGCTGTAGCGGCAGAAGCCGCCGCCCAGCTGGTCATGTATCCCACCATCGGACATGCGCGCGAGCGTCACCGCGACGATATCGAGCGCGCCCTTCTCATCGTGCGCCAGGTGTCGACGCAGACAGAGCTCCAGGTCGGTGACGTGAGGGAATTTTGGCGCGCCTCCGAACCCGCCATACACCGGATCGAAAACGCGCGCGAGCGAGGTGAACGCAAGGCGCGGGGCGTCGGCAGGCAGCTCCAACCCGGGCTCCGGCGGCTGCGGATTGGTGAGGGCGAGCGCAGCTTTCAGCCGAGCGTTCTGCTCGGCAATCGCCGCTCCCTGCTCCTGATACGCAGCGGCGACGCGCGGCAGCAGGTCGGCGAAGCCCGTCAGCCCGTAGCGCGAAGACTTGGGGAAATACGTCCCGCCGAAGAACGGCTCCTGCGTGGGCGTGAGGAACATGGTGAGTGGCCAACCTCCGCTGCGCTGCGTGAGCATCGCGTGCGCCACCTGATAGATCTGATCGAGATCGGGCCGCTCCTCGCGATCGACCTTGATGTTGACGAAGAGCTTGTTCATCAACTCGGCGACCTGCTCGTCCTCGAAGGACTCGCTCGCCATCACGTGGCACCAGTGGCACGCCGAATAGCCGATCGAGAGCAGGATCGGCTTGTCTTCGCGCCGGGCGCGCTCGAGCGCTTCCTCGCCCCACGGATACCAATCGACCGGGTTCTCGGCGTGCTGCAGAAGATAGGGGCTCGTCTCGCCCCGCAGATGGTTGGGCATGCTTCGGACGCGGATCAGATTGCGCCGGGCGCTCGACGTCCGGGCCGGCGGCCGGGGACCAGGCTAGTCGCGGATCTCCTCGAACGCGACGCGCTCGAAGTCCGCTCCACGCTGCAGCAGCCGCGTGAGGCGGAAGCGGCGCTCGGGTCCCGAGTCCGTCGACCGCAGCGAGCGACCCGGGTTGAAGATGCGCGGCGGCGTGATGATGGTGGCCTTCTCGTCCGGCGTATAGCCGAGCAGGATCACGGGAACCGGCGGATCCTCGGCGAGCATGGTCGTCATCGGCCGCGCCGCAAGCGCTGTCGCGAGACCGGCCCAGAGTCGCACTCGGACCGAGATCTCTCCGCGCCCGTCGAGCGCCACACGCGTGACGTGCCCGCAGCGAACGTGCTCATCGTCGCGCAGGACGACGAGCTGTTCGAGGTGCCAGCGGTGTATGGCGCTGCCGACACGGCGAAGGCTCGCTTCATCCCAGTCGTACGTGCCCTGCCAGTGCTCCCACGCCCACTCTTTCTCGGCCTCCTCCTTGTTGCGATCGTAATCGGTGAGCGCACCAAGCGTGGCGAGATGCTGCGTTCCGTGATACGAAAGCCGGCCGAGCGGGTCCTGGCGATTGAAGGTGCGGCCGGAGACCCTGAAGTACGCCGCGCCGAGTCCTCCGACGCACAGATCGAGCGGCGTCTGCGTTTCGTTGCCTGTCTTCTTCGGCGCCGCATACCAGTGCGTGTCGAGATGCGAGAGCAAGGTGCTGCATCCTTCGACGGATACGTCGTGTCCCAGCTGCAGCTCGGCCGGATTGGCGCCGCTGCCGAGCCGCTTGAGCCGCCCGCGCACGCTGGTCGCGAGCTTCGCCGGATATCCGAAGCGCATCGACTCGCTCACGTGGCGCGGTGCGACCTGCGCGAGCGAAGCGCCCGTCGGCGAGTCGAGATCGCTCACGATGACCGGCCCCTCTGTTTCGCGCTGCTGAGCGTACGGGAAGACCTTGCGCGCCCACATGCCGAGCCAGCGGTCGGTGAGCTCGATTTGGCGAACCGTCAATGCGTATGGATCGGCGAGGCTGAGGAGCAACGCGTGTGAATACGTCGAATAGCAGGACAGCCCGATCGCCGATGGCATGAGCTCGTCGGAGACTGCGGCGACGGCGCAGTCGAGGATCTCGGCCAGTCGATAGTAGGCATGCAGCTCCTGCCACAAGGTCGGCGGCGGGCTTCGCCGCGCGAGTCCGTTCACCAGGATCATCTGCTTGCCGACCCATAGCCCGCGCTGCAGGAGCTTGGCCTTGACGCCTTGCAGCTCCGGATCGCCCTCGAGCAGGGGCTTGAGGCACGCGGAGTACTGTGCCCAAAGCGCCTGCCACAGAGCAACGGCCTGCTCCGCAGCCTCTCGTTCACGATCGGTTGCGGGCTGCGGTTTGCCGGCGTACCGCCGAGCGAGTTCCGTGTGCAGATACATGACCGGTTCGCGCAGCACCTCCGCGATTCGCGCACGCTCGCGAGGCGCCAACTCAGCCTCGGTCATGCGCTGCAGCTGCGTAAGCAGCGCTTCGTAGTGACGCGGGATATTCGAAAGTTGCTGTGCGCGCAGCCAGCGCGCGCATCCGTCCGCGTCGGCGAACGCGAGCCCCGCGGGCTCAGTCCCGGTCTGCGTCAGGGTCAATTCGTTCGACACCACATCTCCGCTCCCGGTGGGTCCGAGCCGCCAGGTTCGGGCTCCCAAGGCCGTTACGATCTTATAGCACAACCCCCACCCGATCGCCCGCCCCGGCGCAGGGGCGCAGCGCCCGGGGGGATGAACGGCAAGCCCCGTCAATGCTGATTATTCGACAACGGCGCTGTGGATTGTTCCGGCGCGAAACCACAGTGGCGCGCCCACACTTGTAGCCAACGAGGGAGAGATAAACAACTCCGACTCGAGAAATAGGCAGACGAGCACCACGGCTATGAACAGCCCCTCCACACAATCCACCCGCCAGCGTCCCGACGCAAGCGGCAGAGCCGCAGCGCGGCCGGTAAGCTTGCCTCCAACCCGCGCTGCGCGCCCAGCGGTGCGCAGTCGCGGGGCCTTTTTGGCTGGCCGTGGCGAGCGAGGATTGGTCCGCGGGCTGGTGGTACTGCTCTTCCTCGCGGTGACAACTGTCTCGCTGATCACCCTGGCGCCGCGGGTCATCGACGCGCCCGCCGTGGCGGCCAACCCGGCCTTCGAGCTCGTCGGGACAGCCAGTCGCTTGCCGACTCCGCCCCCCGCCCCGGGTCACCCCTGACCGGCGCGGCGCCGGCCTCGCCGCGAAGCACGCGTCATTGGCGTGGCGTTCGCTCGGAGCGCGCCGGCGCGCTCTCGAAATTGCTGCGAAAGGGGTTGATGTCGATGCCGCCGCGGCGCAGGAACCGCGCGTAGACCGTGAGCGCTCGGGGCCGGCAGCGGCTCAGGACATCCATGAAGATGCGCTCGACGCAACTCTCGTGAAACGAGGCATGTCTGCGGTAGGACACGAGATAGCGTAGCAGACCTTCCCGATCGATCCGCTGGCCCTGGTAGCGGAGCATCACATCCGCGTAGTCGGGCTGACCGGTGACCGGACAGTTCGCCCTGAAGAGCGCGCTGCGCAGCGTTTCGTCCGCTTCGGAGCCCGACGTGGTGAGCCCGTCGGGGGATGGAACGTAGGCGCTGATCGTTGTGGCGACCGAATCGAGCGATTCTCCGGGCAGCTCGACCACGTGGAGTCGCCCCAAAGCCTGCGCCGCATAGAGAGTCACGCCCACTTCGGTGCCGCAGGCGCGCTTCAGGTCCGCCGCGATCGTGTGCCGCAGCTCATCGATGCCTTGAAGAGCTTCCTGCGCGTATGAGCCGAGGTAGAGTTTGAGCGATTTCGATTCCACGATCGAGGGCGAGTCCGCCGGTACGCGGAATTCGCCGATCGCGAGCTGCGGTTTGCCGCTTCGATCGAGCCAAGTGATTTCGTAGGCGGTCCACAGATCGGCCCCGGTGAACGGAGGCGCCCCGTCTATTCCCAGCTGTCGGCGCTGTTCGGCCCGCGCAAAGGAAAAAAGCAGCGAGGGCGTGTAGCGGTCCGGATATTCGGTCGGCTTCCCGAGGGGTGAGCCGCTGATGGTGGTCATTGAAGTGTTAGTAGGGCTCCCGCTCCCCGGCGCTCAGCTTCACTCCGGGAGGGTTTGATTGCGCGTACCCTCGATTGTAAGATGCCTGGGAATCGGGAACCTTGGGGGGTTATCGATGATCACTGCGCCCGAGCCGGAAACGATCGGCTCACGCCTCTCGGCAGTTGCGGCGCGATTGCCCGGCAAGGTTGCGCTCACCGGGGAGGGATTCGAAGCGACCTATCAGGAGCTCGACCGGGCCGCGACGAACATTGCGCAACGCGTGGCGACGGTTGGCGCCGAACGCCCTGGATTCGTTTGCCTGTTGTTCCGCAGCAAGGTCTCGGCGGTCAAGGCGATGCTCGGTGCGGCGCGCTGCGGCCGTGCCTACATCTCGCTCGACGCAGCGGACCCTGACGAGCGGCTGCGAGTCATCATCAGGGACGCCGCTCCGGTTGCCGTGCTTACCGAGGAGGCGTTTGCTGAGCGCGCCCGCGGACTCGCCCCTCCCGGCTGCGAGGTGATCGATGTCGGGGCAATAGCCTCGGGTCGCGAAGAGCTGACCCTCCCGCCTGTTTCGCCCGACGCGACGGCCTACCTCGTGTACACGTCGGGCTCGACGGGGGCGCCGAAAGGCGTATGTCAGACGCAGCGCAACCTTCTGTTCTTCGCCGACGCCTACGCCAAGGCCCTCGAAGTCGTCGCGGCCGATAGACTGTCGCTCCTGTTCTCCCTGAGCTTCGGCGCGTCGAACCTCAACATCTTCGCCGGGCTGCTCAACGGAGGAACCCTGTGCGACTACGATATGCGGCGCGACGGGATCTCGAAACTGGCCGATTGGCTCGATCGAGAACAAATCAGCGTGCTGCATACGGTGCCTACGGTGTTTCGCGAGCTGATGGCGAGTCTTGCCGAGGGGCAAACGCTCGCCTCGCTCCGGGCGATCGATGTGGCTGGCGAGGCGCTGTTCGACAGCGACGCCGAGCTCTTCCGCCTGCACACGGCCCCGCACTGCATGCTCGTGAACCAGCTCGGAGCTACCGAAGTAAGCATCATCGCCCAGCATCGTGTCGAGCGGCCCGCCGCAGCGCCCTCCGGGCGGATCGTTCCCGTGGGCCGTAGCCCCGTCGGAGTGCATGTCTTCATTCGCCGCGAGGACGGGTCGCAAGCCCAAGCGAACGAGATCGGCGAGATCGTCGTCTGCAGCGCACACGTGAGTCCCGGCTACTGGCGGCGACCCGAGCTCAACGCGTCCACTTTCTCCGAGGATGTCTCGGCGCCCGGGTCGCGCTGCTACCTTACTCGCGATCTGGGTCGCGTCGATGAGGCGGGCAATCTGCACTTTCTCGGTCGTCACGGCAGCCGCGTCAAGATTCGCGGCCATTCGGTGGACCTGACGGAGGTCGAGGCGGCGCTCGCCGCCTGTCCGGGCGTGCACAAGGCGGCAGTCGTCGCTCTAAGCGACGAGGTGGACAAGGAGGCGGCGAGGCTCGTGGCTTATCTGGTCCTCGGGCCGGGCGTCGAGCGCAAGCCGCTCTTGATCCGCCGCGAGCTAAGGAAGTTTCTGCCCTCCTACATGCTGCCCTCGGCGTTCGCTTTCATCGGCGAGATGCCGCTCACGTCGAGCGGGAAGATCGATCGTAAAGTGCTAGCCGCGCTGCGCCCGCCGAGTTCCGACGGCCAATCCGAGCCGGCGCGCGACGATGTAGAGGAAACGATCGCGGAAGTCTTCGGCGAGCTGCTCAAGCGGACGACCGTCGGGCGCGACGACGACTTCTTCCTCCTCGGCGGCGATTCGCTGTCTGTAGTCGAGCTCCGAACCCGCCTGTCCGATGCCTTCGGGGTGAGCCCATCGGATTTCTACGATGATGCGACGGTGAGCGGCATCGCCGCCGAAATTCGCGCGAGCCGCGCACGGTCCCCCATCGCCTCGAAATCACTCCCCGTCCTCATCCCGCTGAGGCGGAAAGGCGGCAAGACACCGCTGTTTCTCATCCATGGCCGCCTCGGCCAGGCGTTCGTCAGCCCGCATTTCCTGGCGTTGCTCGGGGACGATCAGCCGGTGTGGGCGTTCCAGGCGCTGGGTCTCGACGGGCTGCATGAGCCCCATCCAACTATCGAGGCGATGGCCGCGGATTATTTGCACGAGATGCGCGCGCAACGCCCGCGAGGGCCGTACTTCATCGGCGCGCTTTGCGTTGGCGCATTCGTGGCCAACGTTATGGCGCGTGCTCTGCGCGACGCGGGTGAACCGGTCCTGCCCTTGCTGCTGTTCGATCCTCCTGACCGGCCATTCCAGATGAATTCACGGCAGGTCAGCGAACCCGGTCTGTTGAACCGCCTCAGAAATAAACAGGCGACGGGGCGAATCGCTCCGCGCCTCGATGACCCCGTCTATGCGAAGGCCTCGGTGCGAACCGCGCTTGCCCTTGAGCACGCGGTCTGCGCGCACAAGCCCCTGCCGTACGACGGGCCGGTGGTCATCATCTCGAGCCGCATGCGCATGCGCAGCCTCGGGCCCCTGGGCTTGAAAGCGCTCTTCACCGGAGAGATCGAGCATGTCGAAATTCCCGGCCCACACAGGCAAATCATCGACGTGCACAACGAAGTCTTCAGCGACCACCTGAAGCGCTTCATGACCCGGATTCACGCGCTGGCTTCGAGCCCCGCCGTCGACAGTATCTAGGCTTCAGCCCTGCACACGGTCGAGGCGGCGATAGCCGATCGCTTCGGCGAGATGCGCCGCCGCGAGTTCGTGCGCACCCGCGAGGTCCGCAACCGTCCGCGCGACCTTGAGGATCCGGTGGTAAGCGCGCGCCGAAAGCGAGAGGCGGGCGAATGCCGCTCGCAGCAGCGCCTCGCCTGGCGCATCGGGCGTGCAGAAGCGTTCCACCTCCTTCGGCTGCAACTCGGCGTTCGACTTGCCCTGCCTCGCCCGCTGGCGTCCGGCGGCCGCGGCGACACGGGCACGCACGGCCGCGCTCGTTTCCGCGCTCTGGCTGTCGCCAGGCAGAAGGTGCGCCGGAACCGGCGGTACCTCGATCTGCAGGTCGATGCGGTCCAGGAGCGGGCCCGAGATGCGCGAGCGATAGCGTGCGATCTGGTCCGGCGTGCAGCGGCACTTGCCGCTTGGGTGACCGAGGTAACCGCAGGGACAGGGATTCATGGCGGCGAGGAACTGGAAGCGCGCAGGGAACGTGGCCTGGCGCGCTGCGCGCGAGATGTTGATCTGCCCGGTCTCGATCGGCTCGCGCAGGACCTCGAGCACTCGCCTGTCCCATTCCGGTAGCTCGTCGAGAAAAAGCACGCCGTGATGAGCGAGGGAGATCTCTCCTGGCCTCGGATCGCCACCACCGCCGACCAGCGCTATCGCGGAGGCGGTGTGATGCGGCGCGCGCAGCGGTCGTTGGCTCCAGTCTTCGAGGCGGAACCGCCCGCAGACAGAATGAATGGCTGCCGCCTCGAGTGCCTCGTCCTCGCTCATCGGCGGAAGCAGACCCGGCAGTCGTTGCGCGAGCATGGATTTGCCGGTTCCTGGCGGGCCCAGCATGAGCAGGCTGTGACGCCCGGCCGCCGCGACTTCGAGCGCCCGCTTGGGCAGCGACTGACCTCGAACGTCGGCGAGATCCGGCGCGGTGCATGTGCCTCGCTTGGGCTCGGGCGCCTCGCACCGCGGCAACTCTTCGCGGCCTGTGAGATGCGCGCACACGCTGAGCAGACTTCGGGCTGGATGCACGATTGCCTCTTTGACGAGCGCCGCTTCCTCTGCGCTTGCGGCCGGTAGCACGAACGCGCGCCCGTCGCGGTGCGCCTTGAGCGTCATCGCCAGCGCCCCGCGAATAGGACGCAACTCGCCGCTCAACGCAAGCTCGCCCGCGAATTCGTACTTGCTCAGGCGCTCCGCGGGTAGTTGTCCCGTCGCCGCGAGGATTCCAAGCGCGATCGGGAGATCGAATCGACCGGATTCCTTTGGGAGATCCGCCGGCGCGAGATTAACGGTGATCTTGCGCGCCGGAAAATCGAACTGCGCATTCTGCAAGGCCGCGCGCACGCGGTCGCGGCTCTCCTTGACCTCGGTGTCCGGCAAACCGACCAGGTTGAATGCCGGCAGACCACCTGACAGGTGAACCTCAACCGCCACCGGCGGGGCATCGAAGCCTGATAGCGCTCGGCTGTGCACGACTGCGAGTGGCATGGGACTAGCACCGCCGGCCCGGCGACGTGCTGGCGCTGAGGCGCTCGCAGGCGCGGATCAGCGATCCCCGCCGCCCGAACGTGCCTCGAGCTGCGCAACGCGAGTCTCGAGCGCTTCGAGTTTTTCCCGCGTGCGCCGCAACACCTGCGCCTGGAGCTCGAATTCCTCGCGCGGGACGAGATCGAAACGCTGCAGACTGCTCTGCAGCAGCGCCTTGATGTTCCTCTCGACGTCGCGCGCCGGCGAGGCAGCGATCGCCTCACCGATCTTCTTCGCGAGTTCATCGAGCGTCGCGGTATTGAGCATCGTCATTCCCCTGCGAGGCGAAAGCCGTCTGCAGTCTAGCAGGGGCGCGTGTCGCGCAAATCGGTCGATTGGCCGATGGCGATGCAACTAAGGTAATCCCCGCCGCATGTCGCGCCATTTTCGTGCCGAGCGTCGAATTCGGTGCTCGAAAGTGGTGCGCCGCTAATCATCGAACCGACTGGGTCTTTTCACAAAACATTCGCATCACCTTGATTGACCGTGTTTTTGTGCGATGGCACAAGAAATGCTGACCGATGCGTCGGTATCTGCGCTTCTCCTCGACAACAACCGCGATGGATTCCGACATGACCCCTTCTGCCCGTCTTGGCACCCGCTTGTTTGCCACTCTCGCCTCGGCGCTGCTCGCCGGACAGGTGCTGGCCCAAACGCCCGCGGCCGAGCCGCCGAAAGCACCCGAGCCCGACTACACCCTGACCGGCAACTTCGGCATCTACAGCCAGTACATCTTTCGCGGCCTTACCCAGACCGACGCCAAGCCGGCGGCACAAGGCGGATTCGACTACGCGAACAAGAACGGGCTTTATGTCGGGACCTGGCTTTCCAACATCAGCTGGCTGAGCGATTCGGGCGCATGCGCGCATGGTTGCAGCCTGGAATGGGACGCCTACGGAGGTTGGAAGTACGCATTCAACGATGACTGGGGCATGGACCTGGGGCTGTATTTCTACGGCTACCCCGGCAAGTACAACCCCGGGTTCACCAACCCGAACACACTGGAGGTCTACGTCGCCGGTTCGTGGAAGTGGGTGTCTCTGAAGTACTCCTACAGCGTCGACCACACGTTCGGCGTCCCCGACAACGCCTGGTATCTCGACCTGAGCGCCAACTATCCGATCAATGACTCGTGGACCTTCAACGCCCACGTCGGCCGTCAGGAGTATCTCGGCAGCCAGAACGGCGTGTCCAACAGCGTCTTCAACTACACCGACTGGAAGCTGGGATTGACCTATGCAGCGAGCGGCGGCTGGAACTTCGGCGCGTTCTGGAGCGACACCAACGCCAACGATTCGGTTTACACGCTGGCCGGCAAGAACATCGGTCGGTCTACGGGCACGGTATTCGTTCAGAAGACGTTCTGATCCGGGGCGCGATCGGCATAACCGGTCCGCGAATTTTCCAAGGGGCGACAAATGAAACTGGTAACCGCAATCATCAAGCCGTTCAAGCTTGACGAGGTCCGCGAGGCCCTCTCGGCGATCGGCGTGCAGGGCATCACGGTCACCGAGGTAAAGGGTTTCGGCCGGCAGAAGGGGCACACGGAGTTGTACCGTGGCGCCGAGTACGTGGTGGATTTCCTGCCCAAGGTGAAGATCGAGGCGGCGATCAAGAGCGACTTGCTCGATCGCGTCATAGAAGCCGTGGAGAAGGCCGCCAACACCGGCAAGATCGGCGACGGCAAGATCTTCGTCTTCGATCTCGAACAAGTCGTGCGCATCCGCACCGGCGAGACCGGCGCCGATGCGCTCTAAGGGGAACATCATGAAGCGATTGCTTGCATTGATCGCCGTCGTCGGCGGGCTGGGTCTCTGGAACCTAACCCTCGCGGACGACAAGACGCCGATGCCCGAGATCAAGAGCGGCGATGCCGCGAAAGCGGCAGCGCCGGCTGCACCTGCCGCGGCGCCGGCTCCCGAAGCGAAGGCTGCTGAGGCACCCAAGACGGACGCAGGCGGCGCAGCTCCGGCCGCCGCGCCCGCGGCGGCGCCGCCCGCTCCCGACACGCCGCAGCTGGTTGCGGCCGACAAGATCAACAGCGGCGACACTGCGTGGATGCTCACATCGACGGCACTGGTGCTGATGATGACGATCCCCGGTCTCGCGCTGTTCTACGGCGGGATGGTCCGCAAGAAGAATGTGCTCGCCACGCTGATGCAGAGCTTCGCGATCACCTGCCTCGTGACCGTGCTGTGGGTCATCGTCGGCTACAGCATTGCCTTCACCAAAGGCGGACAGTTCTTCGGGAGCCTCGATCGCCTTTTCCTGAACGGCATGCTGTTCCAGAAGGAGGCCGGCAAGCTCACCGTCTCTCACCTGGGGCTCACGATCCCCGAGTCGGTCTACATGACCTTCCAGATGACCTTCGCGATCATCACGCCGGCGCTGATTGCAGGCGCGTTCGCAGACCGGATGAAGTTCTCAGCCATGCTGTGGTTCATGGGCTTGTGGTCGGTGCTCGTCTATTCACCGATTGCCCACATGATGTGGGAGCCGTCCGGTTTCTGGGCCAGCGCGGCAACGCCGGTGCTCGACTTCGCAGGTGGCACGGTCGTTCACATCAACGCAGGGATTGCCGGGCTCGTCTGCGCTCTGGTTCTCGGCAAGCGGATCGGCTACGGTAAGGAAGCGATGATGCCGCACAACCTGACCCTGACGCTCACCGGCGCTTCGCTGCTGTGGGTGGGCTGGTTCGGCTTTAACGCCGGCTCTGCCGTGGCGGCTGACGGTCGCGCCGGGATGGCGATGGTCGTGACACAACTCGCGACCGCCGTGGCAGCTCTGTCCTGGATGTTCACGGAGTGGCTCGTCAAGGGCAAGCCGTCAGTCCTGGGCATCGCCTCGGGCGCGGTTGCAGGGCTGGTCGCCATCACGCCCGCCTCCGGCTTCGTCGGCGTAACGGGTGCTTTCGTCATCGGCATCGCTGCCGGCGTGCTCTGCTTCTTCGCGGCAACATCCGTCAAGAAAGCCTTCGGTTACGACGACTCGCTCGACGCCTTCGGCGTCCACTGCATCGGCGGGATCGTAGGCGCGCTGCTGACCGGGATGTTCAACGTCAAGGAGATAAGCGGGGCCGATGCGAGCATGATGACCCAGCTTGGTGCCGTCGCTACGACGCTGGTCGTCAGCGGGCTGGGCAGCTACATCATCCTCAAGGTCATCGACATGGTCATCGGACTGCGCGTCTCCGAGGAAGAGGAGCGCGAAGGCCTCGATGTAAGTCTCCACGGCGAACGGGTGGAGTAAGCAGGCGACGTTCGAAGTTTCTCCTCAGTGGCTCTCGGGGCGCGCCAGCGCCCCGTTTTTTTTGGGGCCGTCGGCTGCTGCGGGCGAAGGCTACAATTGCGGGATGATCGACGTCGCCTACTGCCAGATGATGGCGCGCTACAACCGCTGGATGAACGAGCAGCTCTACGCGTCGTGCGCGCGGTTGCCCGACGCCGAGCGCAAGCGGGACCGCGGCGCCTTCTTCGGCTCGATCCACGGCACGCTCAACCATCTGCTGTGGGGCGATCGGATGTGGCTGGGGCGTTTCGCGGGACCGCCATGCGTCTACCCCGCTTTCGGCGCAGACATGTTCGACGCCTTCGACGTGCTCGTCCGCGAACGCGAGGCGACGGATCAATTCATGCTCGACTGGGCCGACGAGCTCCCGGCCGGGTGGCTCGCCGGGACGCTCTCGTACACGAGCAGGGTCGACGGTCGGACCCGCTCGCTCCCGACTGCGGTCGCGGTGGTGCACATGTTCAACCACGGAACACACCACCGCGGACAGCTCACCACACTGCTCAAACAGGCCGGCATCGATCCGGGCGTCACCGATCTACCCTGGCTTCCGGGAATCGCGGCGGTTGCCGGATAGTCAGGATTTCTTCCGCGCCCGCGGATGCGCCTGGTCGTAGACCTTGGCGAGATACTGGAAATCGAGATGTGTGTAGATCTGCGTGCTCGCGATGCTTGCGTGCCCGAGCATTTCCTGCACTGCGCGCAGATCGCCCGAGGACTGCAGCACGTGAGACGCGAAGGAGTGCCGCAGCATGTGCGGATGGACGTGTCGGCTCAGCCCGCGCTTGATCGCCCACGCGGCAAGCGCCCGCTCGATCGACCGGGGCGTGATGCGCTGGCCGGCGCGCGACAGGAAGAGCGCGGTCGTGTTGTGCGACGGAAGACCTGCGCGCACGGTGAGCCAGGCGCGGATCGCGTCGAGCGCGGGTCTGCCGACCGGTACGATTCGCTCGCGGGACCCCTTGCCCATGACGCGCACTTCGGCGGTTTCCATGTCGAGCGCGGCGACGTCGAGTCCCGCCAGCTCCGAGAGCCGCAGCCCGGAAGAGTAGGCGAGCTCGAATAGCGCGCGGTCGCGGATCGCGAGTGGATCGCGTTGCTCGATCGCGACGAGCTGAACCGCTTCGTCCGGTGAGAGGACGGCAGGCAACCGTCGCGTGGCTTTCGGCGCCCGAAGGCCGGCGCAAGGGTCGTTCAATTGCGGGTCGCGATCGACGGCATAGCGGTAGAAGGCGCGCCAACCCGAAAGCACGCGCGCCAGACTGCGACCCGACAGGCCGCGGCCGTGCAGAAGCGCGAGAAAGCGGCGCACGGTCGCCGGCTCGAGGCGGGCAAGCGGCGTGTGGCCCGCGAGCGATTTCAGTACGGCGAGATCGCGCAGATAGGCTTCGCGCGTGCGCGCTGGCCGCGTCGCAAGGTGTTCCGCGTAGGCGCGCAGTAGCGCTTCGTCGTCACGCGACGCCGTCTTCCCGGCCCGGTGCCGAGCCGAGCTCACGTCGCGCGCTACGATTGCGGCAGGAACCGCGCGGTCGCCACGCTCGCGAGTTCCGCCAGCCGCGTGAGGTAGACCGTGCCCATGCCTGCGTAGAAGCGTCCGGGCGTCTCGCTGCCGAGCCCGAGAAGCCCGAAGGTGTGATGCGTGCGCAAGGGCAGAAAAGCGAACGACTTCAGCGTAGCCTGCGCGTCGAACCAGTCGCGCGACTCGAACGGGGCCTGGGTCCCGCAATACGGAACGCCGAGCCCCGCGGCGTATTCGCGCAATTCCTGGCTCGTTGCGGCGAGTTCCGGCAGATAGGACTGCTCGGGTACTCTTCCCCAGAGCCGCAGCGCGACCTGCGGCACGCGGAAGTCGTCCTGCAGGCTATGGTAGAGAACCCCGAGCGTGGTCTCGAGGTCCTGCGCCGCGAAGAGCGCCAGCGTGGAACGGTGCAGCTTCTCGCTGATCGCATCGTTCTCCGAGCCGTACTGGATGAGCTCCTGCAGTTTCGTCTCGAGCTGCGTGTTCTTCTCGCGCAAAGTCACGATTTGTCGTTCCGCGATCGGGATCGCCCGGCCGCCGTGCGGATGCGGCACGAAGATCTCGGAGAGCAGATCCGCGTACTGCTCGAAGAAGCTCGGGTTCTGCTTGAGATATTCTGCGACAGCGCTCGCTTCCATCGGTTGGTCCCCGTCCATGTTGTCAACGCTCAGGAACGTTCCATTCCCCCTCGAACACGGTCTCCGCGGGGCCGGTCATGATCACCGGCGAAGTGGCGCCGCTCCACGCGACCGAAAGCTCACCACCACGCGTGAGCACCCGCACTTTGGCATCGAGCACCCCCCGCCTTACTCCCGCGACCACCGCCGCACACGCGCCGGTCCCGCAGGCGAGCGTCTCGCCAGCGCCGCGCTCCCACACTCGCAGGCGAATGGTAGCGCGATCGACGATCTGCATGTAGCCCGCGTTCACGCGCCGCGGGAACCTGGGATGCAGTTCGATGCGCGGTCCCTGCGTGGTCACCGGCGCTGCGTCGACGTCGGCTACCTGCTGGACGGCGTGCGGGTTGCCAAGCGATAGCGCGCTGATGAGCAGCGTCAGGCCGTCCACGTCGAGCGGCTCGACAGGAGCGCCGGTGCCGCCGACGAAAGGTATCTCCTGCGCGCCGAAGCACGGTACGCCCATGTCCACGCTCACGCGACCGTCGGCCTGCAGCGCGGGCTCGATGATTCCGCCCGCCGTCTCGACCCGCAGTCTGCGCTTGTCGGTCAGCCCCTTCGCGCGCACGAAATGCACGAAGCAGCGGGCTCCGTTTCCGCACTGTTCGACTTCGCCTCCATCGGCGTTGAAGATGCGATAACGGAAGTCTGCATTGGGACCCTGCGCCCTTTCCACCAGCAGGACCTGATCGCAGCCGACGCCGAAATGCCGGTCCGCCAGCGCGCGCAGCTGCGCGGGTTCGAGGTCGATTCTCTCGCGCACGCCATCGAGCACGACGAAATCGTTGCCGAGTCCCTGCATCTTGGTAAAGCTCAGCCGGCGGGTCATCGGCCGCGTGTGCCCGCGCCCGAATCGAACCTCGAGATCGCCACTTCTCCCTTGCGCGAGAACGGCAGGGGCGGCCAGTCCTGCGCCGTCACGGTCCCCTTGAGCGTGTACGCGACGGGGAGCTGCGAGCCGAGCGCCATCATCGCCGTAAACACCGCGCCCGTGTCGACGCGGCCGTAAAGATCGACCTTGGTTTCCCCGTTGGCCGGCAGCGTCTCGGCGCGCACGGTGCGCCCGTTCGCAGCGGGACGCCCGTCGAGCGTGATCTCGTAGTCGAGCGCCTGGATCGCCAGCGCGGTGGCGTTGGGGTTGAACACCCGCAGTCCGAGAGCAATCTCCGCCTTGCCATCGGCGATGCGCAGCAGGCGAACGCTCTGGAGACTGACCTGCGGAGCCTCTATTCGTGGTGTCAGCGATGCGCACGCACTCGTGAGCATTGCGAGGAGCAGGAACACTCCTCGCCCTTCGCCCAAGCGTGCGCCGCCAGACATTTCCGTGAGCGCACGCATGCTACACGTTGAAGCGGAAATGCATTACGTCGCCGTCCCTGACCACGTACTCGCGCCCTTCGAGGCGCATCTTACCGGCTTCCTTCGCCCCCTGCTCGCCGCCGCAGGCTACGTAGTCTGCAAGCGTGATCACTTCCGCGCGAATGAAGCCGCGTTCGAAATCGGTGTGGATCGCGCCGGCAGCCTGCGCGGCAGTACTTCCGTGGCGCACGGTCCAGGCCCTCACTTCCTTCGGTCCCGCCGTGAAGAACGTGTCGAGCCCGAGCAGCTTGTATGCCGCGTGAATGACTCGATCGAGGCCTGGCTCCGCGAGCCCCATATCGGCGAGGAAGAGTTGTTTTTCGTCCGGCGCGAGGTCCGCGATCTGGGCTTCGAGCGCGGCGCTGATCACGACCACCGGCGCACCTTCCCTCAGCGCGACGGCTTCCACCGATTCGAGCAACGGGTTGTCGACAAAGCCGTGCTCGGCGACATTCGCGACGTACATCGTCGGCTTCATCGTGAGCAGGAAGAGCGGCTTGAGCACGGTTTCTTCCTCGGTGTACAGCTCCACAGTGCGCGCTGGCCGGCCCTCGTTCAGAGCAGCACCGACCTTTTCCAGGGCCGCGACGAGTCGCTGTGCCTCCTTGTCGCCGCCCGCGCGCGCCACCTTCGCGTACTTGGCGAGCTGCTTGTCGACGCTGGCAAGGTCCGCCAGGGCGAGCTCGGTATTGATGATCTCGATATCCGACGCCGGATTGACCGCGCCGCCCACATGCACGACGTTGTCGTCCGCGAAGCAGCGCACGACATGCGCTATCGCATCCGTTTCGCGGATGTTGGCAAGAAACTGGTTGCCGAGCCCCTCTCCCTTCGACGCTCCCGCCACGAGGCCGGCGATGTCGACGAACTGGACGGTCGTCGGCAGCGTACGCTCCGGGCGCGCGATCGAAGCGAGCGCGGCGAGCCGCGGGTCGGGCACTTCGACGATGCCCACGTTCGGGTCGATAGTGCAGAAGGGGTAATTCTCCGCGGCGATACCGGCCTTGGTGAGTGCGTTGAACAGCGTCGACTTGCCCACGTTGGGCAACCCGACGATACCGCAGCTCAAGCTCACGCCGAGCGCCCCCTGCTTCGTGCGCCCGGCGCGCTCGGAGTCTTTTCCGCCGCGTCTGCTTCCGGCTCGAGCGCTTTGGGGCGTGTGTGTAGCTCGTGCATCGCGCGCTCCATGTCGCCCGAAGCGAGACTCGGCCAGATCGCAAGCGCCCGGTTGATCGCCTCCTCAATCAGCGCCCGTTCCTCGCTCCGCGGCGGATGCAGGACGTAATCGACGACCTCCGCCTGCGCGAGCTCGGTATCGCGAGGATGGCCGATCCCAATGCGCAGGCGCCAGTAGTCGCTCGTTCCGAGCTGCGCGCTTACATCGCGCAACCCGTTGTGGCCCGCATTGCCGCCGCCGAGCTTAAGCTTCACGCTGCCCGGCTTGAGGTCGAGCTCATCGTGAGCGACGAGGATGGAGGAAGGCGCGATCCGGTAGAAGGTCGCTAGCGCCGCGACTGCCAATCCGCTCTCGTTCATGTAGGTCTGCGGCAGCGCGAGGCGGAGATCCTCGCCCTCTCCAGCCGCAGCCCGACCGACGAGGCAACGAAAGCGGGCCTCGGAGCGCAGGGCAATGCCGAGCGACTCGGCAAGTTGGTCGACGAACCACGCGCCCGCGTTGTGCCGCGTGGGCGCGTAGCGGCGACCCGGGTTGCCGAGGCCGATGATCAATCGCAGTGAGGATGTCATGCTGCCGGGTGCCGCCGTGCGACGTTGGCCGAACAAAAAAGCCCGCAGGGAACACCCGGCGGGCCGTTTTGCGAGGCCACTTGGCGCAGCGTTGGGCTACTTCTTCTCTTCCCTCTTGCCGCCCTTCTCTGCACCCTTGTCCGGTGCCTTGTCTGCGGTCTTCTCCGCACCCTTTTCCGGAGCCTTCTCGGCTCCTGCGGCGGCGGCAGCTTCCTCGGCCGGAGCGGCAGCCTCCGCTTCGCCCTCGACAGGCGCCTCCTCGACTGCTTCCTCGATCACCTTCGGGATGACCGCTGTGGCGACAACCGGATCGAAGCCCGCGTGCGCGACGGCTGTCACGCCGCCCGGCAGCTTGAGATCGGAGACGTGGATCGACTGGTTCAAGGCGAGCTCGGAGAGGTCCACCTCGATGAACTCGGGCAGATCCTTGGGCAGACACGAGACGTCCAGCTCAGTCAGGACGTGACTGATGATGGCGCCGGAAAGCTTTACTGCAGGCGCATTTTCGCCATTCGCGAAGTGCAACGGAACTTTCATGCGAATGCGCCGGTTCGCCTCGACCCGCTGGAAGTCGACGTGCAGGACTTCCTTCCGGAACGGGTGCATCTGCACAGCGCGCAGAAGCACCTGCTGCGCGTCTTCCGCGAGACGCATAGTCAATATCGACGCGTGGAAGGCCTCGCTCTCAAGCGCGTGTATCAGCGCGTTGTGGTCGAGTTCGATCGCTTGCGGTTCGCCGGGACCACCATAGACGATCCCGGGCGCGCGACCGGACCGGCGCAGGCGCCTGTTCGCGCCACGACCTTCGGTGCCGCGTGGAAATGCCGTGAATTCGAAATGCATGCCAAGCTCCGCGCGCGTTCTCTTCAGTAAGAAGTTTCGGGCTGCGCAGCCTGCAAGCTGCGAGCCCAGCGAAAGCCTTGAATTATAAACGAAAAACCAGACTGCCTGCAAGCGCGCAAAGCAGGCGCTCTTATTCGGTGAACAGCGAGCTCACCGATTCCTCGTTGGAGATGCGGCTCATCGTCTCGGCGAGCAGTTGGGCGCAGGAAAGGGCGCGGATGCGCTTGCACAAGCGCGCATCCTCCGAAAGCGGGATCGTGTCGGTCACCACGATCTCGTCGAGGTCGGACTCCGCGATGCGCGCGACGGCGCCGCCCGAAAGGACTGGGTGCGTGCAATACGCGAGCACCTTGAGCGCACCGTTCTCCTTGAGCGCGGCCGCCGCCTTGCAGAGCGTATTAGCCGTGTCGACGATGTCGTCCATGATGACGCAGGTGCGCCCATCGACGTCGCCGATGATGTTCATGACCTCGGCTACATTTGCGCTCGGCCGCCGCTTGTCGATGATCGCGAGATCGGAGTCGAGCCGCTTCGCGATCGCCCGCGCCCGAACGACGCCACCGACGTCCGGAGAGACGACGAGCAGGTTCTCGTAGTTCTGCTTCCACAGATCCCCCAGAAGCAACGGCGTGGCGTAGATGTTGTCCACGGGGATGTTGAAGAAGCCCTGGATCTGGTCGGCGTGCAGATCCATCGTCATCACGCGGTTGACGCCGACGGAGGACAGCATGTCGGCGACGACCTTGGCCGTGATCGGCACACGCGCGGAGCGCGGACGGCGGTCCTGCCGGGCATAGCCGAAGTACGGTATCGCAGCAGTGATCCGTCCGGCCGACGCGCGTTTGAGCGCGTCGATCATCACCAGGATCTCCATCAGGTTGTCGTTGGTCGGCGCGCAGGTCGACTGCAGGACGAACACGTCCCTGCCGCGCACATTCTCCAAGAGCTCGACCATCACTTCCCCGTCGGAGAAGCGGCCCACAATGCAGCGTCCAAGGCTGATATTCAGGTGCCGGACGACTGCTTCGGCCAGCGTCGGGTTCGCCGTGCCGGTGAATACTCGCATGCGTTCAAAGTGCATTGCAGCCGCCGGCTATTGAGCAGGGCGGGCCGCCTGATCGAGCGGCCCGCCCTGTGCGGTGAGTGGCTGGGGAGGTAGGGATCGAACCTACGAATGCCGGAATCAAAATCCGGTGCCTTACCACTTGGCGACTCCCCAAGAGAATCTGTCGCGTCGGCGGGCTCAAGACGTCGCAAACTCCCACAACGGGTGACGGTTGAGCGCCCGCGCTACAAACCCGGTGCAGCGGCCGGCGCGCGTCGACCGGGCCAGAACCTGCGCCGCAACATCCTCGGCGCCGAATGCTGCGAAAACGCATGAACCCGACCCCGACATGCGCGCTCCCACGGTGGCCTGCGCCGCCTCCGCCTCGCTCCCGAGCGCGTCGAGACAGTCTGCGATCTCCGGGAATCGCGCAGCCGCGACGGCTTGCAGGTCGTTGCGGCCGAATCCCTCGGGAAAGGCGAACATTTTCACGGAGGCGCTATTTCGTGTCAATTCGGGAGCCGCGAAAATCGTACCGGTCGAAATGGAAGCTCGAGGCGCCAGCACGACGAACCATGTCGGCGGCAAGCTCACCGCGTCGAGGGTCTCGCCGATGCCGCGTCCGAGCGCGGGTTCGCCGAAGAGGAAGAACGGAACGTCCGCGCCAAGCTCCAGCGCAAGGTTCATCAGCGCGCGCCGCGAGTGCCCAAGCCCCCAGAGGCGGTTCAAACCGAGAAGCACCGTCGCCGCATCCGAGCTCCCACCGCCGAGCCCGCCCCCGAGCGGGAGGTTCTTCCGCACGGTAAGTGTAATGCCGCGACCGGCGGCTCCGTGATCCAGCAGCAGGCGGGCGGCGCGCACCGCGAGGTCGTTTTCGGGCTCGACCCCCGCCGCACCGCCTTCGCGAACGATGGCGCCATCGCTGCGTTCGGTGAAGGTTATGAAGTCGGCCTGCGCAATAGGAATGAAAAGTGTCTCGAGGGTGTGGTAACCATCGGCGCGCCGCCCGGTCACGTTGAGAAAGAGGTTGATCTTCGCCGGCGCGGGCAGCGTCAGCGGTCGTTGCGCGCTCAATGCCATGCGTCGACCGCGAGACGCAAT
This sequence comes from Casimicrobiaceae bacterium, assembly GCA_035499135.1. Classification (GTDB taxonomy): domain Bacteria; phylum Pseudomonadota; class Gammaproteobacteria; order Burkholderiales; family Casimicrobiaceae; genus PALSA-1003. The sequence goes on along the minus strand of DATJZM010000078.1, from coordinate 71,598 downwards.
TCGATCTCGGGGTATTCGAGCGTCATGCGCGAAGGCCGCAGCGTGGCGTCCTCGCCCGGCGCATAAGCGAGATACACGATCGTCCACCCATCCTGCCGCAGCACTGCAGGGCGTCCGTCATCCCCCGGCTCGACCGAATAAGGGGCGCCCGTGCGGGGCGCGCCCTGGATCCAGGAGGACAGGCCGCCGACCGGCAGGCGCCAGCCAAGTCCTGCTTCGGTGAGAGCGATCCAGTCATCCGCGGCTGCCCTCCGCCCGTCTGCGGATTCAAAGCGTACGCCGCTCGCATCTCCACTAAGCACGGCTATCGTCTGCCCGAGCGGCGATGAAAGCTCGAGAGAATCGCGCTCGCCGACGTGCTGCCAGCGGAAGTTTGCGGCAAATGCTTGCGCGCCGTGGCGGCCACTCAGACGCCCCTCGGCTTCGAACGTCGCGCGCGGTGCGGGAAGGTTGATCCCCTCTGCGCCCTGCTTGACACCAGCAGTTGTGCACGCGCTCAGAACGAGCAGCGCCCAGGCCGAGCCAAGTACACGCACGAGCTGCGAAAGCCCCTCGCAGCGTGGCGCGGCCATCGCGTCAGGGAGCGAGGCGATGCAGCGTCTCGAGCAGGACCGGATTGTCCGGCGTTTCCTTCAATTGTGCCTGCCAGACATCGCGTGCGCTTGCCCGCTCTCCCTTCACCCAGAGAACCTCGCCCAGGTGCGCGGCGATTTCGGGGTCGGGCCGCTCGGCCAGCGCACGCCGAAGGAACTTCTCGGATTCCTCCAGATTACCCAGCCGATAGTTGCCCCAGCCCATGCTATCGAGAATGAAGGGGTCATCCGGTGAGAGCGCATGCGCTTGCTCGATAAGCTTCATGCCCTCCGCCGCGCGCTTCGTGCGATCGACCAGGGTGTAGCCGAGCGCATTCAGGGCCTGCGCATTGTCCGGCCGCAGCTCGATGAGGCGCCTCAAGCGTGACTCGACCTCATCGATGCGATCGAGCTTCTCCGCGACCATTGCCACGTCATAGAGAAGGTCGACGGATTCCGGGTCGCCCGCCAGAGCGTCTGTCAATAAGGAATACGCACCGAGGTAATCCTTCTTGTCCTGCAAGAGCTGCGCCTCGGCCTGCCTGAGCTGAACCTCCTGCTCCTTGCCGTCCGGCGAGATCGATTCGAGATAGCGGCGCGCCGCCTCGGTCTGCCCTTGCTTGCTCATGATCGCCGCGATCCGCAGCTTGGCAGGCCACACGCGCTCGCCTTCGGTCACCTCGCGGTAGCGCGCGATCGCGTCGTCGTAGTGGTGCGTCTCCTCGGCGATCTCCCCTAGGTAGAACGGCACCGCTCCCCGCTCCTCGTATCCGGCGTCTCGCAGGTGACCGAGATGATTTTGCGCTGCCTCGTAGTCGCGCATCTGGAACGAGAGCATGGCGACGGCAAACTCCGCCTCGCGATCGGTCGGGTCGTCGTCGAGCAGGCGCTGGAATATCGCCCGGGCGTCGGAGTAGCGCTTCTGCTGGAAGTAGAGTTGAGCGAGTGCGCTGGCCCCCCGGCGCGACTGCGGAGTTTGCGCGACGTACCCGGCAAGATACTCGATGGCGCTGTCGCGCGAGCTCTTCGCGAGGAGCTCGGACTTCAGCAAGACCGCCTCCTCCCAGCCTGGGCGGAGCTCGAGCGCGCGGTCCACGGCGCGCATCGAGGCAGCCGCGATCTCGACGTCGCCGAGCCCCGTTCCGTACCCTGCCAGTGCTACGGCGAAGTGAGCCTCGGCCACACCCGGATAAGGCTGAGCGAGCTCGCTGACCAACCGATAAACGGCGACCTTGTCGGACTGGCTGGACAGCGCGGGGTTGAGCTGCAGGAACGCCTCGCGCAGCCCGTTGCCTTTGGCGGAGGCCTCAGCGAGCAGGCGGGCAAGATCGCTCTTGAGATCGCCAGTCCTGCCGGACTGACCCAACGCCGTCACCATCTGCCGCGCAGCGTCGGAGTCCGGTTCGAGCTGCTGCCAGAGCTTGGCCGCTTCGAGGGCGAGGTCGCGCTGACGGGTTCGCAGGGCCCACTCGGTCGCTTTGCTCGCAAGCTGGGCGGCTCGTGGGGCGAGCGCCGGATCGCGCATTTCGCGCGCCGCCTCGTAATATGCGCGCGCGGCCACGGCCGGCTCGCCACGCTGCAACGCGATGTCGCCGACGAGAATCCGATACATCACATTGGGGCTCATCTCCGGGGCCGGCGCGGCAGGCGAGTCGGTCTTTGAAGAGTCCGCCGCCGCGGGCTGCGCGAGCGCCGCGCTGCTGGCGACGAGCGCCGCGAGCATCGCGATAATGGCCAGAGAAACCGAGGCTGCTTTGTTCATGCTGCGAATCCAAAAAGGCGCGCGCCGATTCCGCGCGGCGAACCAAATATCTTAGGGTATAGTCGGCGAACCGACAAACCTATCCCTTAGAGCCATTGCCCGAGCTTCCGGAGGTCGAAACGACGCGCCGCGGCGTCGCGCCGCATGTCGAGACGCACAAGGTGACGGCTGTCAGGGTGTACGACCGGAGGCTGCGCTGGCCGGTTCCGCGCGATCTACCGCGAAAGCTGGTCGGAAAGACCGTCGAACGCCTCGAGCGGCGCAGTAAGTATCTGCTCTTCCACGTCGGCGATGCGACGCTTATCGTGCACCTGGGTATGACTGGCACGCTGCGCGTCTTCCGCAAGCCTCCGCCGCCCCAGCGTCATGATCACGTGGACCTCGAATTCGACACCGGGGTCGTGCTGCGCTACCGCGATCCCCGCCGCTTCGGAGCGATGCTGTGGTCGGCGCGCCCCGCCGGCAAGCACCCGCTGCTCTCGGGGCTCGGGCCCGAGCCCCTTGCCCCCGAGTTCAACGCGAACTACCTGCATCGCGCTACGCGAAGCCGCCGGGCTGCGGTCAAGCTCGCCCTCATGGACAGCAGGCTCGTCGTCGGCGTGGGCAACATCTACGCAAGCGAGGCGTTGTTTCGCGCCGGGATCCGGCCGACCCTGGCCGCGAATCGGGTCTCGCTTGCGCGCTTCTCGCGCTTGGTCGAAGCCGTTCGCGAAACTCTGACCGACGCGATCGCCAAGGGCGGCAGCACTCTGCGCGACTACGTCGACAGCCGCGGTCAGCGCGGCTATTTCCAGCTCGACTACGCGGTCTACGGGCGCGATGGCGAGCCCTGCCGCGTGTGCGGGGCCCCGATCCGCAGCGTCCGCCTCGGGGGTCGCTCGAGTTATTTTTGCCCGATATGTCAGCACTAGGGCGAAGGGTTTGTGCCAGACCCTTGTTTTGGCGCGATTTATGCTAGAGTCCCGCCGGAATAGTCCTTAGGGGATCGTGGGAAGGCTGGGCCATGGTGCAATCACGGGAGCTCGCTGCACGCTTTGAAGCCTACAGCGACTGGCGGCGCCGCCTGTCCGCCGGCGTTTCCGGGTTGCACGAGTGGCTCTCCCAGCAGGAGCTCGCCGACGCGCAGACGGATCTCAAGATTCAGCAGTTGCTCGAGCGTCTGCACCAGGACAAGCTCGTTATCGCGTTCGTCGCCGAGTTCTCGCGCGGCAAGTCCGAGCTGATCAACGCAATCTTCTTCGCCGACTTCGGCCAGCGTCTGCTGCCGTCATCGGCCGGGCGCACGACGATGTGCCCGACCGAGCTTCTGTACGACCCGACGCGGCCACCCTCGATCCGGCTGCTGCCGATCGAGACGCGCACGCGCGCGGCGTCGGTGTCCGAGTTCAAGAACTACGCCGACGAGTGGGTAACGCTCGCGCTCGATCTTTCCTCGGCCGACAAAATGAGCCAGGTGCTCTCGCACGTCTCGCAAACGAAGCGGGTGCCGGTGGGGCTCGCCCGGAAGTATGGTTTGTATGACGAAGGCGATGTCCTCGCTCCGCTGCCAGCGGGTGATGAAGCGGCGGTCGACATCCCTTGCTGGCGCCATGCGGTCATCAACTTCCCGCATCCGCTGCTGCAACAGGGCCTGGTGATTCTCGACACCCCGGGTCTGAACGCGATAGGCACGGAGCCCGAGCTGACGCTGAGCCTGCTGCCCAACGCGCACGCCGTGCTTTTCGTTCTGGCGGCGGATGCCGGCGTTACCAAGACCGATATCGAGGTCTGGAGGAACCACCTGGTCGGGGCCGACCCGACCGCGAAGGAGGGCCGGCTTGTCATCCTGAACAAGATCGACGGCCTCTGGGACGAGCTGAAAAGCACTTCGGAGGTCGATTCCGAGATCGAGCGGCAGGTCAGGAGCTGTGCGCAGATCCTGAGCCTCCCGCCGGCGCAGGTATTTGCCGTCTCCGCGCAGAAGGCCCTGCTCGCAAAGGTCAACGGTGACGACTCGCTGCTCGCGAGAAGCCGGCTTCCGCAGCTCGAGCAGGCATTGTCGAAGGAGCTCATCCCTGCAAAGCGCGAGATCGTCGGGACCGCCACACGCGCCGAGATCCGCGCGCTGGCGCGCGCCGTTCAAACCATCCTGAACGCCCGCAGGGCGGGGCTGCACGAGCAGCTCACGGAGCTACGCGGGCTGCGCGGCAAGAACCAGGATGTGGTCGAGCACATGATGGAGCGTATCAAGCAGGAGAAGGAGCTCTTCGAGCGCGGCATGCAGCGCTACACGGCGCTGCGCAACGTATTCACGCAGCACACGACCGCGCTCTACGAAGCAATCGGGCTCGAGTCGCTGCGCGAGACGGCGGGAAGCACGCGCCGGCGGATCGAGGACAGCCCTTTCACGAAGGGCGTGCGCACGGCAATGAGCGACTTCTTTGCGGCCATCCGCGGCAACATCGAGCGCAGCGCGCAAACCAGCGCCGAAATCCACGACATGATGGAAGCCATGTATGCGCGCTTCGCCAAAGAGCACGGTTTGGAGCCGTTCACGCCACCGCCGTTCTCGATGCTCAAGTACCAGAAGGAAATCGATCGCCTCGAGCGCGCCTACAACGTGCACTTCAACACGCTCTGGAACATGGTCAGCAAGGCCAAGTTCACCTTGATGAAGCGCTTTTTCGAGACGATCGCGATTCGGGTGAAGCACGTGTTCGACATCGCCAACCGCGATCTCGAGAGCTGGCTGAAGGCCGTCATGGCACCGCTCGAGACGCAGGTACGAGAACACCACCTGCAGCTGCGGCGCAGGCTCGACAGCGTCAAGCGCATTCACCGCGCCAGCGACGAGCTCGAAGAGCGCATCTCGGAGTTGGAACAGGCGGAGTCCGGACTCGACGCCCAGTTCAGAGCTCTGCAGAGGGAGATCGCCGCGATCGACGCGGTCATCGACCAGCCGGAGTTGGTGCCGCTGGCCGCGAACGCCTGAGCTCCCCCGCGGAAAGCGGGTCTAGCCGTGCTCCTCGGCGGCGGGCCGCTTGGCCGCCATCAGTCCCTCGTACTTGAGCTTAAGCTCATCCCGGGTCTCGACATTCCCGGGATCGACGGGAATGCAATCCACCGGGCACACCTCCACGCACTGCGGCGTGTCGAAGTGCCCGACGCACTCGGTGCACTTGGCGGGATCGATGACGTAGATTTCGATGCCCTGCGAGATCGCGTCGTTGGGGCACTCGGGCTCGCAAACGTCGCAGTTGATGCACTCGTCGGTGATCATGAGCGCCATGCTCGTTCCTACTTCTTGCGCGGGCGGCTACGGGGCGCTCGGGCGAACTTGGCCGCGAGTCGCGCGGCAACCGGCGGCGCAACGAAGCTGCGGACATCGCCACCGAAGCGGGCGATCTCGCGCACGATCGTTGAGGACATGAACAGATACTGCTCCGATGGCGTCAAGAACAGGGTTTCGACCTCGGGATAGAGGTTGCGGTTCATCCCGGCCATCTGGAATTCGTATTCGAAGTCGGACACCGCACGCAGCCCGCGGAGGATCACCCTGGCATCCACCGCGTGCACGAAGTCCATCAGCAGCGACGAGAAGCCCATCACCCTCACTCTGCTGCGGGTGGCAAGCACTTCGCGCGCCATCGCGATGCGCTCGGCGGCCGTGAACAGCGGGCGCTTGCTCTCGCTGTCGGCGATCGCCACGATGACCTCGTCGAACATGTGCGACGCGCGCCGAACCAGGTCCTCGTGCCCGCGGGTAAATGGATCGAAGGTGCCCGGATAGACTACCCTGAGCATTGTTTTCTAGTCCGCTTCGCCGACGTGGCGCAGCAGATGATAATGCACCTTACCGGCCTTGTCCCGGCGGTGCACGGCGAGGCCCGGAGGCACCTCGAGCGGCATCGGCGCCTCCGCGTAGAGCGCGCCGCCGGGTGCCAGCCTTGCGGCTGCGAGCGGCAGAAGCCGGTCCCACGCGGGAGCGTCGAACGGCGGGTCGAGAAAGACCACCTCGAAGCGCCGCGACTCGCGCGCGAGAAACTCGAACGCGTCGGCACAGTGTGCCTCCAGAAGCGCACTCCCCAGCATGGCCGCGGAGTCGATCAGCGCGCTCACCAGTGCGCGACGACGCTCGACGGCGACGGCGAGAGACGCGCCACGGGAAAGGGCCTCGAGAGAAAGCGCGCCGCTGCCGGCGAAGGGGTCGAGGGTCGCGCGCCCCGACAAGTCCTGTCCGAGCCAGTTGAAGAGCGTCTCGCGCACGCGATCCGGCGTAGGTCGCAGTCCAGGCACGCCCGGAAAGCGCAGCTTGCGCCCGCGCCAATGCCCGCCGATGATGCGGATTTCGTTCGCGAACATGCTGCGCGTTGCGTCGAAGGCGCGAGACGTAGAATTATACCTCCCGCTCCTCGATGCCTCGCATGCTCGGCTTATTCAATCGCAGTCCCGAAGATGAGCGCCGGCCTTGGACCGAGCGCCTCAAGTCGGGCCTCGGCTTGTCGCGCGAGCGGCTGGCGCGCCCGTTTGCGGCGCTCTTCGGGCGAGAGCCTCTGTCGGAGCAATCGCTCGTAGAGCTCGAGGCCGCACTGCTCACCGCCGATGTCGGCGCCGCGGCCACTGCACGGCTGCTCGACAATCTGCGTGCGCGCTGGAAGCGCGCCACTCCGGACGACGACCCGCGCGCGATCCTCAAGGCTTCTCTCGCCGAATTGCTCGCACCGCTCGAGCAGCCGCTCTCGATCGGCCCGCAGCGTCCGTTCGTGATCATGATCACGGGGGTCAACGGAGCCGGCAAGACGACCTCGATCGGCAAGCTCGCGAAGTATCTCCAGGCGCAGGGCCTGTCGGTGCTCCTTGCCGCCGGCGACACGTTCCGGGCGGCCGCTCGCGAACAGCTCGAGGCGTGGGGCGCGCGCAACGGAGTGCACGTCATTGCGCAGCACGGGGGCGATCCGGCAGCCGTCGTTTTCGACGCGATCGGGGCAGCGCGGGCCCGAGGCATCGACGTCGTCCTCGCTGACACCGCCGGGCGGCTCCCCACGCAGCGCCATCTCATGGAAGAGTTGAAGAAAATTCGGCGGGTGATCGCCAAAGCACAGGAGGGCGCCCCCCACGAGACGCTGCTCGTCCTGGACGCCAACACGGGGCAAAACGCCCTCGCCCAGATCGCCGCGTTCGACGCCGCGCTGGGGCTCAGCGGAATCATCCTGACCAAACTCGACGGGACAGCCAAGGGCGGAGCGCTCGTCGGCATGGCCGGAGAGAAGGCGGTTCCGCTCAAGTTCATCGGCGTCGGCGAGGGGCTCGATGACCTTCGCCCGTTCCGGGCCGAGGAATTTGCCGACGCTTTGGTCGGCTAGCCCGCCGCTGGCCGGAGCGAGACCGAGCTGGGGCAATCCGCGCTGTAAGCATTTGCTCACTCCTCCTGTCGCCCTCATGGCCCAGGGCTCGGCAGCCTTCAGCCGAACCAGCCCAAATCGCGCCCGACCCCAGCCCGCGGAACCTTCGGTCGGCATTAGCACTCTCAGGTATCGAGTGCTAAAATCACACTCCAAAAGGAGATTTAAGAACCGATGACGAGCACAGCATTGACGTTCCCGACCCCGGCTTCGCTGGGGAGCATCGATCAGTACATCCAGGCGGTCAATCGCTTTCCCCTGCTCTCGGCAGCGCAGGAGGTTGACCTCGGGCGGCGGCTGCGCGACCACAACGACCTTGAAGCCGCCCGCGAGCTCGTGCTTTCGCACCTGCGGCTGGTGGTCGCCGTCAGTCGCAACTACCTCGGCTACGGCCTGCCGCAGGCGGATCTGATTCAGGAGGGCAACGTAGGCCTGATGAAAGCGGTGCGCCGCTTTGACCCCGAGCGGGGCGTGCGGCTCGTTTCGTTCGCACTGCACTGGATAAAGGCCGAGATCCACGAGTACATCCTGCGTAACTGGCGCCTGGTGAAGATCGCTACGACAAAGGCACAGCGGAAGCTCTTCTTCAACCTGCGCAGCATGAAGGCAGGGCCGGGTTCGCTCACCCACAAGGAGGCCTCGAGCATCGCTCGCGACCTTGGCGTAAAACCCGAGGAGGTCTTCGAGATGGAAACCCGCCTCTCGGGTCAGGACGTGGCTCTCGAGCCGCAACCCGGAGAGGAAGGCGAGAGCTTGGCGCCGATCGGCTACCTTGCCGACCCGGATGACGAGCCGGCGCAACAGCTCGAGCGGGGCGAACTGGCAACCCGCCGGAGCGACGGGTTGCGAAGAGCGTTGTCAAAGCTCGACAGCCGGAGCCGCGAGGTAATCGAGGCGAGATGGTTGCGAGAGGACGAAGGCCATGCAACGCTGCAAGAGCTCGCCGACCAGTATGGCGTGTCGGCCGAGCGCATCCGCCAAATCGAGAGCAAAGCGCTGAAGGTGATGCGTAGCCAGATGGCTGGACTGTAGTCCGCTAGATCCGCACCTCTGCACAACGCCGGCCCCGCGCCGGCGTTCTGCTTTTCAGAGCTCGATCTGCGTGCCAAGCTCGACTACGCGATTGGTCGGAATGTTGAAATACTCGATCGCCTTGGTCGCGTTCTTTGACATCGATACGAAAAGCTTCTCGCGCCACAAAGCCATTCCCGGAGCCACGCTGGGGATCAACGTCTCGCGGGAAACGAAGAATGATGTGTCCATCATGTCGAAACGCACTCCCCGCCGGCCGCACTCCTCGAGCAGGGTGGGGATGTCCTGGTCCTGCATGAACCCGTAGAAGGCTTCGATCTGGAGGAAGTCGCACCCGAGCTCCCGGATCGCCAGCCGTTCCGCGGCGGGCACAACCGGCACATCACGCGTCTTGAGCGTCAGCAGGATGACGCGCTCGTGCAAGACCTTGTTGTGTTTGAGGTTGTGTAGAAGCGCAGCCGGAACGCGCCCCTCGGTGCTGGCAAGGAAGACCGCGGTGCCCGGCACCCGCGCAGGGGGGGAGGTCGCGATGCTCGAGATGAAGAGCTCAAGCGGCATGGTCTCCTTCATCTGGCGCTCGAGGAGGATGGCGCGACCGCGCTTCCAGGTAGTGAGCAAGGTGAACACGAGCACGCCTATCGCGATCGGAAACCAGCCGCCCTGCGGGATCTTGAGCGCATTCGATGCGAGGAAGGATAGGTCGACCCCGAGCAGGGGAACGACCGTCGCGAGTGCCGCGAACCGGTGCCACCCCCACAGCCGCGTCAGCACGATGTAGATGAGCAGCGAATCGATCGTCAACGCCATGGTCACGGCAATGCCGTAGGCGGCGGCTAGATTGCTCGAACTCTGGAAGCCCACGACCAGAAGCATGACCGCAGCGAGCAGACTCCAGTTGATGAACGGCACGTAGATCTGGCCGATCTGGCGGTCCGAGGTATGGGTGATCGTAAGCCGCGGGCAATAGCCCATCTGGATCGCCTGGCGCGTCAGCGAGAATGCGCCCGAGATGACCGCTTGCGACGCGATGACGGTCGAGCAGGTAGCGAGTATCACCATCGGCAACAGCGCCCACTCCGGTGCGAGGAGGTAGAACGGATTCTTGATCGCCGCGGGGTCGTGGATGAGGAGCGCTCCCTGTCCGAAATAGTTGAGTACGAGCGCAGGCAACACGAAGGCGAGCCACGCGCGGCGAATCGGCCCTGCGCCGAAGTGGCCCATGTCGGCGTACAGGGCCTCGGTCCCGGTGACCGCGAGCACGACGGCGCCGAGCGTCAGGAAGGCTGCGAGCGGATTGCCGGTGAGGAAGTCGAAGGCGTGGGCGGGGTTGAGCGCGGCGAGTACGGCGGGGTCGCGCACGAGCTGGAGTCCCCCGAGCACCGCCAGTGCGGCGAACCACAGGCACGTCACAGGGCCGAAGAGTACGCCCACGCTCGCCGTTCCATGCCGCTGAATCGAGAAGAGCGCGATCAGAATCAGAAGGGTAGCCGGAACGACGTAGAGCTTGAGCGCCGGCGTCATCACCTCCAGGCCCTCGACCGCAGAAAGCACGGAGATCGCCGGGGTGATCATGCCGTCCCCGTAGAACATCGCCGCGCCGAAGATGCCGAGCCCCACCAGCCACCAGCGGCTGCGCCGGTCGTGCAAACCGCGCCCGACCAGCGCGGTGAGCGCCATGATTCCGCCCTCGCCGCGATTGTCTGCGCTCATGATGAGTGTCACGTACTTCAGCGTGACCACGATCATGAGGGTCCAGAAGATCACCGAGAGGACGCCGTAGACGTTGGCCTGCGTAAGCGGCAGGCCGTGCTGCCCGGTGAAACATTCGCGCAGCGTGTAGAGCGGGCTCGTTCCGATGTCGCCAAACACGACACCAATCGCCGCGATGACCAGCGGTGGAGCCCGCTTGTGCGCCGGAACAGACGTAGCGATCGCCTCAGGCTCGCTGCGGCGTCAGCAGGTGCCTTCGTCGGTCCGTCGCGAGAACCGGATGTTGAGCTGCTTGAGCTTGCGATAAAGATGCGTGCGCTCCAGTCCCGCACGCTCCGCTACCCGGCTCATGTTGGCCTGCTCCTTGCCCAGCAACTGCTCGAAATAGATACGCTCGAACGCCTCGCGTGCTTCCCGCAGGGGCAACTCGAAAAAGCGGGCAGTCAGCTCAGGCGCGACCGTTGCGGGTGGCAGCAGCGCGCTGTCGCCGAGCAATCGCCGGACGTGCTCAGCGGTGATTTCGCTGTTCACCGTCAGGGCGAGGTTTGCGAGCACGCTGTGCAGGTGATCGAGATTGCCGGGCCAATAGGCTGCCGCAAGAGCCGTGATGGCTCCGTCGTGCAGCGAGGCTTGTGTGCGCTGACTCGCCGAGATTTCGCGCCAGTAGCGTTCGGCGAGGGCTGGTATGTCCTCGCGCCGCTCGCGCAGCGGCGGCAGCATCACCGCCCCGACCGAAAGCGCGGCAAGCAGGGCCGGGTCGAAACGGCCGTCAGCCGCGAGGTTGGCGAGCTGCTCGCTGCTGCTGCAGACGAGGATCGTGTTGTACTTCTCGAGCTTGGGCAAGATGAAGGCGAGACCGCGCTGCTCGGCGCGTGAATAGCTGCCGATCTCACCGCAATAAAGAAGGCCGTCGCGCGCGTCCTCCAAGAGCTGCATCGGGTTCGCCGCGAGGCGTGCCCCGCCCTGGGCGGCGACGAACGGGGTGTCCGGTACGTGGATCGCGCGCGCAGCGGCTTCGTGCCCGGTTCCGGGCTCGCCGACGAGCAGGATCGGTCGGGTCGCCCGCAACAGTTGCTCGATCGCCCGCTCAGCCTCGATCACGGGCGTGCTCGTGCCCAGCGTCGACAGCGAGACGCGCCGCGGGCCCTGTGCGGTGCCGGTCTTGAGCGCACGCGTCACCGTGGCCAGAAGCTTTTGCAGCCCGACCGGCTTCTCGAGAAAATCGACGGCCCCTATCTTGGTCGCCTCGACGGCAGTCTCGATGGTCCCGTGGCCCGACATCATCACCACGGGCATCGTCAACTGGCCTCCTGCCGCCCATTCGCGCAGCAGCGTCACCCCGTCGGTATCGGGCATCCAGATGTCGAGCAGGACGAGCGCAGGCTGATTGCGCGCCCGGTAGCTGCGCGCCTCCCCGGCGTTCTCCGCCAGGCTAACGCGGTAGCCCTCGTCCTGCAGTATCTCGGAGAGCAGCTCCCGGATGCCGACCTCGTCGTCGACGATCAGAATCTCCTGCGCTTGCGCCATCACGTCTTGGCCCCTTCGAGCGGGAAGTAAAGTGTTACCAATGCGCCTCGCGGCGGACGGTTCTCGACCGTCACGCGCCCGTGATGCTCCTCGACGATTTTCTTGACGATCGCGAGGCCGAGGCCGGTGCCTTTGGCCTTCGTCGTCACATAGGGCTCGAAGACGCGGCGCATCATGTCCTCGGGAAAGCCGTAGCCGCGGTCGCCCACCGACAGCACCAGCTCGTTTCCGCGCTGCTCGACCGTGAATTCGTAGAGCGGCTCCGCGACGTCCGTTTGCGCATCGATGGCATTTTGGATCAGATTATGAAACACCTGGCGCAGCCGTGTGGGCTCCCCGTGAATGACGGGGCGATGTTCGGCGAGCTTCGCGACGACGTGGGGCCGCAGATTTTCGTACAAGGCGAGCACATCGAGCAAGAGGGCGCCCGGCTCGACCGGCTGCATCCGCCCGGGGCGCGGCTGTCGCGCATAGATCGCGAAGTCATCAACCATGTGCTTCATGGCGGTCACCTGCGCGATAATCGTTTGAGTTCCCCTCGTCAAGGCCTCCTCCGAAGCGGCGTCGAGCCGTCCCGCGAGTTTCACAGCCAGACGCTCCGCCGAGAGCTGGATCGGCGTCAGGGGATTCTTGATCTCGTGCGCAAGGCGCCGCGCTACCTCGCCCCATGCCGCATCGCGCTGCGCCTGGACGAGTTCCGACACGTCATCGAACACTACCACGCACCCCGGCGCCGGTTCCCCGGGCAGCTGCGAGCCGCGCATCAGCAATACCCGGGTGAGGTTCGAGACGGAGAGCTCGGCCTGCCGCTGCCATTGCCCCTCTCCACCATGGCGAAAGCCGTCGGCGACGAAGTCGGCGAAGCCCGTCAGGGGAGGGAGCCGCCGGCCCCAGTCGGCGAGCGGAACGCCGACGAGGTCCGCGAGGGGTTGTTGCAGGATCACCGCCGCGCTCGGGTTTGCGGTGCGCAGCCGGAAGCTGTTGTCGAATACGAGCACGCCCGCCGAGAGGTTGGCCAGCACGCTCTCCAGATAGGCCCGGGTCGTGTCGATCGCGCGTCTGTCCTCCTCCTCCTTCTGCTGCGCTTGCGCGAGGCGTGCCGTCATCGTGTTGAACGACTCGGTGAGCACGCCGAGCTCGTCGCGGCTCTGCACGGGGTGACGGCGGCTGAAGTCACCTTGGGCAACCGCGCGCGTGCCCTCGGCAAGGAGCCCGAGCGGCCGGCTGAATTGTTCCGAGAGAACCACCGCGAGCCCCAGCGCCGAGAGCAGAGCGAGCAGGAGCGTCAGTGTAAGCGTCCATCCGTACAGTCGCTTGAGGCCGGTGCGCGAGAACGAGAGCTTTTGGTAGTCCTCGTAGCCTGACTGCACCTGCTCGGCGTACTGCTGGAGCTGCTTCGGCACCGGCTCGAGCACCTGCAGCAGACGCAGCGGCTCCCGTGGATCCGCACTGTTCACCGGCACCACGACGCGCAGCATGAGCCCCTGTTCACCCATCTGTTCGACCTTCGAGTAAGGCTGCTGCAGGCGGGCGCTGCGCATCGCCTGCGCAGACGGCGGCTCGGGCGTGAGCGTAGAGCCGGACACGCCCGCTACGCCGAGCACCGCGCCTGACGTCGAGAACAGCGCTGCCTCGTGCACCGCCGCCTGTTCGCTCGCGAGGTTCAGACGCATGGTCATGCTGGCCGAGTCGCTCTCCTGCAGCGTGAGCGCGAGCTGCATGGCCTTGTTCGTCGTTTCCTTCAGCAAGTAATCGAGCGCAGTGCGGCCGAGGTTGAGCCCACCCTCGAGCGCACGGTCCACGCTGACGTCGAACCAGGACTCGATGCTCTTACCCAGGAACTGGACTGAAACTCCATACAGCAGTGCACCAGGGAAGAGTGCCACCAGGGCGAAGAATAGAACCAATCGCGCCGCGAGCCGCGAGCCGAAAACGCCGGCCCTGAGGTTGCGTCGAAGCCGCAGGAGCTGGTAGACGACGAGCACCAGAAGCAGCACGACCATCGTCACGTTGAGGACCAGCAGGATGTCGATGTTGCGCGCGAAAAGCTCGGTGTTCGCGCTCGCGGTGGCGAGCAGGAACAGGAAGATCACGCCGAGGCATGCGCATGCGAGCAGAACGTAGCGGATCACCCGCGAGGCGCTAACGCCGCTCATGGCGTGAAGGCCCAGCGGAACCAGTCGGACTGCAGCGACCAGTCGCGCGAGGCAAGCGCGTTGATCTGGAACGGCTTCGGCAAGAGCGTGATGTCGAGGTGCAGGCGTACTGCCGCATCGTATCTCGCGCCCTTGGTGAGCTGGTCGAGTTGGGCAACCGGGCGTGAAACGACCCGCGATAGCTGGTGTTCAACCTCGGCGAGCGAGTTCAGCTGCTGGCTTAGCAGTCCGCTCGTAAGCCGGTACTGTCGCGTGAGCGGCGAGTAGGTCACCCGGTACTGAACGGATTGCTGTATTACCTTCTCGTCGAACCAGTACCAGCGCGGACGCGCCAGCTCGAATTCCAGCAGGAAATAGAGCGCCACGCCCTTTTGCAGCGCTTCTTCGAGGGTCGGGTTGAATACGACGTCGAACTGCGCGTTGAGCACGACGTCGTCGTCCTCCACGCGAAGCTCCGCAGAAGCCACCGGGATCGTGTCAGCGTTCGCCCCGGGCGCCACCCACAGCGACGCAAGGACGCACAACAGGCCGAGGAAGCGGTTCGTTGGCGACATGCCTCTCGCGGCGGCAAGCCGCGCGCCCTCGTCGAGCGAGGTCAGCTCTTTTGCAGGCGGGCGTAGAAAAACCCGTCGTGATTGTGCTCTGCGGCGCCCGCCGCTGGCAAGAGTTGGGCCGCCGCTCCACAGCAGGGAGCCAAGTGCAGTGGCAGCAATGTCGCATCGCTGTGTCGTTCCAGGAACGACCCGACTTGTTGCGCGTTCTCTGCTCCAAACACGGAGCAAGTCGAATAGAGCAGCACGCCTCGGCTGCCGAGTGCGGGCCAGAGAGCATCGAGGATGCTGCGCTGTTGCGCGACAAAGCCGCCGAGATCGCTCTCTCGCCGCAGCCACTTGATGTCCGGATGCCTCCTCACGACGCCCGATGCCGTACATGGCACATCGGCGAGAATCCGCTCGAAAGGCCGCCCGTCCCACCAGCTCTCGAGATTGGCAGCGTCGGCGGCTACAAGCCGCGCCTCGAACCCGAGACGCGAAAGGTTCTCCGCAACGCGCTCGATGCGCTCACGATCCGCATCGAGCGCCGTCAGGTCGAGCGTTGCGAGCTCCGCGAGGTGGGCGGTCTTGCCGCCCGGCGCCGCACAGGCGTCGAGAACGCGCATCCCATCGCGCACTTCGAGCAGCGGCGCCGCGAGTTGCGCACCGGCATCCTGCACAGAGACACGGCCGTCGGCGAATCCGGGCAGTGCGTCCACCGGGCGCGGCTTGTCGATGATCACCCCCACTGCGCCTGTCGGGCTCGCGGCAATTCCAACGTCCGCGAGCTGCGCGAGGTAGTCGTCGCGCGTGATGCGTCTGCGGTTTACGCGCAGGCAAAGCGGGGGCCGTGTGTTTCCGGCGTCGAGTATCTCGACATATCGATCTCCGTACTCCTTGGCGACGCGGTCGATCCACCAGCGCTGGTAGGAGAAGCGGCCCTCGGGTTCGCGTGCGACTGCTGCCACGAGCTCGTCGCGACGACGAAGAAACCCGCGCAGCAGCGCGTTGACCAAACCGCGAGCGGAGCTGCGCCGCAGCTTGGCAGTCGCTTGCACTGCATTGTCGACTACGGCGTGCGCCGGTCCGCGGGTGTGGATGAGCTGGTAGAGCGCGACCCATAGAATGGCTCCGACGTCGGCGTCAGCGAGCGGGCGGTCCGCCAGCAAGGCGACGATCCCCCGCAACTCGCCCAGAAAGCGCAGGGTTCCGTAGGCAAGCTCCTGCACCAGTGCTCGCGCGCCGATCGGCGCCGCGGTGCCCGCAAGCGCGGAAGGCAGGGTCGAGCCGCTCAAGACCTGCTGCACGACCCGCGCAGCCTTTCGCTGCGCGAACTCCATCGCGCCGCGCTCCGAGCTCATCGAGCTACCTCCTCTCGCTCGACCCGCGATTCAGCCGCCCCGATGCCCGAGGCACGCGCCTGCGACTACGCGGTGTCCCGCGAGGAACGCCGCGGCCGAAAGGCGTTTGCCTCCGGCAAGCTGGAGCTCGCGCACGAGCAGGACCCCGTCACCGCAAGCCACCACGATGGCTCGCGAGTCGCAACGAACGACGGACCCCGGCGCGCCGAAGTGTCCGGTCCCGGGCTCCGCATCCCAGATCTTCAGCAACTGGCCGTCGAGGGATGTGCGCGCTCCGGGCACTGGGTTGAACGCGCGCACCGCACGATCGATCGACTTTGCGCTTAACTGCCAGTCGATCAAGCTCTCCTCGCTGCCGATCTTCGCCGCGTAGGTCGCACTGGAATCTGCCTGCGCCGTCGTCTCGAGGCGCCCCTCGCGGCCGAGCCGCGTGAGGCAGTCGACGATCGCCGTGGCGCCCGCTTGCGCCAGGCGTTCGCGCAGCACGCCCGCAGTGTCGCGTGCACCGATCGGCAGCCGGATCTGGGTGATGACCGGTCCTGTATCTACACCGGCATCCATACGCATGATGGAGATCCCGGTCTCCGCGTCGCCCATTAAAATCGCGCGCTGGATCGGCGCGGCACCCCTCCAGCGCGGCAGAAGCGACGCGTGAATGTTGATGCAGCCGTGGGTGGGCCAAGAGAGGATCTCGGGAGGCAGGATAAGACCATATGCCACGACCACGAGAACATCGAGCGGTACGGCCACGACTGCAGCGCGCTCGGCCTCGGTGGCAAGCCGCGCGGGCTGCACCAGCGGAATGCCCGCAGCACGCGCGAGCGCGCTGACAGGTCCGAGCTCGACCCTGAGGCCCCGGCCGCGCGGCCGATCAGGCTGGCTCAGTATCACGACGACGCGCATGCCCGCCGCTAGGATCGCCTTCAACGCCGTCGCTGCGAATGCCGGCGTTCCGGCGAAGCCGATCCGCATCAGGCGGCCCGCTGTCTCTTCCTGAGCTTGGTCGTAAGCCGTGCGCGCTTGAGCGGCGACAGATGATCCACGAACACCTTGCCCACGAGGTGATCCATCTCGTGCTGGACGCACGCCGCTAACATGCCTTCTGCAGCGAGCTCGAAGACCTCACCGCGTTCGTTCTGGGCGCGCACCCGGACCCGCGCGGCGCGCCGCACCTTGTCGTAGTAGCCAGGCACCGACAGGCACCCCTCTTCCTCGACAGCCTCGCCCTCGGCCTCCATGAGTTCGGGGTTGATCAGCACTCGCAGTTCGTCCTTGGCGGGACTCACGTCGATGACGATCACACGTTTGTGGACGTCCACCTGGGTGGCGGCTAGCCCCACCCCCGGCGCGGAATACAACGTATCAGCCATGTCCCTGACCAATTTGCGAATTTCCGGGGTGATGGCAGGGACCGCGGCTGCAACCTTTCTGAGACGTGGGTCGGGGTATTCGAGGATGTTCAAGACCATAATTGCTTGCAAAATGCAGACTTGAGATGCAGAATCACACCTAAGCCCTTATTTTGCGGCGGTTTAGGACGATAGCAAGGCCCGCTTAACCACTCAGTTGCGGAGAGGCGTCATGCGCGTCAAGTCTATCACAGCGTCGTTGCTGGTTTCGGCCTGCCTGCTGCCGCTCCTGCTCGCTTCGGTGCCCCTGCGAGCTCAGGAAATCCAGCTTCAGGAAAACCGGCCGGATCGCTACACGGTGCAGAAGGGCGACACCCTGTGGGACATCGCGGGCAAGTTCCTCAAGCAGCCTTGGCGCTGGCCCGAGCTCTGGCGCATGAACCGCGACCAGATCAAGAACCCGCATTGGATCTACCCGGGCGATGTCCTGGTTCTCACCCGTGTTGGCGACGAGTGGCAGCTCACGCTCGACCGGAGCGTGCGCCTCTCGCCGACGGTGCGCGTCGAGAGACTTGAGTCACAGGCGATCCCGAGCATTCCGGCGCAGGACATCGAGCCGTACCTGACGCGTCCGTTGGTCACCGGGCCCGATGGCTTGCCGGGTGCCGGCAAGATAGTCGCCGGTCGCGACAATCGCGTCGTGCGCGGACAAGGCGACATCGTCTACGCGGTCAGTGTTGACGAGAAGGCTGGAAGCCAGTGGGTCCTGTACCGACCCGGGCGGGTGTTGCGCTCCTACGACAGCCAGGAGATCCTGGGCTACGAGATGCGCTATCTCGGAACGGCGCAAGTCCAGCGCTTCGCCGAGGTCAGCACCCTGGTCATAACCGCCGCACGCGAAGAGATTATCGTTGGCGATCTGCTGGTGCCTGCTCCGCGCGAGGTGCTCATCAACTACGTGCCCCACGCGCCTGACAAGGTGGTGGAGGGACGAATTATCGACCTCGCCAACGACGCGCACGAGGTCGGGCGGGGGTACATCGTCACGCTCGACCGCGGCGCTCAGGACGGTCTCGACATCGGCAGCGTGCTCGCGGTTTATCACCCGGGCCCGGTCATGCCCGACCCGAGACCCTACGGAGCGAGTGACACCCTGTCGACCACCACGGACCGTACGAAGGTTCTGCTCCCGCCGACCCAGTATTTGAACATTCCGTCCGAGCGCACAGGGCTGGTGTTCGTGTTCCGCGTTTTCGATCGCGTCGCCTACGCGATCGTCCTGAACACGACGGACCCGGTTTTCCCCGGGGACATCGTGCGTAAACCCTAGACGCTGCTTCGCGCTCGCCGATGAATGTCGACGCCCGCGTCGAGGCTTGGGCGTCGCTGCAGCTGCTGCCGGGCTTGGGCGCGCGTAACCTCGTCACCCTGCTCAAGCACTTCGGAGGCCCGCTCGAGCTGCGCGCTGCGGCAAGAAAGCGCATCGCCGCGCTTGCCTCCGCCGAGGTTGCCGCCGCGATCGAGCGCGGGCCCGACCCTTCCCTGCTCGAGCGCACGCTCGAGTGGCTGCGCGAACCGGGTCATCGCCTCGTCGCTTGGGACGACGCCGACTATCCGCCCGCGCTGCTCGACATCACCGACCCGCCGCCCGCTTTCTATTATGTCGGCAGACCCGAGCTACTGACGCGCGACGCGGTGGCCATCGTGGGCAGCCGCAACGCAACTCCGCAAGGGGTCGAGCACGCGCAGGCGTTCGCTGCGGCGCTGTCCGCCGCGGGGTTTACGATCGTGAGCGGCCTTGCGGTAGGCATCGATGCGGCTGCCCATCGCGGTGGGTTGTCGGGCGCGGCAAGCAGCCTTGCCGTTGTTGGCACGGGGCTCGATCGGATCTACCCGGCGGGCAACCGAGATCTTGCGCAGCGTCTCGCGAGCGAAGGCGGGATGCTCTCCGAGTTCGCGCTGGGTACGCCCCCGCTGCCCGAGAATTTTCCGCGGCGCAATCGGCTCATCAGCGGTCTCGCGCGCGGTGTCCTCGTCGTCGAGGCAACGCTCAACAGCGGCTCCTTGATTACAGCGCGCCTCGCAGGCGAGCAGGGCCGCGAAGTTTTCGCAATCCCGGGCTCGATCCATTCCCCCTTTTCCAAGGGCGCGCATCGCCTCATCCGCGAAGGCGCGAAGCTCGTCGAGACGGCACAGGACGTCCTCGAGGAACTCGGCATGCACACCGAACCTACCGCAATGGGGACAGGCAGGGAACCGATCACGCGCCGCGGACCGTTGCCGGAGGAAGGATCGGCGGCGCGAGTACTCGCCGCGCTCGGTCACGATCCAGCGGGAATCGACCTGCTGGCGCGCCGTACCGGCCTTTCGGCCGAATCGATCACCGTTGCGCTCGTAGAGCTCGAAGTGGCAGGTCGAGTCGTGAGCTTGCCGGGCGGTCTCTACCAGCGCCGCGACTGATCCTGCGCTGACCCCCAACGGGGGCCAGTGCCCACTTGCCGGATCGTCGGGAAAATCGGTCGGCTTGTCCCGGCACCCAGTCCTTGCTTATCATCTGCGGTCCTTTTCGCACCCGAGCCCGAACCAAAGGTCGATGGCCAAGAGCCTCATCATCGCCGAGAAGCCCTCCGTGGCGGCCGACATCGCGCGCGCCCTGGGTGGGCTCACGCGTCACGACGAGTATTTCGAGGGCAACCGCTACGTGCTTTCCTCTGCGATCGGCCATCTGCTCGAGATCGGCATGCCTGAGGAGGAGGAAGTCAAACGCGGAAAGTGGACGTTCACTCATCTGCCGGCGATTCCATCCAAGTTCTCGCTCAAGCCCATAGAGAGGACCGCGACGCGCTTGAGGCTCCTGCTCAAGCTAGCCAAGCGCAAGGACGTCACGGAGCTCATCAATGCCTGCGACGCGGGTCGCGAGGGCGAGTTGATCTTCCGCTATATCGTCCAGTACGCACACACGAGCAAGCCGATCAAGCGCCTGTGGCTTCAATCGATGACTCCGGGCGCGATTCGCGACGGTTTCGGCGCGCTGCGCAGCGACGAGACGATGCGTCCGCTCGCCGACGCCGCCGTTTGCCGGTCGGAGTCCGACTGGCTGGTCGGCATCAACGGAACGCGCGCCATGACCGCGTTCAACTCCAAGTCGGGCGGCTTCCAGCTTACGACCGTCGGGCGCGTGCAAACACCTACGCTCGCCATTCTTGTCGAGCGCGAAGAGAAGATCCGCGGTTTCCAACCACGCGATTATTGGGAGGTCCAAGCCACGTTCCGCGCCCGCGGAGGGCGGTACGAAGGACGGTGGTTCGATGAGCGGTTTCGCAAGTCCGACGAGGAGCCCGACGCGCGACCCGAGCGTCTATGGGACGAGGAAAGGGCGCGGGCGATCGCGCAACGCTGCGAGGACAAGTCGGGAGTTGTCACGGAGGAGACCAAGCCATCCTCCCAGAGCGCGCCGTTGCTGTACGACCTCACGAGCCTCCAGCGCGACGCGAACGGCCGCTTCGGCTTCTCCGCCCGTACGACGCTCTCCCTCGCCCAGGCGCTCTACGAGAAACACAAGGTCCTGACCTATCCGCGCACGGACTCCCGCGCGTTGCCCGAGGACTACCTCGCCACGGTCCGGGACACGCTCGAGTCGTTGCGCGAGATCAAGGCTTACGCGCCTTTCGCATCGCAGGTGCTCAAGGCGAAGTGGGTCAAGCCCAACAAGCGGATCTTCGACAACGCGAAGATCTCCGATCACTTCGCCATCATTCCAACGCTGCAGCGGCCCAAGACTCTGAGCGAGGCGGAAGCGAAGCTCTACGATCTCGTCGTCAAGCGTTTCCTAGCGGTGTTCTATCCCGCGGCCGAATACCTCCTCACGACGCGCATCACCCGGGTCGAACAACAGCCGTTCAAGACCGAGGGCAAGGTGCTCGTCAGTCCCGGCTGGCTCGCCGTCTACGGCAAGGATGCCCAATCCGGCGAAGAGGCCATGCTCGCCAAGGTCCTTCCGAACGAGCAGGTCGCCACCGAGGAGGTGCGCGTGGTTGCCAACCGGACTCGCCCGCCCGCGCGATTCAGCGAGGCCACGCTGCTCTCTGCAATGGAAGGTGCCGGCAAGACGATCGAAGATGACGAGCTGCGCGAGGCAATGCGGGAAAAGGGCCTCGGCACGCCTGCCACGCGTGCGCAGATCATCGAGGGTCTCATCCAGGAGAAATACGTTCACCGCGACGGCCGCGAGCTTACCCCGACGGCGAAGGCGTTCTCGCTGATGACGCTCCTCCATGGGCTGGGCATTCCCGAGCTTTTCTCACCCGAGCTCACGGCGGAGTGGGAGTTCAAGCTCGCGCAGATGGAGCACGGTAAGCTCAGGCGCGAGCAGTTCATGCGCGAGATAGTGCGCATGACCAAGCACATTGTGAACCAGGCGAAAAACTACGAGAGCGACACCATCCCGGGAGATTTCGCTACGCTCACCGCGCGCTGCCCGAAGTGCGGCGGAGAGGTGCATGAGAAGTACAAGAAGTTCCAGTGCCAGTCATGCGACTTCGGGATGTGGAAGATCATCGCCGGCCGACAGCTCGAGATACCGGAGGCAGAGACGCTGCTCACCGAGCGCGCGGTTGGACCGCTGGAGGGCTTTCGCAGCAAGCTCGGACGGCCGTTCGCCGCGCGACTGAAGCTCAACGACGCGTACGAGGTGCAGTTCGATTTCGGCGACGGCGCGGATGCGGCTGAGGCTCCTGACTTCACCGGGCAGGAGCCGCTCGGCAGCTGCCCGAAGTGCGGCGCCCAGGTCTTCGAGCTGCCGGCAGCGTACGTATGTGAGCGCGCCGTCGGTCCGAACAAGACCTGCGATTTCCGCTCCGGACGCGTCATCCTGCAGCGGCCGATCGAGCGCGCTCAGATGCAAAAGCTGCTCGCCTCCGGAAAGACCGACCTGCTGCAGTTCGTATCGGCCCGGACGCGGCGCCCGTTTGCTGCCTACCTCGTACGCCAGCCGGATGGCAAGATCGGCTTCGAGTTCCAGGCGCGGGAAGGCGCCAAGGCCGGCGCTACGCGATCACGCGGGTCGGCCGCGCTGAGAGTGCTCGGCCCGCACCCCAAGGACAAGCAACCGGTCGAATTGCACGCAGGCCGGTATGGCCCTTACGTCAAGCACGGTGGCATCAATGCGACCCTCTCCGACAAACAGACCGCCGAATCGGTGACGTTGCGCGAGGCGGTGGCACTCCTCGCTGCGAAGGCGGGGCGCACGCGTGGCGCCAAGCCCCGCAAGCACGTGGCGGTCAAGAAGAGTGCAACGCGAGCGACGGCACGCAAGCGCGCCGCCTCCTAGCGGATCAGCCCGAGCCGAAGCGTATGCCCTGCGCGAGCGGCAGCTCGTGGCTCCAGTTGATCGTGCTCGTCTGGCGTCGCATGTAGGCCTGCCACGCATCTGACCCGGCCTCGCGGCCGCCGCCAGTTTCCTTCTCGCCCCCGAACGCACCCCCGATCTCGGCCCCCGACGTGCCGATGTTCACGTTGGCGATGCCGCAGTCACTCCCACCCGCGGACAGGAAAGTCTCGGCGCTGCGCAGGCTGCGCGTGAAGATCGCCGACGACAGTCCCTGCGGGACTGCGTTGTGCATGGCAATCGCCTCGGCGAGCTCGCGGAAGCGCATCACGTAGAGGATCGGGCCGAAAGTCTCCCGCTGTACAACCGGCCAGGTGTTGTCTACGCCGCGCACGATCGTGGGCTCGACGAAGAACCCCGGCCCTGGCCGGACGCCGCCACCGCAGACGAGCTCCCCGCCTGCCACCAGGACCTCCTGCACCGCGGCGCGGAAGCTCTCGACCGCGGCCGCGTCGATGAGCGGCCCCATGAGTGTGCCCGTCTCGAGCGGGTCGCCTATGCGCACCTGCGCATAGGCCGTTTGCAGCCGCCGGAGGACCTCCGCCTCGATCGATTCGTGCACGATCAGCCGGCGCGTCGTCGTGCAGCGTTGCCCGGCGGTTCCCACCGCACCGAAGAGCACGGCAGGGACGACCAGATCGAGATCGGCGTCCTCGGCGACGAGGATCGCGTTATTGCCTGAGCATTCGAGCAGACAGCGGCCGAAGCGGCCGGCGACGGTCTGCGCGATCTGACGGCCGACCGCAGAGGAGCCCGTGAACGATACCAGCGCGACCCGCGGATCGGTTGCGAGTCTCGTGGCCGCGTCGCGCGTCGCGTCGACGAGGAGGGTGAAGATCGGCGGCAGTTGCAGCTCCTCGATGACGCGGTTGCACAGGCGCTGCACTGCTATCGCCGCGAGCGGCGTCTTCGGTGAAGGCTTCCAGATCGTCGCGCTGCCGCAAACCGCGGCGATGAGCGCATTCCATGCCCACACCGCAACGGGGAAGTTGAACGCCGTGATGACTCCCACCACACCGAGCGGCTGCCACTGCTCATACATCCTGTGCGCCGGGCGCTCCGAGTGCATCGTCTTGCCGTAGAGCATGCGCGCCTGGCCCACGGCGAAATCGGCGATGTCGATCATCTCCTGCACCTCGCCGTCGCCTTCCGCCTTGATCTTGCCGTTCTCGAGCGATACCAGCGTACCCAGCGCGTCCTTGTGCTCGCGCAGCAACAGACCCAAGCGCCGCACGACCTCGCCCCTCTTGGGCGCAGGAACCTCGCGCCAGGCGTGCGCCGCGGCGACGGCAGCGTCCAGCACCGCATCGACATCCGCCGGGCCTGCAGTCGCCACCGTCCCGATGGCGGATCCATCCGTGGGATTGTGCGAGGCGAGCTGAGCGCCGCTCCCGCGCCAAGCCGCCGGGCCCACGCAGGCACCCGGGGTCCCGGGTTCGATCCCTAGTTGCGCAAGAAGCGCGCGGCGATCAGCGGTCATCGCGGTCGCCGCCGCGCAGGTGCGGCCGTGGCGGGAAGATTAGACGTCGAGATTGCGCACGCCGAGCGCATTGCTCTCGATGAATGCGCGCCGGGGCTCGACTTCCTCGCCCATCAGCGTGGTGAATATCTCGTCGGAGGAGATGCCGTCCTCGATCTGGACCTTGAGCAGGCGCCGGGCCTGCGGGTCCATCGTCGTCTCCCAGAGTTGCCCGGGATTCATTTCTCCCAGGCCCTTGTAGCGCTGGATGCTCACGGCGCTCCTCGCCTCAGCGAGCAGCCACTCGAGCGCCGCGGCAAAGGAGGCGGCAGCCGCGGCGCGCTCGCCGCGACGCACGCTCGACCCGGGACGCATCAACCCGTGCAGCACATCCGCAGCAGCCTTGATCGGCGCGTAGTCGCCACTCGTAAGAAACTCTGCATCGAGCGAGGTCGTGTGTGCGGTTCCGTGCCGCGTGCGTACAATGAACAGGCGGTTCAGCTCGGTTTGCTCATCGTAGCGCGCCTCGACCCGCACCTCGGGGTCGGCAATTGCCTTCGTCATCGCCGCCGCGCTCGCCGCTGCCGAATCCTCGCTCGACAGGTCGATGCGCACCCCAGCCAGCAGCGTCCGCAGCGCCGCCGGCTCGATCACCCGTGACAAGCGCTCGATAACCGCTTCGGCGAGCAGATACTGCCGGGCGACGTTGGCGAGCGCCTGCCCCGAGAGCGCCGGGCGCTCGGCTCCGGGGAGCACCTCGGCGCCCTTGAGCGCGACCTTGAGCAGGTATTGATTGAGCCCGTGGTCGTCCGTGAGGTAGCTCTCCTCCTTTCCCTGCTTCACCTTGTACAGCGGCGGTTGGGCAATGTAGATGTGGCCGCGCTCGACCAGCTCCGGCATCTGGCGGTAGAAGAAGGTCAGCAGCAGCGTACGGATGTGCGAGCCGTCGACGTCCGCATCAGTCATGATGATAATGCGGTGGTAGCGCAGCTTAGCCACATCGAAAGCGTCTTTGTCCTCCTTGTCGCCCTCCGCCTTGCCGAAGCCCGTGCCGAGGGCGGTGATCAGGGTCACAATCTCCTGCGAGCTGATCAGCTTGTCAAAGCGCGCCCGCTCGACATTGAGTATCTTGCCGCGCAGCGGAAGGATCGCCTGGAATTTCCGATCGCGACCCTGCTTCGCCGAGCCGCCGGCGGAGTCACCCTCGACGAGGTAGAGTTCGCACAGTGCCGGATCGCGCTCCTGACAGTCGGCGAGCTTCCCGGGCAACCCCATCCCGTCGAGAACGCCCTTGCGGCGCGTAAGCTCGCGCGCCTTGCGTGCCGCCTCGCGCGCGCGCGCCGCGTCGATGATCTTGGAGCAGATGATTCGCGCGTCGCTCGGATTCTCCAGCAGGAACTCGCCGAGCTTGCTGCCGACGATTTCCTGCACGATCGGCTGAATCTCCGAGGAGACGAGCTTGTCCTTGGTCTGCGAAGAGAACTTCGGCTCGGGCGCCTTCACGGAGAGCACGCAGGTCAGCCCTTCGCGCATGTCGTCGCCGGTGGTCTCGACCTTCGCCTTCTTGGCGAGCTCCTCCTTCTCGATATAGTTGTTCAGCGTGCGCGTCATTGCCTGCCTCAGGCCCGTGAGGTGGGTACCGCCGTCGCGCTGGGGAATGTTGTTGGTGAAGCATTGCACGTTCTCGGCGTACGAGTCGTTCCACTGCATCGCGACCTCGACCGTTACGCCGTCCTTCTCGCCGCTTGCGTGGAAGATCTTCGAGTGAAGCGCGGTCTTCGTGCGATTCATGTACTCCACGAAGCCCTTGATGCCTCCCGAGAAAGCGAAGTTCTCGCTCTTGCCATCCCGCTGGTCCAGGAGCTCGATCTTCACTCCGTTGTTCAGAAACGAGAGTTCGCGGATGCGCCGCGCCAGTATGTCGTAGTGGTACTCGACCTTGCCGAAGGTCACCTCAGAGGCCTTGAAATGGACTTCCGTGCCGCGCCGTTCGGTCGGTCCAATCATGGCGAGCGGGGCCACTGCAACACCGTCGCGAAACTCCATCTGATAGGCCTTGCCGTCGCGCCAAATTCTGAGCTTCAGCCACTCCGAGAGCCCGTTAACCACCGATACCCCGACCCCGTGCAGTCCGCCGGCGACCTTGTACGAGTTCTGATCGAACTTCCCGCCAGCATGCAGCTCCGTCATGACGATCTCTGCTGCCGAGCGCTTCTGCTCGTCGTCCTCCTTGATGTCGGTGGGGATCCCGCGACCGTTGTCGAGTACCGACACCGAGTTGTCGGCGTGAATGACGACCTTGATCTCGTCGCAATAGCCGGCCAGAGCTTCGTCGATCGCGTTGTCCAGGACCTCGAAGACCATGTGGTGCAAGCCCGTGCCGTCCGATGTATCGCCGATGTACATCCCGGGCCGCTTGCGCACGGCTTCGAGGCCCTTGAGGACCTTGATGCTGTTCGAGTCGTAGTCGCCGCTGCCGTTCTCGGCGGGCCTGGAGTTCGCTTCGGTCATTCGTTACTTGCTCGCTTCTTGATATCCATCAAACGGAAACGCCGACTCGCAGTCGGAGTCGGCGCCTCGGTCGGCTCGCGAAAATCCGACACTCTCAAATCCGCATCGGCATGACCACATACTTGTAATCAGCCCTGTCCTGCATCGTGATCAATGCGCTGGAGTTCGCGTCGCCGAGAGAGAGCACAACCTTGTCGGTGGTCACATTCTGCAACACGTCCAGCAGATAAGTTATGTTGAATCCGATATCGAGACCCTCGCCACGGTAGTCGACTTCGAGTTCCTCCTCCGCCTCTTCCTGCTCGCTGTTCGTGCAGATGATTTTGAGCTGGCCGCTGCCGAGCACGAGGCGCACTCCACGAAACTTCTCGTTCGACAGGATCGCCGCGCGCTGCAGCGCCTGCAGGAGCTCGCTTCTCGATAGTTCGAGCCGCTTCGAGTGGGCGGTCGGAATGACGCGGTTGTAGTCCGGAAATTTCCCGTCGACGACCTTGCTCACCAGCTCGATGTTCGAGAAGCGGAACCGCACTTGGTTGGCGAGGATGTCGATGGCGAGCGCAGCATCGCTATCCTCGAGCAGCTTGCCGAGTTCGAGCACCGTCTTGCGCGGAAGGATTACCTCCTGGCGCGCGTAGTCCCCCGGAACCGAGATGCTCGCATAGGAGAGGCGATGGCCGTCGGTGGCGACCGCCTGCAATGTTCCTTTGTCGATCACCAGCAGCATGCCGTTGAGGTAGTAGCGGATGTCCTGCTGGGCCATCGCAAACTCTGCCAGCTTGAGCAGCCCGCGAAACTGGCGCTGCGGCAGGCTGATGCTCTGCTGCTGCTCCTTGGAGAGACCCATGCGCGGGTAGTCGGTTGCTGGAAGCGTCTGCAGATTGAAGCGCGAGCGAGCCGCCCGCACGGTCATCTTTCCCGAAGCCGTTTCCACGGTGAGCGTTGCGCCCTCCGGCAAGGCACGAAGAAGGTCCTGCAGTTTTCGCGCACCCACCGTAACCGACTGCTCCTGCTTGCCAGCAAGTTCGCTGTTGGCGGTGATCTGCATCTCGAGGTCGGTTGCCGTTACGAAAAGGCGTCCGTCCTTCTGTTCCAAAAGAACATTCGCCAGAATCGGTAGCGTGTGCCTGCGCTCCACGATTCCGGAAACCGCCTGCAGCGGTTTTAGCAATGCGTCTCGGGGAATCTGCTTTAGTTGCATTTTCTTTAAACCTAAGAATAGCTAATTAGAGTCGGCAGAAATCCGGGACAACAGAAAAATCTGGTGTGAAATCCGCGTCTTGACGAATGACAAACGCTGCGGGAAACAACGGGACAATCTGTGGGTTGATTGGGGACGAAAAACCCGGCAGTTCCGACACGCGCATAACCCCCAAATTATAAACTGCTTTGCGCGATATTCCTACATTCGGACGCCCTAAAACCGGTCAGTTCCGGAGCACCTGCAGCAGAAAGTTGACGTCGTGGCTGATCTCGGGAACGGCTTCCCGCAGCTTTGCAATCTGGCGGCAGGCGTGAAGCACCGTCGTGTGATCGCGGCCGCCGAAATTACTTCCGATCTCGGGCAGCGATAGCTGGGTGAGTTCCTTGGCGAGCGCCATCGCCACCTGGCGCGGGCGGGCGACTGCCCGCGAGCGTTTCTTGGAGTGCATGTCGGAAATGCGGATCTTGTAGTAGTCCGCGACGGTCTTCTGGATGTTCTCGATCGAGATCTGCCGGTTCTGAACGGCGAGCAGATCCCGCAGCGCATCCTTGGCGAGCGCCAGGGAGATCTCCTGCCCGTGAAAGCTAGAGTAGGCGAGCACGCGCTTGAGCGCTCCCTCGAGCTCGCGCACGTTCGAGCGAATGTGCTTGGCGATGAAAAAAGCCACCTGCTCGTCGAGCTTCATGCCGGAGACGGCGGCCTTGGACAGCAGGATCGCGACGCGCATCTCTAGCTCGGGCGGCTCGAGCGCCACGGTAAGCCCCCAGCCGAAACGCGAGATGAGCCGCTCCTCGATGCCGGAGATCTCCTTCGGATAGGTATCGCAGGTGATGACGACCTGCTTGTGCGCTTCGATGAGCGTGTTGAACAGGTAGAAGAACTCCTCCTGCGTGCGCGACTTGCCGCTGAAAAACTGGATGTCGTCGACGAGCAGCAGATCGAGCGAGCGGTAGTAGCGCTTGAAGTCATCGAACGCCTTGTGCTGGTAGGCACGGACGACATCGGAGACGTAGGTTTCGGCGTGGATGTAGCGGATCCTGGCGCTCGGATTGCTGTCCAGAATGTGATTGCCGATCGCCTGGATCAGGTGCGTCTTGCCCAGCCCTACGCCGCCGTAGACGAACAGCGGGTTGTACGACGTCGGGTGCTCGGCAACCTGTAACCCGGCGGCCCGCGCCAGCTGATTTGCCTTGCCGGCAACGAAGGTCGCGAAAGAGAAGGCAGGGTTGAGGCTTGCCTGCTCGCTGCGCCGGTCTGGCGCGCGGGCTGCCTCGGATGTGCTTGGCGCCGCGGGTGCCTCTCTGCGCCCTGGGGACTCCGCCACCGTGAGCACGAGCCGCAACGACTGGCCCGTCTCCATCTGGGCGAACTCCTCGATGCGCCCGGCAAAGCGCTCCTTCACCCACTGCAGTACGAAGCGGTTCGGAGCGACGAGACGCAGCCCGTCGTCGTCGGATTCCAGGCGCAGCGGCCGGATCCAGGTGTTGAACTGCTGCGGAGTCAGCTCGCGCCTGAAGGCATCGAGACAGCCCGCCCAGAACGAGGGCGTAGACATAGGGCGCTTCGGGGTTCTGCTGCAATTGCGGAGCGGGCGCGTCGGCAAAGCCCGCGACGGGCGAATTGTACCTGCAACCGGAGCGAGTTATCCACAACCGTACCGCCATGATTTACCTTGACAGAGCAACCGGCAAAAAGCTCTAATACAAGGCTTTTTTCCCAGCAGGCGGATCCATGAAACGTACGTTTCAGCCCTCCGTGGTGCGGCGCAAGCGCACCCACGGTTTTCGCGCCAGAATGCGCTCGGTCGGCGGTCGCAAGGTGCTCGCTTCGCGCCGCGCCAAGGGCCGCTCCAGGCTCGTCGTCTGAAGGCCGCACGTGCAGGGGCGCCGCGTGACGCGTCGCTACCGACTGCGCGGTGCTAACGAGTTTGCCCGGATGTTTCGCAACGGTCGTCGCCTTGAGACGACGCGCGTGCAACTGTTCTTCGCTCCGGCCGCGCAATCGCCCGGGCGCGTCGGCTACGTGATCGCCAGCCGCCAAATAGCCCGCGCGGTCGACCGCAATCGGCTTCGGCGCCTGCTGCGCGAGCTCTTTCGGACGCGCCGGCGCGCCGTGCGCGAGTTCGACATCGTGCTGCGTCTGCGCCGCGCGTGCCCCGCAGCGGAGCTATCGCTGGTGGTCGACGAGACCGGCGCGCTGCTCGAAGCCCTCAGAACCTAGCGCGCCCGTGAAGCCTCTCCTGCTGCTTCTGCTGCGGGTCTATCAGTATGCGATCCGACCGCTGTTTGCACCGCAGTGCCGCTTTTTCCCAAGTTGCTCCGAGTATGCGCACGCGGCGATCGATCGCCACGGCACGCTGAAGGGACTTTGGCTCGCTGTGCGCCGGGTCGGACGCTGCCATCCCTACCATCCGGGCGGCTACGACCCCGTTCCCTGATCTAGAACCGCTAGTGCCGGTCCGAGCGGCCGGCCTTGCTCATGGATACGCAACGCTGGATCCTCTTCGCGATCTTTTCCTTCTCGGCGCTGTTCCTCTGGGAGCGCTGGCAGGCTGAGCAGCGGCCTGCACCCGCGCCCCGCACTGCAGCGCAGCCCGGAAAGGAAGCCGTTCCGTCCCCGCAAGTCTCGGGTGCCGCTGCGCCAGGTGTCCCCGGGGGCCCGGTCCCGCCGGCCGCGGCAGGACAGCGCGTCGAGATCAAGACCGATCGCTATGTCGCCGAGGTGGACACGCTGGGCGGTGCCATCACGCTACTTGCGCTTGCCGAGCACCGCGACGCCGACGATGCCGCGAAGCCCTATCGACTCCTGCAACAAAATGAAAACCGCACCTTCATCGCGCAGGCGGGCCTCATCGGTGAGGGGCTTCCCAACCATCGCACGCTCTGGCAGGCGCTGCCGGGCGAACGCGAGCTCGCACCGGGGGCAGACAAGCTCGAGCTGAAGCTCGCGGCCACGGCCGCCGACGGTAGCAAGATCTTGCAGACGCTTACCTTCCATCGCGCGAGCTACCTCATCGACGTCGCGTTCGAGCTCACGAATGCGACAGGCAGCCCTGTCTCGCCCTACGCTTACTTCCAATTGACGCGGGACACCAAGGCTCCGGTGGCGCAGAGCTCCTGGGCGCCATCTTCGTATACCGGCCCCGTGCTCTACAACGAAGCCGACAAGTACAAGAAAGTCGAGTTCGCGGACATCGACAAGGGCAAGGCGAGATTCACGGAGAAGGCCGACAACGGCTGGATCGGGATGGTCGAGCACTATTTCGTCGCGGCGTGGATTCCGCCGGAAACGAACAAGGCCACTCGCGAGTTCTACGTCAAGAAGCTCGACAACGGCCTGTACGCCGACGGAGTGATCATGCCGATGGGGAGCGTCGCCCCCGGCGCGAGCGCGAGCGTAACGGTGCCCCTCTACGCGGGTCCACAGGAGCAGGACGTACTCAAAGGCCTGGCCCCCGGGCTCGATCTGGTGGTCGACTACGGCATCTTTACCGTGATCGCGGCGCCCCTGTTCTGGCTGCTCAAGTGGCTCCACGGGCTGATCGGCAACTGGGGCTGGGCGATCGTGGCCATGACGGTGATCATCAAGAGCGCGTTCTATCCGCTCAATCACGCGAGCGCCCGCTCGATGGCCAAGATGAAGGTCGTGGCGCCGAAGCTCAAAGCGCTGCAGGAGCAATACGCCAACGACAAGCAGCAGCTCCAGGTAAAAATGATGGAGCTCTACAAGGCCGAGAAGATCAATCCGCTCGGCGGCTGCCTGCCCATCCTCGTGCAGATACCTGTCTTCATTGCGCTCTACTGGGTGCTGCTTTCGGCGGTGGAGCTCAGGCACGCGCCATGGATAGGCTGGATCCACGATCTCTCGGCGCCGGATCCTTACTTTGTGCTGCCGGTCGTCTATGCGATAACCGCCTACCTACAGGTGAAGCTTTCGCCTACGCCCATCCAGGACCCGGTGCAGGCGAAAGTTATGCAGATCATGCCCATCGCCTTCTCGATCATGTTCGTGGTCTTCCCGTCGGGCCTCGTGCTGTACTGGCTCGTCAACAATTCGCTGCAGATCTTTCAGCAGTGGCACATGAACCGGGTGCTCGAACGGGAAGCGGCGGCCGCTGCGGCGAAGCGGCGCTAGCGCGCGCGGCATGGGCTCGAGGCGCCCACCCCCCGAGACGATCGCGGCTGTGGCGACGCCGGCGGGACGTGGCGGCATCGGCGTAGTCCGCATCTCGGGCGCCGATCTCTCGGCGATCGTCGAAGGCGTTCTCGGCGCTGTGCCGGCGTCCCGCACCGCGACGCTCGCGACGTTCCGTGGCGCCGGCGACGAACCGCTCGACCAGGGAATCGCGCTTTATTTTCCCGCGCCTGCGTCCTATACCGGCGAGAACGTGCTCGAGCTGCACGCGCACGGCGGCCCGGCGGTGCTCGGGCTGCTCCTTGGCCGCTGTCTCGACCTCGGCGCGCGAATCGCGGAGCCCGGTGAGTTCACGCGGCGCGCGTTCCTCAACGGCAAGCTCGACCTCGCCCAGGCCGAGGCGGTGGCTGACCTGATCGACGCGGCCACTGCCACGGCCGCGCGCGCGGCAGCACGCAGCCTGACCGGGGCCTTCTCGGAGGAGATACACGCGGCGGTAGACGGGCTGATCGAGCTGCGTGGCTTCACCGAGGCCGTGCTCGATTTTCCGGAGGAGGACATCGAGTTCATGCGCACGGCGGACGCCGCCGGCAAGCTCGCGGATTTGCGCGAGCGGGTCGCGGCGATCATAGCGCGTGCCCGGCAAGGGAGCCTTCTGCGCGAAGGCCTCGACGTGGTGCTGATCGGTCAGCCGAACGTGGGCAAGTCGAGCTTGCTCAACCAGCTCGTCGGCGAGGACGTCGCCATCGTCACGCCCGTGCCGGGAACGACGCGCGATGCAATCCGCAGCAGGATCGAGATTTCCGGCATTCCGCTGCACGTCATCGACACGGCGGGCCTGCGGCCCACGGCCGATGCCGTGGAGAAGATCGGCATCGAACGAACCTGGGCGTCCATTGCGCGTGCCGACCTCGCGCTCATTATTACCGACGCGCGCGAGCCGCAACACGCGGGCGATGCGACGATCATTGGAAGGCTGCCCGAGGGACTGCCGCGGATCGTGGTGCGCAACAAGATCGATCTGCTCGGCATCGACGCGCGGCGCTTGTCGGACGAAGACGATGCCGAGGTCTGGCTCTCGGCGAAGACAGGCGCCGGCCTCGAGTTGCTGCGCGAAGCGATCCTCTCCGCGGCCGGCGCACGTGACGCCATGGAGGGCGTATTCCTCGCCCGCGAACGGCACCTGCGCGCCCTCGACAGTGCGGCGGCGCGTCTTGCGGCAGCCGACGAGCAGCTCGCCGCGACGCCGCCTGCGCTCGAGCTCTTCGCGGAGGAGCTACGCGCAGCGCAAGAGGCGCTGAGCGCCATCACAGGTGAATTTAGCGCCGATGATCTACTTGGTGAGATATTCACCCGCTTCTGCATCGGCAAGTAGGCGTCTGTCCGACACCGCCCGTCGCACGATCACGTAAGATACGAACAGCCGGCCGCACGGGGAGGTCGTAACAGATGCTTACAACCGTACCCGAACGACGTCACTAGAATCCGGCCAGAAGAACAAGCCCGTCTCCTGCTCGATATGGCCGCATCTGGCGTCCCCAGCGATCCCGCGCCGCCGCAACGCGAAGGGCGGGGTAGGCGGCTGCGCCTCGCTCTCGCCGGCGCAATAGCGCTGTTGGTGATCGCGTCGGCGGCATGGCTGTGGCTGCGCAGTCCAGCCGATGCGCCGGCCGCCCAGCGCGCTGGGTTCGACCCGAACGCTCGGCCCCTACCGGTTGTCGCAGCGCCGGTGAGGGAAGGCAGCATCGACATCTATCTCACCGCGCTCGGGACGGTAACGCCGCGCAATACGGTAACGGTGCACTCGCGCGTCGACGGACAGCTCATGCGCGTCGAATTCAGGGAGGGGCAGATCGTCAAGGCGGGGGATCTCCTCGCCGAGATCGACCCGCGACCGTTCGAGGTCATGCTCACGCAGGCGCAGGGGCAGATGGCGAAGGACCAGGCGCTGCTCAAGAACGCGCAGCTCGATCTTGAGCGCTACCGCACGCTGCTCACGCAGGACTCGATCGCCAAGCAGCAGGTGGATACGCAGGAAGCACTCGTGCGCCAGTACGAGGGGACGGTGCTCGCCGACCAGGGACAAATCGACAGCGCGAAGCTGCAGATCACGTACTCGCGCATCACGGCGCCGATCGGAGGGCTCGTCGGACTGCGCCAGGTCGATCCCGGCAACGTGATCCATGCGAGCGATGCCAACGGGCTGGTCGTCATCACCCAGACGCAGCCGATCACGGTGCTCTTCCCGATCCCCGAGGACAACCTGCAGCAGGTGCTGCAGCGCCTGAAGTCTGGCGCGTCGCTGCCGGTCGAAGCCTGGGATCGCGCGCAGAAGACGAAGCTCGCGACCGGCAAGCTGCTGACCACGGACAACCAGATCGACACCACAACCGGGACGGTGAAGCTTCGCGCCGAGTTTCCCAACGACGACAACGCGCTGTTCCCGAACCAGTTCGTCAACGTGCGCATGCTGGTCGACACGCGCCGGGGTGCCACACTGCTGCCGAGCGCCGCGATCCAGCGCGGAGCGCCCGGTACCTTCGTCTACGCGGTGAACGACAACAAGACGGTGAGCGTCAAGCCGGTGAAGCTCGGCCCCGTCCAGGGAGAGACTACCTCGATCGAAAGCGGCATCGCGCCGGGAGCGATGGTCGTCGTCGACGGCGCCGACAAGCTGCGCGAGGGCGCGAAGGTCGAGCTTATTACGCCAGAGTCGCGCAACACACTCCCCACCAGCACCCCACGCCGCAGCGACAAAGGCGAGCGCCGCGGCAAGAACGGCGGCTGAACGAGGGCGCGATCGCGCGGGAAACGCCGCCTCGCAAGAACTGTGAACCCGTCCCGCCCTTTCATCCTGCGACCGGTGGCTACCTCGCTGCTCATGGTCGCGATCCTGCTCGCCGGCATCGTCGCGTATCGCGTGCTGCCGCTCTCTGCGCTGCCGGAAGTCGATTACCCCACCATCCAGGTCGTCACGCTGTATCCGGGCGCGAGCCCCGACGTCATTGCTTCCTCGATCACCGCGCCGCTCGAGCGCCAGTTCGGTCAGATGCCCGGGCTGAATCAGATGTCATCGACGAGCTCCGGTGGAGCCTCGGTGATCACGCTGCAGTTCAGCCTCCAGTTGAGTCTCGACGTTGCCGAGCAGGAAGTGCAGGCGGCGATCAACGCCGCGAGCAATCTGCTGCCCTCCGACATTCCCACGCCGCCTATCTACAACAAGGTGAACCCGGCGGATACGCCGGTCGTGATTCTTGCGCTGACCTCGAAGACGCTGCCGCTGCCAAAGCTCTACGACCTTGCCGACACGCGGCTCGCCACCAAGCTCTCTCAGCTGCCGGGCGTTGGGCTGGTGAACCTGTCCGGCGGTCAGCGGCCGGCCGTGCGCGTGCAGGCGAACCCGCAGGCGCTCGCCGCGTACAACCTCTCGATGGACGATCTACGCACGGCCATCGCGGTCGCGAATACCAACCAGGCCAAGGGCAGCTTCGATGGGCCTACGCGCGCCTCGACCATCGACGCCAACGATCAGTTGAAGAGCGCCGACGATTACCGAGCGCTGATCGTCGCCTACCGCAACAACTCGCCGATACGCCTTTCCGATGTCGCCGACGTGGTCGACGGCGCGGAGAATTCGCGTCTCGCGGCCTGGGCCAATCAAACGCCGGCAATCATCGTCAACATCCAGCGCCAGCCCGGCACCAACGTCATCGAAGTCGTCGACCGGATCAAGCAGCTTCTGCCGCAGCTGCAGGCAGCGCTGCCGCCTTCGGTCGACGTCACGATGCTTACCGACCGGACCGTCACGATTCGCGCCTCAGTGCACGACGTGCAGTTCGAGTTGATGCTCGCCGTAGCGCTGGTCGTTATGGTGATCTTCCTGTTCCTGCGCAGCCTATCCGCCACCGTCATTCCGAGCGTGGCGGTGCCGCTCTCGCTTGTCGGCACCTTTGGCGTGATGTACCTCGCCGGTTTCTCGATCAACAACCTGACGCTGATGGCGCTTACCATCGCGACCGGCTTCGTGGTTGACGACGCCATCGTGATGATCGAGAACATCGCGCGTTACATCGAGGCTGGCGAGCCGCCGCTCCAGGCCGCGCTCAAAGGCGCCGAGCAGATCGGCTTCACGATCATATCGTTGACCTTCTCGCTCATCGCGGTGCTGATCCCGCTTCTGTTCATGGGCGACGTCGTGGGGAGGCTCTTCCGCGAGTTCGCCATCACGCTCGCGGTGTCGATCCTGATCTCGGCGGTGGTCTCGCTCACGCTCACGCCCATGATGTGCGCGCGGTTGCTGCGCCGCGTGCCCGAGGCCGAGCAGGGCCGCTTTTATCACTGGAGCGGCGAGATGTTCGAGCGGATCATCGCCGGTTACGGGCAGATGCTCACTTGGGTCCTCGACCGGCAGTTCGCGACGCTCATGGTCGCGATTGTGACGCTGGTTCTCACGATCCTGCTCTACATCGTGATCCCCAAGGGCTTCTTTCCGGTCCAGGACACCGGCGCGATCCAGGGCATCTCGGAGGCGCCGCCGACGGTCTCCTTTGCTGCGATGGCCGAGCGGCAGCAGGCGCTTGCCAAGGTCATCCTCGCCGACCCGGCGGTGGAGAGCCTGTCCTCGTTCATCGGCGTCGACGGCACCAACGCGACGCTCAACAGCGGGCGCCTGCTGATCAACCTGAAGCCGCTCGGCGAGCGCCACGTGAGCGCCACGCAAGTGATCCGCAGACTGCAGCAGAACCTGGCCGACGTCGAGGGCATCTCGCTGTACATGCAGCCGGTCCAGGACCTGACCATCGAGGACCGGGTGAGTCGAACGCAGTATCAGTTCACGGTCGAGGACACGAACTCCGACGAGCTCTCGCTCTGGGTGCCCCGCCTCGTCGAGCGGCTGCGCCACGAGCCCGCGCTAGCGGACGTCGCGAGCGATCTCCAGGACGGCGGGCTGCAGGCCTATATCGACATCGATCGCGCGACGGCGAGCCGCTACGGCATCACGCCTGCCGTGATCGACAACGCGCTCTACAACGCCTTCGGCCAGCGACTGGTGTCGACGATCTTCACGCAGACGAACCAGTACCGCGTCGTGCTCGAGGTGCAGCCACAGTTTCAGCTCGGGCCGGCGGCGCTCGACAACATCTACGTTCCGGCGACGGTTCCAGGCGCGAGCGGCGGCGGTGGTCTCGCCACGGGCGCTTCCACCACGACGTTGGCGAGCGCGGTCGCCAGCGGCGGCGCGTCGGGGACGCAGCAAGTGCGGCTGTCCTCGATCGCGAAGGTCGTCGAGCGATCGGCGCCGCTGGTGGTGAATCACATCGGGCAGTTCCCGGCGGCGACGATCTCCTTCAATCTTGCGCCTGGTGCCTCGCTGGGCGATGCGGTCAAGGTGATCGAGGCGGCGCAGCGCGAGCTCGGCCTGCCGCTGAGCGCGCAGGTGCGCTTCCAGGGGGCCGCTCTCGCGTTTCGCGCCGCGCTCTCCAACGAGTTGTGGCTGATCCTCGCGGCGATCGTGACGATGTACATCGTGCTGGGCGTGCTATACGAGAGCTACATCCACCCGATCACGATACTTTCGACACTGCCGTCTGCTGGCGTCGGCGCGTTGCTGGCGCTGATGATCGCCGGTCAAGACCTCTCTGTGATCGCGATTATCGGCATCATCCTTCTGATCGGCATCGTGAAGAAGAACGCGATCATGATGATCGACTTCGCGCTCGATGCCGAGCGCAAGGAGGGCATGGCGCCGCGCGACGCGATCTATCAGGCATGCCTGCTGCGGTTCCGACCGATCATGATGACGACCATGGCGGCGCTGCTGGGCGCGCTGCCGCTGATGATCGGCTGGGGCGTGGGCTCCGAGCTTCGCCATCCGCTCGGGATCACGATGGTCGGGGGGCTTATCTTTTCGCAGCTCTTGACGCTGTTCACTACGCCGGTCATCTACCTCTACTTCGACCGGCTGGGGCGTCGTGTCAACGAGCGGCGGGCGCGCCGCAGCGAGCAGCGCCGCGTCGCGGCGGCTGAGTGAGCGCATGAACATTTCTGCGCCCTTCATCGATCGGCCCGTCGCGACGACACTGCTGACAATCGGCATCGCGCTCGCCGGCGCGGTTGCGTTCCGCCTGCTGCCTGTCTCGCCCCTGCCGCAGGTCGATTTCCCGACCATCTCGGTGCAGGCCTCGCTGCCCGGCGCGAGCCCGGAGACGATGGCGGCGACGGTGGCCACGCCGCTGGAGCGCTCGCTGGGGCGGATTGCTGGCGTCACCGAGATGACTTCGAGCAGCGCGCTCGGCTCGACACGGATCACGCTGCAGTTCGATCTCTCTCGCGACATCGACGGCGCCGCGCGCGACGTGCAGGCGGCGATCAATGCGGCGCGCAGTCTCCTGCCCTCGGGGCTGCCGAACAACCCGACTTACCGCAAGGTCAACCCGGCCGACGCGCCGATCATGATCCTCGGCCTGACCTCCGCGACGATGACCCAGGGCCAGATGTACGACGCGGCCTCGACCATCATCGCGCAGAAAGTCTCACAGGTCGCAGGCGTCGGCCAGGTGAGTGTGGGCGGAAGCTCGCTCCCGGCGGTTCGCGTCGAGCTGCAGCCGCAGGCGCTCAACAAGTACGGCATCGGGCTCGAGACGGTGCGCACGGTGCTCGCCTCCGCCAACGCGAACCGCCCGAAGGGCTCGCTGGAGGAAGGCGACCAGCACTGGCAGATTTACGCGAATGACCAGGCGAAGACCGCAAAGGAATATCTGCCGTTGATCGTCGCCTACCGCAACGGCGCGCCGGTGATGCTGTCGGACGTCGCCCAGGTGGTCGATTCGGTGCAGGACCTGCGCAACGCGGGCTCGGCCAACGGCAAGCCGTCGGTGCTGGTTATCATCAACCGCCAACCGAACGCCAACATCATCGAGACCGTCGACGCCGTGACTGCTCTCCTGCCCGAGCTGCGCGCGGCGATTCCGAGCGCGATCGATTTGCGGGTCATGCTCGAGCGTACGACCACGATCCGCGCCTCGCTACGCGACGTCGAGCGCACGCTGCTGATCTCGACCGTGCTGGTTGTGCTGGTCGTGTTCCTGTTCCTGCGCAACGGCCGCGCGACGCTGATCCCCAGCGTCGCCGTGCCGGTATCGCTGGTCGCGACGTTCGGCGCCATGTACCTCTTCGGCTTCAGCCTCAACAATCTATCGCTCATGGCGCTTATCATCGCCACGGGCTTCGTGGTCGATGACGCGATCGTGGTGCTCGAGAACTCCTCGCGCCACGTCGAGGCGGGGATGGCGCCGAAGGAAGCGGCGCTGCTCGGGGCGCGCGAAGTCGGATTCACTGTGCTGTCGATGAGCCTGTCGCTTATCGCAGTGTTCATCCCCATCCTGCTCATGGGCGGGATCGTCGGACGCTACTTCAGGGAGTTCGCGATCACGCTCTCGGTCGCGATCCTGGTTTCTCTCGCCTTGTCGCTGTCGACCACTCCGATGATGTGCTCGCGCCTGCTGCGGCCGCTTAAGGAGCGTAAGCAATCGCGGCTGTTCGCGTGGAGCGAACGCGGCTTCGCTACGGTCCTGCGCGGCTACGAACGGAGCCTCGCGTGGGTGCTGCGGCATGGCGTCATCACCATGCTGATCCTGCTCGCGACGATCATCCTCAACTGCGTCCTCTACTATTTCATCCCGAAGGGCTTCTTCCCGACGCAGGATACGGGGAGGCTCATCGGCTTCATTCAGGCCGACCAGAGCATCTCCTTCCAGGCGATGCGCAAGAAGCTCTCCGACTTCATCGACATTGTTCGCGCCGACCCCGCGGTGGACAACGTCGTCGGCTTCACCGGCGGGCAGCAGCGCAACACCGGAGCGATGTTCGTGGCGCTGAAGCCGCTTTCGCAGCGCAAGGAGAGTGCGGAGCAGATCATCGCGCGTTTGCGCCTGAAGCTCGCCAAGGAGCCGGGGGCGAACTTGTTCCTGAATCCCGTGCAGGACATCCGCGTCGGCGGGCGCCAGAGCAACGCAACGTATCAATTCACGCTGCAGGCCGACGATCTGGCGGACCTTCGCACCTGGGAACCGCGGATCCGCCAGGCGCTCTCTGCCCTGCCCGAGCTCGTCGACGTCAACACCGACCAGCAGGACAAGGGGCTGCAGACTTCGCTGGTGATCGATCGCGACACCGCATCACGCCTCGGGGTAAGCCCCGCGCTCATCGACGCCACGCTCGACGACGCGTTCGGGCAGCGCCAGGTGTCGACGATCTACGCACCGCTCAACCAGTATCACGTGGTGATGGAGGCCGCGCCAGAATACTGGCAGTCACCCGAGGCGCTGGACAATGTCTACGTCAGCACTTCGTCCGGCGCCCAGGTCCCGCTGTCAGCGTTCGCGCATTACGCGCCGACGAACACGCCGCTCGCGGTCAACCACCAGTCGCAGTTCGTGGCCTCGACGATCTCGTTCAACCTGCCGCAGGGCGTTTCGCTCTCTCAGGCGTCGCGCGCCGTCGAGGACGCGCTCGTGCGCCTCGGCGTGCCGAACACGGTGCATGGTAGCTTTCAGGGCACGGCACGTGCCTTCCAGGATTCACTGAAGAGCCAGCCGTGGCTGATCCTGACGGCGCTGCTCGCCGTCTACATCGTGCTGGGCGTGCTCTACGAGAGTTACGTTCATCCGATCACGATCCTCTCCACCCTCCCCTCCGCGGGCGTCGGTGCCCTGCTCGCGCTGCTGCTGTTCCGCACCGAGTTCAGCGTCATCGCGCTGATCGGCGTGATCTTGCTTATCGGCATCGTCAAGAAAAACGCGATCATGATGATCGACTTCGCGCTCGAGGCAGAGCGGAGCCGGCATCTCAGCCCGCGGGACTCGATCTTCGAGGCCTGTAAGCTGCGTTTTCGTCCGATCATGATGACGACCTTCGCGGCGCTTCTGGGCGCACTGCCGCTGGCGATCGGTTTCGGCGAAGGGTCCGAGATGCGCCGGCCGCTCGGGGTCGCCATCGTCGGCGGGCTGATTGTCAGCCAGGTGCTGACGCTCTACACCACTCCGGTCGTATATGTTTACCTCGACCGCTTCCGCACCTGGTGCGAGCGCCGGTTCCGACGGCGCCACTTGGTGCCGAACGCGGGTGCAGCAGCGGCGGACTAGCGGGTGATGAGCACAACACGACAAGCGGCCTGCCTCGCGGCTGGAACCGCGCTCGGCGCGGCGCTGATCGCGGTCGGTTGCACGGTCGGTCCGGACTACGTGCGCCCGGCGGTGCAAACACCGGCGGCGTTCAAGGAAACCGAGGGGTGGAAAATTGCGCAGCCGCGCGACAACCTTCCGCGCGAGCACTGGTGGGAAGTATTTGGGGATCCGGTGCTGAACGGGCTGGTGAGCCAGGTCGACATCAACAACCAGAACATCAAGGTCGCCGAGGCGAACCTGCGCCAGGCCCGCGCGCTCACCGCGCAGGCGCGATCGGCGTTCTTCCCGACGGTGACCGGCAACGCCTCGGCGACGCGCGGCGCCGCTTCGGGAAGCGGTCGCACGGTTGGATCCAACAGCGGGACGGGGGTGGTCGCCAACGTCTACAACGTGCAGCTCGATGCGACGTGGGAGCTCGATCTCTGGGGCCGCGTCCGCCGCAACGTCGAGTCGAGCGAAGCGAGCGAACAGGCGAGCACGGCGGACCTTGAATCAGCAAAGCTTTCGGCGCAAGCCCAAGTCGCGACCGACTACCTGCTGCTGCGCGTCCAGGACGCGGTCATCGAGCTCCTGCAGGACACGGCGAACGCGTACGACAAGTCGCTGACGCTCACGAAGAACCAGTACGCAGTTGGCGTCGCCGGTCGCAGCGACGTCGTTCTCGCCGAGACGCAACTGAAGTCTACGCAGGCGCAGGCGATCGATGCCAAAGTGCTGCGCGCGCAGCTCGAGCACGCGATCGCGGTGCTGATCGGCAAGCCCCCCTCGGAGTTCTCGATCGCTCCGGCACGAGTGGACAAGGTATTCCCCTACATTCCGGTCGGCATACCCTCGGAGCTACTCGAGCGCAGGCCCGACATCGCGGGTGCCGAGCGGCGCGCCGCGGCAGCGAACGCGCAGATCGGGGTCGCGGAGGCCGCCTTCTATCCGACCGTCACTTTGTCGGCGACTGGCGGCTTCGCGAGTTCAAGCATCGCAAATCTGTTCTCGTTGCCGAGTCGGTACTGGTCCGTGGGCGCAGCGCTCGCGCAGACGCTGTTCGACGCGGGACTGCGCCAGGCGCAGACCGACCAGGCGATCGCTGCCTATGACGCGAGCGTGGCAGCGTATCGTCAGACCGTCCTCGCCGCATTCCAGGACGTCGAAGACAACCTCGCCGCGCTGCACTATCTCGAAGAGGAAGCCGCGGTGCAGGATGCAGCGGTGCAGGCCGCGCGCGAGTCGTTAACGATCACGCTCAACCAGTATCGCGCCGGGACCGCCAATTATCTTGCCGTGGTCGTCGTGCAGGCCGGGACGCTCAACAACGAGCGCACCGCGGTCACGATCCTTGGCCAGCGCTACGCGGCGAGCGTCGCACTGATCAAGGCGCTGGGCGGCGGCTGGCGCGGCGTTGCAGCGGAGACGGCGTCGACGGCAAAGCCGCGCGAGTGAACCCGATCGCGATCGGCATGCGTCGAATCGGCGGGCGAGTGCTTCCGGGGGTCGCCGGGGTCGCCATTGCGCTGGTCGGCGCTCTGCTCGCCGTCGCTGCGCACACTCCCCTGCCATGGCTTGTCGGCCCGCTGCTGGCGGTCGCCGCCGCCCGATTCCTCGGTGTGGACTGCAGCGCGCTGCCGGGTGGACGCCAAGCGGGACAGTGGATCATCGGCACCGCGCTGGGCCTGTACTTCACGCCGCAAGTGGCTGCGCTCGTGGCGCGCCTCTGGTGGCTATTGCTGCTCTCGGGCGCGTTCGCCCTGGCGCTCGGCTATGTCTGCGGCTTTCTGCTCGATGCGCTGAGCCGCGTGGGAAGGACCACCGCTGTCTTCGCCAGCGTGCCGGGCGGAGCGGCCGAGATGTCGCTTCTGGGCGAGCGCTACGGCGCGCGTCCCGATGTCGTCGCAACCGCCCAGTCGCTGCGAATCGTGCTCGTGGTGCTGATCATTCCGGCACTCTTCGCCGCGCTGGGACTTCACGGCAGTGATCCGTTCGAACCCGGTACCGCGGAGGTTCATGCCGGCGGGCTCGCCGCCCTACTCTGCGCCACGCTGATCGGCGGTCTGCTGTTCGCGCGCGCGGGCGTGCCGAATGCCTACATTCTCGGGGCGCTTACGGTCGCCATCGGTCTCACTGCGGCTGAGATCAAGCTCTCGGCGATGCCGCGCCCGCTTTCCAATACAGCACAATTGCTCCTCGGCTGCGCGTTGGGAGCGCGGTTCGAGCGTGCTTTCCTGCGAGAGGCGCCACGCCTGGTCGCCGCTGTCGGCGTGAGCGTGGCGGCGGCCATGGCGTTGACGGCGCTTTTTGCGGCGGCCGCGGCCGGGATCACGAATCTGCACGTCGCGACGCTCGTTCTAGCCACGGCGCCCGGGGGCATTGCCGAGATGGCGATCACAGCCAAAGTGCTCGAGCTAGGCGTGCCGGTGGTGACGGCATTTCACGTGACAAGGGTAGCGATTCTGCTGACCTGTACCGGGCCGGTGTTCGTATGGCTGCGTGGCCGCCTAGCGGCGCGGCGCAGTCGCTCTCGCGGCCCGGTGGCCTGACCGGTTTCGGCGGGGCGGGACGCCTCGCGCCGGATCAAGCGCGCGTGATAGAGTAAATGACTGCGCGGGTACGACCGCCGCGCGTCCAGCGCTCCCCGTTTCCCCTCCCCAAGGCCATGAATCAGTCCGATCCGAATTTCGCCCTCGCAGCTGCGGCAGTGCAGGCACCCGATTATGTGCGGCACCGCGGGCTCGTCGCGTGGGTGAGACGGATCGCCGAGCGTGCACGCCCGGAACGCATCGTCTGGTGCGACGGATCCCAGGCGGAGTACGACGGGCTTTGCGCGGAGATGGTCGCGAAGGGGACCCTGATCAAACTCAACCCTGCCAAGCGACCCAACAGTTACCTCGCGCG
This sequence comes from Casimicrobiaceae bacterium, assembly GCA_035499135.1. Lineage (GTDB taxonomy): Bacteria > Pseudomonadota > Gammaproteobacteria > Burkholderiales > Casimicrobiaceae > PALSA-1003. The sequence goes on along the minus strand of DATJZM010000078.1, from coordinate 27,456 downwards.
CTCGGACCCGTCGGATGTAGCACGGGTGGAGGATCGCACCTTCATTTGCAGCGAGCGCGAGGACGATGCCGGCCCCACCAATAACTGGGTCGCTCCGGCCGAGATGCGCCGCACGCTCGAGCGGCTCTTCGCGGGGTGCATGCAGGGCCGGACGCTGTACGTCGTACCCTTCTCGATGGGCCCGATCGGCAGCCCCATCGCGCACACCGGCGTGGAGTTGACCGATAGCCCGTATGTCGCGGCAAGCATGCGGATCATGACGCGCATGGGCCGCGCCGTGATCGACGCGCTCGGCAGCGAGGGCACTTTCGTTCCCTGCGTTCATTCGGTAGGCGCGCCTCTGGCGCCGGGTGAGTCGGACGTTTCCTGGCCGTGCAGCCGGGAGCACAAGTACATCGTCCACTTTCCCGAGACGCGCGAGATATGGAGTTTCGGCTCGGGCTATGGGGGCAATGCACTGCTCGGCAAGAAGTGCTTCGCGCTGCGGATCGCCTCGGTCATGGGGCGCGACCAGGGCTGGCTCGCCGAGCACATGCTGATCCTAGGGGTTACTCCGCCCGACGGTGAGACGATCTATGTGACCGCCGCATTTCCGAGCGCATGCGGCAAGACGAACTTCGCAATGCTCATCCCGCCGCGGGAGCTCGCCGGCTGGAAAGTGACTACGGTCGGCGACGACATTGCGTGGATCAAGCCCCACGCCGACGGAAGATTTCACGCGATCAACCCCGAGGCCGGCTATTTCGGCGTCGCACCGGGGACTTCGCGGGAATCCAATCCGAATGCGATGCGCATGCTCGAGGCCAATGTCATCTTCACGAACGTCGCGATGACGGACGACGGCGACGTGTGGTGGGAGGGCATGACGCGAACACCGCCGGAACGCCTGACCGATTGGCGCGGACAACCGTGGACGCCCGAGATCGGGCGAGCGAGCGGGCGCAAGGCGGCGCATCCGAATGCTCGTTTCACCGTTGCTTCAACGCAATGCCCCTCGCTCGATCCGAAGTGGGACGATCCCGACGGTGTCCCGATTTCCGCGGTGATCTTCGGCGGCCGACGCAGCGACACGGCACCGCTCATCGTGGAGGCTACAAGCTGGGAGGACGGCGTCTACAAGGGCGCGACGATGGGCTCTGAAACCACGGCGGCGGCGACAGGGAAGGTCGGCGAGGTCCGACGCGATCCCTTCGCGATGCTGCCGTTCTGCGGCTATCACATCGCCGATTACTTCCAGCACTGGCTCGCCATGGGCCAGGCGGTGACTCGACCGCCACGGATCTTCGCCGTGAACTGGTTTCGGACCGACGAGAACGGCAGTTTCGTATGGCCAGGATTCGGTCAGAACATGCGCGTGTTGAAGTGGATCGCTGAACGCTGCCGAGGGCGCGCGCATGCTCGGCCCGCGGAACTCGGATGGCAGCCGGATTATCGAGACCTCGACTGGAGCGGACTCGACTTCGACGCGCGGCGCTTCGAGAGTCTGATGGCTTTCGAGCACGACATGTGGCAGCGCGAGCTCGCCGCGCACGATGCACTGTTCGCGCGCCTGGGCGCGAAGAACCCCACGGCACTCGCGGACCAGCGCCGCCAACTGGGAAGCAGGGTCGTAAGCTGATCTCCTCCGCCGAGCGCCTGGGCGAATCCTCCAAGGCGCAAACGATCCGCAGGAAGCACTGACCGTCGACGGGCCGCAGCAATGATTTTCTTGCGCGGCGGCTCAGGGCATCCTATCCTATCGGTGAAAACGCTTGCTGGAAGCGATTCCTGTAAGCGGAATCTGCAATCGCTTACAGATGGAGCAGAAAGCGCCTCGAAAACCCGCGGCAGCACTCCGCGATGTTGCGAGAGCGGCCGGCGTATCCACGGCTTCAGCCTCGCGCGCCCTGAGCCGACCCGAGGCGGTGAGTGCGCATCTGCGCGAGCGAGTTCTCGCCGCGGCGCGGCGACTCGACTACGTCCCCAACCTCGCTGCCCGAACGCTCGCGAGGCGGCGGTCCGGCGTGGTGGGATTGCTCGTCGATGATCTGTCCGAGCCCCTTGCTGCAGCCGTTGCCGGCTCGCTCGACCGAGCCTTGGAGAAGGCCGGGCTGACGCTCGCTATCGCCACCGGCGTGGCGAAGGGCGCGGAGACAGCCGGCCGCGTGCGGACTCTGCTCGGACGAGGAGTCGACGCGCTCGTATCTTGGGAGACCGCATTAGCTTCGAGCGCCGAAGAGCAGCGCGAGAGCGCCTCGATTCCGTGGCTCGTCTTCGGCGAAAGCGACGAGTCGCCCGCGACCCTCAGCGCCGGCGTCGGCCGACGCAGCGGCGCAGTGCTCGGTTGTCGATATCTCGCGTCGCTCGGGCACACCCGCCTGGCCATTCTCGCCCGCCAGAACGCCCCGGCTGCCCGGGCCGCGCGCGAGGCGCTGGGCACAGCGACGTTGTTGGTGGCCGAGGCTGACTGCGGACGCTCGGAGGCGGAGGGCATGCGCGCAGCGATTCAGACGCTATTCGATCGTCACGACGCGCCGACCGCCGTGCTATGCGCAAGCGACCTTCAGGCCGCGAGCGCCCTGCGCGAATGCCACCGGCGCGGCATCGCCGTGCCGCGCGAGCTGTCGATCGTGGGATTTGGGGATTCTGATCTGGCGAGGGAGACTTGGCCTGCCTTGACCACCCTGCGAATCCCCGTCGAGGAGATCGGCGCGTGGGCAGCACAGGCCATCCTGTTGATGCTTCAAGGGGACACGCCGGAGCCACTCGATCCGGCGCCCAAGCTCGTCGTCCGGGAGTCGACGGCCGAGGCTCCGCGCTGAGATCGCGCCTCTCCGGTTTCACGTGAAACCTGCTCCCCCGCGGCGTTCCACGTGAAACCATTCGGCTTCTGCCCTTCAACCGTTTGCCGTATCATCGGGCGCAGCTTTTTTTGCACCGCGATTTTCGCCGCCCATGCTCTTTCCCACGCGCTTTGAGGTGATTGTTGTCGGCGGCGGTCACGCCGGCACGGAAGCGGCGCTCGCCTCGGCGCGCATGGGGCGCCGCACGCTGCTGCTTACCCATAGCATCGAGACCCTGGGGCAGATGTCGTGCAACCCGTCGATCGGTGGCATCGGGAAGGGACATCTCGTCAAGGAAATCGACGCCCTCGGTGGAGCGATGGCCCTGGCGACCGACGAGGCCGGGATACAGTTTCGGCTGCTCAACTCGAGCAAGGGTCCGGCGGTGCGCGCGACACGAGCGCAGGCCGACCGGCTGCTCTACAAGCAGGCGATCCGCCGGCGGCTCGAAACGCAGCCGAACCTCACGCTGTTCCAGCAAGCCGTCGATGATTTGACCCTCACGGGCGACCACATCTCAGGTGTGCTGACGCAGATCGGGGTTCGCTTCGAGGCCGACTGCGTCGTGCTTACGACGGGAACGTTTCTATCGGGACTGATCCACGTCGGCCTCAGGAGCTACGAAGCCGGACGCGCCGGGGATCCGCCCGCAAGGATGCTCGCCCAACGGCTGCGCGAACTCGAGCTGCCGGTAGGGCGGCTCAAGACCGGCACGCCGCCGCGCCTCGACGGCCGCACCATCGACTTCTCCGCGCTCGAGATTCAACCGGGCGACCATCCGGCGCCCGTTTTCTCCTTCCTCGGCGACGCGTCGATGCACCCGCGGCAGGTCGCCTGCTGGATCACGCACACCAACGAGCGCACGCACGAGATCATCCGCCGAGGACTCGATCGCTCGCCGCTATTCACCGGCGTCATCAAGGGCGTCGGTCCGCGCTATTGTCCCTCGATCGAGGACAAGGTCGTGCGCTTCGCCGAGCGCAAAAGTCACCAAATCTTCCTCGAGCCGGAAGGCCTGACGACGAACGAGATCTATCCAAATGGAATCTCGACCTCGCTGCCCTTCGACGTGCAGCTCGAGCTCGTGCGCACGATCAAGGGCTGCGAGCAAGCGCACTTGCTCCGGCCGGGCTACTCGATCGAATACGACTATTTCGATCCGCGCGCCCTGAAGGCGACGCTCGAAACGAAAGCTATTGCCGGCCTGTACTTTGCGGGTCAGATCAACGGCACGACCGGCTACGAGGAGGCTGCGGGTCAAGGGCTGCTCGCCGGCATCAACGCCGCCCGAGCAGCCCGAGGGGAAGAAGGCTGGTGCCCGCGGCGCGACGAGGCCTACCTCGGCGTACTGGTGGACGATCTCATCACGCGCGGCGTAAGCGAGCCGTACCGCATGTTCACCAGCCGGGCCGAGTACCGGCTGCAACTGCGCGAGGACAATGCAGACCTTCGGCTGACCGAAGCCGGGCGCACGCTCGGCGTGGTCGACGACGCCCGCTGGGAGCGTTTCAGCCGCAAGCGCGATGCGATCGCTCGCGAGACGCAACGCCTAGGCGCGATCCGGGTACGCCCCCAGGAGCTCGACCCCGAATTGGCCCGGCGGGTCCTGGGGCAGCCCCTCGAGAGGGAATCCTCGCTCGGCGAGTTGCTGCGCCGGCCGGGCGTCGCTTACAGGGAGCTCCTCGCGCTGGTCGGGGTGGAAGCAGCCCCCGACGTCGGGGTGGGCGAGCAGGTGGAGATCGCAACCAAGTACGCGGGCTACATCGACCGGCAGCAAGAAGAGATCGCGCGCCGGGCAGAGCAGGAAGGCCAGCGACTGCCGCTCGATCTCGACTACCGGACCGTACGCGGGCTGTCGATCGAGGTCCAGCAGAAGCTCAACCAGCACCGCCCCGAGACCATTGGCCAGGCGGCGCGGATTTCGGGGGTGACGCCGGCAGCGGTCTCTCTGCTGCTGGTCCATCTGAAGCGAGGCTTCAGCGCGTCCCGGTCGGTGGCGGAAAAACGCCGGGCATGACGCTCGGCGAAGGATTGACGGCCGGCATCGCTGCGTTAGGCCTCGACCTGGATCACGCGGCCCAAGAAACGCTGCTCGCCTATCTGCAGCTGCTCGAGAAATGGAACCGGACCCACAACCTGACCGCCATCCGGGAGCCGGCGCGGATGCTGAGCTACCACCTGCTCGATTCCCTCGCGGTGCTGCCGCACCTGCCGTCGCGCGAGGGAACGCGACTCATCGACGTGGGCAGCGGGGGTGGGCTGCCGGGCATCCCGCTCGCGGTGGCGCGTCCGGACTGGCAGGTAACGCTGCTCGAGAGCAACCGCAAGAAGACAGCGTTTCTCGCCCAGGCGCGAGCCGAGCTACGATTGGCCAACGTCGAGCTGGCGGCGGTGCGCGCCGAGCAGTTCGTCCCAGCAGCAGCATTTGATGTGGTGATCGCTCGCGCGCTCTCCGACGCGCCGCGGTTTGTGGCGACGACCCGACATTTGCTGGCCAGCGGAGGAGTGCTCGTGGCGATGAAGGGGAGCATTCCCCGAGACGAGCTCGCCATGCTTCCATCCGATATTCGCGTGCAGGCTGTGCCGGCGCTGCGCGTTCCTGGGATCGTCGGCGAGCGGCACCTCCTGATCATGGGCGCGGCGTGACCAAGATCATCGCTGTCGCCAACCAGAAGGGAGGCGTCGGGAAGACGACCACGAGTGTCAATTTGGCGGCGAGCCTTGCCGCGATGAAGCGGCGCGTGCTGCTCGTGGACCTCGACCCGCAGGGCAACGCGACGATGGGCGCCGGAGTCGATAAGCGAGCACTCACTGCCACAGTATATCAAGTCCTCCTTGGCGAGCGAAGGATCGTCGACGTGCGCCTCACCTCGCCGTCCGGGGGCTTCGACCTCGTGCCCGCAAACCGGGACCTGGCCGGCGCTGAGGTCGAGCTGGTCGACCTCCCGGAGCGCGAGATGCGCCTCAAAGACGCGCTGGCCGAGGCGCTGTCTCAAATCCGGACCGCGATCTCCGAGGTCGTGCACGAGTACGATTTCATCCTCCTCGACTGTCCGCCCTCGCTGTCGTTGCTGACGCTCAACGGGCTGTGTGCCGCCGACAGCGTCCTCATCCCGATGCAGTGCGAGTATTACGCGCTCGAAGGGTTGTCCGACCTCGTGCAGACGATCCGACGGGTGCGCGCGCACCTCAACCCGCGGCTCGAGATCGAAGGACTGCTTCGCACCATGTACGACCCGCGCAACACGCTTGCATTGAACGTCTCTGCCGATCTGCAGAAGCATTTTGGCGAGAAGCTCTATCGCACCGTGATCCCGCGTAACGTGAGGCTCGCGGAAGCACCGAGCTACGGCATTCCCGCGCTCTACCTCGACCGGACGTCGAAGGGCGCGCAGGCATATCTCGCGCTCGCGGGTGAGATGCTTCGCCGCGACGAGACGGCCGAAACTGCAATGCAGTCCGGGAGGAGCGTCGATGGCTAGACTGAAAGGTCTCGGTCGCGGGCTGGACGCGCTTCTGGCGGGAACCGATGAGGTACCCGCGGGCGATGCTCTTCGCCTGCTTGCGATCGACAAGATCCGCGCGGGACGCTATCAGCCGCGTACGCGTGCCGACGAGGCATCGCTCGTCGAACTCGCCGAATCGATCAAGGCGCAGGGTGTTGTGCAGCCTATCCTTGTACGCCCGATCGACGGCGGCCGCTTCGAGATCGTCGCGGGAGAGCGCCGCTGGCGGGCCGCCGCGCGCGCGGGGCTCAAGGAGATCCCTGCGCTGGTGCGCACCGTTCCCGATCAGGCGGCGCTGGCGCTCGCGCTCATCGAGAACATTCAGCGCGAGAACCTCAATCCGCTCGAAGAAGCCCAGGGCCTCAAGCGCCTTATCGAGGAGTTCGGTCTCACGCACGAGGCGGCGGCCCAGGCAATCGGGCGCTCGCGCAGCGCCGTGACGAACCTGCTGCGGCTGACCCAGCTCGCCAAGCCTGCGCAGGAGTATTTGCTCTCGGGGAAGCTCGACATGGGTCACGCGCGCGCGCTGCTCGCGCTGCCCATCGCGCAGCAGGCGGCGGCGGCGGCGCGTATCGTCGAGCAGGCGCTGTCCGTACGTGAGGCGGAGCGCCTTGTACAGGCGCTTCTCAGCCCGGGAGCACGTCGTCACAGGCGTCAGCGCTCACGCGAAGGCGACGCCGATCTGCGGCGACTGGAGGAAGACCTCGCCGACGCGCTGGGGGCGAAGGTCCGCGTTGAGCCGACGCGCCGCGGAGGCGGCCGAATCGTCATCGGCTACGCGAGCCTCGAGCAGCTCGACGGAATCCTGGCTAGGCTGAAGCGCACGAAATAGCCGCGCCGCCTCGGTTTAGCCGAGCTGTGCGAGCATCGTCTCGGCGCCTGAGACCTCGTACTTGCCAGGCGCCTCGATGTTGAGCGTCTTGACGATTCCGTCCTCGATCAGCGCGGAAAAGCGCTGGCAGCGTACTCCGAGTCCGCGCGCCGTCAGATCGAACTCGAGCCCGAGAGCCTTGGTGTAGGTAGCGCTGCCGTCTCCCATCATGCGCACCTTGCCGGCCGTCTTCTGATCCTTTGCCCACGCACCCATCACGAACGCGTCGTTCACCGACATGCACAGGATGTCGCTCACGCCCTTTGCCTTGAGCTTATCGTAGTTGGCGAGGTAGCTCGGGACATGCTTCGCGGAGCAAGTCGGAGTGAACGCGCCTGGAACACCGAAAAGAACGATCTTCTTGCCGCGAATCAGATCCTCGATCTTGAACTCGTTCGGGCCGAGCGTGCATCCCGGAGTTTCCGTATCGATGAATTCGCTTAGAGTTCCGGCGGGAAGCCGGTCGCCTACCTTGATGGTCATCGGTTCACCTCGCTTCGCGTGCATGGTCTTGTGGAGCGACAGATTCTAGCCGAAGTCCGAAGGCCGACACTGCGTTACCGCGCGCCCCGCAGGAAGCCTTGTCGTTCAGCGCGCGAAAAGGTAACTTTGCAGTCCGCCGCAAGACACACGGGCACCGAAGGAAAATCCGATGGCGAAGACAAAAGGGGCACGCGACCGCCGGGTCACCTTGCTCGTCTCAACCCGCAAAGGTCTTTGGCAGGCTCAGAGCGACGCGGCTCGCCGGCGCTGGCGGCTGACAGGCCCGCAATTTCTGGGACACATCGTCAACCACTGCGTTGCCGATCCTCGCGACAACAGGGTCGTACTTGCGGCTGCGCGCACCGGGCATCTCGGGCCGACGGTGTTCCGCTCTGCGGATCGGGGCCGAACCTGGAAGGAAGCCAAGCAACCGCCGGGATTTCGGTCGGGTACAGGGCGCGTAGTCGATCACACGTTCTGGCTCACCCCGGGGCACGCATCAATGCCGGACGTCTGGTACGCGGGCACCTCGCCGCAGGGACTTTTCCGATCGGACGATGGCGGCGCAACTTGGCTTGGAGTCGACGGCTTCAACGATCATCCGCAGCGCAAGGCCTGGTGCGGCGGCGATCAGGACGGAACGCCCGACGGGGCTAAACTGCATTCGATTCTTATCGACCCGCGAGACCCACGGCACATGTACCTCGGCATGTCGAGCGGCGGCGTATTCGAGTCGATCGATGGCGGAACCGGCTGGGGGCCGCTCAACCGCGGCGTGAGGGCCGACTTCCTTCCCGACCCGGATCCCGAATACGGGCACGACCCGCATTGCGTGCGGTTGCACCCCGCACAGCCCGACCGGCTCTATCAGCAGAATCACTGTGGCATCTTTCGCATCGACCGTCCCGCGCAACGTTGGGAGGAAATCGGAGCAGCGATGCCAAAGAGCGTCGGGTCGATCGGCTTTCCGATGGTCCTTCATCCTCGCGATCCCGACACGCTGTGGGTTTTTCCGATGGATGGCTCTAAGGTTTGGCCGCGCGTCTCGCCCGGCGGTAAGCCAGCAGTCTATCGTTCGGTCAACGGCGGCCGGAGCTGGCAGCGGCATGCGACCGGACTGCCCAAGAGCCAGGCCTGGTTGACCGTGAAACGGCAGGCGATGACCGCCGACGCTGGAGATCCGGTCGGGGTCTACTTCGGCACGACCAGCGGCGAGCTGTGGGCGAGCCGCGACGAAGGCCGGAGCTGGAAGTGCATCGCCGCTCACCTTCCGCACGTCTACGCGGTCGAGACGATGTAGAGTCGGAAACGCAAGGGGCGACGGCGTGCGCGTGCTCATTCCCAACCCGCTCCGCTCGTACACGGAGGAGGCGGCCGTGGTCGCCGGCCGCGGACGGACCCTCGACGAACTCGCAACGAATCTGGACCAGCATTATCCCGGGCTGCGGTTCCGGATCATCGATGAGCAAGGCTCGATCCGGCCGCATATCAAGTTCTTCGTGAACAGGGTTCAGGTTCGCGAGCTCGCGGGCCGGGTGTCCGACGATGACGAGGTGATGATCGTCTGCGCGCTGTCGGGCGGGTGACGAAAGCGGTTGACGGAAGTCAACGAAGTTGCTTGGTGCGACGCGGCATTCGTTGACGCCATCAGCTAGACAACCTCATAATTCAACAGTTTGTTTGGCTTCCGGTGCTTCGCCCCGCTGCGCCCGAATCCCCGCCGCGCTACCCCGCCTATCGCATCGCAGGTTGGCAGTTGCTTGCAACGGCGGTAGTTGCGGTGATTGCGGGCTTGCTAGCAGGTTGGCAGGGCTTGCTGTCGGGCATTCTCGGGGGAATCGTCAACGTCTCGGCCGGCATCGTCTTCGCAGTGCTGGCGGAGGTGGGCCGCCCGGGCACGGCGGCGGGGACGGTTCGCGCGATGATCCGGGCCGAAGCCGCCAAGATCACGCTGATCGTGGTCCAGCTGTGGTTTCTGCTCTCGCTATACAAGGATATGGTGCATGTTGCTTTTTTCTCCGCGTTCGTCGTGACCGTCCTCGTGACGCAGGCGGCGATATTGATTCGGGATTGAGCGATCCTAGGAACGCAGATGGCTGAGGCACACCCGCTCGACGCGACTTCCTACATCCAGCATCACCTGACGTTCCTTGCGCGCCCGCTCACGGAGTCGGGCGGGTTCTGGACGATTCACCGCGACACCATCGTCACATCGGTCGTGCTGGGTGTGCTCGCCCTCGGTTTGCTCTGGCTGGTGACGCGCAAAGCCACCTCCGGGGTGCCGACGAAGAGACAGGCCTTCGTCGAGCTCGCCGTGGAGTTCGTGAACGACCAGGTGAAGAGCCTCTTCCACCACGACTACCGCTTCGTTGCGCCGCTGGCGCTCACGGTCTTCGTGTGGGTCCTGCTCATGAACGCCATGGACTTCCTGCCCGTGGACATCGTCGCCTGGATCTTCCAGAACGTCTTCCACCAGGAAGAATGGCGCAGCGTGCCCACGGCCGACGTGAACACGACGTTCGCGCTGTCGCTGTCCGTATTCGGCCTGATGATCTTCTACAGCATCAAGAACAAGGGCCTGGGAGGCTGGATTCGCGAGCTGTTCTGCTCGCCCTTCGGATCGAACCCGCTGCTGTGGCTGCCCAACCTGCTGTTCAATCTGATCGAGTACGTGTCGAAGCCGCTATCGCATTCGCTGCGGCTCTACGGAAACATGTACGCGGGGGAGATCATCTTTCTTCTGCTGGGATTGTGGGCGGCGACCGGCGTGGTCGGGGCGGTGATCGGCGGCATCCTCAACCTGGGCTGGGCAATCTTTCACATCCTCATCGTGGTCTTGCAGGCGTACATCTTCATGATGCTCACCATCGTCTACATCTCGATGGCCTACGAGAGTCACTGAGGGCGCCGCCACCGAAGCCAACCCAACCGTCCTACGTTCAGAAAGGAAACCAAATGGACAAGCTGCAACTGGTCGCGCAGATACAGGCCTTCACCGGTATCGGCATCGGCCTCATCATCGGCCTCGGCGCGCTCGGCGCCTGCGTCGGCGTGGGTATCATGTGCTCGCGCTTCCTCGAAGGTGCGGCACGGCAGCCGGAAATGATCCCCGCGCTGCAGGCGAAAGTGTTCCTGCTGCTCGGGCTGATCGACGCGTCGTTCATCATCGGCGTGGGTCTTGCGATGCTGTTCGCGTTCGGCAATCCGCTGATCCCGACCGGACTGAAGTGAGGCAGCTCGCGCGGCAGCGCGACTCTGGAGGGCGGAAATGAACATCAATTTCACGCTGCTGATGCAGGCGGTCGCGTTCGGGGCGTTCATATGGTTCTGCGCCAGATTCATCTGGCCCCCGTTGATGCGGGCGATCGAGAACCGCCAGAAGCAGATCGCCGACGGCCTCGCTGCGGGCGAGCAGGGACGGCAGAACCTTTCACGCGCGGAGAAGGAAATCGCCCAGATGTTGCGCGACGCCAAGACGCGCGCGGCCGAGATCATCGCCCAGGGAGAAAAGCTCCGGACCGAAACGGTCGAGCAGGCAAAAGATGAGGCGAAGACCGAAGCCACTCGCATTCTCGTCGCTGCGAAGGCGGAGATCGCGCAGGAAGCCACACGAGCGAAGGAGACGCTACGCAACCAGGTGGCGGAGCTCGCGGTCGCGGGCGCGGCGAAGATCCTCAGGCGCGAGGTCGACGCGAAAAGACACGCCGAGATGCTTGCGTCGATCCAGAAGCAGCTCTAGACCTCGACCATGGCCGAACCGGTCACCGTCGCCCGACCCTACGCTGAAGCCGCGTTCGAGCTCGCTCGCGAGGAGAACGCGCTGCCGGTATGGGGGGAGATGCTGCGGCTCGCCAGCGGCGTGAGCGCCGACCCGAAGGTCAGCGCCGCACTGGACAGTCCGAAGCTCTCTGTCGGCGACAAGGAATCGCTGTTCCTGTCAATCTGCGGCGACGCATTGAATGCCCAAGGGCGGAATTTCATCCGCGTTCTCGTTGGTGCGGAGCGCATTTCGTTGCTGCCCGAAATTCGCTCGCTCTTCGAGTCGCTCAAGGACGACGCGGAAAGCGTTGCACGCGCGCAGATCGTCAGCGCCTTCCCGCTGGCTGACGAGGAGCTGGCATCGCTGACAGCGGTGCTGGAGAAGCGCTTCGGGAAGAAGATCGAAGCTGTCGTCAACGTTGATCAGGAGCTGATCGGCGGGGTCAGGATCATGGTAGGCGACACGATGATCGACGCCTCGGTGCAAGGCGAGCTGCAGGCGATGGCGAACTATTTGCGAAGCTAATGTGAACTGACGCGGCTTCGCGGCGATAAGCCGTCGGAGCCAGAGCGAAGGAAAACCATGCAGTTGAACCCATCCGAAATCAGCGAACTGATCAAGAGCAAGATTCAAAGTCTTGATACCGGCGCCGAGGTACGCACGCAGGGCACCGTCATCTCGCTGTCCGACGGTATCGCGCGCATCCACGGCCTGTCGGATGCGATGCAAGGCGAAATGCTCGAATTTCCGAACAGTACCTTCGGACTTGCGCTCAACCTCGAGCGCGACTCTGTTGGCGCGGTGATCCTGGGCGAGTACGAGCACATCTCGGAGGGCGATACCGTCAAGTGCACCGGTCGCATCCTGGAGGTTCCGGTCGGCCCGGCGCTGATCGGCCGGGTCGTCAACGCGCTCGGCAAGCCCATCGACGGCAAGGGCCCGGTTACGTCCGGCGAAAGTGACGTCATCGAAAAAGTGGCACCCGGCGTGATCTGGCGCAAGAGCGTGAGCCAGCCGGTCCAGACGGGGCTCAAGGCGATCGACGCCATGGTCCCGATCGGACGCGGGCAGCGCGAATTGATCATCGGCGACCGTCAAACGGGCAAGACCGCGGTGGCGATCGACACGATCATCAACCAGAAGGGCAAGGAGCTCATCTGCATCTACGTCGCGATCGGGCAGAAGGCTTCGTCGATCATGAACGTAGTGAAAAAGCTCGAGGAGACCGGGGCGATGGAATACACTATCGTCATCGCGGCCGCGGCGGCAGAATCGGCGGCGATGCAGTACATCGCGCCGTATTCCGGGTGCACGATGGGCGAATATTTCCGCGACCGCGGCCAGGATGCGCTCATCATCTACGACGACCTGACCAAGCAGGCGTGGGCGTACCGACAAATCTCGCTGCTGCTGCGCCGGCCACCGGGGCGCGAGGCGTACCCGGGCGATGTGTTCTATCTGCACTCGCGTCTGCTCGAGCGCGCCGCTAGGGTCAACGAAGATTACGTCGACCATTTCACCAAGGGGAAGGTGAAGGGCAAGACCGGTTCGCTGACGGCACTGCCAATCATCGAGACACAGGCCGGCGACGTGACCGCCTTCGTGCCGACGAACGTGATCTCGATCACGGACGGCCAGATCTTCCTCGAAACGGACCTCTTCAACGCTGGCATCCGGCCTGCCATCAATGCCGGCATCTCGGTGTCGCGGGTAGGCGGCGCCGCCCAGAGCAAGATCATCAAGAAGCTCGGCGGCGGGGTCAGGCTCGCGCTTGCGCAGTATCGCGAGCTGGCCGCGTTCGCGCAGTTCGCGTCGGATCTCGACGAGGCAACCCGCAAGCAGCTCGACCGCGGACGGCTGGTCACCGAATTGATGAAGCAGCCGCAATATTCGCCGCTGTCGGTCGCCGACCAGGCCCTCACGCTGTTTGCTGTGAACAACGGCTACTACGACGGCGTGCCGGTCGAGAAGGCTCTGGCGTTCGAAACGGCGCTGCGCGCATTTATGAAGAGCAAGTACGCCTCGCTGCTCGAGAAGATCGAATCAGCCAAGGACCTGGATGCCGAGGGGGAAAAGCAACTCGGGGCCGCGATCGAGGAGTTCAAGAAGACCACAGCGCTGCTGGAGGGCGTCGAGCCTGGCAAGGACCCGAAAAAGGCCGCGGCGCCGAGCGAGAAGCAGGGCGCAGCGCCGGGCGAGCAGCAACCGCAGGGACCTGGCGCGAAGTCGGCGGCGAAGAAGGCGTCCGTCTAGAGACCCGCTGCGATGGCCGGCTCCAAAGAGATCCGCAACAAGATCAAGAGCGTGCAGGGCACGCGCAAGATCACCAAGGCGATGGAGATGGTCGCCGCCTCGAAGATGAAGAGGGCGCAGGACCGCATGCGCGCCTCGCGCCCTTACGTCGGACGCATGGTGGCGATCGCGCGGCACCTGGCGCACGCGAATCCGGAATACCGCCATCCGTTCCTGATGAAGCGAGCGGAGGTGAAGAATGTCGGGCTGATCATAGTGACAGCCGACAAAGGGCTGTGCGGCGGGTTGAACACGAACGCGCTGCGGCTCGCACTCGCGACGATCAAGGAGTGGCAGGGCAAGGGGATCGGCGTGCAGCTAACCGCGATCGGCAACAAGGGCGCGGCCTTCATGCGCCGGCTGAAGGTGACCATCGTATCGGAGGCGGTCAATCTCGGCGACCGGCCACACCTCGAGAAGCTGATCGGCCCGGTGAAAGTCCAGCTCGACGCCTACATGGGAGGCAGCATCGACGAGCTTCACGTCATCGCGAGCCGCTTCGAGAACACGATGAAGCAGACGCCGGTCGAGCTGAAGATCTTGCCGATCGCGGACCTCGGTCTCGAAGAGGACAAGCGCGACTACCCATGGGACTACATCTATGAGCCGGACGCGAAGACGGTGCTCGACGGGCTGCTCATGCGCTACATCGAGGCGGTGATCTACCAAGCGGTCACCGAGAACCTTGCCTCGGAGCAAAGCGCGCGCATGGTGGCCATGAAGGCGGCGTCGGACAACGCGTCGACGATCATCGAGGAGCTGCAGCTCATCTACAACAAGACCCGCCAGGCTGCAATCACGAAGGAGCTGTCCGAGATCGTCGGCGGCGCGGCAGCGGTTTAGGCATTCAAGGAACGTTCATGAACGACGCGACAGCAGGAAAGCAGGGTCACGAGGGAACCATCGTCCAGTGCATCGGAGCGGTCATCGACGTCGAGTTTGCTCGCAACGAGCTGCCTGCGATCTATGATGCGCTCATCCTCGAGGGTACCGAGCTCACCCTCGAGGTGCAGCAGCAGCTCGGCGATGGCGTGGTGCGCACGATCTGCCTCGGCTCCGCCGAAGGCCTGCGGCGCGGAATGAAGGTCAAGAACACCGGTACTGGAATTATGGTCCCGGTGGGACCGAAGACGCTTGGGCGAATCATGGACGTGCTGGGCCGGCCTATCGACGAGCAGGGGCCGATCGGCTCCGACAAGTCGATGCCGATCCATCGTGACGCGCCGACCTTCGAGGAGCTCTCGCCGTCGACCGAGCTGCTCGAGACGGGCATCAAGGTGATCGACCTCATCTGCCCGTTCGCCAAGGGCGGCAAGGTCGGGTTGTTCGGTGGCGCGGGCGTGGGCAAGACGGTGGCCATGATGGAGCTCATCCGCAACATCGCCATCGAGCACGAGGGCTCGTCGGTGTTCACCGGCGTAGGCGAGCGTACGCGCGAGGGAAACGACTTCTACCACGAGATGAAGGATTCGAACGTGCTGGACAAGGTGGCGCTCGTGTACGGGCAGATGAACGAGCCGCCGGGCAACCGCCTGCGCGTGGCGCTCACCGGGCTCACCATGGCCGAGTTCTTCCGCGACGAAGGCCGCGATGTGCTGCTGTTCATCGACAACATCTACCGTTACACGCTCGCCGGGGTGGAAGTCTCCGCGCTGCTCGGTCGGATGCCCTCCGCGGTCGGCTACCAGCCGACCTTGGCGGCGGAGATGGGCGAGCTGCAGGAGCGCATCACGTCGACCAAGACCGGCTCGATCACCTCGATCCAAGCCGTGTACGTGCCCGCCGACGACCTGACCGATCCGTCGCCGGCGACGACCTTCGGCCACCTCGACTCGACCATCGTGCTCTCGCGCGACATCGCCTCGCTAGGAATCTACCCGGCGGTCGATCCGCTCGACTCGACCTCTCGCCAGCTCGACCCGCACGTCGTCGGCGAGGAGCACTACCTGGTGGCGCGTAGCGTGCAGCAGACGCTGCAGCGCTATAAGGAGCTGCGCGACATCATTGCGATCCTGGGGATGGACGAGCTTTCGCCCGAAGACAAGCTGGCGGTGGCCCGCGCGCGCAAGATCCAGCGCTTCCTCTCGCAGCCGTTCAATGTCGCCGAGAATTTCACCGGACAGAAGGGCAAGTATGTCTCGCTCAAGGACACAATCCGCGGCTTCAAGGCGATTGTCGCCGGCGAGCACGACGGATTGCCCGAGCAGGCGTTCTACATGATCGGTGGCATCGAGGAAGCGGTCGAGAAGGCGAAGACGCTCCAGTAGGCATGGCCAACACGATCCACGTCGACGTGGTGAGCGCCGAGGAGTTGATCTACTCCGGCGAGGCGGAATTCGTCGTTTTGCCGGGTGTCATGGGCGAGCTCGGCGTGTATCCGAAGCACACGCCGCTCATCACACAGATCCAACCCGGGCAAGTGCGCATCAAGGTGCCCGGCGAGGAGGAGCAGATCGTCTTTGTGCAGGGCGGATTTCTCGAGGTGCAGCCGGATGTCGTGACGGTGCTCTCCGATACGGCGATCCGTGCGCGCGACCTCGACGAGGCGAAGGCGCTGGAGGCCAAGCGGCGCGCCGAGGAAGCGCTGCAGAACAAGACCTCAAGTCAGGAGATCGCGACCGCCGAAGGCGAGCTCGCGAGCGCCGTGGCGCAGCTCGCCGCGATCCGGAGGCTGCGCGGGAGGCGCACGTAGCGCCGGGGGCCCGAGTCCGCCTCAGCGCCGGGGAAGCTGCTGTTCGGTCAGCGTGACCCAGTAGCTCGCGCCGATCGCGAGCACGTCGTCGTTGAAGTCGTACTGGGGGCTGTGAATGTTGGGAGTGTCCGGCCCGCGTCCGGCACCGAGCCACACGTAGCAGCCGGGCTTCGCCTGCAGCATGAAGGCGAAATCCTCGCTGCCCATTTCTGGTGTCGGGTTCGTGTCCACCCGGTCGGCACCGACAACCGCGGCGGCCGCCGCGATCGCATGCTGCGTTTCCGTCTCGGCGTTTACGGTGGCCGGATAGCGGCGTTCGTAGCGCAGCGCAGCGCTCATCTCGAAAGTCGCCGCCACCCCCGCCACGATGCCGCGCATGCGCTGCTCGATCAGGTCCTGGACCTCGCGCTTGAACGTGCGCACGGTGCCGCGCAGCACGACCTCCTGCGGAATGACGTTCCACGTGTCGCCACCGTGCACCTGCGTGACACTCACCACGCCGGCGTCGAGCGGATGCAGGTTCCGCGCGACGATGGTCTGCAGCGCATTGATGACGTGCGCTGCGAAGAGCATCGGATCCCTGGCGGTGTAAGGCATCGCGGCATGCGCGCCTTTCCCGGTCACTACGATCTCGAAGACGTCGTAAGCGCCCATCAGAGGCCCGGCGCGCATCGCGAAGCTGCCCGCCGGAAGGCGCGGCCAGTTGTGCATGCCGTAGATGGCGCGCATCGGGAAACGGTCGAACAATCCCTCCTCAACCATCACCCTCCCGCCGCCTTCGTTCTCCTCGGCGGGCTGGAAGATGAAATAGACCGTGCCGTCGAAGACTTTGCTGCGGGACAGCGCCTTTGCGGCCCCTAGCAGCATCGCGGTGTGTCCATCGTGCCCGCAGGCGTGCATTCTGCCGGCGTGGCGCGAGGCATAGGAGACGCCCGAGCGCTCGTGAACATGAAGGGCATCGAGGTCGGCGCGAAGCCCGATGGCGGAGCCGCCGTTGCCACCGCGAAGCACGCCAACGACTCCGGTCTTGGCGAGCCCCGTGTGAACTTCGAGTCCGAACCCGCGAAGCTGCTCCGCAACGAAGGCGCTGGTCCCGACTTCCTCGAACGCTGTCTCCGGATGGGCATGGATATGGTGACGCCAGTCCATCATCTCCGTTGCTATGGCGGCGATCTCGGGGCGGATGTTCATGGCGGGTTTGCTCGCGGCGGGCGGGAAGCGAAGTCGCGATGGTAGCGCACAAGCGCCCGGGCACGCTGCGCTAGAATGCGCACGCCTCCGCCCTACTCCGCATGGCCGCCCACGACGTACCGCTCTACGATCTCGCCGTCATCGGCGGAGGCATCAACGGCACAGGCATCGCGCGCGACGCCGCCGGGCGCGGCTTGAGCGTGCTGCTGGTCGAGAAGGACGACCTCGCCTCGCACACTTCCTCCTGCAGCACCAAGCTTATCCACGGCGGGCTGCGCTATCTCGAATACTATGAGTTCAGGCTGGTCGCGGAGGCGCTCGCCGAGCGCGAAATACTCCTGCGCGCGGCGCCGCACATCATCTCCCCTCTCCAGTTCGTGCTGCCGCACGAGCCGCATCTGCGCCCCGCGTGGATGATTCGCGCCGGGCTGTTTCTCTACGACCATCTGGGCGGGCGCCGGACGCTGCCTGCCTCGTTCGGCGTCAGTCTGCAGGGAACGCGCTGGGGGGCCGGGCTGCAGGAGAAATTTACGCGCGGCTTCGTCTATTCGGATGCGCGCGTCGACGACGCGCGTCTGGTCGTGCTCAACGCGCTCGGGGCAAAGGAGAACGGGGCGGAGATTCGTACGAGGACCCGACTTGTGGAGGCGCGTCGCGAGGGCGGGCTTTGGCACATCGAGCTTGCCGACGGGTCGGGCAGCTCTGCACGGGTGCGCTGCCGTGGGCTCGTCAACGCGACCGGGCCCTGGGTCAAGCAATTGCGCGATGCAGCAAGCTCCGCGCTCGGACGGGAGAACCTGCGGCACATCAAGGGGAGCCACATCGTTGTGCCACGCGTGCACGCGGAAGAGCACGCCTACATCCTGCAGAACTCCGACCAGCGCATCGTGTTCATCATTCCTTACCAGGGCGTTTTCTCGCTCATCGGCACCACGGACATTTCGCTCGAAGACTTCGAGAAGCCGGTCATCTCGCGCGAAGAAATCGACTACCTTTGCGACATCGCGAATTCCTATCTGGCTGCGCCGATCAGGCCGCGCGACGTGGTGTGGAGCTATTCCGGAGTTCGTGCCCTGTACGACGACGGTTCGGACAATCCATCGGCGATCACGAGAGACTACGTGCTCAAGCTCGATCCCGGCGAGCGCGGCGAGGCACCCATGCTGTCGCTCTTCGGGGGGAAGATCACGACGTATCGCCGAGTCGCGGAGACGGTTCTCGCCGAGCTCAAACCTTTTTTCCCGCAGATGAAGCGGGAATGGACGGCCGGCGCGCCTCTGCCGGGCGGCGACATGCCCGCGGGCGGCCTCGCGGCCTGCGAGCGCGATCTCGCGGCACGCTACCCGGGCTTGCCCGGCGAGCTGAGGAGGGCACTGCTCCATCGCCACGGGACCCGCGCCTCACGCGTGCTGGGCGAAGCAAAATCTGCGGCGGAGCTCGGCACGCATTTCGGGCACACGCTGTATGCGGCTGAGGTCGATTATCTGGTCGCGGTCGAATGGGCGCGCAGCGCCGAGGACGTGCTTTGGCGCAGGACCAAGTGCGGGTTGCACCTGTCCGCGGAACAGCGCGACAGCGTCGCGGCGTATCTGCGCGAGCAGTACGGACAGGAAGATTCGTGAGCGAGCTCGGCATGCAGCCGCTGCAGGTGCTGCCGGAGGCGCTGCGCCGCTCGATACGCGGCGTCTTCTCGGACATCGACGACACGATCTCGACCGAGGGACGGATCACCAGCGAGGCCTATGCGGCGATGGCCCGGCTGCGAGCCTCCGGCCTGCTCGTCGTCCCTGTGACCGGCCGTCCGGCCGGGTGGTGCGATCACATCGCCCGCATGTGGCCGGTCGATGCCGTGGTCGGAGAGAACGGCGCCCTTTACATGCGCCACGACGATAGGAGCCGGAAGCTCAAGAAGCGCTATGCGATTGCGGCCGGCGAGCGCGAGAGCGCTCGCGAGAGACTGGCGCGGATTGCGGAACGCATCCTGCGCGACGTGCCCGGCTGTGCGCTAGCCTCCGATCAGCCGTACCGCGAGTGCGATCTCGCGATCGACTACTGCGAAGACGTGCCGGCGCTGCCGCCGACGGCCGTCGAGCGCATCGCTGCCCTGATGCGGGAGGGCGGCCTCACGGCGAGGGTTTCCTCGATCCACGTCAACGGCTGGTTTGGCGGCTATGACAAGCTCACGATGACGCGGCTCTTGCTGCGCGAGGAGTTCGGCGTCGATCTGGACATGGATCGCGAGCGCTACATCTTCGTGGGCGACTCGCCTAACGACGCCTCGATGTTCGAGTTCTTTCCCTGCTCGGTCGGCGTAGCGAACCTGCGCCGCTTCGAGGGGCGCATCGCGACACCGCCCAGGTACATGGTTGCGCACGAGGCGGGGGCCGGGTTCGCGGAGCTCGCGGACTTTCTGCTGGCTGGGCGCTGAGGCCTCCGGCGGCACGTGCAGGACGAGGGGTTCTACTCCGCCCTGTGGCCAACAAATGACGCGGGACGGCAGTCGCGTTGACGGCGAGCACAGCGCGCACCAAGGAGCCAGTCAAGGGACGCCAGATGCGAGTGTATACTTACTATCGCAAAAAACTAGATTGGACATAGATTTCAGCGATGGAGTTAGAGCCCCCTTATGCTTAGCGCGCTGACCTCCGCCGGACAAACTTCAACCGCTTAACTCGGTACGCTATTTGCATAACTTTGACGCCGTCATCACGGGCGCCGCTGGGGACTTAGGGCGCGACGACCGTGGACCACAAACAGGGGTGACGACAAGAACGGGAGGCTTGCCCCGATGACTCGATTCGGCTTCAACATCAGAACGCGCACCGGCCAGCGTGTGGACAACATCTGCATCATGGCCGCGAACCAGGCCGACGCCGAACGGCGGCTGCGCCAGATGTACCACCAGTGCGTGATCGTTCAGTGCCAGAGCGAGACGGTCAACCTCCGCAACGAAGCCCTCGACGTCGAAGGCGTGATCGGCATGATCAGCAATGGACCGGCGACGCTGCCCGGTATCGCGCGCTCGATGCTACGCAACAAGACCGGAACTCACTAGCTCTTCGATCAGGGCCCGGTAGTCGCGCGCGCCACGGCTCTGTGGGGCATGGCGGAAGATATCCAGGTGCTGCGCCGGACTCTCCGCAAGGTTCACGTTCTCGGCGATGCGCGTCGCGCAAATCTCCTCCGGCCGGAACGCGATTGCCATCAGGTCTGCAACTTCCGAGCTCATCTTCCTTCGAGCATCGAATCGCGTGAGAACGTAGCGGCGCGGCAAGCGTCGCTTGAAGACCGGCTCGAGCGCGTGCAGCGCACGCTCGACCTGTTGCGCGCCCTGCAGCGCGAGGTAGTCCGCCGAGACCGGGATCAACAGCAGGTCGCAGGCGAAGATCGCATTGAGGGAGAGCACGCCGAGCAGGGGGCAGGTGTCGATCACGACCGGACCGGGAGCGACGTCCGCGTGCTTGAGCGCGATGCGCAGTCTCGTGACAACATTCACGCCCTTGCCGAGCAGCGTATCGAGCTTGTTCAGCTCCAAATGTGCCGGACAGACAATGACGCCGCTCGCAGTTATCTGCGCGACATCGGCGAGCGGGCGCTGGCGAACGAAGAACGAATACACCGAGTCGTCGGCGAGCCGCGGATGCGCCCCGAACACCGAAGACAAGTGGGCCTGCGGGTCGAGATCGATGCCGAGGGGCCGTTGCCCGCGCTGGGCGATGCCGGCGAGAAGGTTGAGGGTGGTTGTTGTCTTGCCGACGCCGCCCTTCTGGTTGAAGACTGCGATCACCGCCATGGGCCGAGTTTACAGGAGGCGCATCGCGTGCCAGCGCGCCCTGCGCAGCAGCGCAGGCGGTGCGCGGAAAGTGGGATAATCCACGGTCCATGACGGAACCGCTACAAATCGCGATCCTCGCCGCTGGCGAAGGCAAGCGCATGCGCTCGGCGACCCCCAAGGTCCTGCATGCGCTCGGCGGAAGGCCGCTGCTCGCTCATGTCCTCGAAACCGCGCGCCGACTCGCGCCGCGCGCGACCTGCGTCGTGTACGGCGAAGATGCGGTGAAGGAATATTTTCCCGAGGACGGCCTTCTCTGGGCGAGGCAGAGCCCGCCGCTGGGGACCGCGGACGCGTTGCGTTGCGCGCTCGGCGCGCTGCCGGCGGACGGAGTCACGCTCGTGATGTTCGGTGCAGATCCGATGGCGCGCGAGGCGACGCTGCGCAACGTGGTCGAGCGTGCGCGAAGCGGCGCGCTCTCACTGCTCACCGCGGAGCTCACCGATCCCTCGGGCTACGGGCGGATAGTGCGCGACCCGAGCGGGCGGGTCGCGGCCATCGTCGAGCAAAAGGACGCCACGGCTGCACAGCGGGCGATCCGCGAAATCAACACCGGAATGATGGCGGCGCCGACAGCACGGTTGCGCACCTGGCTCGAGCGGATAGACAGGCGCAACGCGAGCGGCGAGTATTATCTGACCAATGTCGCGTTGCTCGCGGTGCAGGACGGAGTCGCTGTCGAGACGACCCGCGCGACGAGCGAGACCGAGGCGATGGGCGTAAACAGCATGCGCGACCTGGCGGAGCTCGAGCGCCGCTATCAGAGGCAACGGGCGGACGAGCTGCTCGATGCGGGTGTTTCACTCGCCGACCCGGCGCGCATCGACCTGCGCGGATCGATCGAATGCGGCCGCGACGTGAGCATCGACGTCAACTGCATCTTCGAGGGCAAGGTGACGCTCGGCAACGGCGTGCGCATCGGTGCGCACTGCATTCTGAAGGATGCGAGCATCGGCGAGCTCACCGCAATCGCTCCGTTCTCGCAGCTCGAGAACGCGGGCGTCGGTGCGCGCTGCCGCATCGGGCCGTTCGCGCGGATCCGCCCCGGCACGGCGCTCGCCGACGAGGTGCACATCGGCAATTTCGTCGAAGTGAAGGCGAGCAGCTTTGGCGAGCGCAGCAAGGCGAATCATCTTTCGTACGTCGGCGACACGGTCGTGGGTCGCGACGTTAATATCGGCGCAGGCACGATCACCTGCAACTACGACGGTGCGGCCAAGCACCGCACGGTGATCGAGGACGACGTGCACATCGGCTCCGACACGCAGCTCGTGGCGCCGGTGACTGTCGGACGGGGGGCGACGGTTGGCGCCGGCACGACGGTATGGAAAGACGTTCCGCCCGAGGCCCTGGTGATCAACGACAAGACTCAGGTCGCCCGCAGCGGTTGGAAGCGTCCCCGGAAAGGATAGTCCGATGTGCGGCATCGTTGGCGCGGTTGCGCGGGAGAACGTGGTACCGATCCTGATCGAGGGCATCCGGCGCCTCGAGTACCGAGGGTATGACTCGACCGGGCTCGCGGTGATCAACGGCAGCCTGCAGCGGCTGGTCAGCACGGCCCGGGTTGCGGACCTTGCAGCGCAAGTGGCGCGGGTGCAGCTCCAGGGCCACACCGGAATTTCGCATACGCGCTGGGCGACCCACGGTGCGCCCACGCCGGACAACGCACACCCGCACGTTAGCCACGGCGAGATCGCGATCGTGCACAACGGGATCATCGAAAACTTCGAGGAACTGCGGGAACGGTTGCAGAAGGAAGGCTATCGGTTCATTACGCAGACCGACAGCGAGGTCATCGCCCACTTGATCCACTCGCACTACAACGGCAATCTCCTCACCGCCGTCATCAAGGCGGTGCGCGAATTTCGCGGCGCGTACGCGATCGCGGCGATCAGTACGCGCGAGCCCGATCGCATCGTCGGCGCCCGCGCCGGCAGTCCGCTGCTCGTCGGGGTGGGGGAAGGAGATCACTACCTCGCGTCGGACGCGAGCGCGCTCGCCCCGGTCACGCGGCGCGTCGTCTACCTCGAGGAGGGCGACATCGCTGACGTGACCCGGCGCTCCTACTCGATCTACGACACTACGGGCGCGCCCGTCTCCCGGCAGGTCGTCACTGCGAAAGTCTCCAGCGATGCAGTCGAACTCGGGCCCTACCAGCACTTCATGCAGAAGGAGATCTTCGAGCAGCCGCGGGCGATCGCCGATACGCTCGACGGCGTCGGGAGCATCAGCCCGGACCTCTTCGGAGCGGGCGCCGCGGATATCCTGGCGCGCGTCGAAGCGGTGCACCTCCTTGCCTGCGGGACGAGCTACTACTCGGGACTCGTGGGCAGGCTCTGGCTGGAGGCGCTGGCAAGGCTGCCCGCGCAGGCCGAAATCGCCAGCGAGTATCGATACCGGGCGAGCGTGCCGGACCCGGAGGCGCTGGTCGTCGTCATCTCGCAATCAGGTGAAACCGCGGACACGCTTGCCGCACTCAAACACGCAGGGGCGCTGGGTCACCGCCACACGCTGGCGATCTGCAACGTCGCCTCGAGCTCGATGGTGCGGCAGACTGCGCTCACTTACCTCACCCGGGCGGGTCCCGAGATCGGAGTCGCCTCTACGAAGGCGTTCACCACGCAGCTCGTCGCGTTGTTTGTGCTCAGCCTCACGCTCGCGAAGCTGCGCGGCCGGCTGCCGCCCGAGGAGGAGACTCGCTGGCTCGCCGGGCTGCGGCATCTGCCGGCAGCTGTCCAGGCGGTGCTGGCGCTCGAGCCGGCAATCATCGCATGGGCCGAGCGGTTCGCGCGCAAGCAGGATGCGCTCTTCCTCGGCCGCGGGCTCCATTACCCGATCGCCCTCGAAGGGGCACTGAAGCTCAAGGAAATCTCCTACATTCACGGCGAGGCCTATCCTGCCGGCGAGCTCAAGCACGGGCCGCTCGCGCTCGTCGACGCGAGCATGCCGGTGGTCGCCATCGCCCCCAACGACGCCTTGCTCGAAAAACTCAAGTCCAATCTGCAGGAAGTCCGTGCGCGCGGCGGTGAGCTCTACGTCATCGCCGATGCCGACAGCCACATCGAATCGAGCGAGGGAATCCACGTCCTGCGCTTGCCCGAGCACGCCGGGCTGCTGTCGCCGATCGTACACACCATTCCGCTGCAGCTGCTGGCTTACCACACCGCCGTGATGCGCGGCACCGACGTGGACAAGCCGCGAAATCTCGCGAAGTCGGTGACGGTGGAGTGACGGGAAAGCCACGCGCCCAGTTTCGTCTCCGCATAAGGCGCGGTGACGACATCGCGCTAGGCCCGGGCAAGGTGGACCTGCTCGAGGCGATCGCCAGGACAGGTTCCATCACCGCGGCGGCGCGCGCGCTGCGCATGTCGTACCGTCGCGCTTGGCTTCTCGTCGACACGATGAACCGCTCCTTCACCAAGCCCGTGGTCGAAGCCGAGAGCGGCGGCAGGCGCGGCGGCGGGACACGCCTGACGGCTACCGGCGCGGACGCGGTACGGCGATACCGGCGCATCGAGCAGCGGGCGAGCCGTGCCGGCGCGACCGAGATGCGCGCGTTGTTGAAGCTGGTGCGCCGCTAGGCGCGTCGTTTCCGTATCGGCGTATCGGCGCTCGCGTCGGGCGACTACGCGTAGCCGACGCTGCGGCGGTCGAACGAGACCGCCTTGACCAGGGCGAAGACCGTCTGCCCTTCGTGAAGGCGAAGCTGCTCGCGCGAGCGGCGCGTGATGCGGGCGACCAGCGAGACCTCTCCGACCCGCAGCTGCACGTCGACGATCGGCCCGTCGTCGCTGCCGAAGCCGACGAGCGAGCCTTCGAGCACGTTGAGGATGCTCACACCCGTCGGGCGGGTGAGAGCAAGGGAGACGTCGCGAGCCCTTATGCGAACGCGGATGCGCTCGCCGACCAGTCCTTCGACGCTGGGCACCGTCAGCACGCCTCCCGGGAAACGCAGCGTGGTGAGGCCGTAGTCGATATCGTGAGCGGCAACGACCGCATCCAGCACGGTACCAGCCTCGTAGCGCCCGGTCTGCGGGCGCAGGTCCACCCGCCCCATCACCTCTTCGACGGTGCCGCTCGCGATCGACTTGCCGTCGGAGAGCAACACGACCGTGTCGGCGAGACGCGTGATCTCGGCGACCGAGTGGCTGACGTAGACGATGGGGATGTGCAGATCGTCGCGCAGGAGCTCGATGTAGCGCAGCACCTCGTCGCGCCGCTGCACATCGAGCGAGGCGAGCGGCTCGTCCATGAGCAGCAGCCGCGGCTGCGCGAGCAGCGCGCGGCCGATGGCCACCCGCTGCTTCTCGCCGCCGGAAAGCGCATCCGGCAGGCGTTGCAGCAGGCTGCGCAGGCCGAGGAGCTCGATCACGTGCCCCTCGTCGATCACGCGCGCGTTGGCAGGCGCGCGGCGGTAGCCATAGAGGAGGTTCGCCTCGACCTTTAGATGCGGGAACAGGAGATCGTCCTGGAAGACATAGCCGAGGCGACGCCTCTCAGGTGCCAGGTCTATGCCGTGCGTACTGTCGAAAAGGGTCTCGCCGTTGACGACGATGCGGCCGCGCTGCGGACGGGCCACGCCGGCGAGCGCGTTGACGAGCGTGGTCTTGCCCGAACCGGAGCGTCCGAAGAGCCCGACGATCGGAGCCTCGGCCTGGAAGGCCACGTCGAGTTCGAATGTCCCGACGCGGCGCGTCACCTCGACATCGATCATGCGTCTCTAGTCGCGGGTCACGGTCGAATGCCGGCGGGCGATCCATTCGGCCGCAACAAGGGAAGCGAAGGACAGCGCGACCGCGATCACGCTGAGGCGCAGCGCCCGGAGATCGCCGGCGGGCGTCTGGGTATACGTGTAGATCGCGAGCGGCAGCGTCTGCGTCTCGCCGGGAATGTTGGAAACGAACGTGATCGTCGCGCCGAACTCTCCCAGGCTGCGCGCGAACGACAGCACGACCCCGGTGATGATACCCGGCAGAGCGAGCGGCACGGTGATCGAGAAGAACACGCCGATGCGCGAGCCTCCCAGCGTACGCGCAACGGTCTCGAGTCGGCGGTCGATTGCGGCAAACGAAAGGCGGATCGCGCGCACCATCAGCGGAAAGCCCATGATCGCTGCCGCCAGGGCGGCGCCGGTCCAGCGGAAGGCGAACACGATGCCGAACGTGTCGGCGAGAAAGGCACCGATCGGTCCGCGCAGGCCGAACAGCACGAGCAATGCGAACCCGACCACGACCGGCGGCAGCACGAGCGGAAGATGCACCAGCGCGTCGATGAGGGTCTTGCCGGGAAAATCGGCGCGAGCCAGCAGAAAAGCCACCGCGACCGCGAGCGGGAGGCTGAACACCACGCTCGCGAGCGCCACCTTGAGGCTGAGAAGGATGATGCCGAGTTCGTCGACGGAGAGCATCACCGTCGATCAGAAGGGCGCAAAACCGTACTTTTCCCAGATCGCCCTTGCCGCAGGCGAACGCAGGAAGCCGAGCAGCGCTTTCGCCGCCGGCGACTCACGGCCCGAAATCAGGGCGGCGGGATAGACGATCGACGGGTGCGAGCTTTGGGGGAACGTATCGACGATGCGCACTCCCTTCTCGGCGAGTGCGTCGGTTCGATAAACGATGCCGAAGGCTGCCTCGCCGCGCGCGACCAGCGCGAGCGCCGCGCGCACGTTCTCGGCCCGCACGACCTGCCCTTCCACCTGATTCCAGACGCCGAGCGACTCGAGCGCTGCCTTGCCGTACTTTCCGGCCGGTACGCTGTCGGGATTCGCCATCGCGAGCTTGTCGCCGCCGAGCGCGGGGGCGAGCGCGAACCCGGGCCCGATGGTCAATGCCTTCGAGCTCGTCGCCGGTGCGATCAGGACGAGCGTGTTGCGCAGGAGGTTCACCCGTGACCCCGGGACCAGCAGCTTGCGCTGGTCCAGGTAGTCCATCCACTCGAGATCGGCCGAGATGAACATCGCCGCAGGCGCGCCCGCCTCGATCTGCTTCGCGAGTGCGTTACTCGCTGC